>NZ_CATKQT010000022.1:0-724236 GCF_949767855.1 Brevibacillus sp. IT-7CA2
TGGCTTTGCCAGTTTAAAGCCTTTATTTTCACTGTCTATTAATTTATTTTTCAAATTTTAATACGCTATTTATTCGAACATTTGCAATTGAATTCGATTCAGCAAATTCCAATATTGTTCAACCATGACCGATGCCGGATACGGCATCGAATGGGTAATCCACCATTCCAATACACCCACTCCCGCTGAAATGAAAAATTGCACCGTAATATCCTTGTTCAATTTCTGATCGAGATTGATCGAATCCAGATGCTCGCTCAGACTTTGCCGGAACATTGTCTCCATTTGGTTTCGGAAAACCGCGTTACCCTTGCTCTTCAGCATTATGGAAAAGAAAGAAGCATGCTGCTCCAAATATTCAAACGTGCGCTGTAGCGCGGTTTTGGAAGTGAGATGAACTAAGCCCTCTTCAGGTATACAATTGCGCAGTAACTGGTTAATTTGATCTTCCATACATTGATCGAGTAGATCGTACTTATCAGCGAAATGCAAATACACCGTTCCTCGATTGACATTCGCTTCCTCCGCAATTTGATTGACCGTCATGCTCTCGAAGTCCTTTTCTGACATCAGCCTCATAAAAGCATTCATAATCGCTTGCCTCGATTTTTGAATACGTCTGTCCATATCGTTCTCCCCTTTATCCTATATAAAATGAACATATTGAAGCCCTCTGTTGAAAAATCAACAACCGGGCTTGTTTTAACCATTGAACAGCATCTATCGCTCTGATACGTTTTAATATATAAAACACATGTTGAAAATTCAACTTATGTTCAATTTAAGAGGAGGCATAATCATGAAAGCTATTGCTTTGACAGGCTTTGGAATCCCCGAAGTACTAGAGGAACTGGAAGTGCCAGTTCCCACACTCACCGATACACAAGTTCTAGTCGAAATGCGCGCCTCTTCCATTAATCCTGCGGATATTCTAATGCGCAGCGGCGCGATTCTTCAGAGTCCGATGGCTGATAA
Organism: Brevibacillus sp. IT-7CA2; assembly: GCF_949767855.1. Classification (NCBI taxonomy): domain Bacteria; kingdom Bacillati; phylum Bacillota; class Bacilli; order Caryophanales; family Paenibacillaceae; genus Brevibacillus; species Brevibacillus sp. IT-7CA2. The sequence continues at coordinate 976 of NZ_CATKQT010000022.1, forward strand.
ATTTCCGGCTCAACTGCCGATCGTTCTTGGTTTTGATGTAGCCGGCATCGTAAAAGAGGTTGGCGAAAAAGTGCGTCATTTCAAGTCGGGGGATCGTGTAATGGGCTTGGTTCCGATGGGTTCCTACATGGACTACGTTGCGGTGGAGGAAGATCATCTTGCTGTTATCCCGGAGAGTCTTTCCTTCGAAGAGGCAGGCGCCGCGCCTGCGGTTGCCCTGACAGCTTGGCAAGCGCTGTTTGAGCATGGCCGTCTCCAACCGAGACAACGCATCCTTGTTCATGCTGGTGCCGGAGGTGTGGGACATGCGGCGGTCCAGTTGGCCAAGCAACATGGAGCATATGTTATCGCAACCGCGAGGGACTATAATCATGATTTCGTCAAAGGACTCGGTGCGGACGAGGTGTTCGACTACACGAAAGTCGACTTTGCCGCCCAAATAACCGATCCTATCGATATCGTGGTTGATTCCGCTATGGACCCATCCACAATCGGTACCGGGCTACCAGGAGATCGGGGAGAGAAAAACTACTCGGTCATCAAGGATGGCGGCTCCTATATTTCAGTGGCGGCATTTACGATCAATCAATATCCAAAGGTCCGAGGCATTGACGCGCATTTCTTCCATGCAAGACCCAACCGTGCCGATTTTGATTCTATTGTTCGCCATATGCAAAAGAACAAGTTGAGTATCCACATTAATGAGACCTATCCCTTTACTGCTCAGGGCCTGCTTCAGGCGTACCGCAAAAGCGAAGAGCTGCCGAAACGGGGGAAAATCGTCATATCGAAAAGCATGGGGTAAACATCTTGCTTAGTGAAATGGGATGTCTCAAAAGTAAGTTTACGCACTTGACGGATAGCTTGCCTGATCAAATCATTTTGCAAAAATAAAGCAATGGCGGTGCTGGGTTCCCCCTCACTGCCATTGCTTGTTTCCGTCTTCTTGAGCAGATAATATTACGATTACAGTTATTGAAATGTTGCGTTAATCTGCCCGTTAGTTGAATAACAGGCGCTAGTCTAACACTTTATTTTTCGGTCTAATACTTTATTTTACAGTCTACAACTTTATTTTTACGGAACAATTCTGCTTTATCAAATGGAAAGTTCTTTTAAAACGCTGATAAAGTAAATGCGAACGAAGTTTATGAAAAGCTAAATATTACCTACGGAAATACCGCGGGATAGGCTCTTGTGATGAACAAGGGTCTATCTCATTTTTATTTGTAGGAGGAAATGATGCGCCAGATCTTATATACGGAGGAAATTCTGATTAACATCTTAACAGAGGTATATTCTGATCTAGGAAGACCCCGGAAATTTACGATTCTTTTGTATAACAAGTATAGGAATGTAAGTAACCATCGGAGCGTGTTACCGACTGTTTCAACTATTATTGGAAGGTTTGGTTCATGGAGCATTGCTTTATTAAAAGCCAATATTACCAATTCAAAATCAAGTTCTCCTAAGAAGAAAACAAATTTAATATACCCATTCACAGCAGAAGATTGCATCCATGCGCTCAAATTAGCTGCATCTGAAATTGGTCCCATCTTTACAATTGATAAGTACATGAATTGGAATGAGAAGCACGGTAAGAAATATCCAACGAAGGCTGTTATCGAGAACAGATTAGGAAGTTGGACCAGTGCTAAAAGAGCAGCTGGACTCTTCGCATATAGAGGATTTAATAAGGAGGAATGCTTGCGATCCCTTAGGGAGGCAAAATCAATGTGTACTTTAGAAGTACTGACCGAACAAGCTTATGAAGAGTATAGAAGTGGGATTGAATCAATACCTGATGTGTTAAAAATTCAATTTATTCTAGAATGTAGATGGTCAAACGCAAAAAAAATGGCAGGAATTCAAGAACAAGAAGTTGATAAGCTTTTTTCCATCGAAGATTGCCTTAATGCTGTGAACGAGGTAGCTGAACATTACAGTGGCCAGCTAGAAACAGACAAGTCTAGACACAGACAATTAACATGATGCATAAAAGGACTAAATGAGTAGTGAAAAGAACGACACCACAATCTCGATTAATTTTGACCAAGAGTCTCGATCGTACTTAGGGAACAGCCATTTAGTACATACAGCGGGATAGGCTCTTGTGATAATCAAGCGTCTATCTCGTTTAGATAGATCTTCTAATATCAACTGTGCATTAAGAATGTTAAATTGAGGGAGACTGCGGATGTTACCAAAACGATAAAGTTGGAAGTTGTATAGCGTTCTTTAAGTGGAAAAAAATTGCTTTGACATTCGAGAGCTTTGAAGCAACTCCTTAAGGCATAATACATCAAAAGGGCGTAAATTACTTCCATAGCCTTTATATTGAATTGAAGAATGATTAAGTAAAGAGTGCGCCTACTTTTGGTGCTCTTTTTTTATGAATCGATCCTAAAGATGCCTCAAAGTGGGGTGTAAACCCAGAAAAGGGATAGTAGTGTCTACTAGCCTCCACAATTAGCAAGAGGTCTAAATGATTCTCATTTTAAAGATTCAGACCACTTTAAGCCTAATTGAAATACTGATGTGGTATAATCTACCTAATCAGGAGGTCATAAAGACATGTCAATTAAGTTGAAACGGAGTTTACTGTTTAGCGTGGTTATAATTATTTGCTTGGCAACTTGGACTATAGTGCTACAAAGTATGACAGAATCTAAAGTGGTATCAAAGTCATCCCAAAAAAATAATAATAATCAGAATGTCGTTAATAAATATAGCGTAAAAACAGAGGCAGAAATAAATCAATCTATTCAAGTAACACCAATTCAAGAGGACCTTTCAGTTAGTAATTCTAATTATGGCACGGTTAAAGATCAGGAGATGAATGTTGTAACCAATTCTAATCATAAAGTGCCAAGTCGAGTGGACAAGACAACATTTCATACTCCTACTCGTTTTCAACCCGAAGTATCAATGAATCTCGATTATGACCAAATGAATTGGCTTAGAACTGACCCGGGAGCAAATGTTGTAGCGATCTCAGAAGAACATATGCCTTCAGAAGAAGCACGGCAAGCAAGGAGAGAGTTAGAGGCGTCTGATCTTCAATTTAATGTTCTGCATTTCGCTGCTGCCGCTAGTGACAATGAAGTAGAAAGGCTACGTTTATTTTTGAAAGCTGGGATGGACCCTAATGCGTATATGGAAATGGACAAAGGTTACAAGAGAACAGCACTTGCCTTCTCCGTTGCAGACGGTCATCTGGATGCATCAAGGTTCCTTTTAGAAAATGGGGCTAATCCGAACTTTTTGTCTGGTCAACATTCCATGATGATGTTCGCAGTAGCACAAAAAAATTATGACATGGTTAACGAATTACTTGCGCATGGAGCTGACCCTGACTTGAATTATCAGCACTTTAAATCACCACTAATGCGTGCAGTTCAGGACAACCGTTTAGATATTGTACAGCTATTATTGGATTACGGAGCCGATCCGATCCTTGCAACACAGTATGCTACTGAACACCCGACCAAGTTGGGGACCCCAATCGCAGAGGCAAGAATGTTGGGGAATCGTGAAATGATTGCATTACTAGAAGCATACATCCAGGATTAGAACAGCGTTTGTTAGAGCGTAGAAATAGGGTTCAGGCTATTATTCTGGAAATCATTAGCCTGATAAGGTATAATTTCCTTATTATAGTTCTTTAGTACTCGTACTTTTTACACTTCAAATCTAACAGGCAACGGAGAATGTGATTATGAAAAAAGTAGCAGGAATCACGCTTATGGTAGCGTTGCTAGGTTTCAATGCATACCTGTGGCCAACATTGATTAAGGAAGTAAAAGCCGATCAGAAAAACACGAAAAGCGTCCCAAAAGCAACGCAAACGACTTCGGCTTCGCTTTTGTCAGTTTCGACTCCGGTTATGGATTTAGCCAATCAAGGGACGAGGCCAACCAATGTATCAGCGTATCCGGTTGAACAACCAGTAGTTCAGTCAACCCCATCAGAGTTGGTAGGAAGCAAGCCTGGCACAAAAGCGAAAGAGCAGTCATCTACAAAGGCCGTACAGACGGCTTCAAACAAACAACCAAAGAAAACGGTCAAAAAGCCTTCCAAACCATCGAGACAATCGGATGGTCCAGACGTTCAGATGTCCTTTACAGTTGAGCCAACTAGGATACATTATGAAGAGACGACCTATACAACGACGAGCAGCTACGGCGGTGGGTCGTTCAATATGCCGCTCCAATATAATCCGTATACGGGAAAAGTCGAAGAACCATTCAAAATTACTCTAGACAACATATATCCTGATACTCCGACGTTGGACGAACACAAACAGAGACTTGGTATTCCAGTGACTGTTGAACCGTATGTACCTCCTGTAAAAAAGGATCAACAACGACTCGCACCGCAGTCTTATCCAAGATGATAGGATAATGTGGGATCAAATGAGTAGCCTATGATCGGATGGCGATTTATATGAGAATATATCCACGTCAAAGAACTAATTGTTTTTTTATCGAAGATATAAGCGGGGATTGCTATCTTTCTGTTGAAGATCCTTCACGTGATATGTGCCCTAGCGATGTTGACCATATTTATAGAGGAGTTTTTGAAGGAGTCTATTATCCGGTAGTCACAACGGATAACAAAGAAGGAAAGGATAAAGTGGGGTACTTATCTCCAGAAGATTATTCATAATTAATAATTATACATCAATAAGAAAAGCACTCATCGCCCGTCATTTCATGTCTTATAGAAGGAAATTTGCCTGAACGTGAGACAACTAACGTACGAGTAATTCACGGGGTCACTACAAAAAGCGCCTGGTAACAAGGGCGTTTTTTGTTTGTGCGAGGGGAAAGTGCTGTGTCATTCTGTGGAGAGAAAATTTCATTGGCCTATTTAGAAAGGGGAGAAGGAAATGTCTACGATTGAACAGATTACCGAGCATATCTTGATTATGCATGCAACTCATGACTGGGATCGCCCCATCCTAGCAGCCATTACGGTGGCAAGGAAAACCCTCTTGATTGATGCTGGAAATTCACCGGTGCAAGCTGCGTTGTTTCGTGAGGGTTGCATAGGTTAGTCGTTCGTCTTCCAAATCTGCTCATACTGACTCATTAGCACTGGGATCAGCCATTCGTAATGTCAACATGGATCTACCTACCATCGCGCAAGCAAAAACCGCACATTCATTGAGCAAGCTGAAGGGGCTGGAATAGTATGGAACAGATCTGTAAGGAGAAGATCATCAATGCCAGCACGATGGCGAACATCAGAAAAGAGTGCGGAATGAACCGGGACTTGATCCCAATAGTCGAGCAGGATATCCTATTTGACTCTTGGTATAATGAATTATAAATAAAAAGGAGCTAGTTCTATCTTTACGAAAAGGAAGGACTTACATGATTATAAGAGAAACGATTCTTGATGTACTTTCTAATAGCCTTTTTATGAATGATGAAAGGAAGATCGAAGCATATCATATTGATCTAAATGAACATCTACTTGATAGTAGATGTAAAGAATATCATCATATTGGAAATTATCCAGACGCTTGGTCAAGTGAAGATAAATTAATCATTGATTGGTATGGTGTTCACATGGTCTTTGTTTCTGAAGATTAAGATAATCCTTGGGCTGGCTAGTAGGGGGTCACATTGCTTCTTTTCTTCATTTCAACTAATCCGAAAACGTAACTTTTCGGATTAGTTGTTTTAGACAACAGGAAGATCATGGTGTAATAAGTCTACACATTCCTTACATACAAAAGTGTTTTGTAAATTAACCTTTTTTTGTATGGAATGAAGCGATGCTTGTTCTTTTCTTGTCACCAGTAGCACTTGAATTAGGGGGACATGTTAGTAACGGGATGGCTGCTTTGATTGCCGTGGCTATTTGGAGCCTTTCTCTGCTATTGGCCACGCTTTTAGAAAAGCACAATCTGAACGGACCATTAGAAATCGTAATGAGACGATTGGTATATAAAAAAAATCAGTAACTTATCATTCGCGCAGGGGTAGTACCTTCTTTTTTCAATCGATTATAATAGCCTATAAAAGCTAGTTACTGTTACGAGAAAGAAGGAACCTCCATGACTTATACGACCCAGGAAAACGGTGTTTTTCCAGCAGTCTGTTCACTTGATTGCCCGGACCAATGTGGATTGCTCCTTCATAAAAAAGAGGGGGAAATCGTCAAAATAGAAGGGGACCCGAACCATCCGGTGACGAAGGGGAATATTTGCAACAAAGTCCGCAACATGACAGAGCGCATTTACGATCCCAAGCGACTCACGCATCCGTTGAAGCGTATTGGCACAAAAGGGAGCGGGGAGTTTGTTCGAATCAGTTGGGAGGAAGCCATCACTACCATAGCTGAACGCTGGCGTGCCTTGATCGACTCAGACGGTCCCGAGAGCATTTTGCCTTACAGCTTTTACGGAAACATGGGGCGGATTAGTGTGGAAGGGATGGATCGCCGCTTTTTCCATCGTATGGGGGCCAGTCAGCTTGACCGTACGATATGTAACAGTGCAGGGGCGGTAGGGTACAGCTACACGATGGGTGGAGCCTTTGGAACAGATCCGGAAGACACCGTTCATACCCAGCTGTTCATCATGTGGGGGATCAATACGGTTAGCACCAACATGCATCAAGTGGTGTTTGCGGAACAGGCTCGAAAAAACGGGGCGAAAATCGTCGTGATTGATGTTCATAAAAATCAGACAGGGCGATGGGCTGATTGGTTTATCCCGATTTTACCCGGAACAGACACGGCTTTGGCTTTGGGTATCATGCATGTGCTTTTTGCAGAAAACTTGGTAGATTCAGCCTTTATGGAAAAGTATACGGTCGGACATGAAGAGCTAAGGGAGCATGTACGTACCTACGATCCTGCTACCGTATCAGCCGTAACCGGTGTCCCTGTCGACGATATTTACAAATTGGCGAGAATGTATGGCACCACCTCCCCGTCCTTTATTCGCATTGGAAATGGCATTCAGCATCACGACAATGGTGGAATGTGTGTAAGGACGATTGCTTGTCTTCCGGCCCTGACAGGGCAGTGGCTTGTCAAAGGCGGTGGGGCCAATAAAGGGAATAAAGGTTTCTTGGAGCACAACAAGCTTGCCGTGCAGCGACCAGATTTGCTGGCCAATAAACAGACGAGAGTCATCAACATGAATGAACTTGGGAAAGCGTTGCTCGATACAGATCCACCGGTGAAATCGCTCTTCGTCTATACGAGCAATCCAGCCATTGTCGCACCGGAAGGAAACAAAGTACGGGAAGGCTTGGCGAGAGAGGACTTGTTCACGGTCGTACACGACTTATTTTTGACGGAGACGGCTCTTTATGCCGATATCGTTTTGCCAGCGACGTCTTCTTATGAAAATACGGATTTTTACACGTCGTATTGGCATCATTACATTCAACTTCAGCAACCAGTGATCGCCCCATTTGGAGAGAGCAAGTCCAACACGGATGTTTTCCGCTTGCTGGCTGCTGCCATGGGATATGACGAACCTGTTTTTCAAGACAGTGATGCAGAGATGGTCAGACAGGCGCTGGAGGGACACGACAATCCTCATCTGGAAGGAATCACGTATGAAACTTTGGTCGAAAAACAATATGCCAAAGCCAATATGGAACCTTTCTTTTTGGAACATCTTCCCACCCCAAGTGGAAAAATTGAGCTTTACTCGGAAGCAATGGCAAAGCGAGGGCTGCCCCCATTACCGACCTATACGCCATTGGTGAATGATGGGGATTTCCCGTATTTATTTGTCCCGGGGCCGAATCACAATTATTTGAACTCCACGTTCTCAAATAATGAAAAACATAAGAAGATGGAAAAAATACCTCGTGTACACATGAATGTGACGGATGCTAGTGCTCTAGACATTTGTGATGGAGATACGGTCCGCATATGGAATGAGCGGGGAGAGTGCGAACTCGTGGCATCTGTCGGTGAAAATGTTCTCTCGGGTGTAGTCGTGAGCCAAGGCTTATGGGCAGACAATGAAGGTCCGAAGCATTATGTAAATGCCCTCACACCAGACCGAATCGCGGATATGGGCGGAGGAGCGACGTTTTTCTCTGGACGTGTTGATGTGGAAAAGATCATTCGATAATAAGCAGCGAGTACCCGACTGTAGCAGGGCACTCGCGGTTCATGAAAAAGTGTCCCTACTGCACATGGCAGAGGGACACTTCTTCTTTTCGATTACAAAACAAAGCTGACGACGATACCGGACAAAAGACTAACCAGCGTGGCACCGAACAACAGCTTCAACCCAAAGCGAGCGACCACATTGGATTGTTTCTCATTCAGCCCTTTCACCGCACCAGCGATAATGCCGATGGAGGAGAAGTTCGCGAACGAAACGAGGAAGACAGAGAGAATTCCTACTGTACGTGGGCTCAGTTCAGATACGACTTTACCCAGCTCGATCATCGCCACAAACTCATTCGTTACGAGCTTCGTCGCCATGATACTACCAGCCGTCATCGCTTCCGCAAAAGGAATGCCCATCAGGATGGCAAAAGGAGCGAAGACAAAGCCGAGCATTTCTTGGAACGTCCAGCCGAAAATCATGCCGAACAAGCTATTCACAGCCGCGATCAAGGCAACAAAACCGAGCAGCATAGCGCCCACGACTACTGCTACCTTGAAGCCGTCCATGATGTACTCAACGAGCATTTCAAAAAAGGACTGCTTTTCATTGCTTTGAATCTCCAGTAAATCTTCTTCTTCGTTCACTGTATAAGGGTTGATGATCGAAGCGATAATAAAGCCGCCAAACAGATTCAAGAACAGGGCTGTGACAACGTATTTCGGCTCAATCATCGTCATATACGCACCGACAATCGACATCGAAACAGTAGACATGGCTGACGCGCATAGTGTATACAGACGGTGCTCTGGCAAGGAACCGAGCTGTTTTTTCACAGTGATGAATACTTCATTTTGGCCGACAATAGCGGAAGCGACAGCGTTGTAAGACTCCAGCCTTCCCATGCCGTTAATTTTGCTCAGAACAAAGCCAATTGCCTTCATGATAATCGGCAAAATCTTGAAATGCCGCAAAATACCGATGAGGACGGAAATGAAGACGATTGGGAGCAATACACCAAGGAAAAAGGACATTTGTCCGTCGTTTGCCAGATTGCCAAATACGAAATTGATCCCTTCCGCAGCAAAAGCAAGAAGCTTTTCAAACGATTTGGAAATGGCTGAAACGAATATAAACCCAAACTTGGTATGCAGAAGAAGAAAGGCGAGCAAAAATTGCAGAGCAATCATGACGATGATGGGTCTGTATTTGACCTGTTTACGTCCATTGCTCCCCAACAATGCTAACCCGATCACGATGAGTAAGCCAGCGATGGGAATGATGAAATTCATTACAACCTCCAAGAAATTAAATATTGCTAAACTTAAAAGGCAAAAAAACGCACTTCCCGACAAGAGAAGTGAAAGCGGTTTATATTCTATCATCTTGATAATATGATTGCAATTTATATGTATGTTCTGAATTGTTGTCCGTTACGTTTGGAAAGCTGAAATCGGGCGTACTAGCATAAGCCCACCACCATACGGTTTATGGAGGAGGTGAAATCCTTGGATGAGTTGCAGAGGCTCAAGCAGTTTATCACTTCAGCAGAGCATGTCTGGACTCAGATCGCGAATTCGCCGAGAGGAAAGCCTGTGTATACCGTAAACGGTGTGGATTACACGCCATTGCCCGAAAAATACAACACCAAACGAAAAATCTCCCGTATTTTCCGCCGGTATTGGGGGAAGCAATTGACGGAAGTGATGATTCGGAATCTCCATTTGCGGATGCTAAAAGGTAAGCTCTGTGTTCCTTATCGTGACATCCCACCTTTTCCTGCAACCGTGTTGTCGTTGCAGATAAAAGTGAATCTGCCGGATCATCGGACCGTGGCTGCGATACTGAGCGGGGGAGGGAAAAAAACACGAGTGGACTACCGGTTGATCCGAGTCGGCGCAACCAAAACGTTCACGATCATGAAACGCTCAGGCGAGCAGTTTGATCTGAGATATCAATCTCTTGCTACCATACCCCTCAACCCGAAGGCACAACCCGTACGTAGAACCAAGCAACGGGGAAGAACCAAAAAGTAACGAAAAGCTCCTCAATTCCCCCGAATCATAAGGGGCGAGGAGCTTTTGTAATATAGTTAGGCACGAATGGAAACACGGTATTCCCGCAGCCAATAATCCAGTTGGCCGAGATAGGCGAACAATTGGGGTGTACTCATGAGCTGACCGAAAAACGGAATGCTCGAAGCCTGTGCATCTGACTCGGCAATTTTTCGAATCGTTGGTACATCTACCAGTTGAAGCAGTGGAGAGGAAGAGTCGTTTACTATATCCAGCAGCCAAGACCGAACGGCTTCCGTATAGGCGGGATTGTGTGTTTTCGGGTACGGGCTTTTCTTGCGATACAGCACTTCGTCCGGCAAGATTCCTTCCATGGCTTTTCGCAAAATTCCTTTTTCCCGATTCCCGTGCGTCTTCATATCCCATGGGATGTTCCAGACGTATTCCACGATGCGATGGTCACAGAACGGCACGCGCGCCTCCAGACTGGCCGCCATACTCATTCGGTCTTTGCGATCCAACAGCGTGTTCATGAACCACGTTATATTCAAATAAAACATTTCCCGTCGGCGAGCTTCAATGGGATTTTCGCCTGGAAGATGAGGGACTTCATCGAGGGATTCCTCATACCGCATGGCAACGTATTCCTCGGGTTTGACCCAATCACGAAGATCAGGGGATAGCCAGGAGGAACGTTCCTTCGTCGCTCTCGACCATGGGAACGTTCCGGCATTCAGCAGTTCCTCGCGATGAAACCACGGATACCCGCCAAATACTTCATCTGCGCATTCTCCTGAGAGGACGACGGTCGTCTCTTTTTTTATTTCTCGGCAAAACAGGTAAAGCGACGCATCCACATCAGCCATCCCCGGCAAGTCGCGGGCGAGTGTTGCTGTTTTCAGGGATTCAATCAAATCGTCTGTGTCAAATTCAATTGTGTGGTGCTGGGTTCCGAGAAACTTTGTAACCAGCTGCACATAAGGTTCATCCTCATTCGGTTGAAAAGTACTTGCCTTGAAATGTTTTCGGTTGTCTACGTAATCGATGGAGTAGCTGTGAAGGGTTCCACGGCCTGTTTTTTGAAAATGATCTGCCGCAACAGCTGTGATAATACTCGAGTCTAACCCGCCCGACAAGAGGGTCGAAACGGGCACATCCGCAACCAATTGGCGTTCAATCGAATCCGTGACTAACTCCCTGACACGTCCAGCAGTTGTCTCCAAGTCATCCGTATGTGGGTGGCTTTTGAGCTGCCAATAGCGTTTTTGCTTGACGCCATCACGAGTGACCAACAGATAAGCACCGGGCCGAACCTCGTGTACGTTGTGAAAAACACCATGGCCAGGCGTACGGGCGGGACTGATTCCGAAAACCTCTGCCAAGCCTTCACGAGAGAGCTCTGGTTTGACTTCGGGGTGAGCGAGCAAGGCTTTTAGCTCGGAGGCCAGCAGAAATGAACTGCCTCTTTGCGCATAAAACAGCGGCTTAACCCCCATACGGTCACGGCCGACAAACAATCTTTGTTCGCGTTCGTCCCAGATCGCAAAAGCAAAGATGCCGTTTAGCTTTGACAGACAATCTGGCCCCCACTCCAAATACGTGTGCAAAAGTACCTCCGTATCCGAGTGAGATTGAAAGGTATGTCCGCAAGCAAGCAGTTCTGCTCGCAAATCCTCGGTATTATACAATTCACCATTGTAAATCATGGTGCAGGCATGTTTGTTTTTGAGAGCCGACGACATAGGCTGCTGTCCGCCAGCAGGGTCTACGACCACAAGGCGGCGATGACCGAGGGCCGCGCGAGGAGTCAGCCAAAAGCCTTCTGCATCAGGGCCTCGATCCTTGAGGCATTGGGTCATTTTTTGCAGCACATCACGTTCACCAGATAAGTCCTTTTCCCAATCAATCCATCCTACAATTCCACACATGGCATGATCACCCTTCTCCTGAAGCATTGCACACACAGCGTATGCAATCAGCCTAGCGAGGTTGTCTGTCCAGCAGGGAATTGAGGGTAATATGCGGAATTTATAGAAGATTTAAAATAAGGGAGGCTGCGGTGGACAATCTCACGTTATTGCTCATTGAAAGAATGGGCATTCTTTTGACGCTGGCATTTATTTTGACAAGGACACCATTGTTTCGCCAGCTTTTAGACCGCGAATTGCACGTAGGGACGTCAATCGCATTTTCCGTGATGTTCGGGTTTTTTGGGATTGCGGGTACATATGCAGGAGTGGTCGTGCAAGGGGATAGCTATCTTCCTGCGTTTTGGATATTTCGCTTGTCTTATGACGAAATTATCGCCAATTCTACTTTGGTAGGAGTCGTTATTGGAGGTTTGCTAGGAGGACCTCTCGTTGGTCTGGGGGCAGGTGTCATTGCTGGGCTTCATGTCTTCCAATTGGGAGGATTCGCCGCAGCACCGATGGGCTTGTCGATCCCGATCACGGGGTTGCTGGCAGGATACGTAGCGCGTTTTTTCTCGCAGGAGCGGGTTATTTCTCCGTCCAAAGCCATGTTCATCGGCATGTTCGCGCCCATTATTCAGATGTCGCTTTTATTGATCATGGCAGCTCCTCCAGAATTGGCGCGAACCATGGTCAACGTGATTGGGATTCCGATGGTGCTGACGAATAGCGTTTCGATTGCGATTTTTACGACGATGATACGGGTTGCCTTGCAAGAGGCAGAACGTTCGGCTGCCATTGAGGCGGAGCGTTCCTTTACGATAGCGGAAAGAATTTTGCCACACCTGAAAAGGGGGCTTACACCGCAGACAGCTCAGTCAGCAGCCCTCGTCTTACAAAAAGAAACGAAAGCAGCAGCCGTTGCTGTAACCGATCGAGAACGGCTCCTTGCGCACGTGGGAGTGGGGGCAGATCATCATCATCCGGGAGAAGCGCTCAACAGTGAGCTCGATAAGCGGGCTCTGTATAGCGGTGGAATCGACAAGGGATTGACGCGAGAGAGCATAGGGTGCAAGCGCAAAAATTGTAACCTGCATGCAGCGATTCTCGTGCCGATTAAAGAGGGGGACAGCGTCGTTGGTCTGATCAAACTCTATTATCGGAGGCCGCAACAAATAGGAAAAGTCCAGGAAGCACTAGCAAAAGGACTTGGCAACCTGATCTCCAATCAATTGACCCTATCTCTCACGGAGCAAATGAAAGGGTTAATGAAGGATGCAGAGTTGCGGATGCTACAGGCACAGATTCATCCTCACTTTTTGTTCAACACGTTGAATTCGATTGTGACCTTGATACGAATTGATCCGCAGCTAGCCCGGCATATGACCATTCAGCTTGGCGTGTTCATGCGATTCAATCTGAAGCTCACAGCGAGTCCGCTTGTCACCGTGAGACAGGAGTTGGATCACCTGTATGCTTATTTGGAAATTATCAAAATCAGATTTTCCGAGCAATTCGCCGTTCGCACCATCATTGATGCGAGGGTAGAGGAAGCCCTTATTCCTCCTGGCACGTTGCAGCCGTTATTTGAGAATTGCATTCAGCATGGTGTTCGCGACATCACGAACGGTGGTGAGATCATCCTCCATGTGAAACGGCAGGATGTGCACGTTGTTTTTCAAATCGAAGATAATGGCGAAGGCTTTCCCGACAACTTGCTGCCAGTTCTGGGAAAGGTGCCTATGGAGAGTAAGGAGGGCAACGGAATTGGCATCCATAATGTTAACCAACGCCTGATCAGCTTGTGCGGACAAGATGCCCAACTTCATTTTGCCAATAAACAAGAAGGCGGCAGTACGATTACCTTTACCATTCCGATTACAAAAGAGGTGAGTGCCTGATGCCAATACGCGTCATGATTGCAGAAGACGAGCGACTAGCACGCGAAGAACTGAGCTATTTACTGCTACAAGAAGGGGACGTAGAATTGCTGCCCTATGCCACTAACGGCCGAGAGCTGTTGGAAATGGTCGATGTGCACGAACCGGATGTCGTCTTCCTCGACATGAAAATGCCTGAGCTGGAAGGGGCACAGGCAGCAAGAATGCTCGCATCACGCAAGCAGCACCCCCTCATCGTTTTTTGTACCGCGTATGAGGAATTTGCCATCGATGCGTTTAAGCTGTACGCCGTCGATTATTTGTTAAAGCCTACGGAACCCAAACGGTTGGTAGAAACGATGCAACGGATACGAGAGCGTCTGGTCAAGGCGAAAGTAGAGCCTGTCCAGACAAAACGAACCAAGCTGTTAGTAGAAGACAATAGCAGATTAGTGGTCATTGATCCAGCGACGATTGTCTATGCGGTGCGGGAGGAGCGATATGTGCAAATCGTCACCCAAACAGCAACCTACTCGACGCGGATGACCTTGACACAACTGGCGGAAAAGCTTTTCGCATACGACTTTTTCCGTACCCACAAAAGCTATTTGGTCAATCTTCAATTCGTGAGCGAGCTCGAACCATGGTTCAACGGTGCCTACAACCTGATTTTGAAGGAAGAAGGAAGACCGCGTATTCCCGTATCTCGGACCTCCGCCAAGGATTTGCTCAAACGTCTCGAGGAATAAGCCTGGTGATCCATCGTTTGCAGATCGTGGCTAAAAATCTGCCACTGACACACTCTCCCCGACATCTTACGCAGAAAAATACACGGTTAGAAAAGGATTCTCTACAATGTAGGAAGCGCTTACATTTCTGTAGATGAGGGGGAGGTTCCCATGGGCAAATCCGCTTCGGCAAAAAAAGCCGAGGATCAGAAGAAGCAAGCTGTTGATTATGCAGCAGTGATTCAGTCAGCCACTTTCAAAGAGCTCTTGAGAAGAAAAAAAGCGTTTATTTTGCCATCTTCTATTTTTTTCTTCGTGTTTTACTTCACCCTTCCGATTTTAACCTCTTACTTCACCGTATTGAATCAACCAGCGTTTGGAGCTATTTCGTGGGCGTGGGTATTTGCCTTTGCTCAGTTCATCATGACATGGGGTCTCTGTATCCTGTACACCAGGCGGGCAGTGCAGTTTGATCAACTCGTTGAGAAAATCAAACAAGAGGCAGGTGGAAGGGGATAATGAACGTTACTGCATTTTTACTCTTTCTCGTCATTGTTCTTTTGACACTTGTCATCACCTTTTACGCTTCGAAAAAGACGAACACGACTAGTGAGTTTTATACCGCTGGAGGAGGCTTGACGGGTTGGCAAAACGGCCTTGCGATTGCGGGAGATTACATGTCCGCTGCTTCCTTCCTGGGAATTGCCGGGATGATTGCGTTGAGCGGATTTGATGGCTTCTTCTACAGTATCGGTTTTCTTGTCGCGTATCTCGTTGTGCTCTACCTGGTAGCAGAACCTTTGCGTAATTTAGGAAAATACACGATGGCTGATATGATAGCCGCGCGTTTTGACAATAAAAAGGTTCGTGGAGTCGCTGCTCTCAATTCGATTGCGATCTCGATTTTTTATATGATCGCGCAATTGGTCGGAGCAGGGGCCTTGATCAAGCTGCTTTTGGGGCTGGATTACACGACCTCCGTATTGATCGTAGGGGCATTGATGACGATCTACGTCGTCTTCGGCGGGATGACGGCAACCTCGTGGGTGCAGATCGTCAAAGCAGTTTTGTTGATGATCGGTACATTCATCATCTCTATGATGGTTTTCGCCAAATTCGATTTTAATCTCTTAAAAATGTTCGAGCAAATGAAGACAGCGACACCATTGGGAGATCAATTCCTCAATCCTGGTAACAAGTTTAAAGTGGGGCTCGATACTATTTCACTGAATCTCGCGCTTGTGCTTGGAACAGCTGGATTGCCGCATATTTTGATTCGTTTCTTCACCGTAAAAGATGCCACAACAGCTCGCAAATCAGTTGTGTACGCGACGTGGATCATTGGCGCCT
Organism: Brevibacillus sp. IT-7CA2; assembly: GCF_949767855.1. NCBI lineage: Bacteria > Bacillati > Bacillota > Bacilli > Caryophanales > Paenibacillaceae > Brevibacillus > Brevibacillus sp. IT-7CA2. Next base: position 16,951 of record NZ_CATKQT010000022.1, read on the forward strand.
TCTATGTCATGACGATCTTCCTCGGCTTCGGGGCGGCAGCCTTTGTCGGAGCAGGGAATATGGACCCCGCAGGTAATATGGGAGCTCCACTGCTTGCGCAAGCACTAGGCGGCAATTTCTTGTTCGCCTTTGTATCTGCGGTTGCCTTTGCTACCATTCTCGCGGTAGTGGCTGGGCTGGTGCTGACAGCGGCATCTGCCTTTGCGCACGACTTTTACGGACACGTATTACGCCAAGGAAAAGCAACAGAAAAGGAGCAAATGAAGATGGCCAAGTGGGCGTCTGTGGGTGTCTCGATTGTCTCCATCTTGCTCGCCTTATTTGCGCAAAATCTGAACGTGGCTTTCCTTGTTGCGCTTGCTTTCGCAGTAGCGGCGAGTGCAAATCTACCAGTGATTTTGTTCACGATCTTCTGGAAAAGGTTCAATACGGCAGGAGCAATCAGCGGGATGCTCGTCGGTTTGTTCAGCTCTCTCATTCTGGTTGCGTTGAGTCCGAACGTTTGGAATCCTGTAGCTGGAAAAGCCATTTTGGTCGGCGAGGCGCTGTTCCCGTTGCCGAATCCGGGCATTGTCTCGATCCCGTTAGGGTTTTTGGCAGCATGGATCGGAACCTTGTTGTCCAGCGCCCGTGATGATAAGAAGTACGATGAAATTTTGGTGAAAGCGAATACAGGAATGAAAGATTCAGCGTAGAAACAGTAAAAGTAGGAAGCTCATGCCACGAAGAGAAGGCTGGGGTTAACCCCTGGTCTTTTTTTATTTTTGCAAGAAGGGAGAGGTATTGTCCGTGACGACGATCATCTTTTTCCTTGCCGTCATTATCGGAACGATGGCCATCACTTATTCGGCTGCCAAACAGACGGGGACGACGAAAGACTTCTATGCAGCAGGAAATCGCTTGAACGGGTTGCAAAATGGCATTGCCATCGCAGGCGATTACATGAGTGCTGCCTCGTTTTTGGGGATTGCGGGAACGATTGCGATGTACGGCTTTGACGGGTTCGTGTATGCGATTGGCTTTTTTGTCTCTTATCTGATTATTTTGTTTTTAGTTGCGGAGCCGTTGCATAATTTGGGACGTTATACGTTGGCAGACGCGATTGCCGTCAGGTTTGACAGTCCTTGGCTGCGTGGCATTGTTGCCTGTACGACTCTATTAATCACGATTTTTTACATGCTGGCGCAATTAGTTGGGGCAGGTGCCCTCATTCATTATTTATTGGGAGTTCGTTATGATACGTCTGTCCTGATTGTCGGGAGCCTGATGACATTTTACGTCGTGTTCGGCGGGATGGTGGCGACCTCCTGGGTTCAGATTATTAAAGCGATTTTGCTCCTGACAGGAACATTGATCCTAAGTCTGATCGTGTTTGCCCGTTTTGATTGGAGCTTCTCCGAAATGTTTTCACATGTGAGTACGATTACACCTCTTCAGGAACAGTTCTTACAGCCGGGTAATCAACTTCACGATCCGCTGGAAACGATTTCCCTGCATCTGGCCTTGATTCTCGGTACCGCCGGACTCCCCCATATTATCTCCCGGTTATTCACAGTCAAGGATGCAAAGACGACTCGTAATTCCATTTACACCGCTACTTGGGTCATTGGCGCCTTTTATTTGATGACGATTTTTCTCGGGTTCGGGGCGAGCACGTTTGTAGGCTACGAGGCATTGAAAAATGTGGGCTTCGGGGGGAATCTGACCGTCACGCTCTTGGCGGATGCTCTCGGTGGAGAGTTTTTGATGGCGTATATTGCTGCCGTCGCCTTCGCGACGATATTGGCAGTCGTGACAGGACTCGTGCTCTCCGCCTCATCTGCGTTCGCGCATGATGTCTACAGTCATCTGATCAGACGAGGGGTGGCTTCGGAAAAAGAACAGGTCACCATGGCAAAGCTTTCGTCAGTTGCGGTGGGCGTGATCTCCATTTGGTTGGCTATCGGTGCAGAAAAAATGAACGTGGCGATTCTCGTTGCGCTGACGTTTGCGGTAGCAGCATCATCGAATTTGCCACTGCTGTTGTTTACGTTGTATTGGAAGCGGTTTACCGTGGGAGGAGCGATTTGTGGCGTCCTGACAGGGTTAACGGCATCAGTAGTCCTTGTCATTTTAGGACCGACTGTTATGCATCCCCTCATCGGACTTATCCGTGCGGAGCCACTTTTTCCACTGACGAATCCTGGATTGGTCTCCATACCACTCGGCTTTTTAGGTGCTGTGCTCGGGACACTACTGGATCGGCCTGATCCGGATGCCGAGATGAAATACCAACGCGTACTGTTTCAGGCGTTGACAGGAATCCGAGTTCCACCTGCGAAGAAAACGGAACAAGAATCTGCATAAAGCCTCTCGACGTGCCCCACTCTAGGAGTAGAAGGAGGAGGGGTAAGTGGGTACGACCAAAGAGTCAGACGCTTTATCACATGACCAGCCAGATGTCTATGAACGAGCAAGGCTGGCACTGGATGATCTGATTGAAGAGCTATGTGAAGCACTGGAAGAGGAAGATACCGAATCCTATAAGCGAAAAGGCTATGAGATGATCGGGAGTTACTTTCGAGAGCCTGTCAATACCGGGGAATTAACTTTGATTTATGCAGCGGTGCTTGCTGATATCCTCTATAAGCTAGAGTTAACGCAGCAAGGAGAAAACGTAGCAATGGTCCGTGATCAGTACAGCATGATGAAAAAAGACGATTGAGTGGCGACCCCGTTTGAGGGTCGTTTTTTGATTGGCACGATCCCGCCCTGCATGTTTCATTGGGCAACCATTCATACTACAGGTAAACGACATCAAAATGGGTGATTGATATGGAAAGGGTCGGGCTCGTTTTGCAGGGAGGGGGAAGCCGTGGGATTTATACCGCTGGCGTTCTGGATTACTTTATGGAACAGGAGCTTTACATCCCGTATGTGATTGCCGTGTCAGCAGGTGCGTGTAATGGAGCGGCATACTTGGCAAGGCAACGCGGATTGGGCAAGATTTATCATACGAAATACATTCACGATCCCCGGTACTTTCACTATAAAAATTTGATCACGAAGCGCTCGTTGTTTGGTATGGATTTTATTTTCAATGAGATGCCATACAAGCTGGAGCCGTTCGCCTTTGATCGGTTTCACGAAGCGAAGGAACAGTTTGTTGTCGTCACAACGGATTGCGCGACAGGGGAAGCCGTTTACTTTACGAAAGACGACTGTGAGGATATTTTCCATGTGATTCGGGCTTCGTGCAGTCTTCCGTTTCTATCACCCAAGGTTACGATCAACGGACGTAAGCTATGGGATGGGGGCATCGTGCATCCGGTACCTTTCATGAAGTCCATGCTTGATGGCAATCAAAAACATATTATTGTGCTGACTTCTTCTTGTCCGCCACGTGAGTGGATGCGCCGGTTTTCGCGTGTCGAGGGTCTATTTTCCAGAAGTACGAGCTTGTGCCAAGCATTCATTCGTCATTTTCGCATCTATTGCGAGGCAATTGAGCAGGTCAAAGAGATGCAGAAGGAAGGCAGAGCGTTTGTTATCGCACCACCAATGGGTACCTTTTTACGAGGTTTTGAACGTCAAGAGGAAAAGCTGGAGCATTATTACAGACAAGGCTACCAAGATGCACGTACCCAATTTTCTGAGCTTTGTACTTGGCTTGGTCTTGGAAGGAACAGGTGAAAAATGAGGAGACAGCTGTCCCGTAGATGTTTTTTCATCAAAAACAAGCGAAACAGGTTTTTTCAAAGCGAAGATAGGGAAGAAGCATCAGGGGAGGATGGAATCAGGAGGAAAGACCCCATGAAATATGTGAATGTAGACCTAGTAGAGCCAGGAGACGTTTTGGCTCGAAGCATTTATACAAGCGAGGGCTTGACGCTCTTGCATACAGGTGTCCAGCTGACTGTCGGAATGATTAATAAATTGCGTCGGTTTGGCGTCACGATGTTAAGCATCAAAGACCCGCTGCTCGATGAAGTGAAAGAGCAGGAGGTCGTTACAGAGACCACTCGGAAGGACGCAATCCGTAATCTGTCACAAGCGATTTCGTGTGTGCAGACTGGAAAAAATTTCGATGTCCGCGGTATTCAAAAATCAGTGGGAAGTATTATCGACGAAACCTTGAGAAATCGTCGCGTACTCTTGAATCTGGGAGAAATTCGCACGACCGACAACGCAATGTACATTCATTCCTTGAATGTGTGCATGATGGCGACAGTAATGGGCGTAGGATTAGGCTATAATACGGCCCAATTAAAAGAGCTCGCCATTGGAGCCCTCTTACATGACATTGGAAAGCTGTCAGTCGACAAGGAAGCCCCAGCTTACAAAAAGAACAGCAAGACCAATCATCATACGTGGCTGGGCTTTGATCTGTTGCGAAAAAAACATGAGATGAGCATTGTCTCTGCACACGTTCCTTTGCAGCATCATGAATGGGTGGATGGTAGTGGGCAGCCACGGGGATTGACTGGCGATGAGATTCATGATTTCGCCAAGATTGTTGCGATTTGTAACTACTATGATAATCTCATCTCTCCTTTTTCAGAGGAAGAAGATACGTTACCTGCGTATGAGGCTTGCGAAAAAGTCATGGGGCTCGCGGAGAAACGCTTTGATCACAAAATGGTCATTCACTTTTTGCGCTCGATTGCCATGTACCCGACAGGAACCTCGCTGAAGCTGTCGACAGGAGAGATCGGTGTGATCATTGACCAAAATAGAGGCTTGCCTTCGCGCCCAGTCGTTCGGGTCATTCGAAGAGACCAGCAGGCGAATCGGCGAATGGTGGATGATCATGAGATCACGGATATTGATTTGAGTGAAAAGCCTACTATATTTATCACAGCTGTCATGGACTAGGACTCCCTATCAGGGAATATCCCTACCAAGATCAGGGAAAACCCCTACATACACGTAGGGCTCACAGGGCTACAATGGACTCAAGGCAGATGGGTACATAGAGCTACATCACATTTGCCAGATGAAAAAGAGGAAGGACGTGTCATTATGTCCCGTATTCTAGTCCCTGTCGATTTCTCAGCGCAGTCCATTCAGGCGGTCCGCTTCGCGCTGGCCTACGCCAAAAATAAGCATGAAATCACATTGCTTCATGCTATCTCTCCGTTCCCTTCACGCAATGTTGTCAGAAGGTTGGGACGAGATGTTGTGGAAGATTATCAATTAGATGAAGCAAGAGATGATCTGAAAAAATTCCTTGCGATCGTAGAAGAAGCCGGTATCACGTATGAATTGGAGATTGAGTTCGGAGAGCCGCATGAAGTCATTGCGAAGCACGCTGCGAATGACTATGCTGCCATCGTAATGGGAACACATGGCTACGGTCGCATTACAGGCTTCCTGTTGCAAAGCGTCAGCTATCCGACACTCCACGATGTCAAAGTTCCGGTCTTCCTCATTGCGGAGGAGACAGATGAGAGCCGCTTCCCTTGGAATAAAGTACTCATTGCAGTAGATGGCTCCGATCATTCGATGGAAGCTGCGAAGAAAGCCATTGAGATGGGACAGCACCTCCCGGATGTATCGTATACGCTCCTGTCCGTTGTCATCCCACCCGTTACATACGCAGGTGTGTATGGCGTAGGCTGGGATAACATGAATACACTCGAAGGCTGGGGACGTGAAACGTTAAAACCTTGCGAGGAGCTGCTCGAAGCTGCATCGCTTCCTTTTGAAAGCAAGGTCGTGGTTGGAGATCCAGCTACTGTGATCCGCCAGACGGCTGAAGAAATCGATGCTGGACTGGTTGTGCTCGGTCATCATGGCCAAGGTGCAGTGGCAGGTACGCTGCTTGGTAGTGTTACATTTAAAACGATTCATCGTACGAAAACACCACTCCTCATTGTGAAAACATAGCATTTTGCTAGAAAAAGCTGTCCGCTTGGTGGACAGCTTTTTTGTTTGGGCGCATTCTCTTACGATAGAGTTTGCGCTTGTTTGTGTTCGTGAAGATGGTTAGCGCCATCTTGTGAAACCTCGGCAGAATCCCACTTAATTCGTCTACATCCCCATGCAGTGAGCAGAAGGATGACAGATGCGATTAGAAATATCGTAATTAAAGAGGTCATCTGCATGAGCGGACCTGCCGCAAAGGAACCGACCATCATGAGTCCGACCATGAGCGGTGAAATCGTTCCATTCACCCGTCCGATATACGCTTCATCCACGAGCTTGATCATGAACATACCGATCACGATTTGTAAAAATGCCATCCCAATTCCGGTGAAAAAGCGCATCGCTGCGGTTACGTATACCCAAACAGAGAGAACTTCTACGGCGACAGTGAGAGCGAAGAATATCAATCCACCTATAATGACCCAGCGACCATTCAGGCGCTCCAGATAAACGGAAGCCAAAATGCCGCCTAACAGCATACCTAATCCGTCTAACGCATTAAACCACTGAATGGCTTCCTTGGAGAGTAAAAGACGATCTGTGACGACAAATACCTCCAACGAATTGATAATACCCGAGGCTAACCCCAGACACGCAAAGGTAACGGCGAGTCCGCGCAAGGCTGGTCGCTTTTTTACATAGGTAAAGCCTGCTTTAATCTCAGAAAGGAGAGTTCCGCCTTCCTCTGTTGCACTGGCAGTTGAGGTAGGAAGTATCAGCAAGATCAGTGCCGAGACGAAGAACAGGCCGGCCATCGTTAACAGGGAAGGGTAGATGCCCCACTGCTCAAAGAAAAAGGTACCAACAATCGGGCCAATCAGCAGAAAAATCGAACCCGTACTTTGAGAAATAGACACCGCTGCTGCAACGTGTTCATCAGGAATATGGCGCTTCATCATCTTGGCAGAAGAAGGTTGGGAGAACTGAGACGCGATAGCCGAGATAAAGGTCGCAAAGAATACAGCAATCCACATCCCTTGCCAGAGCAAATACACGATGACTAAAACAGAGAGGGTGCTTAACAGGTTCCCAGCTATCATTGTTCGCTTCGGATTCCAGCGATCAGCCAATGCCCCGCCAATAATCGAAAAAACGAAGATCGGTGCAAGCTCGATGGCGGTCAAGAGCGATACAGCGGTGGGATTGTTGCCGCTCGTCTCCATGACATAGTAGAGCAAGGCCATGTTGCGAATCCATATACCGATATTTTCTAATGTGTCCGAGATAAAGACGGTGAGAAAAACTTTGTTTCCCCAAAGACCTTTCATGGGTCATATCACTCCTGAAAAATTATACCGAACGTCCGGTCTAATTAAAGGTGAAAAAAATGCTACTTGGCAGCAATGCCATGCAGCAAAACGTCAATGCTCCTCTTCAGCAGAGCATGAAGACGCTCGTCTTCCATTTGATAACCTACATTGATGATTCCGTTCATGAGCCCTTCTAGTATCATCGCCATTTCTTCGGGATCGCCTGGAGCAAACTCGCCTCGGTCGATTCCTTCTTGGAAGAGTGAAGTATAGAGGGTATAGGTGGAGCCAAGCATTTCCAGCACTTGTTCCAAAATGATTGGATCGGCGAGCTGGCTACCGGAGAACTCTTCGCCTGCTTTTTTTAGAGGGTGGGACAAAAAATCCTCCAAGAAAAAAGCAGCTAAGCCGTACAGTTTATCGATGGATGTCTCGAATTCTTTTTCTTTTTCCTGCCACAGATCTACCCATTCGTTGTACTGCTTTTCAAGCAAATGCAGGAACAACTGCTCCTTGTTTTTGAAGTGGTAATAGAGGCTACCCTTACTCGCTCCAGTTGCTTGGCAAATGTCCTCAATGGAAGTGGCTGAATAGCCTTTCTGAGAAAATAACTCGGTGGCTTTCTCTACGATATGTTGTTTGGTTTTCTCCCCATCGAGACGACGCTTTGACATTTTTTAAAAGCTCCTTATTCTAGACTGAACGTTCGGTTTAGTTTTAGTTTATTCGATCTGACAGGGAAGCGCAAGTGCTCGATTGAGAAAAAGGGACAGAGGGAAAAATGATAAGAAGCGAGTGAGGGGAGCGATTGCCTTGCAAATCGGTTGTCATGTCAGTATTCGTCATGGGTACGAGGAGGCGGCGAGAACTGCCTACAAAGAAGGAGCGTTATCATTTCAATTTTTTCCGAAAAACCCGCGAAGCTTAGGTATCAAGCAATTTGATGCCCGGGATGCAGGGCGGTGTCGCGCTTTTTGTCAGCAAAACGGCATGCTGTCGATTGCTCATACGCCATACCCGGTGAATCTTTGCGTCGAGGAGCAGGAGCTATTCGACGTCACAGTGGGCTCCATACGAAATGACCTTGAAATTGCCGAAGCTTGTGGAGCGTTGGGCGTGGTCGTTCATTTTGGCCAGTATAAAGGCGTTGATGTCCTTACCGGTTACAAAATCATGATCCAGATGGTCAATCAAATACTGGATGGCTGGAATGGAAAGGCCCAGCTGTTAATCGAAAACAATGCCGGACAAGGCAACCGGATGGGCACGACACTCGAAGAGCTTACGCAGGTTCGACAATTGTTTGCTGAGCCACAGAAGGTAGGCTTTTGCCTGGATACGTGTCATGCATTTGCCAGCGGATTGTGGAAAGGGAAAGATTGGGGGGAAGTAGCGGACCGGATGCGAGAGCTCGATTATTTTACGAGCTTGCGCGCCGTTCATCTAAACGATTCCGTCTATCCGAGTGGTTCCTTTCGAGACCGGCATGCCTCCATCGGAAAAGGGATGATCGGTGATGCAGCCATTGCCACCTTTTTGCAAACACCCGAATTGCAAGGACTTCCCATCGTTCTGGAAACGGCGAGAGGCTCAGAAGGGGGACATATCGAAGAAATCAAACATGTTCGTCTGCTCAGAGACAATTGGCAGGGTTGACCATGTTGTGGTAGAGTGTGAAATGATGTGTTCAACACGGGAGGGGTACCTATGAAAAAGCGTATTAAGGTGACGATTGCGGATTTTACTCATCTTACAGAAAACTTGAATAACCCGGAGGAGCTCGCTCTGTACAAAGCGGCGAACGGAAATACATACGATGCTGAAATCGAGCATGATGGATATGCTATTGTGGATGTGACAGACGAGGATTACATCGAGCTGGCTCCAGGGGAGTATCAGCTGATGATCGAGGAGTGGACAAACGCCGGACAAATCGGCGAGTGGACACTGCAAACCATGTCAGACCCAGCGGATGACAAGGCTTTGCTGTATCGCACAGTGGACAAGGCTGGGACGGAAATACAAGCACCACAATCATTGCCGAAGCAAGTAGTCGAGCTAGTTGCAAACACGTGGTTTGGCAAAAAAGCAAAGAAGATTGAGGAGTAATCCAAGAAAGAAAAGGAGCGCTGCGAGATAGCGCTCCTTTTTTATGCCAATAAGATTGTATATGAACGATCAGCTGTAGTATTGAGCGTTGTGAAGATTATCCCTCAGCTTATACTGAAAAGGATCTTAAGGTTAGATGGTAACGATGAACCAACAAAGCTGGTGAGAAGAAAAAGCACAGGGCTCGCAGACCTTGACAACGCCTACCCAGTCGGAACTTCAAAAAGGGACCTGGTTGTCGAACACTTCTTCCCTGAGAAACGTCCGCCCGTAGGGTGGCTTTGGCTCGACGGTCCCCTTTTTGAAGTGGAGACGGGCAGTCAATCACCCTTGCGGGCGTGTCAGAGTCGAAGAGACTTGTGCTTTTTCTTCTCCTCCACAATGTTGACTCAGCTTCCCAATCATTCTTCCTCAGAATCCATCTGAATCCCATACTTTTTAATCCGCCGCATAAGTAGGGACTGGGTTATGCCGAGGGCCGCTGCTGTTTTGCGAGTCGTTTTGTGTGTGCGCAATGCTTGCAGAATAAATTCCATCTCAATTTTCTCCATCCGCTCTGTAAGAGAAAGAGAACCGAGTGAAAGAATTCCTTCCTCCAGCTCCCGAATACTCCGCAGTTCTTCTGGCAAATCACTAACTTGGATTTCATCCAGCTTGGATGTAATAACGATCCGCTCTACCAAATTTTCCAACTCCCGCACATTCCCAGGCCATTCGTATTGATGCAAAACATCCAGCGCTTCCGGGGAAAAACGCCGTTTCTGGTTATGCTTGCTATTGAATCGCTGTAAATTATGGTGGAGTAACGGGAAAATATCGTCCTTTCTCTCCCGTAATGGCGGAACATTGATTGGCAAAATATTAAGGCGATAGTACAGATCGTGTCTGAATTTGCCCAACCGCACGAGCTCCTGAAGGTTGGCATTGGTTGCCGTTATGATGCGGATGTCCGCTGTGTATGTTTTGGTGCCACCGATCGGCATAAACGTTTTGTTTTGCAGGAGCAGCAATAATTTCGATTGCAAGTGGTAGGGAAGCTCGCTGATTTCGTCCAAGAAAAGCGTCCCTTTGTCCGCCATTTTCACTAATCCGATTTTCCCCGAGGGACTCGCCCCCGTAAATGCTCCTTTGTGGTAGCCGAACAGCTCTGACTCGATCAAGGTTTCGGGAATGGCGCTACAGTTGACGTGGACGAACGGTCCGCTTCTTCGTTCGCTCAACTGGTGGATTTGCTCCGCAAGATAGCTTTTTCCTACGCCTGTTTCACCCGTAATAAACACAGTTGTGTCGACAGGGGCTGCTTTTTTCATTAATTCCAACAGGGCGAGATAGGAACGACTGTTGCCAATCATGGTTTGAGAAGAGCTCTGGCTCGCTTCCCATTTCATGAGCTGAATCTCTTCGCTGTACCGCTTAAGCAAAGCGACCGTCTCTTCCAGCTGCGAACTGGCACGGGCTGCCTCTGTGATATCACGTGAGTGGGAAACGATCAACTCCGGTCTCCCATCCTCATCCGGGATGATATGCCCGGTCACCAGGAACTTCCCTTTACTATTGACGAGTTGAATGGTTGTGGTCGGTTTTCCCGTTTCCAAAACCAAGCGGGTGACTGAAGGACTGAAAATCCCCATTTCTTCGAGGTCGGATACGTTTTGCCCGATGAGTTCGGCTTTTGGTAGACCACACAGGTTTTCACTGGCATTGTTTAACCATAGAGTAGTTCCCTGCGCATCAGCAATGAATATGCCATCTGCCAGTGTGTTCAGGATGTCAATAAAACGATCAACAGAAGACAATGCTAGTATCTCCGCAGCTTTTTCCATGTTGAGTAGCTCCCCGGTTTTTCAACTGATTGTACAAGATCAAATCGATCGTTGTATAGTGAATCGAAATTAAAAATAGTTGAGTCGAAATAGATTCAAGCGAAAAGTTAGACTTTTCCTACTTTTCGATTCAAAAGTGAGTCTACTTCGACTCACCAAGAGAGAATTGCTTTTAGCTTGATTGCGTTTTCTTGCCGTTTTGAGGCTTGGCACAAGAGTTGCTATTACATAGTTGGACGTAAGCGATTTACCCAAGAATAAGAGATAAGGAAATGCATGCGATGTTATCAAAACTGGTGACGCACGAACAAGCAGTGGAGCATGTTCTGGATGGCACCCGGCTGATGTATGGCGGATTCGGCACGATTGGCTCCCCAGCACACTTGATTGATGCGATCTTGCACAAAGGCGTGCAAAGCTTGACACTCATCGGAATTGATGCGGGGTATCCGGAAATCGGAATCGGAAAGCTGATCAGTCATGGACGGGTGAGGCGGCTGATAACCACACATATTGGCTCCAATCCCGAAGCAGGTCAACAAATGATGGACGGGATGCTGGAAGTGACATTTTGTCCACAAGGAATTTTCGCAGAAAAGATTCGGGCAGGAGGTGTTGGCATTCCGGGAATCGTTGTAGATGCGCATGTGAGAGGAGAGCGAATGGAAGGAGCAGAGCCGTTTGCCTTTGCCGGAAGAACTTGTCAGATTGAAGCTGCTCTTACAGCGGAAGTAGGGATCGTCTATGCGAAACAGGCGGACACCTACGGAAATCTCATTTATGACAAGGCGGCAAGAAATTTGAATCCGCTAGTAGCGATGGCCGCAGATATCACGATCGCTGAGGTGGAGGAGATCGTTCCTGCAGGAGAGCTGGACCCGGATAAAATCGTGACGCCTGGCATTTTTGTGGATTATATCGTGGTAAGTGGCCGAGGGAACAGCTAATGGGGTTGGAAATGGATCAGCGAAATATGGTTGCGTGGCGTGCAGCCAAAGAGGTCGCTCCCGGAATGGCAGTGAACTTGGGGATTGGGATCCCTGAGCTCGTCGCTGATTTTATCCCGCATGAATGGCAAGTCATGTTTCACTCGGTGAATGGAATCTTGGGAGTCGGACCTACGCCGTTAAAGGGAGAAGAGGACCAGCATATTTCCAACGCAGGTGGAGCACCTGTTACCGTTGTACCGGGGGCTTCGTATTTCGACAGCACCATAGCGTATGGCATGATCCGAAGAAGAAAGCTGGATGCAGCGTTTATCGGGGCTTTGCAGGTGAATCGCCGAGGAGATCTGGCAAACTGGATTGTTCCTGGCTCACGCGTTCATGGAATTGGTGGAGGAGCAGAGCTAGCCTACTACGCCAAAAAAGTAATCGTGCTCATGAGCCATGTCAATCAGGCAGGTGAGCCCAAAATTCGCAGGGAGTGCACATTACCGCTGACGGCGAAGGGCTGCGTCAATCTCATTATCACTGAGAGGGCGGTTATCGAGGTCACGCAAAGAGGCTTGCTTTTGACAGAGGTAATGTACCCGTACACCTTGGAAAATGTCATCACGAATACCGGAGCACCTCTAATGATTTCAGAAAATTTACAAATGGTAGAGTAATGAAAAATGTAAGCGTGAACATAAAGAATTGGGGGATGGAACAGATGAAAAAAACAATGAAAACAATCGCAGGAGTCGTATTCTCGTTGTCACTACTAGTAAGCGGATGTAGCCAAGGCGCTTCCACTAACAGTGCGGGAGGTCAAGCGGGTGGGGCTACTGCTGGAAATGCCTCGTCTATGACAAAAGAGGCAGGCGTATTTGTATACGCAGCTTCCGGTGAATATCAGCCATTTAGCTACTTCAAGGATGGTCAACTGACTGGATTTGATGTCGAGATCGGCAATGAGATCGCCAAGCGCTTGGGTCTTGAGCCAAAGCCAGTCACGTCGCCTTTTTCCGGTATTATCGCGGGGGTAAAGGAAGGACGCTACGATGTGGCGATTGCCAGCCATGCGATTACAGAAGAACGGAAGCAGCAGGTTGATTTCGCAGACCCGTACTACTTGTCTGGTGGTCAACTGTTCGTTCGCCCGGATGGGACGATTAGCACGCTGGAAGGTTTAAAAGGCAAAGAAGTGGCAGTCGCGCTCGGCACTACACACGAAAAGATGGCACGGGAGTATACGGATAACATCAAAACGTATGACAGCGATGTAACGGCTCTGCGTGCCTTGGAACAGGGTAAACACGATGTCGTGATTACAGATAGCGTCGTAGGGGAGATTGCCATTGGGCAAGGCTTGAAGCTCAAGAAAAGCGGGGCGCCATTATCGGAAGTCAAGCATGGAATCGCAGTGCGCAAAGGAAATACGGAATTGCTGAACAAGATCAACGAAGTGCTCAAGCAAATGATGGAAGATGGTACCTACGTCAAATTGAGCGAAAAGTATTTTAATCGCGACATCAGCAAAGCCGAATAGTGATCTGATATAAAAAGTAAATTCCATTACAGTGAGGGGTGGCATCTAGTGCCCAGTTTTGCCCATCTGACAGAAGAGTTTTTCCGGACATTGCCGTTTTTTTGGAAGCCGTTGCTGCTGACATTTCAGTTGACGATCGCTTCTGTTATCGTAGGCTCGATTATCGGATTGTTTGTCGCCTTGTTAAAGGTATCCAAGCTTCCAATAGCACGTTTCATAGCCAATGCGTACATCATGATCATTCGCGGTACACCATTGGTCGTGCAAATTTTCGTCTTATATTTCGGCTTTTACAAAATCATTGACCTCGGTCAATTTTGGTCGGCAGCGCTCGCTCTGGCGATTCACAGCGGAGCCTATATCGCAGAGATTTTCCGGGGCTCTATTCAGTCGATTGATAAAGGACAAATGGAGGCAGGGCTGTCTTTGGGCATGTCCGCTCGTCAGACCATGCGTCGGATCATTTTGCCGCAAGCGATGAAACGATCGATCCCGCCGCTTGGCAACCAGTTTATTTTGTCTTTGAAGGAATCGTCTCTGGCCGCTTTCATTGCCATGGATGAGTTGTTCTCACTGGCCCGCCGCTTGTCTGCGGAAACATTTGATGAAATGACATACTTTTTGATTGTGGCGCTTTATTACTTAGTCATTGTCATGGTGTTTACGTATGTGGTCCACATCATGGAGAAGCGTCTGGCCAAAGGAGAGGCGTAAAGCGGAGGGGAAAGACGATGGAAAAGCAAAGAGAAATGATACGTGTGCAAAATTTGAAGAAAAGCTTCGGAAAAGTGGAAGTTCTCAAGGATGTTACCCTGCAAGTCGGAAAGGGCGAGGTCGTCGTCTTGATCGGTGCCAGTGGATCGGGGAAAAGCACATTGATTCGCTGCATTAATTTTCTGGAGATCAAGGATGGCGGAGAGATCTATATCGAAGGAAAAAGCATCGACTCGAAAAAGGATGACTTGACCAAAGTACGCCAAAAGGTAGGCATGGTGTTCCAGCACTTCAATCTGTTTCCGCATAAAACGGTTCTGGAAAACATCATGGAGGCACCGCTGATTGCTAAGAAAGCGGACAAGGAAGAAACGAAGCAGGAAGCACTCCGGCTGCTGCAAAAGGTAGGTCTTTCTGAAAAAGCGAACGCCTACCCGTCCAGCCTCTCCGGTGGACAAAAGCAACGCGTGGCAATTGCTCGTTCGCTGGCGATGAAGCCAGAGATCATGCTCTTTGACGAGCCAACCTCAGCGCTTGATCCGGAGCTGGTAGGGGAAGTGCTGGAGACAATGAAGCAGCTCGCGCAAGAAGGAATGACGATGATTATTGTGACGCACGAAATGGGGTTCGCCAAGGAAGTGGCCGATTGGGTTGCGTTTATGAATCAAGGCAAGATCATCGAGATGGCTAGACCCCAAGAAATTTTCAACAATCCGAAAGAAGAGCGCACGAGAGAATTTTTGAACCGTGTACTGTAATGGCAGAAAACGAAAGGGAGCTGTGGCATGAGAGACGTGGTCATAGTCGCGGGTGTGCGCAGTGCAGTGGGTGCATTCGGGAAAAGCCTGCGTGACGTACCGGCAACAGAGCTGGGGCGGCAAGTGTTGGAAGGCTTAATGAATAAGGTTGATTTGCCGAAGGAACAAGTCAATGAAGTCATTTTTGGCAATGGGTACGTACATGGGGGAGGACTCAATGCTGCACGTATCAGCTCGCAGCTGGCGGGATTTCCACGCAATGTCTATGGTCACATCGTCATCAAAGCGTGTGGTTCAGGATTGAAGGCGATTGGCAACGGTGCGCTAGCCATAGCAGCAGGTCAAGAGGAAGTGGTGATTGCGGGGGGAGTGGAGTCCATGAGCAGTGTTCCCTACCTCGTGAAGAACCGCTGGGGCAGCAAATTCGGCAATTTGTCCATGGAGGACGCTCTCTTGTCCGATGGTTTGATCTGCTCGCTGACCGGTGAACATATGGGTATGACGGCAGAACGGCTGGCTGTACAGTACGGTATTTCCCGAGAGGAGCAGGATCGTTTTGCCTATGAGAGTCACGTAAGAGCAGCGGCAGCAATCGATGCGGGCACGTTCGAGAGTGAGATCGTACCGATTGAAATCAAGGATCGCAAAGGCACCCGTGTTTTTGCTCAGGATGAATCTGTGCGCCATGATATCAAGCTGGAAGAGCTGGCTAAGCTGAAAAGTGTTTTTCAAAAAGAAGGAACTATCACTGCCGGAAATGCGTGTCCGATGAATGACGGTGCAGCCGCTGTATTGATGATGTCTCGTGAAAAGGCAGAGGAAGCGGGTTTGACTCCGCTCGTGAAAATAAAGGCTTTTGCCAGCGCAGGAGTCGAACCTGACGTGATGGGAATCGGGCCAGTTCCCGCCACGCAAAAGGTACTGGAGAAAGCGGGATTGACGCAGGGTGACATTGGGCTCATCGAATTAAACGAGGCATTTGCCGCCCAGGCTTTGTCTGTAATCAAATGCTTGGAGTTGGACACGAGCAAGGTGAATGTCAATGGAGGCGCGATTGCCTTGGGTCATCCTGTGGGAGCAACTGGAGCCAAACTGACTGTGACGTTGATGAACGAAATGATGCGCAGACGCGAGAAGTATGGCATGGTGACGTTGTGCATGGCAGGTGGCATGGGGATGTCTGTGATCTATGAAAACTTGACGATGTAAACTTCTCATGTGCAAATGAAAAAGCCCCGAACGTGGATATGTCGGGGCTTTTTGCCATGAAAGCGTGATCGCTTATTTATTAGGGGACCTATTGTGCGTGTAAGTATTTTCGCAATGTGGCCGCTACTTCTGTTGGGTTTTCCAGCTGTACAATGACATGCTGATATTTGACATGTCCCTCTACTTCTAGGATCAACAACGAATCAGTCTGGGTAAAAGAAAGGAAGTACCATTCATTTCTATGCTGAAAGCTTCCTTCATAAATGTTCAAAGGTCCAAAAGACGTCCCCGGCAAGCGCAACATCCATTTTGGCGGAATAAAAGAACCGACCTCGACATGCTTGATCGATTGATAAGGTAGCGTGATCGTGCTCTTCAAGGCTAAGAGCGTATGCAAGCCAGTGAGACGCAAAGTAAAATCCGTCTTGCCGAAATGTACACTTCTTCCCATCGTTGCTCACCTCTTTCATCTGCCATCGTTCCATTATCTCACAGATGAATGATGATGACACGGGACAATCAAAAAAGCCGGCGCTTCCCCACAAGGAAGGCAACCGGCTTTTCGTATTCTTTCTTACATTTCTTCTGGAGCAGCCAGACCGAGCAGACGCAGACCTTCCTTCAGCACAGCAACGACTGCTGCTACGAGCTGGAGACGGGATGCTTTCACATCTTCTTCCTCAGCCAGGATGCGTACATTTGCATAGAACTTGTTGAACGTTTGCGCCAGGTCGATCACATACTTGCCGATTTGGGACGGATCGAAGTTATCGGCAGCACGTTCGATTACCTCAGGGAACGCGTTCAAGAGGGTAAGCACTGCCCAAGCCTCTTTGCTGTCGAGTGCGCCAGAAGCCAGGTTCACTGTCGTTGCTGGCTGGTAGCCACCTCTGCGCAGCAGCGAGCATGCACGAGCGTGTGCGTATTGTACGTATGGTCCTGTTTCCCCTTCGAAGGTCAGCATCTCTTCCCAAGAGAAGTTGACATCATTCAGGCGGAAGTTTTTCAAGTCATGGAAAATTACTGCGCCTACCCCGACTTGACGAGCCACTTCTTCTTTATTGGACAGCGTAGGATTTTTCTCTTCGATGACTTTTTGGACATCAGAAATGGCTTGTGCCAACACTTCTTCCAAGAGAACAACTTTCCCTTTACGCGTGGACATTTTCTTGCCGTCCTTGAGCATCATGCCGAATGGGATGTGGTGCATATTTGCGGACCACGCATAGCCCATTTTTTCCAACACTTTATAGAGCTGCTGGAAGTGGAGGCGTTGCTCGTTTCCTACGACATAGAGTGCTTTTGCAAAATCGTACGATTCGTGGCGGAAGAGGGCAGCAGCCAAATCACGTGTTGCGTACAGGGTAGCGCCGTCTGATTTTTTGATCAGGCATGGCGGCATGTTGTATTCATCGAGGTTCACGACCATTGCACCGTCGGATTCAGTCAAGAGACCTTTTTCCTCGAGCAACGTAACAACGCGATCCATTTTGTCGTTGTAGAATGCTTCACCGTGCGTGGAGTCGAAGGCTACGTTCATCAAGTCGTAGATCTTCATGAATTCTTTGAGGGACTCATCACGGAACCATTTCCACAGATGTTGTGCTTCTTCGTCGCCATCCTCGAGCTTTTTGAACCATTCACGGCCTTGGTCTTCCAAGGTAGAATCGTTCTCGACTTCTTCGTGGAAGCGAACGTAGAGGCTGAGCAGCTCCTTGATCGGTTCTGCTTTTACCTTTGCTTCGTCACCCCAGAGGCGATATGCAACGATCAGTTTACCGAACTGCGTTCCCCAGTCACCCAAGTGATTGATGCGGACTGGCTCGTAGCCTTGCTTTTCCATGGTGTTGGCAATCGCGTTCCCGATTACAGTAGAGCGCAGGTGACCCATGGAAAACGGCTTCGCGATATTTGGGGAGGAGAGGTCGATTGGTACTTTGCGTCCTTGACCGACATTGCTGCTTCCGTATGTGCTGCCTTGCGTAAGGATTGTTCCGATTACTTGCTCTGCCACATTTTCTTGATCCAGGAACAGGTTCACGTATGGACCAACTGCTTGCGATTCGCGCAAGGGTGCACCGGAGAGCTGTCCAGCCAGCTCTGTTGCGATCATCGGTGGAGCTTTGCGCAATGCTTTTGCCAATTGGAAGCAAGGGAAGGCCACATCGCCCATTGCAGGGTTTGGTGGTGTTTCCAGCATGCCGTATACGGCTTCTTTGGTCAGTGTGTCTACGCCCATAGAGGAGAGCGTAGCGGCAATCTTTTCAGCGACTTGGTGTTTGTAGCTCATCTAAATTTCTACTCCTTTCAAATAAAAAAACCTCTACGTCTCCTGTGAAAAAGAGACGAGAGGTTATACTCCCGCGGTGCCACTCTTGTTGTTTTTCCCTTCCATCGAACAGGAAGGCAAAAACCGCTTGATCTGCTGTAACGGGCAGTCCCGGCATAGCCCTACACGATCCGTTGCCCATAATGGCTGGCGTAGGATGTTCAGGTCGCATCTCCGAGGGGCGCTTCCTCACATGGTTTGGCATCGGGCTCACACCGTCCCCGACTCGCTTTCGTCCTCACACAAGGAGTACTTTCCTCATCAACGATTCGTTTGTTTCTCTAGAATTATAGCTGTATTAACTGTCAGGATGCAACTCACTGTTCCGGTTTTTTCAAAATCTTATCTAATTCCGCGAAATACTGCTTGGTCAGCTCTTCCTTTTCTTCCGCGCTGAGGTTATCCGCGTTCATCATTTGCTCTTTGTACTGTTCCAGCTTTTCGAGCATGGCCAGCTCGGCAGCAGCGGCCTCGTCCAGATCGTAATTTTCAGATGGATCGAACGGAATTAAGCGATTGTCGTTACCACTGCGCAAATAAGCGGAGCGCCAGTTTTCTGGAAACTGGTACGCTTGCTCGCCAAACATAATCCCTAAAATATCGTCGGATTCAATCGGCAGGAAGTGATCGTAATCGTCTCTTCTGCCTCCCTCGGACAAGTTAATGTGGGACAAAAAATAGTGGAGATAATGTTCCCCGGTTTCGGTATTCTTAACGATGGAATAGGTTTCAAATTCGGATTTGGATAGTTCTTTTATGGTCTCCAAACAGGACAGAAATTTGTCTTTTTCTTGTGCTTGCAAGTCATCCATGTCATCTCGTTCCTTTCGCTCTACAATAAGCCTCATGATAGCAAAAGCAATGTGCGCTGACAATGAAAGCAACACAACGGAGTGCAGCGGTGGAAGAAGGGAAAAGAATTGTGGAAAAAATAATTGGATAATCTTGTCACAAAAATAAGCCAGCTGGATCAAATACATATCAACACGTAAGAAGGAGGTGAACAGCGCGTGAATGCAAGTGCCAAAAGTAGCGAAGCGGACTGGACGCTGCAACTGACCAACGAAGAGAAGCTGACGAGACTCATGAGCGAGTACGGAGACAACATCGTGCAGCTCGCCTACTTGATCGTCAAGGATCGGGGAATCGCGGAAGACATTACTCAGGAAGTGTTCCTGAAGGCGTATCGGGGTCTGGATCAGTTCCGCCATCAGAGTAGCGTGAAAACGTGGCTTTACCGAATCGCGATCAACGAGTCCCGCAAATATTTGCGTTCGTGGTCCTTTCGCCAGATTTTTTCTACATACCTCTCCAAAGAGGAAGCACCGCCAGAAAAGGTGGACACCGCAAATGTTGAATCGGCTGTCATCGGACGAATGAGCAAGGTACAAGTAGCAGAGCAGGTGATGAAGCTCTCGCCGCTGTACCGAAAAGTCATGGTACTTCATTACTATGAAGATTTGTCGATAAATGAGATTGCGCAAGTGTTGGATATTTCAGAAGATACCGTACGAACCCAATTGTCCCGGGCCCGAAAACATTTTAAGGCATTGTGTGAAAAGGAGGGATTGGAATGGACGTAGATAAGCAAATTCGCGAAGCGGTAAGGAGCACAAGTGAGGAATCAGTGGAGGAAGTGAGGTTTACAAAAGAGATGGAGTTGCGGATCCGAGGTGCGATTGCACAGAGCAAACACAAGAATCGTAACAGATTATTTATGGCAGGATCTCTGGCAGCTTGCTTGGCGGTAACAGCCGTGGGCATGCACCAGCAAGGTTGGTTCCCACAGATGCCGAGTGGAAAAAATTTAGCGAGTGCGGTCGCAACGACGGCAACGGATAAAAAGAATACAGAGGCAAAGCAGAACAGCGTAAAGGTATCGGCAGAAGAGGCAATTTTGCCCTTGAAAAAGGCGATCCCAGCCTTGAGCAAGACGACAATCAGAGTGGATAGCACGAGCCATGGGATCAGTGACGTAACGTTGATGGAAGGAAATAATGCACGTGCCAGTGTTGCTTATGATATCCAGACAGGACAAATAGAGAGCTTCATGATCAATGGAGAAAGACCGGACCCATATCCAGAGAATTGGGATGAAAAGTCAGTAAAATTGCCATCAGCCAAGACTGCTGAGAGTGCAGCGAACGCATTTCTTCAAGGTTTTTTGGGGGAAGAAAGCAAGTCTTATCAGCATCTAGCTACTGAGACCTATGTTAATGAATTTTGGGAAGAAAGCATTTGGCAGAGTGTGAGCTATCAACGAATGGAAAATGGCAAGCCTGTTCCGTTCGACATCCTTTCTGTACGAATCAATACGAAAGAGCAAATTGCGTTTTTCGGGCGATTGAATAAGAACGAACAAGCCTTTCTGACCAAGCTGACAGATGCCATGCTCGATTTGAATCCTTCGCTCCTTCTTTTTGAAAAAGGGAGGAACCGCGATGGCATATCACTGGAGGTAGGGAAAGTAAATAAGGAAGAACATCAGGCCTCCATTCAGATTGTCGGTAATGGTCAAGCCTTGGAATCCTATTCAATTGAGGAGAAGGACAAAAAGGAAGAGTCGAGCTGGAAGCAAGCAAAAGGAGCAAAAGCTTTGGAGCAAGAGAGACAGTTCCTGAACAAGCTTCTCGGGGATGACAGTGAGAACTATCGATTAGAGGATGAGAGCAAGCCAGGCGTGTACCAGCGTTATCATAACGGTGTGCCCGTGCTATCAGATGAGATACGCATGACAACAGATGAATCTGGTCTCCTCCGATATTTCAGGAAGGAGCCCGTCACATTCAACTCTTCGCAGTACCCGGATGTGTCAACTGCGGTTTCAGAAGAGGTCGCCATCAAAGAGCTAAGTGAGCACATGAAGCTTCGATACGTACAGATGCTTGATGCCAGCTCAAAAGAAAAAGTAGAAAAAGGCAAGCCTGTCCTGGAATACACGTCAGCTGTGTCCTTCATGCAAATGGGACGAGAGGACGGGACGGAGTGGCATATTGACGCGACCAGCGGCAAGATTGCCTACGGAACGGGTAACAACGGACTTGCTTACGATCAGTTGAATACGAAGAAAGCACATGCGATTCAATCTCCGAAAGAATACGTCAAGGTTCGCAGCAAGGAGGAGGCAAAAGCACTGTTGCAAGCTGAATTTGGCATACAGGTAGATGACTCGACCTACAGAGAGAATCAGATTGACCGCAATGGCCGCAAGGAATATGTATGGAATGATAAAAATGACAAGTATATCGGCGTAGAAGTCATTGCAGAAACAGGCAGTGTCGTCGGGCTGGGAACACCGCGTTCTAATACGGCAGTGACAGTAAAACGTGAGCAAGCGGAAGAGGCTTCACTCGCTTTCCTGCATAAGTACGTAGATCCCGGCGTAACAGAAGTCCAATTGGCGCAAGTCATACAGCCAGGTGGAGCCAATCCGGTGTCATCCGGCGAATGGGAATTCCGATATTTTATGAGCAAAGACGGTATTCCTGTATTGGACGATGATAATCCGGATCCGGCTTATTCAGTTACGGTTGACCCGTCAACCGGGAAAGTGACGAAGTTTCATAACTTCCGAGAGACGCACGAATTGGTTGAACTGCCAGCATCTTACAAAATCGTCTCCAAAGACGAGGCTGTCCAAGAATTTTTACGCGTCATGCCTTTGAAGCTGGTTTATTTGATGAAAGATGTAGATAGGAAGCCATTACCTCAACCTAAGCTGGCGTATGTGCCATGGAGCGGCGAAGAGCTGGCAAATAAAACGGTTACCATCGATGCCGTGACAGGCAAGATCATCGCCGACTAACAAGAAAAAAAGGCTATCCCGCAGCCATTCCTGATGGCTTTTGGGATAGCCTTTTTTAAACACTTATCTAACAGTCGTCACACGAGCACCCGATAATAACCAACAGGATAAACAGCACGAGCACGATTGCGAAGCAGTCACCGAAGAATCCGTTCCCGCAGAAAGATGTACTCATCTTTGTTTCCCCTCCTTTCCGTTATACTCCAGTCTATACACGAATGCCGATATTGGACTGGGCGGATGCCCAGCTTAGGCAAAAATGGGCGCGTAAGAGGGGAGGCTTAGTAAAAAATAGACAATTCACAATTGACGAGGAGACAAAGGGGGTGTTAAGATACTTGCAAACATTCAAGACATTTCGCAAAACAACTAAATGACAAGTGTACGACTCTTATCCAGAGAGGCAGAGGGACTGGCCTGATGAAGCCTCGGCAACCGGTAAAAATCCGGTGCCAATTCCAGCAAAGCTACGTGCTTTGAAAGATAAGAGGATGTCTCAGGCGTTTTCGTATCTGCTGACAAATCCTCTTCTTTCAAAGAAGAGGATTTTTTTATTTTATTTACCCAATTACAGAGAATAAGCCGATGCAAGGGAGAAAAGGGGCACGTCAATGAAACCAACTTTTCGCGAACAGCTTTCCCGGAAAATTCTGATTCTGGACGGTGCAATGGGCACCATGCTTCAACAGGCGAACCTGACTGCTGATGATTTCGGCGGTGAAGCCTATGATGGCTGTAATGAACTCCTGAACCTGACCAGACCAGATGTGATTCGTTCCATTCATGAGAAATATTTAGAGGCGGGCGCAGACATCGTCGAGACAAATACGTTTGGTGCTGCTTCCATCGTTTTGGCCGAGTACGATGTGCCAGAGAAAGACCTTGAGATCAATATAGCGGCAGCACGCTTGGCCAGAGAAGCGGTGGATGCCTATTCCACGGAGGAGTGGCCGCGTTTTGTAGCTGGTGCAATGGGACCTACGACCAAAACCCTTTCGTTGACAGGTGGTGTCACTTTCGAAGAACTGGTCGAGGCGTATTATCGTCAGGCAAAAGGTCTGATTCTCGGTGGCTCCGATGTTCTTCTTTTGGAAACTTCGCAAGATACGTTGAACGTCAAGGCTGGCGGAATCGGGATTCGCAAAGCTTTTGAAGAGCTTGGACAGGAGATCCCGGTGATGCTGTCAGGTACGATTGAGCCGATGGGCACGACGCTTGCGGGCCAAAACATCGAGGCGTTTTACATCTCCTTGGAGCATATAAAGCCAGTTTCTATTGGTCTGAACTGTGCGACTGGTCCGGAGTTCATGCGTGATCATCTGCGGACATTGTCAGGAATTGCCCAATGTGCGGTCAGCTGTTATCCGAACGCAGGCTTGCCAGACGAGAACGGCCATTACCATGAAACGCCACAGGGACTTGCCTCGAAAATGCTGGCGTTCGCTGAACAGGGCTGGATAAACGTCGCTGGCGGTTGCTGCGGAACAACGCCTGACCATATTCAAGCGATGGCAGAAGCATTGAAAGACTGCAAGCCGCGCAGTGCAGCTGTAGAACCGCTGAGCGCGGTCTCCGGGATCGAGGTCGTGTACGTCGAAGATGACAATCGTCCCCTGCTAGTAGGGGAGAGGACCAATGTCATCGGTTCCAAAAAATTCCGCGAAATGATTGCAGCTGGTCACTATGAAGAAGCATCCGATATTGCCCGGGCCCAAGTAAAACGCGGCGCACATGTCATCGATATATGCTTGGCTGATCCCGACCGTGATGAATACGAAGATATGGAAAAATTCTTACAGTTCATCGTGAAAAAAGTAAAAGCGCCCCTCATGATCGACTCGACAGATGCCAAGGTTATGGAGCTGGGACTTCGCTATTCGCAAGGGAAGGCCATTCTCAACTCGATCAACCTGGAAGACGGGTTGGAGCGATTTGAGGAAGTCGTTCCGCTTATTCACAAGTTCGGTGCCTCTGTTGTCGTTGGAACGATAGAGGAAGCGGGTATGGCTATCACTCGCGAAAAGAAGCTGGAGGTCGCGCAACGCTCGTACGACATTCTTGTCAACCAGTATGGAATAAAGCCACAGGATATTATTTTCGATCCACTCGTCTTTCCAGTAGGGACAGGGGATGAACAATATATCGGCTCTGCAAAGGAAACCGTAGAAGGAATTCGTTTGATCAAACAAGCAATGCCTGCTTGCAAGACGATTCTGGGTGTCAGTAACGTTTCCTTCGGCTTGCCGCCTGCGGGTCGGGAAGTGCTGAATGCGGTCTTCTTGTATCACACCACTCTTGCAGGGCTTGATTACGCCATCGTCAACACGGAAAAGCTGGAGCGCTACGCTTCGATTCCAGAAGGCGAGAGAAAGCTGGCAGAAGCCCTTCTATTCGAGACAAATGATGAGACATTGGCGGCCTTCACCGAATTTTATCGCCAAAAGAAAAAGGAAGTCCGTGTGGAAGTCTCCTCGTTAACGCTCGAAGAACGCTTGGCCCGTTATGTAGTCGAAGGCTCCAAGGATGGTCTGGTGGAAGACCTGAAGCTGGCTTTGGATAAATACGCACCGCTCGAGATCATCAACGGTCCGTTGATGACGGGGATGGAAGAGGTCGGTCGCCTGTTCAACGGCAACCAGCTGATCGTGGCAGAAGTATTGCAGAGCGCGGAAGTCATGAAGGCATCCGTATCGTTTTTAGAGCCATTCATGGAAAAAAGCGATGCTGCTGCCAAGGGGAAAATCTTGCTGGCGACCGTCAAAGGCGATGTGCATGACATCGGAAAAAACCTCGTGGAAATTATTTTGTCAAACAACGGCTACAATGTCGTAAACCTAGGGATCAAGGTACCGCCAGAGCAACTGATTGCTGCATGCAGAGAAGAAAAGCCGGATGCCATCGGTCTGTCTGGACTCTTGGTAAAATCCGCGCAGCAAATGGTCATTACTGCACAAGACCTGCGTGATGCAGGCATTGATATCCCGATGATGGTTGGCGGTGCGGCGTTGACGCGCAAGTTCACATCGAACCGGATCGCACCAGAATACCGTGGAATTGTTTTATACGCAAAAGATGCCATGGATGGTCTGGACCTCGTGAATCGTCTACAAAATCCGGAAGAACGTGATCGCTTGGTAGAAGAACAGCAGCATCTGCTGGAAGCAGTTGCAACGGCTCAGCCTGTTGTTGAGGAGAAAAAAGCACCATTGCCAACTCGCTCAGCCATCAGCAGAACCGTTCCGATCCATCTTCCGCCCGATTGTGAACGACATGTTTTGCGACAATATCCGCTTAGCCATTTGCAGCCGTATTTGAACCTGCGAATGCTCCTCGGAAAACACCTCGGTGTTCGCGGAAATGTAGATAGATTGATAGAGGCAGGCGACGACAAGGTACTGGAACTGTACGGCATTGTGGAAGAGCTATTAAATGAAGCGAAGCAAAAAGGAACCATTACGACACACGGTGTGTATCAGTTCTTCCCGGCTCAGTCAGATGGCAACGATATTTTGGTCTATGACCCAAAAGACCACAGCAAGCTGCTAGAGCGCTTTTCGTTCCCGCGTCAGCTGGAAGAACCTCATCTTTGCCTGTCCGACTTCCTGCGACCAGTGGAGAGCAAGGAAATGGATTATGTCGGATTCCTGACGGTAACGGCTGGGGGAGGGATTCGCGAAAAATCTACAGAGCTAAAAGAGCGTGGCGACTACTTGCGCTCCCATGTCCTCCAAGCCATGGCATTGGAGCTAGCAGAGGCATTTGCTGAGCGAATTCACCACGTCATGCGCGACGTGTGGGGTATACCGGATCCGGTTGAGATGACGATGCTCGAGCGCTTCGGTGCTAGATATCAGGGCATACGTGTATCCTTCGGTTACCCTGCTTGCCCGAACCTGGAAGATCAAGCGCAGTTGTTCCGTCTGTTGCGCCCAGAGGATATCGGCGTTCAGCTGACAGAGGGCTTCATGATGGAGCCAGAAGCTTCGGTATCGGCGATGGTATTTGCTCACCCTGAAGCACGTTATTTCAACGCAGGTCCATCTATTTTTGAAGTTTAGAGATAAATGAAAATGGGAGAGAAGGGATTGAGTTGACGACGAGAAGGAAAGATTTACGAGCCTATTTGAAAGACCACCTCCTAGTCGGAGATGGAGCGATGGCGACCCAGCTGCACGGGCTGGGCGTCCCGGTTGGCGTCAGCTTTGAGGAGCTGTGTTTATCCAACCCTCGTTTGGTGCATGAAGTTCATACGTCCTACTATCAGGCCGGTGCACGTTTCCTGGAGACAAATACGTATTCTGCCAACCGAGATGCATTGAGCCGTTACGGTCTGGAGCATAAGGTAGCGCGGATTAACCGGCTTGCAGTCGCCATTGCACGGGAAGCTGCTCAGGATGATGCTTATGTAGCAGGAAGCATCGGATCGATTTTGGCTGGACGGGTGAAGAAAAAGGTTTTGGATGAATACCGTGACCAGTATGAGGAACAAGCGATTGCACTGTTGCATGCGGGCGTAGACGGACTGATTCTGGAGACGTTCGTGGACTTGGAGGAGCTGCTTCTGGCGATCGAGGTAATCCGTCCGCTCACAGATGTACCTGTAATCGCGCAGTTAGCCACTTTGGAAGTAGGGCGCACACGTGATGGCTACGCCTTGACAGATGCTTTTTCTGAGCTGAAAGCCGCAGGTGCTGACGTGATCGGACTAAACTGTCGCCTTGGTCCCGCTGAATTACTTCGTTCGTTTGAAAATACAGTAATTCCAGAAGATGCACTCTTATCCGTATTCCCAAATGCGGGTCGTTTGGGGATGACTGACGGAGAATACGCTTTTAAATCATCACCTGAATATTTTGGACAGAGTGCGCTTCGCTTGCGTGAGCAGGGGGTACGGTTGATTGGCGGATGCTGCGGAACTACACCTGCACATGTGAAGGCGATTGCAGATGCACTTGAGTCACTTGAGCCGCAAGCGCGTGTGAATCCAACCATTGTAGCTGGAGATCGTCCTTCGATTTCTGTGCAGAACACGAGGGAGAGGGAGAAACCAAGCATTGTCGAGCGCGTAAAAACAGCTACGACGATCATTGTTGAGTTTGATCCTCCGCGTGATCTGGATGCAGATCAGTTTCTCCACGGATGCTGCGAGCTGCACAAAGCAGGAGCAGACGCCATTACGTTGGCGGATAACTCGTTGGCGACAGTGCGCATGAGCAACATGGCTCTCGGGGCACTCATGAAGAGCAGACATGGAATCGATCCGCTCTTGCACATTGCTTGCCGGGACCGCAACCTCATTGGACAGCAATCGCACTTAATGGGGCTGCACGCTTTAGGGATCGACCAAATATTGGTCATTACTGGCGATCCATCGCGCTTTGGCGACTTGCCAGGTGCCAGCTCGGTATTTGATGTGACCTCGTTTGATCTGATTCGCATGGTGAAGCAGTTGAACGAAGGTGTTTCGTTCTCAGGACGTCCGTTAAAGCAAAAAGCCCAGTTTATTGTGGGCGCAGCCTTTAATCCGAATGTCCGAAATATGGATGCTGCAGTTGCCCGCTTGGAAAAGAAAGTCGAGGCAGGTGCGGACTACATTATGACACAGCCTGTGTACGATGCAGAGTCCATTCGGAATGTATACGAGGCGACGAAGCATATCGGCATTCCTGTCTTTATCGGGATCATGCCGCTGACCAGCTCGCGCAATGCGGAATTCCTGCATAATGAAGTGCCGGGAATCAAGCTGTCGACAGAAGCTCTGGAACGGATGAAAAAGGTACAGGGAGAAGCCGCCCGACAGGAAGGAATCGCAATCGCGAAGGAATTGGTCGACACGGCCGTTCGTTACTTCAATGGCATCTATCTGATTACACCTTTCAATTATTACGAGATGGCGGCAGAGCTCATTCAATATACGCGTCAGCAAAGCTCATTGGTGAGACTGGCTCAGACTTAACGGTATACGCTAGTTAAATAGGGAAGGCCTATGTGTATAGACAGGCTATAGCCTTGTGTCTAATATACATGGGCCTTCATTTCGTCCAACATAAAGGCGGTCTTGAGAGCTTCCCGATTGCAAAACTGTTGAATCTCAGCAAGGCTCATTTGGGCGTACAGCTTTTTGCGTAAAAAACGTTCAATGATATGCGGGAAAGTGAGATCGACAAAGAGCAAATGCAGTTGTTCAATCGATAGGGGATTTTCTTGGAGATAGCCACGCAATATATGAGAGAACAATTCCTCGTTCCACTGTTCATTTTTTCGCATAGCAAGGGATAAAACACGGGCAATGTCTTTGGACGGAAAATCGTAACGAACATCCTCCCAGTCAATGATCGCAATTTTTTGATTACTGACGAGCAAATTCCCATTGTTAAAATCTCCGTGACAGAGAAAGTGAGTGGTCAGGGGTTCTTTTTTCCATTTCGAGAAGTATGGAGCGGATATCAGATGTTCCTTGGCTGTGATCCCGGCCTGTTTAAAAAAAGGAAGGTATTCCGCGATTGCAGCGTATTTTGGATCAGTCTTCCCGGCGTGTCGAAGCTCCCACTTCTCGAGGGCAGCTAAATCAGTCTTGTACTCCACGGACCATTTTTCTGCGCCATTGTAAAGGTTGCCATGCTTGGAGGAAAAACCGAGTGACCTCACATGAAATTTGCCTAATACCGTGCCGATCCGTTCCATTCGAAAAGGGGAATTATACGCAATATTTGGCCAGGATAGCCTTTGGTGCAGAACGAAAAGATTTTCTTTATGAGTTATGTAACGCTTATTATTTTTGGTTCGTTGAATGTCGGGGATGAGTACGCCGTTTTTGCGCAAATGCGCTTCTGCATTCAGAATGAATTGTAAACGTTCCTTTTGCAGAGGGAAAGCCTTTCCCATGAATTTGCCATTGGTTGTTTCCAAGTAAATGACGAGTGATTTGGATGTATCCCGAATGGTTCTGTGATGCAGAACAGTCATGTCGTATCTGTTCTGGATTTTTTTGATGAGGTCGTCCACTGCTGATGCCCCTCCTTGCGTACAGAGCTACAAGTATTGTACGGAAGAAGAGGAGTGGTTGACACTGAAGGATCTACTCAGCAGGCAAGGGAAGCGGGTGCCAATTCATCTCGCGTAAAAAATGACTCAGATCAGTAAACTTGGCGATTCGTTCCTCACGTGTAAAAGATGCATTAGCCCCACTGGTAGATGGGATGACAAACACATAGCTGCCAGACCAATCTTCTGTCTCAAAGTACCTGATTGGCTGCAGCCCAAGTGAAATTGCTTCTTTTTTTTGTCCAGTCGCGTGACGAAAAGCAGTAATGCCGTTAAAACAAATGACACGAGGCCGGTAAGTCTGAATCATTTGGACGAACTGCTCTGCACCTGCGGCATAATCCTCGTTACGCAGGTCTGTTGCGGAGCGGGTAGGACGTGAGACTAGATCGGTAATACCATAGTTGTAGTCTAAGAGGGTAGCGGTTTCCTCGGGCAAGAGTTTGTGAGGTGTCAGGCCGCCTTCGTACAATCCGCGCCAAAACAGGTTGGCTGGATTGGCGTAGTGGAACCCCGTCGTAGCCGATATACGTCCTGGATTGATACCGCAAAATAAAACCGTCAAATCGCGGCGAATGTATGTGGGCAACCATTTTTCTGTGAACTCGACCAAAGCGAACCCCTCCTGTTTACCACATTGTAGCACATCAGTGAGCGCTTTCAGAAAGGAGCAAAAAAAGCTGCCATATTCGGCAGCTTCAGGTTATATTGGACCAAGTATTGGATCTTATAACTGAGGAAGCGGATACGGCAGCACTTGCTGTGGCTCATTGAACGTGAATTGCTCCATTTCATTCCGGACGTATCTTTTCGTCTCGAATGGAACGACTTCTTGTTCTTCATTACCCCACAACCAATTCGACAGCATTTGTATCATAAGAATACCCTCCACTTTGTGGAAATGTTTTACATGTTCATCATACTCCAGTTGAGGGCATTTTTGGTTGGGCAGGTGTGAATAAGGCGTGAAGAAATCGTGGATAGAAAGTGAACAAAAATGAAGCGATTTCACAGGGCTTCGAAAAAAGCGAAAAGAAATCCGCCTGTACGAACGTACTCTTTTCGCTTTTTTGCCATGACATATTTATGGATTGGTGGACCATAGTCCAGCGGATTTCACAAAGATGCGTTTGTTCAGCTTCAGCTGGCTAACCACGAACTCAGCAATATCCTCAGGCTGCATGGTCTTTTCAGGATTTCCGTCGGTCAGACCCAAGTCAATTGCCATATCGGTTGCTACTGTGCTAGGCGTAAGCGCCGTTACGCGAATGTTGTGTTTGCGCACTTCGAGAGCCAACGATTCAGTCAGACCAAGAACACCAAACTTGGACGCACTATACGCGCTGGTGACAGGAGCTCCTTTTTGTCCAGCAGTGGAGGAGATGTTGATAATGTCACCGGAGTTTTGGTCAATCATGCCAGGGAGTACAGCGCGAGTCACGTAGTACACACCCATCAGATTGACTTGGATGATTTGCTCCCATTCGCTCGTTTCCAGCTCCAGAAATTTACCGAATTTAGCTACGCCTGCATTGTTGAGCAGGATATCAATTTGACCCAGTTCATTTTTGATAGAGGTAACTGCTGTTGTGACGTCATCATAGTTGGAAACGTCTGCTGTCGCAATCGCGACCTTCACGCCGTATGCTTCTACTTCCTGGGCTACTTGCTTCAAATTTTCCTCAGAGCGAGCCAAGAGGCCGAGATTCACGCCTTCTTTTGCCAAAGCAATTGCAGTAGCGCGACCAATGCCTTTACCTGCTCCTGTAATGATTGCGTTTTTTCCTTTTAGATCGATAGCCAATCGATAACACTCCTTTTTCAAGACAATAGGAATCTCATGTATATTATGTAGTGTACTAGCATTTATCCGCGGGGGGAAGGATGCACTTTTATGTACGTAGGTTACGAAAAGTAACTATACGAACTAAAAATGTCCTCCCTGAACAGGGAGAACATTGGATAGCTTGCTGCCAAGTGCTTACAGCTTGTATACGTCTGTGTATTTTTTCTCAAGGTAATTCATCAAGTAAGTCGCATTTGTGCCTTCGCCAGTAATTGCTTGAACGAGTTCGCGAGGGCTCTTCATTTTGCCGTACTGATGGATTTTTTCCTTGAGCCATTCACGGATCGGAGCGAAATCGCCTTTTGCGATCAGATCTTCGTAGCCGTTGATCTCATTTTCCATAACGTGGACGAATTGTGCGGCATACACATTACCCAGCGAGTAAGTAGGGAAGTAACCGATCATTCCGCCTGACCAGTGTACATCCTGAAGCACACCCAGTGCATCTGTCGGTGGCTCAACACCGAGGTATTCTTTCATTTTTTCATTCCAGATTTTTGGCAGATCAGCCACTTGAATGGTTTGATTGATCAAGCCTTTCTCGATTTCGTAGCGGATCATGACATGCAGGTTGTACGTCAACTCATCTGCTTCAGTCCGGATAAAGGAAGGAGTAACAGCGTTAACCGCACGATGCAGATCTTCTACAGACACGCCTTCGAACTGGGTAGGGAACGCTTTTTGCAAGTCAGCGAAAAAGTGATTCCAGAACGGCAGACTGCGTCCGACCATGTTTTCCCAGTAGCGGGATTGGGATTCGTGAATCCCCATGGAGGTACCATCGCACAGTGGAGTGAACAGCAGGTCTGGATTGATGTTCTGCTCGTACATCGCGTGGCCAGCCTCGTGAATACAACTGAAGAGCGCAGAATTGAAATCATTTTCAGCGTAGCGCGTCGTAATCCGGACATCCCCAGGGTTGAAGGTGGTGCAGAACGGATGCGCACTGCGATCCATGCGGCCAGACTTGAAGTCGTACCCGATTTTCTCGAGGATATAACGGCTGAATGCTTCTTGGTCTGCCACTGGGAAGCTTTTCGTCAAGAATGATGTGTCTGGCTTGTTCGGGGAGTCGGCGATTGCTTTTACCAGCTTGACGGTTTTCTCGCGCAAAGTGGCGAAAATCGGATCGAGCTGGTCGACAGTCATGCCAGGCTCATACATGTCCAAGAGGGTGTTGTACTTGTTTTTGCCGTCATGGCCCCAATACTCGATGAACTCGAGCTGGAAGTTCACGATTTTCTCCAGATACGGCTGGAACATGGAAAAGTCGTTGTTGGCACGAGCTTCTTCCCACACCGTTTCTGCCTTGGCGGTCAGCACGACGTACTCCTGATGCCTGTCAGCAGGAATTTTCTTGTTGCGGTCATATTCCTTTTTGCATTCCAGCACACTATGACGGGTAATTTCATCCAATGTTTGGAGGACAGATGGCTCACTCAGCTCCGACAAAAGCGCTTCCATTTCTTTAGACGTCGCCAGCTTGAATTGCTCACCAGCCAAAGTCCCGATAATTTCAGAACGGGCATCCATTCCATTGCGAGGCGCTTGTGTAGCCTTGTCCCAATAAAGAACGTTCAGCGCTTGCGTGTAGCTAGTTATTTTCTTCACATAGTCACGGAATTCGGCCGCACGTGTTTCCACAGTCGTTGACATAGGGTTCCTCCTATATATTTGTCATATTTTGGTAAATGATATGTAAGTCATGCAGTCAAAAAATTTTTACTACTGAATATTATAACGGTTTAATGAAAAATTACTAGGTGGATGCGGCAAGCATTTGTCGGTATAATCGTAGAGGAAACGAAAGTGTTACTTATTTGCGATGACAGGAGAATGAAGATGAGTCAATCCAATCCCCAATGGGAAAATGAGATAGCAAAACGCCGTACCTTCGCCATCATCTCCCACCCGGATGCGGGTAAAACGACAATGACGGAAAAGCTGCTCTACTACGGCGGAGCCATCCGTGAAGCAGGGGTGGTCAAGGGGCGCAAAAATTCCAAGCATGCCACCTCCGACTGGATGGAGATCGAGAAAAAGCGTGGAATCTCCGTTACGTCCAGTGCGATGGATTTCGAATACAATGGTCACCACATCAACATTTTGGACACACCTGGTCACCAGGACTTCAGTGAAGATACGTACCGCACGCTGACTGCTGCTGATGCTGCTGTGATGATTATCGACGTAGCAAAAGGGGTAGAGGCACAGACGATCAAACTGTTTAAGGTCTGTCGCATGCGTGGTATTCCGATCTTTACGTTCGTGAACAAACTGGACCGTCACGGTAAAGATCCATTCGAGCTCTTGGAAGAAATTGAGCGCGTATTGGGTATTCGTTCTTATCCGATGAACTGGCCGATTGGCATGGGTAGCTACTTTAGCGGTGTATTTGACCGCATGAAGTCTCGTGTCGAGCTGTATCAAAACAACACACAGCACGAGGACATTTCCTTTTTCCCTGTAGAGGGAGCAGAAGACCCGCTGATCGGCGAACGTGTCGGTCAAGAATTGTGGCAGCAATTGCAGGACGAAATCTCCCTGCTGGATGTTGCGGGAGATGAATACGATCCTGAACTGATCAACAAAGGGCAACTGACGCCTGTTTTCTTCGGTAGTGCCATCAATAACTTCGGTGTACAAACATTCCTGGACAACTTCCTGCAAATGGCGCCAGCACCTTCTGCGAAGAAGAGTACGGAAGGCTTGATCGATCCGTATACGAACGATTTCTCCGGCTTCATCTTCAAAATCCAAGCCAATATGAATCCAGCTCACCGAGATCGCATCGCTTTCTTGCGTATTTGCTCCGGCAAGTTTGAGCGGGGAATGTCAGTCAAGCACGTCCGTCTTGGCAAAGACATCAAATTGGCGCAGCCGGTACAGTTTATGGCACAGGACCGCGAAATAGTCGATGAATCGTTCGCGGGAGATGTCATCGGTCTTTTTGACCCGGGTATTTTCCAGATCGGAGATACACTCTGTGTCGGAAAATCGTTTGAGTACGAAGAAATGCCGCACTTCTCGCCAGAGTTTTTCTCCAAGGTGATGGTGAAGGACGCGATGAAGCACAAGCAATTCCAAAAAGGGATCATGCAGTTGACCGAGGAAGGAACGGTGCAGTTATTCCGTACTCATCCGATGGAAGAGCTGATTCTTGGCGTGGTAGGTGTACTGCAGTTCGAGGTACTGGAATACCGTTTGAAAGCCGAGTACGGGGTAGACATCATGTTGACTCGTATGCCGTATCAAATCGCTCGCTGGCTCGAAGGGGAGAAAGCAGACCTCGATGCTGTGAAGAACAGAACCGTCTCTGACCGTTATGGCCGTCCGGTTATGCTGTTTGAGAGCGAGTACCAGCTGCGTGTCGCGATGGATAAGTACTCGAATATCAAGTTCCATGACAGTTCTCTTGGTTTGAAATCCGTTCATTCTTAATTGAAAAGGGAATTACAGGGCCTCCCGATCACGGTGAGGCCCTCTTTATCCCTAATGAGGAGGCAATCCAATGCAAATTTTGTTGATTCGCCATGGACAATCCGAAGCAGATATTTTGAATGTGCATGAAGGCAAGGCAGATTTTCCTTTGACAGAAGAAGGGTGTGAACAGGCACGGCGCATGGCAGCGCGCGTTTTGGAGCAGAGATTGTTTCCCACGGCGGCATGATCTCCAGAATCATCGAAAGCTTCTTGCAGCTGCCTGTCTTGCACGACATTTACTTTGGCACAGGCGTCACAGGTATCCACTTGTTGGAGTACAACGAATACGGACGTCTGATCCATTTCACCAATTCCACGACTCATTTGGACAGCATGGACTAGAACTCGATGGCAAAAAACTTGACCTCCTCCGTATCATTTGGAAGGATAACCATCCCTTTTTCTTGCAGCCCGATTTTCTGCAGAAGCTTGGCAGAAGATGAATTATCGGGGTTGGTGATTGCTACGATGCGCTTTAAGCCGATAACTTCTTTTCCGTGGGCAAGAACGGCAGAGGCTGCCTCATACGCGTAGCCTTTGCCCCAGTATGCGGGCAGAAAGGCAAAGCCGATATCGATATCCTCTAACGAATCTCTCTTGATCAGTCCACATAAACCGATCGGAACATTTCCTTCCTTTCGTTCTGTCAAATACAGACCAAAGCCAAGACTCTCGTACATCGCGACAGCGCCATTCACAATATAGTTGCGGGCGTCTTCCGTCGAACGAAGACCACGATCGCCAATAAATCGAATCCAAGAAGGCTCATTCATCAGTTTCAAGACAAAATCAGCGTCTTCGGCAGTTTGCCAGCGGAGGATGAGACGATCTGTTTCCAGCACTTTCAATGGAACGACACCAGCCTTTTCTTTTATCATTTATCCGATGATTTGCAACTCTTTGGGAAAAGACGTTAATACTTCTACGCCATCCTTCGTGACGAGCACATTGTCTTCAATGCGGATGCCACCGATCTGCGTGTTATAAATGCCCGGTTCAATCGTGAAAACCATGCCTGGGATGAGTTCTCCTACTGCCTGGCTGTGAACGTACGGGGCCTCATGAAGCTCCAATCCGATTCCGTGCCCTACACGATTGATGAAAAATTCTCCATAGCCCCGGTCCGCAATAACAGCTCGTGCAGCTAGGTCAACTTCTGCGATCAGAGCCCCTGGTCGAACGGCTTGTATCCCAGCCAGATTCGCTTGCAAGACTGTATCGTACATGTCTAGCAATTCTGCACCAAGTTGACCGACAGCAAAAGTACGAGTCAGGTCCGATACATACCCATCGACATACACGCCTGCGTCAATCAACAAAACTTCTCCAGCCTGAATCACCCGATCACCTGGGTCACCATGGGGCAGTGCTGCTTTTTCTCCAGCCAGTACAATCGTTGAAAAGGAAGGGCCTTGGGCTTTTAGCTTCTTCATCTGGTATTCCAGCTCTGCGACGACGTCCAGTTCCGTCATCCCTACGGATATCAGAGGGAGCGTACGGCGTAGGGATTCCTCCATCACCCAAATAGCTCGCTTGATAGTAGCGATTTCAGATTCATCCTTAGCTACGCGTATATTGCACAGCAATTCTCCGACATCCACTGCTTCTGTAGCGTGCACCACCGATACGAGCGCCTCATATGTTTTCGCTGTCAAATGGTTCTTCTCCACACCAATGTGAGAGAGGGGAGTCGGCAGCAAATGCTGAAGCACAGTCAGCGCATCCTGTGAATCGTCATGCGTGTAAATCATAATGGCAGGACAAGCCTCCCGTGCTTTTTCACCGTCCAGCAGTGGAACGAAGAGGAAGGGGGACTCGCCTCTCACCAAAACGAGACCCATAAAACGTTCATGTGGCTCTGTCAAAAATCCGGTAAAATAGTACACGTTTTTGGGATGCGTAATAATCAATGCGTCCAGTTTCCTGCTTTCCATATACGCGTGCAGCTTTTCCAATCTTTCTTGCATCCAGATCACCCTTTTTTATTGGTAGACAATGCGGAAAGGACACATTGCGTTAGGTTCTAAAAATGACAGGTGTCAAAACAGACAGGATCTCGGCCTCTTCAACAGTGGAAGGATTGTACCACGTATGAAGGAGAGAGGAAGGGAAGTGGATCGTATCTCCTTGCTCGAGATGGTATTCCGTTTCGTCGACGACGATGGTGACACATCCTTTTACGACGTAGTAAAATTCTTCGCCGGGATGCTGAAAGGCGACATGCTTCGTCTGTCCGGGTGGCAACACGTTGAGGAGGGGCTCAAGCGCCCTGTCGGGGAAATTCCCACCGATTCGAACGTACTTCACAGGTGACCCTTCAATCTGCAACATTTTACGCTTTTCAATGGGTGTGTGGTATATGACATCATTTTCTACTTCAAAGAAATACGTAATGGGGGCACCAAGGCATTCCGCAATTTTTTGCAGAGAAGTAATCGCGAGCGAACTGTTACCACGCTCTACTTGTGATAAGAAACTGACGGAGAATCCAGATTTCTCACTTAAGTCCTTTAAAGTAAGTTCTTGTTGTATACGAAGTGCTCGTATTTTTTTGTAAACGTGCTCCAAAAAGTCACCTCCTGCACAAAAACAATTTTGGTAATACAGTAAATATTACGGTAATACAAAAATAATTGCTACATTTATTCTGAATCTTCCCTCTTCTTTTTTTATCCTACTTGTACCATTCCCTTCATATACTGGGACAAAGACAGGCCGTTAGAGAGGAAGGGAATGCTTTGAGGGCTCTCCTGTTAGTGGTTTTGTTTCTTGTTGCCTTTGACATGCACGCGCAGACGCCTCTTCTTGCGCCGTATTTAAACGTATTGGGTGTATCCGCTGCGATGATCGGCTTCGTGCTCGGCGGTTATGCGATCAGTAATTTGACAGGCAACCTGCTCGCTGGCCCTTTTCTCGATCGCTATCCGAAAAAATGGTTTATCGCAGGTGGATTGATTTTGGCTGGGGTGATGCTGATTGGTCAAGGCATCGTGCAAAATACCGCGGGTTTCTTTACCTTTCGGCTGATGCTCGGGTTTTTGATGGCGTTTGTATCTCCTGCTTGTTCTGCCTTGCTCGGAGAAACA
Source organism: Brevibacillus sp. IT-7CA2 (assembly GCF_949767855.1). Classification (NCBI taxonomy): domain Bacteria; kingdom Bacillati; phylum Bacillota; class Bacilli; order Caryophanales; family Paenibacillaceae; genus Brevibacillus; species Brevibacillus sp. IT-7CA2. The sequence goes on from NZ_CATKQT010000022.1 coordinate 54,786, forward strand.
GGGAAGACGGCACTTGAGCAGGGCGAAATCATGGGTAAAAAGGGATTGGTCCTTACCTCGGCAGGTATCGTATCCCCGGCAGTCGGTAGCTTTTTGGCGGTGCAGTTCGGCTATGGTCAATCATTCGTGATTCTTGGCTACATGATGATCATTGCTGGCGTTTTCGCTTGGATGATGCTACCGGCTAGAGTAGAGGGAAGCACGCCGTCTACACCACGGATTAAAGGTGGAGGCAAGCAGAGCCTTAGCGCCATCCTGGAAAATCGAATGCTGTACCCTGCTTTTCTTGGGGGATTTGCGATCATTTACGCCCAAGGAACGATCATCTACGAAGTGCCCTTGCTCATCCAAAGACAAGGGCTGTCCCCGGCCGTTACTGGCATATTGTTCAGCTTGAAAGGGTTGGGGGCACTTGCGATTTTGTGCCAGTTTTGGCTGTATCGCGTCCCCGTCGAGACGAGAACGTTTGCTGGTTTGGGCGTACTCAGTCTTCTTCTGTATGCCCTGGCAATCGGGCTGGCAATTCCGATTCATGTGATGATGTTTTTCTTTGGTGCGTGCTTTGGGATGCTATTTCCGGCTTTTGCGACCATTTTGACGGTACATTCACCTCGAGAGCAATATGGTAGCGTGTTTAGTATTTACTCAGCGGTATTGTCGATCGGAGCGGTATTGAGCCCAGTATTGGCAGGCTTGCTGGGGAATTGGCACCATTCCTACTTCATTGCGTTTTTTGTAACCGCGGGTGTCTGCCTGATCGGGGGACTGCATCGATTCTTGTTAAGTGGGGTTACACGCTAAGAGGATAAGGACTTTCTGCTTAGTAAGCAGAGGGTCTTTTTTTGTTTCTATAAACAAAATGTTGAGCAACGTGCCATAATCCGCTATAATACCCATTGTGATTATGATAATTATTCTCAATGTAAATGCAGTCGAGTAGGCAATTGTCGCTGCTTGATGGCATGACGCAGATGGAGGAACACACCAATGAAGAAAACAGCAAGACTTTCGATAGCCAGTGTCGTATTAGCAAGCCTAGTTACAATCGTGAGCGCTTGCTCTGGCCAGCCGAATACTGCGAATCCAGGGACACAAGCGGGCGACAGTCAGACTGCGACACCATCGGCTGAAGCTCCACGGGTATTGAAGGATGCGATGGGAAATGAAGTAACAGTCCCAGCCCAACCGCAGCGCGTGATCGCTTCTTATTTGGAGGATCATTTAGTAGCGTTGGGAGTGAAGCCAGTTGCTCAATGGTCAGTAGGGAACAGCCAGGTACAAGGCTACCTGCAAAAAGAGCTGGCGGGTATTCCAGCGATTCCTTATGATCTGCCGCCAGAGGTCCTGATGAGCCACAGCCCTGACCTGATTATATTGGATAGCGCATCCCTGATCCAAGGGGACAAGTATAGCCAGTACTCGAAAATCGCTCCTACTTACACCATTGGAAAAGAAAAGAACAGCGATTGGCGTAAAGAGCTCCTGACAGTAGGGGAAGTTCTCAACAAGGGAGAAGAAGCGAAGAAAGTGCTGGCAGATTATGAGACATTTGCAGCCGAGTCCAAACAAAAGTTGCAGCAAGTGATCGGGGAAAAATCAGCGGCAGCACTATGGATGACGGGGAAAAATGTGTACGTAGCACGTCAGGACTTGTCTAGCGGGGATGTGCTCTATAAGGACCTCGGGTTTAAGGCTCCTACCATCGTTCAGGAAATCTCCAAGTCAGGAGAAGCAAACTGGAACGCGATTTCCATGGAGAAATTGGCTGAACTCGATGCCGAATACTTGTTTATCGTAAACAGTAATCCAACTGCTGTGGAACTGCTGCAAAAGGATCCAGTATGGGCGAATATCCCTGCTGTGAAGAATGGAAATGCCTATACGTTTGCGAAAGATTCCAGCTGGCTGTACACAGGCGTCATTGCCAACCGCCAAATGATTGAGAATGTACTCGGCAACGTAATTAAATAAGAGAGAAAGCCTATCCACCCTTTGACGTTTCGTAGGAAGAGTGGATAGGCTTTTTATATGTGTTTCTTGCTATCATGGGACTGGGATCTTCTGGATTTTACGTGCTTCAATTCCGCCACGATAATAAAGCTCACGATAACAAGTAAAAACCACGAGCTGATTTTACTGAGATGCACGAGTTCCCAGCCTGCTTTTTGATTGGGATAATTCCAAGCGCCGAGGAACGTCGCTATATTTTCCGCAATCCAAATGAAAAAACCGATCAAAAAGTAACCAAGAGGGATGGGCATGAAAAATCGCTCGTTCGCGACGCTAAAATAAACACGGGTTTTCCAGAAGACAATGAAAATAGCTGCCATCAGCACCCAACGCAAATCCCAAATATAATGGTGGGTGAAAAAGTTCAGATAGATCATTGCGCCCAAAATTGTGGCGATAATCTGATTCGGCCAGCCAGAGAGAGAGACCTCAAGTCGGCGCCACGCTTGACATAAGTAGCTCGCGACACTGGCGTACATGAACCCACTGTAAAGAGGAACGCCAAACACTTTACTGTACGCATCCTCAGGATAACTCCAAGATCCCATATGCACCTTGAATATTTCCAAGCACAGCCCGATCACGTGAAAGACCGTGATGACCTTCAATTCGTCCCGAGACTCCAAGCCACTTTTCACCATGAAGATCTGGAAGAGTAGGCAGAGCAAAAGCAGGAGGTCATACCTCGGCAAACCAGGAATGGTGACGAACTTGGATAAGGCGAGCGAAGCAAAAATAAAGACTGGAAACAAGCAAGACATGGCTTCTTGATAGCCGAAATGAAGCAATAAACGAATATATCGTATCATTTGTCTGTCCTTTACGTTCTGAAAGTAGTTTCAGAGGGCTAATCCGTAAGCACAAACCGCACAAGTCTATTAATCGCGGAAGGCAGCACGCTTACGTGGCCCTCATCATCGAATTTGATGTAGCTCACTTGAACACCTTTGGTAGCGAGTGGTTCCATACGCTCGACGACCCGTTGTGCACCCTCGACCATGAAGGAGAGCTCATCACCGCCAACAATGACAAGAAGCTTTAGTTCATGTTCCCCTTTCCATTGAGCGATGAAGCGCTCTTGCTCCCTCAATACCTCGTCGTTGCCCCACCAGACGGAAGGGCTGCCTGATACGACGTGAGAAAAGAGCTTCGGACGAGAGAATATCGTATACAGTGTGAAATGACCGCCCAGGGAGTGGCCGAAAATCGCCTGTTTGTTCGGATTTACTTGCCATTCGGAAGAAATAGCTGGCATCAGCTGCTGTTCAAGGAAATCGAGGAAGCAATCAACTCCACCATGCTCTGGCCAAGGCTGCCCATTTGGTCGGTCGGGAAGCGTAGCTGCGTCCACAGGCATGGTCAGATCGTAACAACGGCGGTCCATGTCAAATGGCAGACGTGATGGATAGCCGATTCCTACAACAATGGCTGGGTTAAAGCCCTTGGGCTTACGGGTTTGCACCTTCACTGTCTCGGCAATCGTTCCAAACATCGCATCGCCATCCACAGCATAAATAACCGCATACCCTTCAGGCGGGGCCTCAGCTTCCGGAATCGCAATCATAATCCGATAGTCACGACCTTGGCTTGATTGCAGTGTCCACTCTACACAATTACGAGGGGAGTAGCCGTTTTTCTTTATGATTCTCATTTTGCAATCAATCCTTTCACATCGTCAATGACTTTCATATGTGCGATCAGGCCGCCACTTAACCAGTGATCTCCCTCTACTTTAAACGTACGACCGTTCTTTACAGCCTCCATGCTTTTCCAAACAGGACTCTCTGTCAAATCTTTCTCGAACGCATCCCCCGTACCAGCGTCATTGATGAGGAAAATATAATCCGCATCCAAATCAGGTAAGCTCTCTAGTGATAAATTAATGCTACCGCCGGATACAACCTGGCTCGGCAAAAAGCCTAGCTCATTGGTAAGTACGTATCCACTGAAGAAATCGTACTTGATGAAGAACATCCCTCTGCCATTGAAGCGAATAATCGCTGCTTTTTTGCCTTGAATATGGGGGGCCAGCTCCTTTTTGGCTGACTCGACATGTTCTTTATACTTTTGCAAAGCTTCTTCTGCTTCCGCCGATTTGCCCAACAGATCGCCAACCACGCGTACGGAAGATTCAAGATCAGCATTTGCTTGCTTGAACACATACGTCGGAGCAATCATCTTATATTTATCGTACACGCCGCTTTCGATATGGTTGGCATTTTGCAAGAGGATGAGATCTGGCTCATGGGCCATTACCGCTTCCGGCTCTGGAGGCAATCCACCTGCGAAGGTAATGGACGGCACATCTTTTAGCTTATCTTGCAAATACATTTTTGGTCTTGAGCCAGTTGACCACTGCACGACCGGAGCAACGCCTAGTGCGACCAAAGTATCTTCCAGATTGGGAGCAAATATTTTGGCAGGTACGGCAGGCAATGTCACCTCGTTACCCATTTCATCTTTTAGTACCCGCGGGAAGGCAGGCTGGTCAGAAGAGCTCTTTGCCGATCCTTCGGCACTCCCAGTCGCGGACGAATCGACCTTCTGCGTCACTGCCTCATTGCTTGCATTGTTCCCGCAGCCTGCTGCAAGTCCAGCAACGAGCATCGTCGTGGTCAGCAACAGCGCAAGACTAGTTTTCTTTGTCATACTAGTGGAATCCCCTCTCGATGATAATGTTTCTCACTGGAAAACATTATAATTCACGTGTGAAAGGGGCTCCATGGACAACACCTTGAATTGCATTTGGACTTTTTCCCGTTACCATCAGCACCATTTCATCCAGCATTCGGTTCATGGCAACCGGTGAGTACTCGTACCACGGATTAGAAGGCAAGGGGTAGAGGTATCCATTTTGTACAGCGCGAAGTCCTCTCCAAAGCGAATGATGCTGTAGCGTCAGCCAGCTTAGACGTGTCGACTCATCCAGACAAACGAACAACAGGATTCGCTCCGGGTCTAAGCTCGCAAGCTGTTCGAGCGTGATTGGCTGATTGCAAGGTTCCTTTTCCTCTTCCACAAGAGAAAGCTGCAAATCATCGCACAGAAGCTCCTTCATTCCCTTGTTGTTGTAGAGATGGATGCCATCCCGATAAAGTCGAATGATCGCAATTTTATCTTGCTTGAGCACGGACTGCAGGTCTGCACGAGCGTCAGCAGCCTTCCCTTCATAAAAAGCGATCCAGGAGTCACAAGCTGCTGTTTTGCCTGTGTAGCTGGCAACTTTACGTAATTGCTCTCTCCAGCCAGAAGATTGGAGGGTCAAGACGTCTATGCCATGTGCGGACAAACGTTGCTTGGTAGTCTCGGGAAGCTCTAAGTGGCTAATGACAACATCCGGCTTGGCAGCCAGAAGCATCATTTCCTGATCGTCGTCGTTCCATGGAGTTTCGACCGCTTTTAGATGAACAATTCGTTGCTGATACTGCTGAAAGTAATAGGGGGTCCACTTCGCATCCAAAGGAGCAGCGACTGGTATAATCCCCAGTACCATTAGATGTCCCAGCAGGGAAGGGGAGAAGACGGCAACTTTGCGCTCGGAAGCTCTTTCATAAGAGGAGGGGGACACTCCCACTTCCTTCTTGAACTTCCGGCTAAAGTAAAACTCATCGCTATACCCGATTGTTTTCGCAATATCCCGTAGCTTCATATCTGTCTCGCGTAGCAATCGCTTGGCATGATTGATACGCAGACTCGTTACATAGTCCATGACACTTTGTCCGTAAGCCTTCTTGAACGAATCACCAAAATAGCTCGGACTCAAGTTCGCCATCGCTGCCAACGTAGTTACGTTTAACGGACGATCGAAGTTACAGATCATATATGTACGAACCTCGTGGAGTGACATGTGACGTCTAGGCTCGTATTCTTCGTTATGCTTCATGAATCCATCCACCTTTTCAGGCAAGTGCAAAAGTTTGTGATAATGATAATTATTATCTATGAATAATGGCAAAAATGATAGAGGAAGAAAAAATAAGGCGACCGCTCCCCAGTATCGTAGGGAAGTGATCGCCCGCCAAGCCATTTTTGGAATTACTCTTCCCCGGTAGCTACCGGATTATCTGGATACGAGCTCCAGTCACTCCAGCTGCCCAGATACAATTTCACATCTGATCGACCAGCAGCATGGAAAGCGAGCAAATTGGAGCAAGCAGTCACGCCTGAGCCGCAATAGACGATCAATTCTTTATCAGCGTAAGGGGCGAGACGCTTTTGCAGCTCGTCTGCCGGAAGCATCGTCTGATCATCAGCGAGGTTGTCCTTATAAAAGAAATTGTGCGCCCCGGGTATGTGTCCTGCTTTTGCGTCGATCGGTTCGTTCTCGCCACGGTAGCGTTCTGGCGCACGAGAATCGAGCAATACAGTATTCTCACTGCGTTTTTTGACACCTTCTATGTCAACCAGCATGTCGTGGCGGACATGGGCGACGAACTCTCGAGCTTGTACGGTAGGTACTTCTGCTGTTATGTCATAGCCAGCCTTTTTCCAAGCAGCGTATCCGCCGTCGAGTACAGCTACCTGATCGTGACCGAGGTATCGCAGCAGCCACCATAGACGTCCTGCCATCGCCATTTCCTGATCATCGTAGGCGATGACAGTCGTGTTGGCATCGATTCCCGCATTTGAAAAATGGGCAGCCAGCAGATCCGTGTCTGGTAGAGGATGACGTCCACCATGCTCGCTTTTGGAGCCAGAAAGGTCACGGTTCAGATGAAAGTAGAGGGCTCCCGGGATATGGTCCTTCGTGTATTCCTCTGCACCTGCTTCAGAAGCACTTAAAGCAAAACGACAATCGACGATCACCAAATTTTCATCATTCAGATGATCCTTGAGCCATTGAGGTGTGACAAGTGCTTGCATGAATCTCCCTACTTTCTCTTTTTTTCTTCATCATAGCAGATGGAAATCCAATCAGGTACAATAATTACAGTAAGTTGGTTAGGGGAGAGGAGAAGAGAAGAGAGATGAAGCGTTTCATTCGCTATTTTTTAGAGGGGCTATTGTTTGTCATTCCGTTGGCAGTGACGATTTATATTTTATACTGGATTTTCACGACTGTGGATAATTGGTTCTACCTGTTGGTTCACAAGTGGTTTAATCTCCAAATTCCAGGACTTGGCTTCCTCTTGACCATACTCGGCATCACGATTGTAGGTTTCCTTGCATCCAATGTGCTGACACGCGGAGTGCTTTCGCTCGTGTCCACCGTCTTCGAGAAAGTGCCGTTTATCAAACTCATTTATACGTCCATCAAGGATTTGATCGGAGCGTTTGTAGGGGAGAAGAAGAGCTTCGACAAGCCGGTACTCGTGACGCTATCCAAGGATGGGAATGCGAAGGCAATGGGGTTTATTACAAAGGAAAGCCTCGATTCTTTCGGTCTCACAGACCATGTAGCGGTCTATCTGCCCCAGTCGTACAATTTTGCAGGAAATCTCCTGTTGTTCCCGAGCGATCAGGTACAGCTGCTTGATACGGAAAGCTCAGAAGTCATGGCATTCCTGGTATCGGGTGGAGTATCCGGAGGGCCGCAAAACGTAAACAAAAAAAGCAGCGATGCGTAAATAATACAAACCTCCAGCGCCACGAGTCTTGTGGTTTTGGAGGTTTGTTTGTTGCTGGTATTCCCATAGACTTTGAACCACACCTTCGTTCCTGGATTGATCCCAAATATCAGCTTGCGAAGCTATACCTTGGCATACACAAAAAGACACTCAAACGAGTTTGAGTGCCTTCACATTTTAATTACGTTAGCTGCTAAAAAATCCACTATGGCTGGAATATTTGCGACGATAGTGACGATGGCCGTATGTTCGATGCCCCATCTTCCAAAAAGGCCGATATCGGTAATCACTGCTGCTGTACTTGTGATAGCCACGTCCGGTCATTTTCCACAAGAACCGGGCGCCTTTCTTAAAGAGGACCGCCACAATGACAATCGCAACGATCAATATAACGAAACCGATCCCCAAAATCGTGAGTAGGACTGACATCCACATCGTCTCCTTACCAAAAAGGTCTTACCCTTTTTTACGGATGACTCCACAGGAAGTTTCAATTATCCCTCGGCATTCAAATATTTTTCATAGGGAGTGTAGTCGATTTCTTTGGATTGCAGGTGGGCAATGAGCCATTTGTGGTCACGCTTGGGGGTTGCTACGATGTACCCCTTTACAATCAAATCTGTTGTAATCGTGGTTGCTTTCTCTTCCAGCGCGATCTGGCCGATTCTCGCTGCGATGGAACGTCTCGCAACATCGCGAAACAACTGTGGCACAGGATCAACCAATTCATTGAGCAAGGTCAGACCCTCATCTGTCCAAAGCGCACGTGTCTGATCAATGTAATGATCTTGCCAATCCAAGTCAGATTTTCCGTCTTGCTTGGGCATGGACTTGAGAAATTTGCGGAACATGAAATACCCGCCAATCGCCATAAGACTTACGAGAACAATGGTCCAGCCAACGATAAACAGGGAAAACCCTGTAGACATTTCACCCATACCTTGTACACCTCATTACCAATATCCATTCACTAGTAAAAATTGTACCTTATTTTGGTTCGAGCAACAAACTTTTTGTGCATTTTCCTATCCTTGGGGTTTGCTCTTCCCAAGAACACATACAATTTAGTATGATTAGAATTAATCTTAATTGGGAGTTGACGCTCATGTTCAAGCTTGGACAACGCGTCGTCATTGTTGCCGACTCCTTCGAGCAAGGTTTGCCTTTGGGTGAATACGGTTACCTGATTGCTCGTGACCGCAATCTGGACAGCGCATTTTCCTGGGTTTTACGCATTCCAAAAATTGATAAGCATATCGCCGTTGTAGAAGAGGATATCGCCTTGGAGGAGCAGTTGCTTGCGGAAGAAGCAAATCGCATCTCGCATGAGGCTTTACTTGATTTTGCATTGGCGACAAGGAACGAAGCACTGTTTCGACAACTGATGGGCATGGAAGATGCAGAAGAGGCAAATGACGAACCCGCGAAGGAATCAATGGAGGAATTTATCCGTAAAGTAAATATCAAAGCATGGATCTAATTGGCGGTTTTCCTTGTGTGGAGAATTTGAAACTTTTGTGAGGAAATGAAAGCGAGGCTGTTTCATGTCTGAATTTGTGACGTTTACCAATGAGTTTGGTCAAACCATCGATATGTCCCGAGAGGACTACCAGAAAAAAATAATTCCGCAAAGTCTGGATAAGTACTGGGATGAAAAAGATAAGCTTCGCGATTTTGCGATGGAGTTGGTGAAAGGTCAATTTCATGAGCAAGCCGCTGTCGCTGCCGACAGGCTTCTCGAATTATACGGTCCAATCGAGTCTGCTCTCATTTTCCGTGCAGTCGTTCATATGCAGGCGAGAGAATTTGAAAGCGCTAAAAAAATCTTGACAGATTGTCTGGAACGATTCCCGTCCTCGGGTACGGCTTGCACCAATTTGGCAAAAATCTTCGCGTTTGAGGGAGATGAGCCAAAAGCGTTCGAGACACTACATACAGGCCTGCACAAAGACCCGAATCAAGAAAATGGCTTGAACATGTTTGTCGAGAGCTTCTTGCAAAGAGGGAAAAAGGATGAGCTGAAAGGGCAGCTAGAGTCGCTGGCAAGTAAAGAAGGCGCATGGAGACCACAATTGCAGCTGGCGCGTGTTGCGTTGAATGAGGAGGATCTCCTGAATGCAATGAAATGGTACACGGTAGCGATTGAAGGAGCGAAAGATCGCTTTGAGGTCGTCATGACTGTGACAGGTGAATTGGGACAAGCGGGTTATGTCTATCAGTTGATTCAGATTTGTGAAAAGTTCTGGACGCCACATTTCCCGTATCCGTATGCAGGCTTCAACTATGCCAACGCTCTGTTGGCGACCGATCAAATGGAAAAGGCAATTGTCATCCTGCGAAACATGCAAGAACATTTGCCAGATAACTACAAGCCTATGGTCGATCACTTCCTGAATCGAGTACCTGGAGCGCACGAAGTGGAAGCAACCGCCCAACAGAAAGTCGTCGAGAGCCAAATGGACGATCCGACGACGAAGAAGAGCAAGTGGAAGTTTTGGAAGTAAATCGATAGTTGTAGCGCCCGGCAATTCGCTGTCGGGCGTTTTTCTGTAAGAAGGGGGACTGTGCGATGCTACATCATGTGGAAGTGTATGTCTCCAATCTGGCACGCTCCAAAGATTTTTGGGGCTGGTTGTTGGAGGGGGAGCTGGGCTATACGCGATATCAAGAATGGGCCAGTGGGGTAAGCTGGAAACAGAACGGTACCTATCTGGTTTTTGTCCAGGCAGAAGAGCGGTTCCTCGACATTTCGTATCACCGTTGTCGTGTCGGTTTAAATCATCTGGCGTTTTACGCACGGGATCGAGAGCATGTGGAAAAGCTGCGGGAGGAAACTGCTCGTCGCGGTATCTCTTTGCTCTATCAGGATCGGCATCCGCATGCTGGAGGCGAGGGACATTATGCTTTGTTTTTCGAGGACCCAGATAGAATTAAGGTCGAGATCGTCGCCCCCTAACCTCTCCAGAACATATTGGTCCATGAAAAAACGGTGCAAACATCCCCGGTAGATGGTTGGCACCGTTTTTTAGAAGCCATCTATTTGAACTGGCTGGTGAGCCGCCGCTCTATATAGGCTACGCCTTGATACATCAGGGTTGCGATGACCGCGATAATGGCTAAGCTCATCATGACCAGGGTGAAATTAAATACCTGGAAGCCGTATATGATCAAATACCCCAAGCCTTGCTGGGATACGAGAAACTCTCCGACGATGACGCCCACCCACGAAAGTCCGACATTCACCTTCAGCGTAGCGAGAAGGGTTGGGATGGTAGCTGGCAAGATGACGAGCGTGAAGATTTGCCGTTTGCTCCCTCCGAGTGTTTGCACGACTTTGACGTAGTTTTGATTGACTTCCTTGAAGCTGGTGTAGACGTTGATTGTGGTGATGATGACCGAGATTGCGCACCCCATGGCTATGACGGAGAGCAAACCTGGACCAAAGCCGACGATGAAAACCGGACCGAGAGCTACCTTTGGCATACTGTTGGCAATCACCAGATAAGGCTCTAGTACGCGGGAGAGAAAAGGGGACCACCAAATGATCGTTGCCATGACTGTTCCCAGAATCGTTCCTAAGAGAAAGCCGATGATCGTTTCCCATACGGTCAAGCCGACATGCGGGAGAAGACTGCCATCTTGCAGCTGCAACCAAAATTGAGCCCAAATCTTGGAGGGATAGCTGAAGATGAGTGCATTAATGGTGTTTGTTCGAGCCAAGAGCTCCCATAAGCCGAGAAAAACGAGAAAGAGGAACAGTTGTGTGGAAAAGACGGAAAAGCTCATACGCTTTTCTAACTGTAAGTAGCGACGATGGACGGATTCAATTTCCTTTGGCTGCATCAGACACTACCTCCATCTCTTTCCACACGCGATGGAACAAGTCTTGGAATCCATCATGATTTCTCGCGTCGAATGGCAGAGCATCCCGGATCGGGCTGGGTACGACAATCTCGCTGTTGATGCGTCCCGGGTTGCGTGAAAAGATATAAACGCGATCGCCCATCGCGATCGATTCGGAGAGATCATGTGTCACAAGGACTGCCGTTTTCTTATGCCGACGAAGTGTTGAAAAGATCAAGTCTTCGAGCTTTAGTTTGGTCTGGTAGTCCAATGCCGAAAATGGTTCGTCAAGCAACAGCACATCAGGTTGACAGGCGAGTGTACGGACGAGTGCAACCCGTTGTCGCATGCCGCCTGACAGCTGCAGGGGAGAGGATTTGCGCACATCAGACAGTTCCATCTCATCCAGCAGATGCAGGGCGTACTCCTCTGTTTCCTTGGAACGGATGCCTTGGATATCGAGTCCTAGAAACACGTTCTCTTCGATGGAGCGCCAGTTGAACAAATAATCTTGCTGAAGCATGTAACCAACTTGCCTAGACGTTCCGTTGACCTCTCTTCCGTCGATCCACACCTTGCCTGCTGTCGGCTTCTCAAGCCCTGCAATGAGTGAGAGCAGCGTCGTCTTACCACAACCGCTGGGACCAACCAGACAAATGAATTCGCCTTCCTCCACGCGCAGGTTAATGTCTTGGACCGCCATGAACGCCCTGGTCGTGGATAAATAAAGATGGGTCACGTGGCCGAGTTCTATTTTTGCCGGCGTAGAAGAAATCTGCTTCATGACGGCCTATTTCCCTTCCTTGGATTGGGTAGCAAAAGTGGTGTTTACCAGCTTGGTGTAATCAGCGCGTTGCTTTAATTCACCAGCGGAATCCATAATATCTTGTAACTGGTTCCATTCCTTTTCGTCCAGAATGGGATCTGTCGCATAGGAGCCCTGTTCCAGGTAACGCTGTACAGCGGTTTCCAGAATCTTTGGATCGATTTGCTCGAAGTATTTGCCTATCACATCAGCCGTTTCTTTTGCACTGTGGCTGGCAACCCACTGTTGCCCTTTGTAGACCGCATTGGTAAACTTTTGAATAGCTGCTGCGTTGCTGTCGATATAGCTTTGTTTTGTCATGAAGACGGTGTAAGGAACGGTTCCGCTCTCTTTGCCAAAAGAAGCGACGACATGACCGATTCCTTCCTGTTCAAAGCGGGAGGCTTCCGGTTCAAACAGCTGTACATACGCTCCGGTACCAGATGCGAAGGAAGACGCAATATTTTTGAATTCGATATTCTGAATGAGTTCCAGGTCGCCTTGCGGATTGATATTGTGCTTTTTGAGTACATACTCTCCGACCATTTGCGGCATGCCGCCTTTACGTTGACCCAAGAAGACACTGCCCTTTAGCTTGTCGAAAGTAAAGTCATCCATTTTGTTGCGGGAGACGAGGAAGGTACCGTCCGTCTGCGTGAGCTGCGCAAAGTTGACAACTGGATCGGCAGCACCTTGCTGAGAGACGTAGATGCTGGTCTCAGAGCCGACGAGCGCGACCTCGATGCCGCCAGATAACAGAGCCGACATCACTTTATCTCCGCCGGGTATGGTTGAGAGCTCCACTTCCAGACCTTCTTCCTTGAAAAATCCTTTTTCAAGTGCGACATATTGCGGGGCGTAAAACAAAGAACGTGTCACTTCACCAATTCTTATTTTTTCGGGAGTGCTGGAGCAGCCAGTCAAGACGGCCGTCATAATGAGAAATGCGGCCAGCCCCAGCGCCAAAAATCGTTTCATGATTAGGAGTCCCTCCTTGCTAGGCTTTGTATGTTGTAGGCTATGCGCCCAGACAAAAAAGGGTGAATGCCTAGAGATAGAGACAGGCACATGATGAGGGAAGGCCACAAAGGAGATGGACATAGCGTGATCGTTACATTTTTAGGCACCGGATCAGGTGCACCCACTACGCGAAGAAACGTGAGTGGGATCGGCTTGCGATTTTTACAGGCAGGCAAGTGGTGGTTGTTTGACTGCGGAGAGGGGACTCAGCATCAGCTACTTCGAGCACCGATGAAAATTAGTCAATTGGATAAAATCTTTATTACCCATTTGCATGGGGATCATCTGTACGGTCTGATCGGACTGCTTGCGAGCCGGTCTTTGCGCAATACCGAACCGACTCCGTTAGAATTGTATGGACCACCGGGGCTCGACCAATATTTTCGAGCTATCATGGAGGCAAGTCCAGTTCATTTGCAATATCCTTTGGAAATAAAAATCGTCAGTGAGGGCGTAATCTACGAGGACGAAGAGATCGTGGTGAGCTGTCGATTGGCGAAACATCGTGTGCCTTCGTTTGCTTATGCCGTGATGGAAAAGGAAAAGACAGGAGCATTTCAAGTAGAACTGGCAAAGCAGGCAGGCGTGCCGTCAGGGCCGTTATTTGGAGCCTTGAAGAGAGGAGAACAGGTCACACTCGAGGATGGTCGAGTGCTGGACGGGAAGGACTTCGTTGGAGAGCCGCAACCAGGACGCAAAATCGTCTTCAGTGGAGATACGGAGCCGAGCCAAGCAGTTATGGAACTAGCAAAAGGGGCAGATTTGCTCGTCCACGAAGCGACCTACGCCCATCATGACAAGGAGCTGGCGACCAGAAGCGGGCATTCCACAGCACGCGAGGCGGCTCAAATTGCCAAAGAAGCGGGCGTGAAAGAACTGTGTCTGACTCACTTTAGTCCACGTTATGAAGATGAAGACGGAGATTTTTCGATGGAGGATCTGTTGGCAGAAGCGCAGGAAATTTTTCCGGCTACCCAATTGGCTGATGATCTTGGTAGCATTTCTGTAAAGCGAGAGAGAAACGATGGGAGAAAGCCATAATCCCTGCTATAATGAATGATCACGATGGAGGAGGTGGGGGAGCATGAAGCGGATTACTTTTTCTACACCAGAAGAACTTATTCAACATTGCCAGTCGGAAGAAGTCAGCCTCGTCGTCGAATACCGTGATGATGTGAACAAGCACCGCCAGGTCACTTTGACGGGAGAGCAGCTTGTAGAGGCACAGGACTACCTGAACTTCTCCAAATCCGAAGCGTATTACCGGAAGGACGGGCTTTTTTACGAAGTCATTGCAGGCTGGAAGTAAACCACATCGTCAGGAGATGAAAGAGACGTGTCTGGCAGAGGGTTCAACAGGTCGATCGCAATTCGCTACATGATGTTTGTACTGGGCTTGTTCGTTGGTGCATTCGGTACAGTACTGGCCATTAAAGCAAACCTCGGCGTAGCACCTTGGGAAACCTTTCACATCGGCCTGCAAAAAACATTTGGATTAACGATTGGCCTATGGTCTCAGATCGTAGGAGTCGTTGTCATTTTCGCCACTTATTTGGTGGCAAAAATAAAGCCTAATTTTGGAATGTTCTTAAATATGATTTGCTTTGGCGTTTTTCTCGATCTTATCTTATGGTTAGATTTTATTTCTGAGCTGCAATCTATCTGGGCGAGGCTCTTGATGTTTCTCGCAGGTGTCGTTGTTTTGGCTGTCGGGATCGGGATGTATTTATCTCCTTCTCTTGGGGCAGGACCGCGCGACAGCTTCATGCTGGCGATGAACGAGCGTCTTGGCTGGAGTATCCAGCGAGTCCGACTCATCATAGAAGTAACCGTACTGCTTGCAGGTGCTGCTTTGGGTGGACCTGTGTCAATCGGCACGATACTGATAGCGCTGTTAACGGGACCGATGATTCAACGTACGATTCCATTTTGGCGTCAAGTCATGAAAAAGCAGTATGGATTGCCAGAGCCAGTTGAAAGACAAGCGAGCTAATCTCCTTTCCATTTGCCAGTAACTGTGTAAAAAACCAGGAAAAACAGTCTTGTATAGGCGATGGTCCAATCATCTTTGAGCATTCGCACATACAGTATGACTAGTTGCTGGCAAAGGAGGGAAAGCGAATGAGTCTGTTCAACGGAGGATTTGACGACTTTGCTTTAATACTGGTGTTGTTCGTATTGCTCGTTATCGTTGCTTGCTCTTGCGACTAACGAAAACACTGGGTATTAGCTTCACCAGGAGGGAGAGCGATTTTTCGCTCTCTCTTTTGTTTTGCAAAAAAAGGCCTCGCCAACCAAAGAGGGGCGAAGCCAAGGGGAGACATATCTTATCCGAGGCGATCATGCACTTGCTTTTTTACACTGGACATTTGCTGGTCGGATAAGTTGACACCGACCGCCTTGCTGACTTTTTTAATCAGCTCGCTTAATTTCTTGTCATCTTTCAAGTCTTTCATGGAGAAGTTTTTTGCCAACGATCGCACATCGCCCATCGTCCATTTTTTCTTGCTTTTTTTGTTGATGGATTTCAGTATGTCACGTGGACTGCCCTTCGCTTTGAGCTTGACTTTTGCCTTTGCTTTTCCTTTTGCTTTCGCTTTCGCCATGATGCTTCGCTCCTTTCAAAGGAATACGCCTGCCATATGCAGTTATATGGAAAAGCAAGGGAGTTCGCTTGGACAGATTCACGCCGCTATTCGCCTATTTTGCTCAACGTTGTGCAATGGCCCAAACCCATAGGGGGAGCCGTGACATAGGATGAGTCAGAACGACGCATGACAGGAGGCTAGTAGGTTGAAAATTGTCAGCTTTCATCGGGATACGCCGTTTACCGAGATACTGTCAGATTTGAAAACCAAGGTTCTGACCAAAACCGAGAGACTTCCATGGCGATGCTATGATGACCTTTCTTGCTTGTGTGTCAAACAAAAGATTTTTGAGCAGCATGAGGAGCTTTTTCGAAGGTATAAAGCGATGGTGGAAGAGAACATTACCGTAAGCGTCCATGCGCAAGGGGAGGATGAAATCCCGTGGGGCGTGCAATATGTGGGGGCACAGAGATTGTGGCGAAAGGGGCGTGGAGCAGGCGTCAAGGTCGCTGTCATCGATACGGGAATCTCCCGCGATCATTTTGATTTGAAGGATCAAATAAAGGGTGGCGTCCAGCTAGTGCGCGGCAAACAAAATGGACACGGGACGCATGTCGCAGGGATTATCGTAGCTGAGATGAACCAAAGAGGAATTGTCGGAGTTTCTCCAGAGGCCCATTTGTATGACGTCCGTGCTTTTGATCATGAGGGTCAATCATCTTTGTCGACCATTTTGCAGGCCCTGCAATGGTCAATTGCCAATAAGATGGATGTTGTCAACATGAGCTTTGGCATGCCCCAATATAGCGAAGCAATGGCGAGAGCAGTTGGTCGGGCCCATCAGCAAGGAATCGTATTGGTAGCTTCTGCAGGCAATGGAGGGGGAGAAGCGGAGTATCCAGCGCGGTACGATGGTGTCTTAGGGGTTAGTGCGATTGATCAAACGGGAAAATTGGCATCGTTCAGTGCGAGAGGCAAGGGCGTAAATATGAAGGCACCCGGGGTTGATATTTTATCTACGTGGCCGGGGAATCAGTTTAAAAAGCTGAATGGCACTTCGATGGCTGCCCCGCATGTAGCAGGGCTGAAGGCGTTAGAAATTGGTCGCAAGCGAAAAAAAGCATAACGTTCCTACAAAAAAACAGCTCCGAGGCTAAAAATGAAGCCAAGGAGCTGTTGCTTTTTATAAACGAATTATTGATGGATTTTGGTGTCATGGTCTTGCTGGACACGGAACCATATATTAAGATCATTAATAACACTGGCCAATTCGTGGATCTCGCTGTTCAATTCGCACGATCTTACGAAATTTTCTTCTTCGGACATTTGTTTGGTTTTCTCAATGATGACCTTCTCTACCCGGTGTATTTGATCCGGAATGGCTGCGCGGATTTCTTCCCATTCCAGCAACATGTCCGCTCTTTCTACATTCGAATAATCTTCCCATTCCAAATGCAGCACGGGAAGTCGTATACCTAGCCGTTCATCATGGATAAATTGATAGCGCAAAGGTGAACTCACTCCTCTCCACCTCCATCATACCAAAAATGAATCGGTACGGGGAGAGAAATACACACCAAAGGAGCAATCATGTCAAAAGGACGTGTTCTTATCGATGCGGATGCCTGTCCGCGCCAGGCTCTCTTAACTGCCCAAGCATTGTGCAAGGAGCTTGACTGGATCTGTTTGACCTTTGCCAGCTATAATCATCAAATCGGCAACGCAAATCATGTAACGGTAGATGCCGGCCCACAAGCAGTAGATATGAAGCTGGCGAACGAAACGAGTTCAGGGGATGTCGTGGTGACACAGGATATTGGTCTGGCAGCGCTCATTCTTGGGAAGAGAGCCTATGCCCTGACACCACACGGGATGGTTTTTGACCCAGAACGGATTACGTTTCATTTGGAAGAACGAAATGAAAAAGCGAGATATCGGCGCGGGGGAGGTCGTACGAAGGGGCCTGCTGCTCGCACGCGTGAAGACGATCAGCGATTTGCTGAGTCCTTGCGCTTTTTGATGGAAAGAGGAGATCAACAATGAATCAGACAACAAGAAAAAATGGATATGTACGCGGAGCACTTTCGTGTGCGGTACTTGCCACAATCATGTTTGCCCTCTACGTAGCAGGGAAAGTGGCAGGTATGGATCAAGCAGCTATCGCATTTGCGGAGTCGATTCGATCGGATGCAGGGACTGCTTTTTTCCGATTGGTAACCAATCTTGGCGGAGGCCTGTTCCTTGTACCTGTAGCGGTGATCATGTTCGTTGTCCTATACATAAAGAAATATCGTGTGGAGGCAATGTTTGTTCTCATTTCCCTCGGTGCCAGTGAAGTAGCGAATGAGCTTTTAAAGCGGTTCTTTGAGAGACCTAGACCGAGTGGCGTCAATCTGATTGAGTTGCCGGAGTCCTTTTCGTTTCCGAGTGGTCATGCGATGATTGGACCAGCCTTTTATTGCATGGTTGCGTTTTGGATTGCCCAATGGTTTGCGGAGAAAAGATGGTCGTCGCTCGTACAGCCTGCGGTTTTTATTTTCGTAGTATTGCTCGCGTTCAGCCGTGTGTACTTGGGCGTTCATTATTTAAGTGATGTGCTTACCGGCTTTTTCCTGTCGATGTGCTGGTATTTTCTTCTTCGTCTTGGCTATGAAGAATGGATGGGGAGACGAAGCACAGTCGTCGACCCCATACCGCATTCCAGGTAATCAGCAAGCTAGGTGGAATATCCTAATTCACTCATTAAACTCAGCCATTTTTCTACGCTGGGTTTATTTTTTTTGTCCTTAGGCAAGACGATGTATGCCGAGCGTTTGGGAGGCTTATTGCCTGTTATGATCAGTTCCTTCAAGGTACCCGCCGCAAGCTCCGCTTTGACGGTAGAGCGTGTCAACAAGCTCACTCCGAGACCTTCTTTGATCAGATCGATGGCGAGCTCCGCTTTGTCTACTGTCAGCTTGGGTACGTAATTACGCGGCAGGGTCTGTCTAATCCACTCGTTAAAAGGAGGGCCCCAATTCATGTACAGCAGCGGCAGATTGCGCAGCTCGCGCGAATCGACGTGTGTAGATGCGGCAATGGGACTCTCAGGACAGCAAACCAAGACAATTTCATCATCCCACGTTGGAATAACGTCAAAGTTGGGCAAGGATGGGGGGACGTACACGATTCCGATTTGAATCACGTTGTCCAGCAAATACTGGATGACATCGGACGAGTGCCCTGTCTTTGTGCTGATCGCAATTTGTGGATACCGATAGTGGTACTCTTTCAAGATCGGCTCGAGGGTGGAAGTCCAGATCGCGTTTAAGCTGCCGATCGATAAATAGTCTTCATAGGGCTGGAGTGAAGCGACTTCATTTAGGGCTTCATGGGACAGTTTGAGGATTCTCTCTGCATACGGTAAAAGGGTTAAGCCCGCTTGGGTAATCTCCACACTTCTTTTATCACGAATGAAAAGAGGTTTGCCAACTTTTTCTTCCAGTTGCTTGATTCGCATTGTCACCGTAGACTGGACTAGGTGGAGCATTTCCGCAGCCTTGGTGAAATTTTTCGTTTGGGCCAATGTGTAGAAAGCGCGTAATTGTTCGAAGTCCATACAGTTGGAATCCCTCTTATCTAAATATTTGATTACCATATACAAAAATGTTCGTTTCCCAAATTATACCCTGTTCGCTAAGCTGGGGATATCCTTATTTCATGCGGGCTATCGGGAGAGCGAGGGGTATTGGGATGAAGTGGGAATGGTGGCGAGAAACGCCCTTTTCAGTGAAGCTCTTGTTAAGCACATCTTTTATGATGAGTATGGGTTTTTATGCATTAATCCCGTATCTCACTTTGTATTTGACGGGTAGCATCGGCTGGACACTGGCGATGGCAGGGATAGTCCTGAGTGTTAGACAGTTCTCCCAGCAAGGTCTTGCTTTTTTAGGCGGTGTGATCGCGGATGCCTTCGGATACAAAGGGGCGATGTTCCTCGGATTGGGCGTACGTGCTGTTGGTTTTGCGATGTTCGCTTTTTGTACCGAGACGTGGCACTTTTTTGTTGCCGCGATTCTTTCCGGATTGGGTGGGGCGTTGTTTGAGCCTGCTTGCTCTGCTGCCTATGCGATTATTACACCTGAGGCCATCCGAAAAGAAGTATTCTCCCTTCGCAATGTGCTTGGCAATATTGCGGTTGTCGGTTCCCAAATCGTGGGGACAGCACTCTCGGCTATTGATTTTACGTACATTTCGTTGTTTGCAGGGGCCGTCTTCGGAGTGAATACAATCGTGATCTTCTTTTTATTCCCACCGATTCGCGCCACGAATACACGGCATAGTATATGGGAAAGTATGTCCACGGTAGTGAAGGACAAGCTGTTTGTACGATATACCTTTATTTTGATGGGGTATTATTATTTGAATATGCAGGTGTTTTTAACGATTCCGCTGTTTGTGGAAAATGTTACGCATAGCAAGGTGAATGTAGGGATCGTGCTTTCTGCGCTCTCGCTGTTTGTAATCTTATTTCAAATGAAAGTGACACAATTGCTGGAGAGTTATCAGCAAAGGCTTACCTTGATTGGCATCGGGACGTTGTTTATGAGTGTGGGACTATTTTTGTTCACGTTTGCCGATTCATTGTGGCTCATTCTCTTGGATGTGTTTCTTTTTGCACTGGGTACCATGATTGCTGTTCCGAATCTGGTGGATGTCGTTCCTCGTTTTGCTCCCAAGGACTTGGTGGGCGCCTATTATGGCTTCAACGGGTATTCGATTGCCATCGGGGGTTCATTTGGACAGGTAGCGGGAGGATGGGTGTACGATGTAGGGCTGCGTTTGCAAACACCGTGGCTGCCATGGACCATTTGTTTGGTCATCGGGTTTTTGGTGGCCTGGATGCTGCATCGCATGGAACAACAAACCGGACAAATTGGGAATGATCTGAAGAAAATAGCTCGATCATAAATATTTTTGGGCGAAATGAAACATTTTCCATCGTTCATACGTATATAACGATAGAGATGATTGGCGCAAGAAAGTGAGGGAATTTTATGGAAGATATGAAAAAGCTGAAGCGCATGTTGCTGGTAACGAGTTCCCTTGGATTTGCAGTTTTTGCCATGGTAGTCGTTACGGAAATTGTCCGAATCTCATTGTAGTATTGCCAAGCCTATCGCATCGCATATATAACATGAAAAGCTTGCAGTTCCTTCTTGAAGAGGGGGCTGCAAGCTTTTCTTTTTGATTTACGCTTCGAGTTTCTTTTTAAAATGGAATTGATACACGCATATCGCAATGATCATGAACGGAACTCCGCAGTACAAGGCGATGCGCTGTTCTGGATCGAATGCCAAACTCACGAGAACGAGCAAGTTCAAGATCAAGGAAATCAAAGGCAGTATAGGGTACAAAGGTGTCCGGAACTTCAGATCCTCCAACTTGCCTCCATTTTTCAGGTAATGGCGACGGAAAGCGAGCTGCGAAGCGGAGATGGAGATCCAACCCACCTGTGCGCCGAGACCAGCGATTGACAACAGTACCATGAACACCGTATCTTCTGCAAAAATACCGGACAGAAGAGACAAGAGAGCGATTGCAAACGTAATCAACAAAGCGTTCATCGGAATCCCTTTTCCATTTACGGCCCCAAGCTTTTTCGAAGCCATTCCTTCTTTGGACAGGGAGTAAAGCATACGAGTTGCTGCGTACAAACCAGAGTTGGCCACAGACAGAAGTGCTGTCAAGACAACGAAGTTCATAATGTCAGCCGCATAAGGAATCCCAATACTGTCAAATACGACGACAAACGGACTTTCAATCACACCCGCCTGTTGGTGTGGAATCATCCCTGCCACGATGGCAATCGCCAGAATGAAGAAAACGAGTGTACGCCAAACCGTCGTACGAATGGCCTTCGGAATCGTCTGCTCTGGATTCTCACTTTCTCCAGCCGCAATCCCGATGAGCTCGGTACCTTGGAAGGAAAAGTTCACGGTGATCATCGTCATCACCAAGCCTGTGATTCCAAAGGGGAGAAGCGGGCTTTCTGTAAAGTTGGTGAGCATTGGTGCAGGCTGACCGTTTTTCAGGTCGATGAAGCCAAACATCGCTGCTCCACCCAAGATGATGAACAAGATGATAGCGCTTACTTTAATGCTGGAAAACCAGAACTCAGATTCACCGAACGCTCGAGCAGATAAAGCATTTAATAAGAAGAGCACAACACCAAAGATCGCGCACCACATCCAAACAGGTGAGTCAGGGAACCAACGCTGCATCAGCAATCCTGATGACAACAACTCTAAAGCAACGGTCACGGCCCAACCAAGCCAATACAACCAGCCTACACCAAACCCAAGTGCTGGGCTAACAAAGCGGGTCATATATGTTTGGAACGAACCGGCCACTGGCATGGCAACTGTCAGCTCGCCCAGACATAGCATAGTCAGGTACATGATAAAGCCGCCGACTAAATAGGAGAGAATGGCACCAACTGGTCCTGCCTGACTAATTGTATAACCTGATCCGAGGAATAACCCGGTTCCGATTACGCCGCCAAGAGAAATCATAAAGAGGTGTCTGCTGTTCATCGTGCGTTTCAATTGATTGTGCTGTTCCATGTTGCTTGTGGACATATAACCCTCTCCTTCACGCGAGTATGTTAAATGGATGTATGCGTTTTCAGGCGCGATAGCGATATATGCTCTGCAAGAATGATACCAAACGAAATACTTTATGAAAATATTATTTTTGAGGTATATACTGGCAAAAAGCGCAAAATGATTCGGCAGTTGATGCAAAATAATTAAAAAAACGCCAAATCTCTTGGCGTTTATTAAAAATGATAAGGTTAAAACTGACTGATTAAATAGCATCTAATAAGATTATCACGCAAGCTTTAGAAGGCAACGATAGTCGGAACCTTAAAAAGGGGACCACGCTTGTCGAACACTTCTTCCTCGAGAAACTTCCGCCCGTAGGGTGGCTTTGGATCGACGGGCCCCTTTTTGAAGTGGAGACGAGCAGTAAATCACCCTTGCGGGCGTGTCGGAGTCGAAGAAAACTGTGCTTTTTCTTCTCCTCCACTATGTTGACTCAAACCAGAATGCTCTTAAAAGGTACTCTTTATCCCTTAATCCCCAGCTTACGCAAACGATATTGCAAGCTCTGACGACTGATTTGCAATTCCTTGGCTGCTCGTGAAATATTTCCGTTATAGCGTTCCACAACATGGTGAATATATGCTGTTTCAAATTCTTGCATGGTTTCCTTCAACGGTTTTCCTTCGTCCACAAAAGGTAATGTGTGAGGGGAGGGTTGCTCGATTGCTACGGAAGCGGCTGGCGTACGACGCAAAAAGTGCAAGGGCAAGTGTTCATAGCGGATGCTTGATTCGTCAATCATCAGATTCATGGCCCCTTCAATCAAGTGTTGAAGTTCACGCACATTGCCAGGCCAGTCATGCTGGATAAAAAATTGCAGAACCTCGTCACTGATGCCTCTTACTTCCATTTGGAACAGCTCATTGTATTTCTCGATAAAATGGCTGACCAGCATCGGAATATCTTCCTTGCGTTCCCGAAGCGGCGGGAGAAATAACGTGACGACGCCGAGACGATAGTACAGGTCTTTTCGCAAATGCGAATTGGCAATTGCCTCAACAGGATCTTCATTGATAGCGGCAATGATTCGTACATCAATCGTCCGATCCTTTGTGTCACCAATACGTCTAATCGACTTCTCTTGCAGAGCACGCAACAATTTTGCCTGGAGTGGCATACTAAGCGAGTTGATTTCGTCGAGAAAAAGTGTTCCGCCTTCCGCTTGCTCAAACAATCCAGGTCGCTCCACTGCGCCAGTAAATGCTCCGCGAGCAGTTCCAAACAAAAGCCCTTCGATCAGGCTATCCGGAAGCGCAGCGCAGTTTTGTGAAATAAGGGGACCAGAAGCACGCAGACTGGCATTATGAATGCTTTGCACGAACAGCTCTTTCCCGGCACCAGTTTCACCGACTACCAATACGGATGAGGAGGTGCGTGCTGCGCGTTTGGCATTCTCTATGACATCGAGAATAGGACCGCTTCTCCCGATAATGTGCTCGAATGTGTAGCGTGACCCGTTTTTTTGAAGCAGGTTTTCTCTGATCAATCGTTCCATTTTGGTAACATCATTTGCGATTTCCATTGCGCCGATGACCTTGCCATTTTCAATGATGGGGAACGTATTGTTAATGGTTGAAATTTCTTTTTGCTTGTCATTGAAATACGTTTGGCGTGTATTGCGAATGCTATTTCCGGTACGCAAGCATGTGAGCAAGGTACTTTCCTGTCCAGACGGGAACTGAAAAACCTCTGCCAAAGGTTTGTGCAAAACGTTTTGTCTGGTCATCGATTCCAGCTCGGTCATTTTGGAATTGTAGACAATCGTTGTCCCGTCCGAATCGATGACATGTACACCTTCATTCATTCTGTCCAAAATATGTTCATAAATGCGCAAGAGAGTGTCAGTTGAAGAATTATGCGTAGAAGACGACACTGTGGTCACCAGCCTTTCCTTATGAGGCTATCATAGCATAAAGGGAATGAGTGCAAAAACATTATGCACTGCAAAAGAATATGAATGCGAGATGCAAAATTTTTTTGCTCATCTGATCGGATTGGATCGACTTTGTGGGGTTTTCCTGTTTGGCATCGTTCTTGCTAGATAATTTTAGCAAGTGATCTTGAAGGAGGCTAACGACATGAGTAAAACAAACGTGGTTATTGAACAAACAGAAAAATTTGGTGCGCACAACTATCATCCGCTACCGATCGTTATTTCCAAAGCAGAAGGTGTATGGGTACACGATCCGGAAGGCAATAAATATCTGGATATGCTGAGTGCATATTCTGCGCTGAACCAAGGGCATCGTCATCCACGTATCATCCAAGCTCTGAAAGATCAAGCAGATAAAGTAACGCTCACTTCCCGAGCTTTTTACAATGACCAACTGGGTGAATTTTACGAAAAGCTCTCTGCAGTGACAGGAAAAGAAATGATCCTGCCAATGAACACTGGTGCAGAAGCAGTAGAGACAGCACTCAAAGCGGTTCGTCGCTGGGCTTATGATGTGAAAAAAGTACCAGAGAACCAAGCAGAAATCATCGTATGTGAAGGCAACTTCCATGGTCGTACTGTCACAGTAACTTCCTTCTCTTCTGCAGAAGAGTACAGACGTGGCTTCGGACCATTCACGCCTGGTTTCAAAATCATTCCTTATGGCGATATTGAAGCGCTTAAGCGAGCGATTACACCGAATACAGCAGCATTCATGCTGGAGCCGATCCAAGGGGAAGCAGGCATCATCATTCCGCAAGAGGGCTACTTGAAGCAAGCACAAGAGGTATGTAAAGCAAATAATGTACTCTTGGTCAGCGATGAGATTCAAACGGGCTTCGGTCGCACAGGTAAAATGTTTGCCAGCGATTGGGAAGATGTAGTACCAGACATGTACGTAATGGGGAAAGCTCTTGGTGGTGGCGTGTTCCCGATTTCCGCAGTAGCAGCAGATAAAGAAATTTTGAGCGTATTTGAGCCAGGCTCCCACGGTTCTACCTTTGGCGGAAATCCACTCGGATGTGCGGTTGCTGTTGCAGCTATGGATGTATTGGCTGACGAAGGTCTTGTACAGCGCTCCCTGGAAATGGGCGCATATTTCATGGAGAAATTGAAAGAAATCAACAACCCGATCATCAAGGAAATTCGCGGTCGCGGTCTGTTCATTGGTTTGGAGCTGACAACAGCGGCTCGTCCATATTGCGAAAAACTAAAAGAACTGGGACTTCTGTGCAAAGAAACACATGAGACAACCATTCGCTTTGCACCGCCACTCGTCATCAGCAAAGAAGATCTGGATTGGGCAATTGATCGCATCAAGCAAGTTCTGCACGTGACAGAAGCTGCAAACGCATAATAGCAACGACAAAAGCCATCCTGTACAGGGTGGCTTTTTTTCTTGAGGGGTCATTATGACAGAATAGTCACATCATTCGTTCGACATTTTTCGACTGACTGTGGATAAATGGAAGAAAACATCCACAAAGGAAATGCTTGGATACTTATAAGTTACACACAATTTGCCCACATGTTACCAACAGGATGTCCACACTGATTGTGGATATCCGAACGATTGTTCGATACAAATGCTTCTGTTACAATGGGCTCATATTAAAGATGGAGGTGAGCAAAGGTGAAATACTTAAGTGACCAAATGTTGATAGAAGTATATCATCGAGCTGTCGACCTTCAACTAGATGCAGCGTTTATCGAATTGCTTCGCGAAGAACTACAGCATCGGAATATCCGTATCACGCAGTTCAGCGCCTAAGAGCAAAATCATCACACATACGTAACATATGGCAAAAGCCATCCTCTTTTTCGAAGGAGGATGGCTTTTGTTATCTTACGCTTACTTGGTAATAAACTCCAAAGCGGTAATTCCTTTGATCGGTGCTTCATTTGCCAGCAACACTTCCGGCAAATATAAGTACACAGGACCATCCTCTTTAATAGGCCTGCCGTCTTTGGAGAATTGTAGGATGGCTCTTCTTGCCTCAGCAAGTGGAAGAATGATCGCTTCCTGATCCTCGCGGTGAAGACGGACATGAGTCACCTCTGGTAGAGGCTCAGCATTTGTAATGAAGGGATCAAGACGGATTCCGTACTCGCCTTCGAGTACTTTACGTTCTTCGGCTAAGCTTTTTCGTTCGGAAGGAAGCGTAGCCCCCTCGCGCAATTCCTTATCCCACTGCGTCCCCGTGCCAGCCAAATACTTTGCTTGTGTTGCCAGCGAGCTATCATCTTCGCCCGAGTATGTTTTCAGATCGAATTTGCGTTCATCAAAAACCCAAACGGTTGGATCCAATGTAATGGGGAAAGCAATAGCCCCTTTGAACACGATAACATCAGACATACGTCATTCCTCCGTGATCATTCGTAGTCAATCTCTATATTACTATAGACTCGCAAATGACAGCAATTATCCAAAAAGCGAAAATTTCATAAAATAGTCTAAAAATTATTGACATGTATTTTATAGATTATATAATCATATTAGAAAGTTATTATGTGAGAGTGAACTTTGCCTGTGATATTTGAGTTCCTACTAAAAAGTTGGGGTCAGATAAAAGGCATTGTGTACAAGCCTTTCGATTCTTGTAAAGGCTTTCACGAGAAAAGGGAAGCTCACTTCGTCTTTCTCCCGCTGAACCATCAACGGCGATGAGCGCTAGAGAAGGAAGACCACATCATTCATCCCGAGGATGGTAGCAAAGCCGCAGAAACATTCAGGGAATTCAAACGACTTAGGGGGCGAAACTATGGCGAAAGGCACGAATGTGCAAGCAGAACTGATGAAGCAAAAAGGTATCCTAAAATGGATTGAAACGGTAGGGAATAAGCTCCCGCATCCATTTGTATTGTTCATTATTTTGTGTGGTGTATTGATGGTAGTCTCAGCAATCCTTGCAGCCATGGACTTTTCGGTTATGCATCCTGCTAAAGGCGAAGAGGTTGCCGTTAAGAGTTTGCTTAGCGTCGAAGGTGTTCACTGGATTTTAACGAGTATGCTGAAAAACTTTATTGATTTTCCAGCACTTGGTCTCGTTCTGGCGATGACGCTTGGAATTGGACTGGCAGAAAAAATCGGTCTTTTGACGACTGTTCTACGCAAAATGATGGCAGGCATTCCGGCATCGGTTGTCAGTTATGCAATTGTCTTTGTCGGTATATTAGGAAATCTTGCTTCGGATGCAGCCATGGTTATTATTCCTCCGCTTGGCGGTCTTGTGTTCTTGGCAATGGGGCGTCACCCGATTGCAGGTTTTGCAGCTGGTATGGCTGGTGTATCCTCCGGTTTTACAGCGAACTTTTTCATTGCCGGTACAGATGCTCTCTTGGCAGGGATCAGTACCGAAGTAGCGAAAACGATTGATCCGAATGCAATGGTTACACCAGTAGATAACTGGTTCTTCATGTCAGCTTCCGTTGTCATCCTCGCTTTCATTGGTGGATGGATTACCGATAAAATTATCGAACCACGCCTTGGCACGTATCACGGCGATCGAAATGTACAATTTGAAGAAGTAACTCCTCAAGAAAACAAAGCACTGCGCAAAGCGGGTATCGCAGCGTTGATTTTCGTAGTCATTGTAGGATTGCTGGTCGTTCCAGAAGGTTCACTGTTACGTGATCCAAAGACAGGTGACTTCTTGACATCACCGTTTTTGAAAGGGATCATTCCCATCATCCTGTTGTTCTTCGTGACCGTATCGTTTGTATACGGTAGAGCAATGGGACTGATTAAAACGTCGAAGGACATTCCGCATTACATGTCCGAAGCAATCAAGGATATGTCCGGCTTTATTGTGTTAGCGTTTACAGCAGCGCAGTTCATCGCGTTCTTTAACTGGAGCAACATTGGTATTTTGATGGCTGTCAATGGCGCAGAATTCATGACAAACATGGGCTTGACGGGTTTGCCGATCATTATTGCCTTCACACTTTTTACAGGTATCTGTAGCTTGTTTATCACGAGTGGTTCAGCGCTGTGGGCGATCCTGGCACCTGTATTCATGCCAATGCTGATGCTGTTAGATTACAATCCGGCGTTTATCCAAGTCGCATATCGGATTGCAGACTCTGCAACCAATACGATCTCACCTGTGAATCCGTACATCCCGCTCTTCCTGGCTTTCTATCAGAAGTATAATAAGAATGCAGGAATGGGAACGATTTTCTCTACCATGACTCCATTTGCAATCGTTTTCTTGGTTGTATGGATCTTGCAATTGACAGCATGGTACTTCCTGGATCTCCCATTTGGTCCTGGCGTATACGCTCGCTAATCTATTCTTTAGTAAGAAGAGAGTTGCTCATCAGGGCGGCTCTTTTTTTCGTACACCAGAAGCTTGGACAATTGGAAAAAGACGGTTTATGCTGTCTGTATGTATGTGAAGGGAATAAGGGAGGGAACGACCGTGTACGATTTTGATCAGCGCATCGAACGCAAAGGGACAGATAGTGTCAAATGGGAGATTCAGAATCCAAAAGTGAACGGAGAAGGAATGCTTCCGCTGTGGGTAGCGGATATGGATTTTGCTTGCGCTCCTGAAATTACGGAGGCATTGATCAAACGGGCGAGTCACCCGATATACGGATACACTTTGAAGTCAAATGCCCTTTATCAGAGTTTGAAAGAGTGGATACACAAGCGATTTGGTATAGAGGTAGAAGTGAGTTGGATGACAGGGATACCTGGAGTCGTTCCCGGCATACACGTAGCGGTAGAGGCGTATACAGCCCCAGGAGACGGTGTCTTGATCCAGACGCCTGTGTACCATCCTTTTTATCATGCAGTCGAAAATCGCGGACGTCATGTCGTTACCAGCCCACTGTTGGAGCGTGATGGCCGTTATGAAATGAATTGGGATGATCTCGCACAAAAGCTGAGCGACCCGCGGGTGAAGCTCATGCTGCTCTGCACACCGCACAATCCGATCGGGCGAGTATGGACCAGAGAAGAGTTGGAGCGCTTGGGAAGATTGTGTGTAGAAAATGGCGTGCTTGTGGTTGCCGATGAGATTCATTCGGATTTGGTCTATGAGCCAAATGTTCATACGCCTTACTATTCGCTGGCACCGGAATTAGCCAACCAGAGCGTTACCTTTCTATCAGCCGCCAAAACGTTTAATTTGGCTGGTCTGTATACTTCCTATTTGATGACAGAAAATCAGCAGTTATTGCGGAACTTCTCCATCACAGCGTCCAAAATGGGCTATGAGAATCTGAATCTGTTCGGGATGGAAGCAACGATTGCTGCCTACCAACATGGAGAAGCATGGCTGGAAGAACTGTTGATCTATTTACGTAAGAATGCTGCCTATGTGCATGAGTTTTTATCGACTCGTATTCCTGGGGTATCCATGGCCATTCCGGAAGCGACATACTTGGGGTGGATGGATTTTAAACAGCTAGGACTTAGTCAGGCGGAGTTGAACAAGCTCATTCGCGAGGATGCCAAGCTTGGCTTACATGATGGCACAACGTTTGGGCCGGATGGTGCAGGGTTTATGCGAATCAATTTTGCTTGCCCGAGATCGATTCTAGTCGAAGCGATGGAACGATTGGAGCACGCCGTGCAGAAGTAGGGATAATTTGACATGTCCCATGTAGAAATCTACAATCGAATCTGTATACATCGACGTAATAGACTGAGGGGTTTTTCGATGGATTTGAAACAAGCGTCCGAACTGTTGGAGCAAGTACGCAACCAATCACTTGCGTATACAAACAAGGGGAGTGTAGCTTCTTACATTCCTGAATTGGCAAAAGTCGATCCACATCAATTGGGAGTGGCTGTATGCTTGCCCGATGGGACGATTCTTTCTGCTGGTGATGCAGATGTGCCTTTCTCGATGCAAAGTATCTCCAAGATATTCTCTCTGATCGTCGCCTTATGCCAGAACGGGAAGGAACACGTGTTTCGGCATGTGGGAAAAGAACCAACTGGAGACCCGTTTAATTCGATTATTAAGCTGGAGACGACCGAATCCCATAAACCACTGAACCCGATGATCAATGCAGGAGCCATTGCGGTTGCGGGCATGATTCACGGTGCCAACGTAGACGAACGGCTAGATGCTGTGATGGCTTTAATGCGGAAAATGACGGGGAATCCTCATCTTTCTATCAATCAAGCTGTTTATTGTTCTGAAAAGAAAACGGCTGATCGCAATCGTGCCCTCGCTTGGTTTCTAAAGGACAGCGGCATTCTGGAAACGGATGTAGAAGAGACGCTTGATCTGTATTTTCGCCATTGCTCGATAGAAGTGACAGCGAAGGAAGTAGCTACACTAGGGATGGTGCTTGCAGCAGACGGAATTCTCGTGAATACGGGTGAGCGAGTGATTCCAGAAGAAGTAGCGCGAATCTGCAAGACCTTCATGGTGACTTGTGGGATGTACAATGCCTCTGGTGAGTTTGCGATTGACGTAGGAATCCCAGCGAAAAGTGGGGTTGCCGGCGGTATTATGGCAACAGTACCACATCGTATGGGGATTGGTGTGTTTGGTCCAGCTTTGGATGATAAAGGAAATTCAGTGGCCGGTGTCAAGCTGTTGGAACTGCTTTCAAAAGAGTGGAAGCTTGGTATCTTTTAGCTTCTTGCAGTTGATCTGCCTTCTCCCCTTTTCAAATGGCCCAGAATCGCGTACTATGTATGATAAGGATGGAGGCAAACGGAGGGATAGGTTTTGACAGAAATTAAGGTTCCCGATCTGGAACAAAAAGCGCTAGCGTTGCTTCAAGCAGACGCCGACAAAATTTACAAGCTGATCGACGTACAGATGGAAAACCTGACCATGCCGCAGTGCCCACTGTATGAAGAAGTGCTGGATACCCAAATGTTCGGGCTTTCTCGTGAAGTAGAGTACGCGGTCCGCTTAGGACTGATTAGCGAAGACATTGGTCGAGAAATTATGGGTTCATTGGAACGTAAATTGGCCCATCTTCATGAACTGTTTAATCAAAAGTAAGGCGAGGAGAGCGGCGATTATCCTCGCTTTTCATTTTGTTGAAAGAAAAAGTACTTGCCTATTTCGTATATTTATATTAAATTAAAGTCTATAATTTTTTATTAATTTTGAAATGCAATGATGGAGACTAGTATGCGGAATCACCGCTTGTCAGGGAGAAGCTGCCTTAGACTGGAAGCAGCTTTGAAGCGCGCCCCGTAGAATTCCCTCCTGAGCAGCCCTCTTAATGGCTTTTTGCCTAGTAGGAGGAATCGGGTCATTCCCGTTATCAATGATGGAGAGAAGTGCGTAGGGAATCTGTATCCCGTGCACTTAATCAGGGTGGTACCGCGAATAACTCGTCCCTTTTTTGGACGGGTTTTTTTTATTTTCGCAAGACGCCCAACAATCGAATCATAGAAACAAGCAAGGAAAGAGACTAGTAAACGGACCTGCTGCATGACAGGGAAGGCTGCCATAGATTGAGAGCAGCCTGATGTAAGCCCCGTTGAATTCACTCTTGAGCTGATCTCTGAACGCAGGCGCCGCCAGTAGGAGAGTCCGGGTCATTCCCGTTATCAATGACGAAGCGAGGCATCGCCAATTGGGGATGTCTAAGTAGGGTGGTACCGCGAGAAATGAATAACTCGTCCCTTTTTGGGGCGGGTTTTTTTGTATCCATTTTTGAGCATAAAAGAATATCTTTGGAGGTTGAAAACTATGAAACAAGCCGAACAATGGACGAGCAGGCTCGGCTTCATCTTGGCAGCAGCAGGCTCGGCAATTGGACTGGGGGCCATTTGGAAATTTCCTTATATGGTTGGAACGAGCGGTGGTGGAGCGTTCTTTCTGCTATTCATCATCTTTACGCTAGCAATTGGTCTTCCGCTGTTGCTAGGAGAATTCACAATCGGACGCAGTACACAAAAAGAGGCGATCAGTGCGTATAAAACAATTGCGCCAGGGTCACTCTGGCATTGGATCGGTCGCCTTGGAGTGATCACTTGCTTCTTGCTCTTGTCGTTTTACAGTGTGGTGGGAGGCTGGATTCTTAGTTATCTTCTTCGCGGGTTTACTGGTCAATTGCAAGGGCCAGCTTATGATAAAGTGTTTGGTGACATTATCGGTGATCCTGTTGGTGCAGTAGTTGCCCAGTTGGTTTTCATGCTCATTACCGCATGGGTAGTAGCGAGAGGCGTACAGAGTGGTATTGAGTCTGCTAACAAGTACATGATGCCTGGTTTGTTCCTTTTATTCATGGTATTGATGGTTCGTTCCTTGACGTTGGATGGGGCGATGGAGGGCGTTTCCTTCTTTCTGAGTCCTGATTTTTCCAAGCTGACTGCTGAATCGATCCTGTACGCATTGGGTCAATCCTTTTTCGCACTGAGCGTCGGGGTGTCCGTCATGGTCACGTACAGCTCGTACCTTGCCAAAAACGAAAGTCTGGTTCGTTCTGCTGGATCGATTGTCAGTTTGAATCTGCTCGTATCGCTGTTTGCCGGTTTGGCGATTTTCCCTGCAGTCTTCTCCCTTGGAGTAGAGCCAACAGCAGGGCCGGGATTACTGTTTATTGTACTGCCTTCTGTGTTTGAACAAATTGCCTTCGGTAGCATTTTTCTGTTAATCTTTTTGGCTCTTTTCCTTTTCGCTACATTGACTTCGGCTTTTTCGATGATGGAAATTATCGTAGCTTCTCTTGCAAAGGGGGACGAAACGAAGCGTAAGCGTCTCGCTTGGGTGATTGGTCTGTTGATTTTTATCGTTGGTGTTCCGTCGGCTTTGTCATTCGGAGTATGGAGCGAAGTTACGCTGTTCGGCAAATCTATCTTTGATGCGATGGACTTTTTGGTCAGCAATATCTTGATGCCGTTGGGAGCGCTGCTCATTGCGATCTTCGTACCGCTGAAAATGAAGCGTGAGACCTTGATCAACGAGCTGGGGGCCCATACTTCTCTGGGCAAACGCATGTTTATCATTTGGCTTCTCCTGATTAAATATGTAGCACCTATCGCGATTCTTGCGGTTTTCCTACAAATGCTGGGTATCTGGTAAAAAAACGAAAGGCTTCGCCACAAAGGATGGCGGAGCCTTTGTTTTGTTCTTGCGCCCTACGCGAAGAAAAAGACTGTACCCAAAATAACATACACCGTCAACAGAAGTACGCCTTCAAACCAGTTCGTAGCGCCATCCCGTGTGATGGAAATGGTAATAAAGGTAGCAACTCCGATCGCAGCCAATTCAAAGGTAGTGAACACGATGTCCATAGGATTGCCTAGCAAGAGACTGATGATGACGAGAGTGGGGGCTACGAACAAGGCAATTTGCAGGCTGGAGCCGATCGCGATTTCGACTGCTGCACCGATGCGTCCTTTTAGTGCCAAAAGCAAGGCAGCGCTGTGCTCTGCGGCATTCCCAATGATCGCTATGACAAAAGCACCGACGAATAACTCCGACCACCCTAACGATTCGGAGACATGCTGTACACCCTCTACCAGCCATTCTGAGACAACGGCCACGAAAAAGGTGGAGACAGCAAGCATCAGGAGAGAGATACCCTTCGACCATACCGCATCACTTTCTTGTGGCTCGATATCCGATAAAAAATCGCTGTGTGTAATCATCGAAAAGATGAGCCACAAAATGTAAGCAATGATGAGCAGGCTGGCGATGACGATGCTGATGATCTCCACCTTGATCATAGGCAGATCGAACATGAAGACTGCCGGTATGAACAAAGCGACGATCGCGAGTGTCATCAGCGAAGCATTGTGACTTGCCAGCCTGCTATTGAAGGTTTGTTCCTTGTACTTGAGACCGCCTAGTAACGTGCTCAAGCCAAGAACCAACAACATATTTCCGATGATCGCACCCGTAATAGAGGCTTTGACCATATCGAATAAGCCTTCTTTCACAAGAAAAAAAGCAATAATGAGCTCTGCGGCATTTCCGAAGGTAGCGTTAAGAAAGCCGCCGATTCGGTCCCCAGCATAATGGGCGACGCTCTCTGTCGATTTTCCGAGCCAAGCCGCCAAAAAAATGATGGCAAGTGAAGCCGTGACGAATTGGAGCATTTCATTTCCAGAAAAATAGTGGGCGTAAAGAGCTAACAGCATGCTCCCGCCTACTAATGAGAAAAAGAGTTTCAAGTTCATATCATCACCTCAGCAGTTTTTACTCATCCCTAAAACCTCATAGGTATAGAGTTCCTGTTCTGGACAAAACTAACCATGAACAAGAAAAGTGAGGTGTTTTTTATGACCCAGCCTTTGTTATGCCCGACATGTAAATCGAATCGGATGAGGTTCACTGTCATCGAGCAGACCCCTCGCTATATAAGACTCGACCCACAGTCAGGCGAAGTCGTAGCAGAACTCCATCAAGAACAGCTCGATATGTTTCACCAGCCGTATAAAGGTGAGAACTACATGATACAATGTGGAGTTTGTGGGACCACAGAACCGGAAGAGCGATTCGTCAAAATGGCCCAGCATATGCAATCGCAACGTTCGAAATGAAACTAGAAAAGGAAAACAGGCACGCAGCTTACGACTGTCGTGCCTGTTTTTTATGGAATGCTAGCGGCAAAAAATGTGTCTGCCGATCTTTTTGATTTGAGGGCGGCTCCAAATCCAACCGGATGTAGCTGTATCCGGGTTGAAATAATAAATGGCTCCGTCTGATGGGTCCCAACCTTTGAGCGCGTCATTCACTGCTTTTTTTGCCTGCTCGTTCGGTGTTAGCCAAATCTGACCATCCGCCACAGCTGTAAAGGCACGAGGTTCGAAGATAACGCCCGCGGGTGTATTGGGAAAGGCTGCGTTCTTCGTCCGGTTTAGAATGACAGCCGCCACTGCCACTTGGCCAATGTAAGGCTCTCCACGCGATTCTCCGTAAACGGCATTCGCCATCAAACGCAGGTCATTCTCCGATATTCCGGCTGCGTGATACGTAGGCTTAGAAGGCTTAGGAGGCGTAGAAGGTTTCGATGGTGCAGGGGTTGCGGTTTGTGGCACCCCGAGATCAGAAGCAGTGGGCTTATAATTTTTCGTTGCGTTGTACAGCTTTACTTTCGTCTGCGCTCCGAGGACACCGTCTATGGTTAAGCCAAACTCATACTGAAAGTTACGCAACGCCCAATAAGAACGCCACCCGAATACGCCGTCTACTTTGCCCGTATAAAAACCAAGGTGCTTCAAGCGATACTGCATCTCACGCACGTCTGAGCCTTCTTCTCCTACTTTGACGATCTGCTTACTGAATGCATCTGAGCGCAACGGAGATACCATAACCGCAGTCGTAACCAGAAGTGCGAATACTACTACAGCTAGCAGCCATTTGACAGGCTGTTTCATTTCTTACCCTCCTTCGGGTATGGATTTGAATATCAGTTGATTATTGTTAGGTTCTCCAACTTCCGTCATTTTGGCCTTAGTAAAATATTGGAGAATGCGTAGACTACGAGTAATGTATTTGCACTTTAGTTCTGGAAGGGGAAGATTTTGATGCAGGTCGCGCAATATTTGACGGAACAATTGATCAGATGGGGAGTAAAACGAATATACGGGGTGGCAGGTGACGGAATCTTTGCGTGGCTGGATCAGATCGCGAAGCAATCCCACATTCAATACATTGCTTGCAAGCATGAATCTGCTGCGGCCATGATGGCAAGTGCGGAAGCAAAACTGACGGGAAATCCGGCTGTTTGTACCGCGACTATGGGGCCGGGTTTCGTCAATCTGCTGAATGGACTAGCAGATGCGCATACAGATCGCGTACCTGTCATTGCGATTACGGGTCAAGTGGAGACATACAAGCTGGGTGGTGCGTACAAGCAGTTTATCTCACAAGAAGACATGATACGTCCCATCAGTTTTTATTCGACGACGATTACGCATCCAGATGCAATCCAGAGTGTTCTGCACAAAGCATTTGTCACGGCTATGCAGCAAAAAGGAGTGAGCCATCTCTCCATTTGCAAGGACGTCTTTACGCAAACGACTTCAGATGCTGTTCTTCCAGCACTTCCACGCATTCCACATGCCATTTATCCTGATCGGATGGAGATCGAGCTCGCTTGCGAGCAGGTTGTGAAGGCGCAAAAGCCTCTCATACTGCTTGGTATCGGTGCCCGGAAGTCGGCAGATTCGTGTGTAAAGCTAGCGGAACAGCTAGGGGCAGGCGTGTTGCTGTCGCTCGGAGCAAAAGGGGCGGTAGATGAATCTCATCCACTTGTGATCGGCGGATGGGGAGAGGGAGGCAGCGAAACAGCTTTGCATGCCTTAGCGGAAGCCGATTTGTTGCTGATTTTGGGAGCGAGCTGGTTCCCGCGCGCTTTTTTGCCAAAGAAACTGTCCGTCATTCAAGTAGATCATCAGCCTGGATCGATACATGCACATCCTTACCTCCAATCTGTCACAGCTGAATTGGACGATGTCCTGCCTATCTGGATGAGACGCTTGCAATCGCGCAGGCTGGGCGATGCGTGGCAGGAACAGATCAAGCGGTGGCATGGAGAATTTGGCGAGGAGACAGAGCATGCGATCATTCAACATGCGAGTGAGCAAGTAAAACCACAAACCTTAATGCATACGCTCGGGGGCGTGGTCAATGAAGATGCGATCATCGTCCTAGATACGGGTGAGCACACGATCTGGTTTAATCGGGCGTTCCGTGGGAAAAAACAGACCCCACTCTTCTCCGGGAAGTGGCGAACGATGGGATTTGGGTTGCCTGCGGCTGTGGCTGCAAAGCTAACTTATCCGGAGAAGCAGGTCGTCTGCGTCGCTGGGGATGGGGGATTGCAAATGAATCTGGCAGAACTTATGACAGTGGCTGAGCTCCAACTTCCGATTGTGATTCTCGTGGCGAACAATGGGACATTAGGATTGGAAGAGGTCAAAATGAGTCAGGCGGGCTTGATCCCTTTTGGAGTGAAATTGCGTAATCCAGATTTTCAACAATTGGCGAATGCTTGCGGAATCAGTGGCAAGGTCGTCAAAGAGGTACAGGCTCTGGAGCCGGTATTGCGGGAGGCACTTGCTGCAGATCAGTTGACACTCGTTGACATTCATTGCACATCTCCGACCCTAACGGAGAGAAAAAAACAAATTTCCTTCCAAGCCCAAGCATGATTTGTTTATAATAAAAAAAAGGCAAAAGAAACCAGTGGGGGAAGTACGAAACGGGCGAGGAGGGCGTCCTGATGGCTGACAGGCTTGGCGAAATCAGAGTAGCAGATCAGGTGATCGCGATCATTGCTGGCGTTGCTGTAGAAGAAGTGTTGGAAGTCACAGTTCGTTCAGGCGGAATCTATCAAGATTTGGCGAAAAAGCTGAATGGCGGCTCGAAAGGCATTACCGTATCCGTAATAGACGACAGAGTCACCATTGACATGCGTGTGTCCGTCCGTTATGGGGCGCAGATCCATCACGTCTGTCACGCCCTACAGGAAAAAGTAAAAGAAGCAGTGGAAGCATTGACTGGTCTTTATGTGGAAGCCGTGAATGTACGGGTGGAAACAATCGAGCTCCTTCGAAATGAGTAAGCAAAAAGGGGTACTGGACGCATCCGGTATCCCTTTTGTTTGTTTCTTACATGGCATAGGGTTGTTTTTGTAATTGCTCTTCTACCTTTTGGCGACTGACTTCCCGCGAAATACTGAGCAAAAAGCCAGTGGCGAGCAGACATACGAGTAAAGAGGAACCACCATAACTGATAAACGGCAAAGGTACACCTGTCAATGGAATCAAACCCGTTACTCCGCCAATGTTTAGGATCGCCTGAATGGCGAACATGCTGACAACACCGATTCCTGCCAGACTGGCAAAGGTGTCTTTTACGCGCAGACAAATATGGATGCCGCGCAGCAGGAAAAGCAATAAGATCAAGAGGAACACAGAGGCACCGATAAAACCAAGCTCTTCAGTCATGATCGAGAAAATAAAGTCGGTATGCCTCTCCGGTAGATACAAATATTTTTGAATGCTTTTTCCAAATCCTGTCCCAGTCAGACCGCCATGTGCAATTGCAATCCAGGATTGAATGATGTTGTAGCCAGTGCCATCCATATCACTCCACGGATTGAGATAGGAGTAGATCCGATTCAAGGCATGGGGCTTTGCTGTGATGTATACCAATAGTGCAACAGTCACAGTTGGTGCACCGAGACCGACTAGATGACGGATTTTGGCCCCACCACAGATCATGACAATCAAAGCGCATCCGAGCAAGATGGCGGCAGAACCTAGGTCGGGTTGGACTACAATCAGCATAAAAAACATCCCTGTTACCATCAGTGGCGGCATCAAACCAGATTTCAACTTTTGTATCCCGTTCCCTTTTTTGGAGATGATCGCTGCCAAGTACAGAATAAGGCCAAGCTTGGCAAACTCCGCAGGCTGTATGGTTGCAGAACCGATTTCAAACCACGATCGTGCTCCGTTAACTTGCTTACCAATCCCTGGAACAAGAACCAGGAGCAAAGAAAAGAAGCTGACGAGCGCAATCAATAAGAAATTTCTCTTATAAAAGGAGAAGGGAATGTTCATGGCCACCAGCATCCCAACAACACCAACCAGCAAAAAAACCGATTGACGCTTCACGAAATAAAGCTCATCTCCGCCACAATAATCACAGCCGCCGCTTGTAAAACTGGTCAACGCGAAAATGGAGCTGGAGCTGAGCACCATGGTTATCCCAAACCCAACAAGTAGGGCGGTCAAAAACAGGAGCAAGAAGTCAGGTACGCCCCTCGTCTTCATAAAAATACCCCCTCTACGTGAAACAGAGAGGGGATTCCTCTCTGTACACCGTGCCATTTCATTTTTTAGTGTGAGGACAGCTTTTCGCCCAGCATTTGCAGCTTCAATTTCGCTGTTTTTACAACGGAGTCTGGCATTGGGTAATCGTAATCCAGACCGTGTGGGAAAAGATGTTTGCCCATATAAGGATCTTCGAGCTTCAGGACGGCGTGCGTATCCTCAAGTTTGCCTTCTGTCACGTTCGCTTCGATGCGCAGGTAGAAGACAGTGCCTTTATCGTGGATTTTATAATCGTATGTAGCATGCTTGTAATCCCAGGCGCCGCGATCAAAGCCGAGTTCGCTCATGTAGTGCTCCAGATCGGC
Source organism: Brevibacillus sp. IT-7CA2 (assembly GCF_949767855.1). Classification (NCBI taxonomy): domain Bacteria; kingdom Bacillati; phylum Bacillota; class Bacilli; order Caryophanales; family Paenibacillaceae; genus Brevibacillus; species Brevibacillus sp. IT-7CA2. The sequence goes on from NZ_CATKQT010000022.1 coordinate 94,283, forward strand.
GAAAAAGACTTCTTTCGTGCCAATCCCCGTGTCCTTAATGACCATTCTTTTTCCTCCTAAAAATGGGTGAGATATTCACTTATTAATCATAGTCTGTTTTTGGAAGAAGCGCAATATATCATACTCTTTCTTGCGCATGAAACGATAGGTGAGAGGACAAACTACAATCGTTGATTAGCAAAAGGAGGAGAATGAAAATGGCGAAGCTGGAAAATCGCACATTGCGCGAAATTATGACAAAAGATGTCGCTACTGTGACGCTTAAGGATAATGTGTATGAAGTGGCTTGCAAAATGCGCGATTGGAATGTAGGAGTCATTCCGGTTGTGGATGAAAAAGATGATGTGATCGGGATCATTACGGACCGCGATATCGTCATTCGTGGCTTGGCTGAAAAGCATGAAGGCTCGGCCGCCACAGAGGTCGTCATGACACGAGACATTATTCTTGGGCAACCTGGAACAACTGTCGATGAAGCGGCTAGGATCATGGCCCAGCATCAAATTCGTCGTCTGCCTGTTGTCGAACATGGCAAGCTGGTCGGAATTGTGGCGTTGGCAGATATGGCTGTTCGTCAGTTTCACCAAGATGAGGCGAGTGACGCTCTCCAGCAAATTTCTGAGCCGGCGAGACATTAATAAGATAGAAACGAGCTGTCGGAAAGAATCCGGCAGCTTTTTTTCTTTCGTTCTGTACATTCACGCAGCGTCAAGGTTTATGATAAGGAAAGAATGATACAGGGAGAGAGTTCCATGCAAATCAAAGACATGGCCCATCGCTTGCAAATAACCCCGCGTGCGATTCGATATTATGAAGAAAAAGGGTTAATCAAGCCATCGAAAGCAGATGCGTCCGGGTATCGCCAGTTCACAGAGGAAGATGTCTGGAGGCTGCAAACCATCATTACACTCCGCGAGGTCGGGATGGCGGTAGAAGACATTCGGGAGCTCCTGATTCAAATGAAAGATCAGGAAGGAAGTCTTCTCCATTATTTAGAGCTGCAGCGTTCGTTTATGTATACAAGGTGGGTAGAAATGAGCAAGGTCATTCAAACGACAGAAGCGATGATTGAGCGGATAAAGGGTAGAGAATCGATTGATCCAGGAGAACTGTTTACACTGGCAGAAGCGAACAAACGATTGAAGCAGACACGAGATAACTGGGTGGATCGATGGAATTTTAATGAATGGGCGGACCGCTACGACGAATGGGCACATGGCGGGAATGGTCATGAATCATACGAAAACGTTCTGGATGAGGTCGTTGCGACAGTTGCGGTCAAACAGGGAGAGTGTGGTCTGGATGCCGGAACGGGTACAGGAAACCTCGCAGGGCGTCTCGTGAAAAAAGGAGCCAGGATGAGCGGGTTCGACCAATCTCCGCAAATGCTAAAGCAATGCAGAGCGAAACACCCAGGGGTCGAGACGAAGCTGGGAACCTTTTTCGCATTTCCGTTTTTAGAAAACCGATTTGACTTTGTGGCTACGAGTTACGCCTTGCACCATTTGACGGATGATCAGAAGCAGCTCGCCTTGGCGGAATGTCGTCGTGTGTTAAAACCAGGGGGACGGTTGGTCATTGCCGATTTGATGTTTGTGGATCAGACGCATAGACAAGCTCATCTTGATGCTCTAGAGGAGGCAGGTCATACGAGAATGATAGCAGATATTCAGGACCGCTGTTATGCCGATCGCTCTCGATTGCTACAGGAGCTTGCCAATCTTGGTTTTACGAATGAAGTAAGACAGCTAGGTACCTATACGCATTTGATCTTGTCTACTTGTAAGTAGTACATTTCCTGGAGCGGTTTTTCAAAAAGTCGTCTTTTGAACACGCATTTCACTTTTGGGCTCTTCCAACTACTGGCACGCGTCTAGCCTTTTGCATAGGCTGTAGCGAGACGGAAAGGAGGACTCCACCATGGGTCTGTTCGACGGTTTTTTTGATCGCGAAAACGAGGAATTTATATGGATTATTATTGTCGTGGTCGTCCTGTTGTTCTTGTTTAGCGCCGATCGTGACTAAATCTGGACGTATAGACAAAACGACCTTGCGTGAAGGTCGTTTTTTTCGTTAGGAAAAACGTTCTATCTTGAACGTTTGTACTTTTTTCTCTCCTATTGACCTGCGCTGGCAAATCCACTACGCTGGAAAACAATGCAACGTAAGAAGAGGAGAAGGAAGTCTATGAAACGATTAACCATATATCTGTTCGCACTGGTTCTTTTGCTATCGGCATGTGGATCGTCCGGCCAGCCAGAAGCTAACGGGGAGATAGATGCTGTGATCAAACGAGTGGTTGATGGCGATACATTCGAGCTGGACAGCGGGGAAAAAGTCCGTATGATTGGCGTAGATACCCCAGAGACAGTAAAACCCAACCATCCAGTCGAACCGTATGGGAAAGAAGCGAGCAATTACTCTAAAGAGCTTTTAACTGGCAAAAAGGTCAAGCTGAAGTTCGATGTCGAGCCCTATGACAAATACAAGCGTTTGCTTGCTTACGTATATTTGGAAGACGGAACCTTTGTCAATGAAAAGCTCGTTCGTGACGGCTACGCGCGGATCATGACAATCCCACCGAATGTAGCCCAAGCAGAGCTGTTCCTGGCAGCAGAGCGGGAGGCGCGGGAGCAGAATCGCGGACTGTGGGCTTTAGAAGGGCAGCAGACAGAGGCTCCTAAGGAAAAAGCCAAGTCAAAAAAACAGTCCAATAACAATACCGCCGCAGACACCGCGCCACCAGAAGGTAAGACTATCAAGGGCAATATCAACAGCAAAGGCGAGAAAATCTATCACGTTCCAGGCTCCGCTAGCTACGAGCAAACAAAAGCGGAGATGTGGTTTGCGACGGAGGAAGAAGCGCTGCAAGCAGGCTTTCGGGCGCCAAAACGATAAGATATGTAAGAAAAAGTAGCTTCATAAATGGATAAGTAAGCCTCGTCCGCCATGGCAGTCGGGGCTTTTTCATTGTCGAAAAGAATTCCAAAAATGTTACAGAACGATGTTGTATGATAAAAAAGGTCAAAAGACCTATAGAAAATGCCGTTACATAAGAGGAAGGGATTATAAAAAGGGATAATTCGTAGAATAACGATGGAGGAAACAACTATTATGAAGTTGACGGTAAGGAAAAAGCTATTTTTAGGATTTTTGGCAGTGTTATTACTTTTAGTGGCAGTAGCAGGGATTGGTTTTTCTCAGATTTCTTCCATCGATTCCCGTTATGGGAGGATGATTGAAGACCGAGTTAACAAGGAGATGTTGTCCAAGGACATTATTGCAAGTGTCAGTGAACGACAAAAGTATGCGCGCGGATATGTCATTGTAGGCGATGACAGCTACCTGACGGGGTATACAAAAGCAAATGACCATTATAAAGAGCTTACAGCAGAACTGTTCAATTTGGGCATGACTTCTGAAGGGCAAAAACTCGTCACAGAGATGAACGAGCTGCATGCCCAACACGAGGAAATTATTGATCGGGTTGTAACCTTAAAACAACAAAATAAAGTAGAAGAGTACACGCGCTTGGTTAGAGATGAATGTACGCCAGTCGGCGAATTGTTTATTCAAAAAGCCCAAGAATTTGTTGCTCTCGAACAGAAGCTATTGAAACAAGATATTGCCGAGCTGGATAGCGGTATTCAATCTACGAAGCTCCTGGTTGTCTTGCTTAGCTTGCTTGCTCTTTTCACAGGAGCAGGTATCGCCTTCATGATTGGACGTGCCATTTCTCACCCCGTTTTGCTGATTACGAATGCAGCCGAACAAATTGCCGCAGGGAACTTGGCCTCAGCAGATATTCAAATCAAGAATCGCGACGAAATTGGTGAACTGGCCCGCCATTTTTCCCAAATGAAGCATAATCTGCAAGATTTATTAGAACGAGTCTCCTTCCATTCACAACAAGTAGCCGCCTCCTCCGAGGAATTGACAGCCAGCTCCGAATTAACACGTCAGACAGCAGAGAACGTATCCCAATCGATCCAAGGTATTGCAGCAGGTGCTGAGCAGCAAGTAAATGATGCAGAGAATGCCACACAGATTGCCGTTAGCATCTCGCAAGTTATGCAACAAGTATCAATGAGTATGGATCATGCGATCAGCTCATCCATTGAAGCGAACAAAACAGCAACCGAAGGCAATGAAGTGGTTGCCAAATCAATCGAACAAATGAATGAGATTAATCAAAGAGTGAGCTCTTCTGCCGAGGTGGTCAATATGCTCGGAGAAAAATCCAAAGAAGTCGGTTCAATCGTTTCGATTATTACGGAAATCGCGAGTCAAACGAATTTATTGGCGTTAAATGCAGCGATTGAAGCGGCGAGAGCGGGAGAACAGGGAAGAGGATTCGCAGTTGTAGCAGATGAAGTTCGCAAATTAGCAGAACAGTCCGCGCAAGCAGCTTCGCAGATCGCTTCCATCATCGGGGATATTCAAAGAGATACGGAAAAGGCGATTCACGTCATGAGTCAAGGGGACGTAGCAGTTAAAGAAGGAGTCATCATGATCGAACAAGCTAGGGTTGCCTTCTATAAAATTTTGGGAGTAGTAGACGAAGTCTCGAAAAGAACACAAGAAATGTCAGGACAAATTAATGAAGCCAATAACGGAACTGTTTCCGTTGTGGAATTTATAGAGGGAATTGCGCATGTTTCAAGAATGGCAGCGGAAAACACGCAAAGCGTAGCTGCTTCTGTACAAGAACAAACAGCTTCTATGGAACAGATTACAACCGCTTCCAGTACACTCGCCGAAATGGCAGAAGAGCTGCAGCATTCCATTCGTAAGTTTCAATTGTAATGCGAAAACAGGCGGGGGTGCCATGTGTTTAATAAAATCAGAGATGTAAAGTATGCATTATCTGCATTGGAAGAGTCATCAGTTATCTCGATAACAGATGAAAAAGGAATCATCACCTACGTCAATCACAACTTCTGTCAAGTATCCAAGTTTAGTAGAGAGGAATTAATCGGAGAGAACCATAACATCGTCGATTCCGGTTTCCATCCGCGAGACTATTTTAAATCGCTATGGGATACCATCAGCCGAGGAAAAGTATGGAAAGGCGAGATGAAAAATCGGGCAAAGGACGGTACGGAATATTGGCTTAGCATGACGTTAGTACCGTTCATGAACGACAGTGGATTCCTTTATCAGTACGTGGCAATCGGGACCGACATCACGAAACGAAAGCAGATGGAGGAGTCTCTTTCAAAGACAATGAAGGACTTGCACGATATCAAAAATGCACTGGATGAATCTTCGATTGTAGCGATTACAGACGATAAAGGCGTCATTACTTATGTAAATGACAAGTTTTGTGAAATCTCCAGATACGAAGTGGATGAATTGGTTGGAAATACACATCGTGTCATTAACTCTCGCTATCATTCCAAGTCGTTTTTTAAATTGATGTGGGAAACGATCAAGCAAGGACGTGTTTGGAAGGGCGAGGTGAAGAATCGCGCCAAAAACGGCAATGAATATTGGATGAATACGACCATCGTTCCATTTCTAGACGACCGGGGAGTTCCGTATCAATATGTTTCGATCCGTACGGATATTACCGACCGCATAGAAGCAGAGGCAGCTTTGGCAGAAGCATTGCAGAACGATTTTCGCAGGACGGTTCAAAACTTGCAAAACTGTGTGTTCAAGATCGTGACAGATCCGAAAGGGAACATCACCTATACCTTGTGTGAAGGGAAAATTGCGGAAGAGCTCGGGCTAACGTCTGAGAGGATGTTGAGAAAAACGTCGTATGAAATCTTTCCTTATGAGGTAGCGGAGCAAATGGAAATCTATTTTCGCAGAGCTTTTGCTGGCGAGCCCGTTACCTTCGAACTGAAACTATCCGGAAATGATTATTACATTACGTTGTCACCTATTGAGGAAAACGGAGAAATCGTGGAAATGGTAGGCTCCATGATTGACATCACCGAGAGAAAAAAGGCCGAAGAAACGATTCGCTACATGGCCCATTACGATGCCTTAACCAACCTGCCTAATCGAACGCTTTTTCATGAAAAACTGGCAGAGGCAATACTCAAAGCAAAGCAAAAAGATGAGAAAATTGGCGTCATGTTCATTGATTTGGATCGATTCAAAAACATAAATGATACGCTGGGTCACTCCATAGGGGATGTCCTTTTACAAGCAGTAGCAAATCGTCTCATCGGCTGTTTGCGAAAAGAAGATTCTGTTTCTCGACTAGGCGGAGATGAGTTCGCCATCTTTCTCAAAGGTGTCACACACAAAAAAGTTGGTGAAATTGCGCAGCGAATCATCACGAGCATGTCCGAATCGATTACGTTGGACCATATCGAAATCTTTATCACGCCAAGTATTGGCATCAGCATGTTTCCGGATGATGGAGACGATATTGAAGCGCTGTTGAAGCATGCAGACGCAGCCATGTATTTGGCAAAAGAGCAAGGGAAAAATAATTATCAATTTTTCTCGGAGGAGCTACATCAGGTTTTAGCCAAAAAGCTACAGCTTGAAAGAGAGCTGCGAAAAGCTTTGGATGAGAAACAATTTACGCTGCACTACCAACCGAAGATTCAATTGCAGACAGGCCAGATTATTGGCATGGAGGCGTTGATTCGTTGGGAACATCCAGACCTTGGCCTCATCCCACCTATTCAATTTATCCCGATCGCAGAAGAAACAGGCTTAATCGTACCGCTTGGGGAATGGGTAATGAGAACGGCTTGCCAACAGACAAAAGTGTGGCAGGAAGCAGGCTTTACACAGCTAGCGGTTGCGGTGAATATATCCTTACGCCAATTTATGCAAAACAATCTCATTGAGATGATTACCTCGATCCTTGAAGAAACAGGCTTATCTTCGCAATACTTGGAGCTGGAAATCACGGAAAGCATGGCACTAAATGTAGACTATACGATTCGGATTTTGAATCGCTTGAAAGGTCTTGGGATTAGCATCAGTATCGATGATTTCGGGACGGGCTACAGTTCTTTGAGCTATCTAAGTCAATTTCCGATCGATCGGCTCAAAATCGACCAATCCTTTGTCCGGAATTTGAATCCACGGAATCAAGCGATTATTAAAACGATCATCGATATGGCACACAACATGAAAATTGCTGTTATTGCAGAGGGTGTAGAAACACAAGAACATGTTGATTTTCTAAAGGAACAAATGTGTAATGAAGTCCAAGGGTACTTCTACAGTAAACCGCTGCCCACGAAAGAAATCGATTCCTACTTGCAGGTAAATCGTTATGGTGAATCAGGCAGCATGGTTTAAGTGAGACCATCCAGATTAACAAAAGGAAAGCGGTGAAGGAGCTTGGATCACCAGATACATGGGACGTACGACAATTTCCTTGTGATACTATCTTATTTAATCGCGGTTGCAGCTTCTTTTTCTGCTCTCAACCTGGCAGCCAGAGTGAGTAAAAGTAAGGGGAAGCATCAGCTACTTTGGTTGATTTTTGGTGCCACAACGATGGGGCTTGGAATATGGTCCATGCATTTTGTCGGAATGCTGGCACTTACCCTCCCTATTAAGGTTCTGTATGACATGGAGTATGTCATCCTATCTGTCATTCTTGCCATTTTTGTCTCAAGCATAGCCTTGTTTACCGTCACGAAAAGCAATCTCAATGCAAGACAGTTAGGTATCGCGGGAATTCTTATGGCCGCTGGAATATCTGGGATGCACTACGTTGGAATGGCCGCGATGATTATCGAAATTACATACAATATGTGGATCGTCATTTTATCTATTATCATCGCAGCGACTGCTTCGGCAGCGGCACTTTGGCTCTTGTTTTACTTTCGCCGTGATCAGTCGAAATACGCGTATTTATACAAATTGGGAAGTTCACTCATTATGGGAGCTGCAATAGCGGGTATGCACTACACCGGGATGGTTGCAGCGCATTTCTACGTAACGGAACTGCCGAAAACCGAGGTGGAAACGCAGATCGAACCGGAGACTTTGGCCTATATCATAGTCTTGGCCACCTTTTTACTGATCGGCATTACATTGTTTGGCTTGTTTATTAACAAACGACTCTCGCAAAAAGATACGGTTATTCAGGAAAATGAAAGCTGGTATCGTTCCCTTTATAAAAATAATGAATACGGCATTATCTCCTTAGATACAGGTGGATGTATTATCAAAATGAACCCAGCTGTCACGAAGATTGGTGGTCTGAGTGAGGAAGAATTCATCAATCAACATGTATCCAAAATTGGCATGCATATTGTTGAGGAAAAAAGGGACATCACCAAAGATTCTTTTGCCCAGTCGTTTCAGCCCATTCGTAATAATTTTGAGACGACCATCCTTCATCCGAACGGAAATCGCGTAGAGCTGAGTGTACTCAATGTCCCGGTTGAGATTGAGGGAGAAGTGGTGGGGAATCACATCATTGTGAAGGATATTACCGAAGAGAATCGCGCGAAAGAAAAAATCAGGTATTTGGCTTATCACGATGAGCTGACCGACTTACCGAACCGAAGAAAGTTTAATCAAGTCCTTCATCAATCTATTGAAAAAAGTAGCCAAGATTCATCGAGCTTTGCCGTCATGGTTATCGACATCGATCGGTTCAAAATGATCAATGATTCCTTGGGACACTCCTACGGCGATATCTTTTTGCAGGGGGTCAGCGACAGAATCGTAAAGAGTGCGGAAGGGTACCACGCAACAATTGCCCGGATGGGTGGAGATGAATTTACCATCCTCTGCGAAACAGGAGCGGACCGCAGGGAAGCGGCGAGTTTAGCGGATAAGATCATTGAAGCATTGAAACAGCCATTCTCGCTAAAAGACAGTGAATTTTACATATCAGCAAGTATTGGAACGGCGATATTCCCAGACCACGGAACGGATGCTGTCGCGCTGCTCAAAAAAGCGGATACGGCCATGTACGAGGTGAAAAAACAGGGGAAAAATGGTCACCTGTTCTATACACCCGATTTTGATGTCCAATTGCTAGAAAATATTGAAATAGAAAGTGATCTCAGAAAAGCAATTGAACGTAACGAGCTGGTAGTGTATTACCAACCTCAATTTCATGCGGAAAGTAATCGCATGATCGGAGTGGAAGCGCTCGTTAGGTGGAATCATCCGACCAAAGGGATGCTTTCACCAGGAGTGTTTATCCCTATTGCTGAAGAGACAGGGTTGATCTATGAGATTGGTACATGGGTGCTTCGCGAAGCGTGCAGGCAAATGAAGCATTGGCATGATGAAGGGGGACCGTTGATCCCCGTCTCCGTCAACTTGTCCTCCCATCAATTTCACCAACGGAACCTCGTCCAGTACATCAAAAATATCCTTGAGGAAACCAAGCTTGCCCCACACTTTTTGGAACTGGAAATCACGGAGAGCATGATGATGGACCCGGCCGTATCGATCAGTATCCTACATGAGTTAAACAAAATCGGAACGAGAATCAGTCTGGATGATTTTGGAACCGGTTACAGCTCATTGAGCTATTTGAAAAAATTCCCGATCCACAAATTAAAGATTGACCGCTCCTTCATAACAGACCTGTCTCGAAATGATAACGATAAAGCCATTGTGGCCACCATTATTTCGATGGCGAAGCATCTGAAATTGGATGTGATTGCAGAAGGTATTGAAACGAAGGATCAGTTAGATATTTTGACAGAAAATCATTGCAAGGAAATTCAAGGGTACTATTATAGTCGCCCGTTATCCGCAAATGAGGTGGAGCACGTGTTTTTTGCTCCCATCAGAAATCATCTCAGCCAAGAAGCGTAAGGAAAACTCCCTTTCTTTTATAGATGGGGAGCTTTTTTGTATGTACACAGCAGGAAAATGTAAAATTGGGTATTGCATACCCTACAGGGGTATCGTAAAATGTAATCAAGTAAAGCTTCCCAAAAACAAAGGAGGATGTAAAATGAATGTCACTTTGAACGTACAAGGAATGTCCTGCAATCACTGCGTTATCTCCATAGAAGGTGCTCTTCAAAAACTAGACGGGGTTAGCAAAGCAACGGTAAGCCTTGCTGACAATCAGGTAAGCGTGACTTTTGATGAATCCGTTGTTTCGCTGGACAATGTGAAAGAGACCATTGAAGATCAAGGATACGATGTCGTTTAAGTAAAGGTTGCGGGAAAGGCTGTGATTGTAGAATTGCAGTCTTTCTTATAGCTTGTAGTTGACCGAAAATTACAAATCCAAATAGTGCAGGAGGAATGCCTTTTGAAGCGTGTACAGTTTGCCGTAAGTCCAGAAATTCGTGTCGGCGGTTCCGTGTTTACTCCAACAGATATGGTGGCGATCGGTCAAATCGTTGGCGAGGATGCACAAATTGAACTTTCGACCTTTCAGCAGCTTATTGTCGAGATGAATGAAGAGAAGGCTGAGGATGCGAAAAAAGCGCTGCGTGAAAAAGGCTTGTGTGTGTACGAAACCGGCTCTGTTGTGAAGAATTTGTCTGTCTGTTCTTTTTGCAAAGGAGCAGAGATTGAAGGGCTAGAGGCAGCGAGAAATTTGAATGATACGATAGCAGGGATGGCCATTCCTTTTACGATGAGAGTCGGTTATACGGGCTGCCCAAATGCTTGTGGAGAGCCGTTGGTAAAAGATATCGGGATCGTCAAGCGAAAAGAAACCTTTGAAATCTACGTCGGAGGCCAATCGAAAACAATGGAGGCCAAAACAGCCGAGCTTCTGGTCGAGCAGGTGAAGGAAGAACAATTATCCTCCATCGTCCAAAGCATCATTACGTTGTATCAGACGCAAGGGAAAAAGAGAGAGAAGTTTTTCAAGTTTGTCGAGCGATATGGATTGGAAAATGTCCGAAAAGAATTGGGGCTGTCTTCCTGATCGAAATGTGAATATGGAACTTGCTGCATTTTGAAAATTTGGATTATAATCGAATCGTATGTTTGCTAGGATGAATAGAGGAGGAATCTCATTGTCAAGTGCAGAATTGAACGTTGTACAGTCTTGTCATACATCTGATCGAAACAGTCATCATTCAGAAAAAACCAAGCAAAACTTGCAGGCCCGTCTCAATCGGATTGAGGGACAAATTCGCGGGATTAAAGGCATGGTGGAGAAGGATGCTTATTGTGATGATGTCTTGAATCAAATTGCTGCGGTACAATCTGCCTTAAATTCAGTGGGACGTATCCTTTTGGAAGGACATATGAAATCCTGTGTGATTGAACGCATCCAAGAAGGGGACAGCGCAGTTATTGACGAGCTGTTAACCACGATGAATAAGCTGATGAAATAAAAAGCTTCAGAAATGAAGCTTTTTTTATTATTGCGAAATATAGGTTAGTGGGGTATAGTATTTTCAAGTCAGAATATTTTCACAATACAGAAAATATCAATCAAACAGGATGACAAGGGAGATGAAAAAATGGGCAAGAAAATGTTGCTGTTAGGTGTGTATGGCATGGAAGTGGTGGAGTGTGGCGGTGCTCTTGCCATTAACGTGAACAATGGAGGGGAATCGTACGCCTCGATCATGCTGTCTAGCGAAAAATCACGCCCGCAAGTTACAGAGGCGGCAGCGGTATTGGGGGTTCAGATGTATTTTCCCGGCTTTCAATCCGGTTATGTAGATGTCAGTCCGGAGTCCAAGAAAAAGCTCGTACAGATTATCCGGGAAGTGAAGCCAGATATTATCATTACGCAGGACCCGGAACATTCTTTTCACGACTTAGACCCAGACCGTAGACAGGCCATGATTTTAATCTTAGAAAGTATCGCATTGGCAAGCCGGGAGTTTGCTTTAGATGAAATGCCTGGCTTGGAAGCACACCCGATCCCGGCGATCTATTACATGACTCCGCATCATCCCAACTGTGTCGTTGATATTTCGTCGGTGTGGGAACAAAAAAATCGAGCGATGGATGTCTTGCACAGTCAAATGGAGTTCAGTGGCCGACATTTTGAAGAAGCGGTAGATGCGAAGGCAATGGAGGCTATCGTCCCTGGGTTTTCCGCGTTGCCCTCTGACTACGAAAAGGGAAGAGCAATGCACAAGGTACTCGATCAAGCCATTCACGTCTATCACGGTTTGGCAACACATGGTCATTTTGCATTAGCAGAAGCATATAAACGCGATGGGAACTTCCATTTGAAAGAACTGATCAACTAATAGGAGAGAGATGTCGGATGAAGCATAATCGAATCGGGATCATATGGCTGCTCATCGCTCTGTTTTCCACGTTGTTCGCTATTCCGGCAGGTGCCGATAATCACAGGGAGGTGAAGCTTGGGATCACACAGGATGAACGTTCCTTGAATCTGTACACATACAATACCGGCTTTCCTGGACTCGAGCTGGTCAACCTTCTTTACGACCCGCTATTTATCCTTGATAAAAGCAACAACCCCATTCCTTGGCTGGTCAAAGAATTCACGGTATCCGACGACGGCAAGCAATACAAAATGATCTTGCATGACCAAATCTTGTGGCAGGACGGAAAGCCTTTGACCTCAGAGGATGTGAAGTTCACCTACGAATACTTGTTGAAATATAAAAAATCCCGCTTTACAACCCCAGCTGCACTCGTGAAAAGCATTCAAACACCCGACCCAACCACCGTAATCATGGAGCTTGATAAGCCTGAGCCAGATTTCTTCATTCAGCCTCTCGCTGATTTGCCGATTCTTCCGAAACATATTTGGAGCTCTGTGACGGATCCTGATAACTTCAACAATTCTTTGGGGAGCGGTCCTTTCATTTTAGAGGATTACAAAAAGGATCAATTTTATAAGCTGAAAGCGAACCCGCAGTACTTTAAAGGAAAACCGGAAATCGATACGTTAGTCATCCCCATCATCGCAGAAGCTAATGCCATGTTTACAGCGCTCACGGCAGGGCAACTGGATGTTATCAGTCGTAGGGTCCAGCCGGAACTCGTCAAAGAGTTTGAAAGCAATCCATCTATTAAAGTGGAAAGAGGCCCCGGTTTTGCTACAACGTTTCTTCAATTCAATGCCGAAAAGTTCCCGATGTCCGATCAAAAATTTCGCCAAGCGATTAGTCATGCTATCGACCCGCAATACTTGGTAGATACGGTTTTGCTCGGTTTTGGCACAAAAGGAAGTCCCGGCTTTATTCATCCAGCTACTTCTTCTTACAACAAGGCAGTCGTACATAAGACCGATGTTGAACAAGCCAAATCCATTCTTGAACAAGCAGGCTATAAAGACACGAACAATGATGGCTTGCGAGAGGCGCCAGATGGCAAAAAGCTCGAACTCGTCAATCTGGTCCAATCAAACAACCCTTCTAGCATACGCTCTGCCGAAATCATTGCCGGATGGATGAAAACGATCGGGATTGATATGAAAGTTCGACCGATGGACCCCGATACCGTGATTAGTCTTGTCTGGCCCGAATATGATGTCACCAAGGGCCGGAATTATGACATGACGATGTTTGGCTGGTCGACTACGATGCAGCTGTTCCCTGCCAGACTAATTGATTTGTTCCACTCCGATCTAGCTGGCAAAGGGGGAACCAATATTGGCGGATTCAAAAGTGCAGAGTTTGACAAGCTGGCTGAGCAGCTCGAGGCCACATTGGAACCGGAAAAACGCCAACAGATTATCAATCAGATGCAAGAGCAGGTAGCCAAAGATTATCCAATCGTCCCCTTGTACTATGCAGAGGAAATTAGTGCGTACAATCCCGCTAAATACGACGGGTGGGTATTCCAGGATGGGAAAGGCATCATCAACAAGCTCTCCTTTGTTTCCAATGGCGAAAAAGCCGCTGTGACAACGGAACAGCCAGCAGCAACACCTGCAAGCACAACGCCTGCCGCTGCTACAGAAAGTGCTACATCTGCATCCACACAAGAACAGGCGAATGCGAATACGGGAAAAGGCACGACCTCGATCGTGACCATTCTCATCCTTATCGTCGTCGTAGCGGGTGGATGGTATTTGCTCAGCAGAAGAAAAACGAAGAGCGAACGGTAAGCATGTTGACAGCTTCTCCTGCAGTAATGCTCCTCAAGGTTATTGCGGGGGAACCATTTGTTCCTGTTGATTATCGAAAGAAGAGGTGTACTCATGACCCGATTTCTAACAGGCAAGGTCACTCAATATATTTTCGTTATTTTTATTATGCTGACATTGAACTTCCTCCTCCCTCGTTTGATGCCAGGCAGTCCCCTCGCGTATATAGCGGGAGAAGACATCATGCTCATGACGACGGAAGAGAAGGAGGCCATATTAGAGGCACACGGATTGAATAAATCACTCTTGGAGCAATACGTCATCTATTTGGGGAATATGGCGACGATGGATTTTGGCTATTCCTACCAACAAAAGATGCCGATAACGGAGTTGATTTCGGAGCGGTTGCCGTGGACGCTGCTGTTAACTGGATTGAACTTAGTGATTTCTACCTTGTTAGGCGTCATTTTTGGGACGATATCTGCCTGGAAGTGGGGGAAAAGAAGCGATGTTAGTCTCTTGACAATTTTTATGTTTTTAAGCGCGATGCCGTCCTTCTGGCTGGGCATGATTCTGGTAGCGATTTTTGCAGCGCAATGGGGGCTGTTTCCCATCTTTGGGGCGCAGACGGCATGGAGCAATCTGACTGGCTTAGGTCGCGTTACCGACATTGCCCATCATCTCGTGTTACCTCTGGTGACACTCGTATTAATCACCGTTACGACAACCTATATGACGATGCGCTATTCGATGCTGAACGTGCTAGGCGAGGACTACATTATGATGGCCAGAGCCAAAGGCGTAAAAGAAAAAATGATCAAATACCGTCATGCGATGCGGAATGCGTTACTCCCGGTAGCTACGGTTTTTATGCTCAGTCTCGGTAATATTTTTGGAGGGGCAACGGTGATTGAAACCGTGTTTGCCTACCCAGGAATCGGCAGGCTGATGTTTGAGGCCGTCTTAAGCAGGGACTATCCGGTGATACAGGCTGCTTTTCTTATCATTACGTTGAGCGTAGTCATTGCCAACTTCCTAGCAGACATCTTATACCCGATTCTCGATCCAAAGGTGGGAAGGAACAATGGATAAAGGCAAATGGCTGCAGTACTGGACCATTTTTCAATCTAGCCGACTCGGGGCGATTGGTACCATCATCCTTCTTTTGTTTGTAATTGTTGCGCTAGCGGCACCACTCCTAGCACCTTTTGACCCGGACGAACGTGTAGCAGCGCCATTTCTTCCGCCAGGCGGAGATTATGTACTCGGGACCAATGACGTTGGACAAGACATCTTTAGCGAGCTCCTATACGGTTCGCGCATTTCGTTGACGATCGGTATTTTAGCTGCGTTATTTTCTATCTTGCTTGGTTCTCTTGTGGGGATCGTTGCCGGATACTTCGGGGGAAAAATCGATTCTGCTTTAATGAGACTGGTAGATTTGGTACTCGTTGTGCCTTTTTTGCCTTTGATGATTTTGCTCGCCGCGTTTATCGGTCCGAGCTTTTGGAATCTCATTTTCGTCATTACCGTATTGACCTGGGCATCTCCTGCTAGGGTGGTTCGCTCACAGGTCCTTACGATAAAAACGAAAGGGTTCGTGGAGGCCGCGCGCTCAATTGGCAGCAGCGTTCCTACCGTGATGTTCCGTCATATTTTGCCGGGTGTCGTACCGATCGCTTTATCGCAATTCATTATGGCGGCAAGCAATGCCATCCTGTTGGAGGCTTCCCTCAGTTTTCTAGGGCTGGGCGACCCTTTGAATAAAAGCTGGGGAACGACCCTGTATTATGCACAGGCCAGAAGTGCTTTCCTGACGGATGCATGGCTATGGTGGATCTTGCCACCAGGTGTGTTAATTACGGCGCTGGTTATCGGGTTTGCTTTTGCTGGCTACTCGCTGGAACAAATCTTTAATCCTCGGCTGCGGAAAGGGTGACTAGCCATGAATAAAGTTCTCGTCGTCGAAAATTTGCACACTCACTTTTTTACGGCAAATGGTGTAGTAGAAGCGGTTGAGGATGTCAGTTTTCACCTGGAAAAGGGGGAAATGCTCGGGCTGATCGGGGAGTCTGGCTGCGGGAAGTCCACCGTGATTCAGTCCATTCTGCGATTGCTCGAATACCCGGGGAAGGTCATGAGCGGGAAGGCCATGCTGGGTGGAGTCGACTTGTTGCAGGCGCCAGCAGAGCAGATCGAGAAGCTTCGCTGGAAATCGATTTCTGTTATTCCCCAAAGCGCGATGAATGCCTTAAATCCTGTATTTACGGTCGGGGAACAAATTATGGAAGCGATTTTGTTACACGAAAAAATAACGATGGACGAAGCGATTCGACGAACAGAGCAGCTATTGGAAATGGTCGGGATTCCCAAGCAAAGGCGCAAGTCGTACCCACATGAATTCAGCGGAGGAATGAAACAGCGTGTAGCCATAGCAATGGCGCTAGCCTGTAATCCGCAGGTCGTCATCTCAGATGAATCGACGACAGGACTGGATGTTTTGACTCAAGCGCAAGTCATCGCGATTTTGAAAGATCTGCAACGTTCTATGGACTTGTCTATTATTCTTATTTCTCACGACCTGCCGATGGTGACAGCCATCTGTGAAAGGATTGCCATTATGTATGCGGGCAAGATTGTGGAATGTGGGACAACGGAACAATTGATTACGAACCCAAGACACCCGTACTCACAAGGTTTGCTCGCTGCCACTCCCGATATTAATGACCCCGAGAAAGAATGCCGTTCGATTCCGGGGACAGTGCCGCTGCTCATAAACCCGCCAAAAGGGTGCAGATTTCATACGAGATGCCAGCATGTGCAAGACAAATGCAAGGTAGAGTCACCTCCAATAAGAGAAGTGCATGAAGGGCATTTTGTATCCTGTTTTGTAGGAGGGTAAGACATGGCAATCACACAAAAGTCGCAATCCAACGATGATTTGGTGACGGTGCAAAATTTGGTCAAACGCTTTGAAAAGAAGCAGGGAGCGTTTTTTCGCAGCAAAAAGACGACGGTCTATGCAGTAAACAATGTGAATTTCTCTATTAAAAAGGGGGAAATTCTCGGGATCATCGGGGAGAGCGGGTGCGGGAAAACAACGACTGCTCGAATGATTATGCGGCTTACAAAAGAATCATCCGGTCAAATTCTTTTTGATGGGCAAGATTTGTGTCGATTAGGCGAACGGGCAGTGAGGGGAATTCGGCAAGAGATGCAAATGATATTTCAAGACCCGTACGATTCATTGAATCCGGGAATGACTATTCTTGAAATCTTAATGGAGCCGCTTCATGCCCATCAAAAAGCGAGTACCTATGAAGAGAAGAGGGAGCAAGTACTTCAAATTCTCAATCATATTGAGCTGAGACCTGCCGAAAGCTATTTGCAACGATATCCGCATCAGCTAAGCGGGGGACAGCGGCAAAGAATTGCAATCGCTCGAGCGCTCATTTTAAAACCAAAGTTCGTTGCGGCTGATGAGCCGACCTCCATGTTGGATGTGTCGGTCAGAATGGGCGTTTTGCAGCTATTAAAATCATTGAAGAACGAAATGGGTCTGACGATGCTGTTTATTACCCATGACCTGTCGACGGCTGCCTACATGTGTGATCGGATAGCTGTTATGTATCAAGGGAATATCGTCGAGATCGGACCGACCCATGAGATTCTGTATCATCCCTCTCACCCTTACACACGCGCACTCGTAGCCGTGGTATCCGATCTTAATCATTTTCTCAAACACAGGCAAGAGCTGATAGTAGATGGGGAAGTGCAGAATGAAGGAATCCAAAGAGGGTGTCCTTTTCTTGTCCGCTGCCCCCATCAGGTTGACCACTGCCGGAATATGGTACCTATGCTAGAGCGAATCTCATCCGACCACTATGTTTCATGTATCCATCACCCGGGGGAATATGAGAGCGCAAAGGCTGCCAACAGGCATGCGAACTAGAAAATGTGTGAGCCCTCTCGACAGCAGTCAGAGGGTTTTCTTGTTCGTTTTGTCCTATTTTGTTGGCGTAGGACATACTTTACATTGAGGAGAATATACTCGGGGGTGGTATCTTGAGCGCGGTGTATCAGGTCCTGATCTACGTCGGTTTCGCTTACGTTTGCTTCACTTGGTTTATTTGGCGACGAAAGCAGGGAATCGATCATATGCAAGGCATGATGAGCACGATGTCCGTCAGTATGATGATTGGCTTGATCGGAGGGTTGATCCTCGGCGATGTTTACAGGGGAGACCTTTATGTATCCACCATGTGGGGGATGCTGGCAGGTGGACTGTCTGGTTTTCTGCTAGGAGCTCCATTGTCGATCCTGAGTATTGTAGAAGGAATCTTATCGGGCGTCATGGGCGGGATGATGGGCGCCATGCTGGGAGAGATGGTTCCCAGTGAAAAAGTAGAGCCTCTCCTGTTTGTTTTCGTCATGCTCTATACCGTATGTATGCTGCTCGTAGCCAAGCTGATTGATTTTAATAAAAAAGAAACGAAGTGGTCCTCCATTTTTCATCATCCTGCCGCTCCAGCTGTGTTGCTGCTTGCCGTCTTCTTCTGGTTTCAATCATTACCGTTTCCATCTCCGGCTCTTTATGCAGGCGATCGCGCGACAGAAATCACCCTCACAGCCGTCGACTTTTCCTATAAACCGAACCAATTTACCGTGAAAAAAAATACAGAGATCAAAGTCGTCTTTCAAAATGATGGCAATGTAGAGCACGATATCGAGGTTGTGTCGCATGGAAAAATCGTAACGATTTCAGAATCAAGCACGGAACATCATCATGGAGCAATGGCTGAGGGCGTGGTTCATTTGCACGCCAAACCGGGAGAGTCTATTGAAACAGTATGGAAGGCATTGGAGGAAGGAATCTATGAATTTTATTGTACGATCCCTGGACACAAAGAAAGCGGCATGATTGGACGCTTGCAAGTGACGGGATGAAGCAAAGGAGAGGCGAATCATGCCTTTCTTTTTTTCTTCATAGTTTCCTCACAACCTTTTTGTAAAATAAAAGAAAAGGAAGCCCCGCTCGGAGGAGAAGCATGGATTGGTATTCGTACTTGTATCAATTTGGAGCATGGATCAGTAAGCCCTTTTCTGATTTGTATTACGGAATGGGCGAACAAGCACCGTTGATTGGAGCGTTGTTGCTCGGGATCGTTGGGGCGTTTGCACCGTGCCAGTTATCAGGGAATGTGGCTGCTTTTACAGTGTTCGGAAAGAATGTCGTCATCAAAGGTGGCTTTCGTAGTCATGTATGGATGTTCATCCTTGGCAAAGCAGTCGTGTATTCCACTTTGGGAGCAATCGTATTTGCGTTCGGCGAACAACTCTCTACACAAGCGATTCCTTTGTTTCAGTGGGCAAGAAAATTACTAGCACCGATGTTTATTCTGATTGGATTGTTCTTAATCGGATGGATTCGACTGCCATTTCTACATACGCAATCATTTGAAGAAAAAATAAAGCGTTTTTCGGAGCGATTTGAGGGAAAGACACAATCCTTTTGGCTTGGCGTTGCCTTTTCCCTCGGGTTTTGTCCGACGATGTTTTGGCTCTATTTTGGACTGACGATGCCTTTGATGTTCACGAGCTCGCTCGGCCCGATCATTCCCACTGTATTTGCACTTGGCACGGCGCTGCCGCTACTCATCGTTTTACTGCTACTTGCCGTTGCGAGTGATAGCCCTTCTCTCATGAAGAACACAAGGAAATGGGGGGCAGTAACGCAAAAGTTGGCTGGAATCGTGTTTGTCCTGCTCGGTATTTCGGACCTCATGGCATTTTGGTAAGGCTGCGACAAAATAAAATACGAAAAGGTGGATCGGATGAAAAAGATATGGATAACGAGCGCTCTGGTGGTCGTACTCGCTATGGTAGCGCTAGTATTTTGGAATACCAAACAAACATTGCAAATCATTGATTCAGAACAGTTGGCGCAATGGATGACGGATGAAAAAGATATGGTGATTGTGGATTTGCGCGAGCCTGAATTGTTTGAAGAGGGGAGAGTCCCCCATGCCATTAATATTCCTTTTGCAGAGATCAATGAGAAATACAGGAGTATACCCACAGATAAGAAAGTCGTCTTCGTCTGTCATACCGGAAGGATGGGAGTGGAGAGCGGAAACCTCTTGCTTGAAAATGGATACAAAGATGTTGCAAATCTGGACGGTGGCATGGCGAAATGGACTGGACAGGTAGAATCGTAGTTGTTAGCCGCTTTCCTTTTCCAGAGGAGAGCGGTTTCTTCGTTTTGGGGGATCAATCACGCCTACTGGGTGGGCTGCATAGTGTAGTCATGAAGGAATAGACAATACAAGTTGGAGGAGGATATTGGCATTGCATTCGCAAACACGCGATTACTATCCGTATGTAGGTCCTTATGATCCTTGTCCGCCGATTCGGGTGAAGACGTACCAGGTGCCCCCTCAGCTGTTCATGACATTTCAGCCGGAGAACTTACCACAATACAGCCCGATGGAAGCGTTGAAATTAGGTACGTTATGGCCGGCACTTTTTAGCCCCTATGATCCCAGACTGAGTCATTTGGGGAGGGAGCATTCATGACAGTTGAAAATAGATTTGGCGATGAACAGTACTACGCATTGCTTGAACAGCTGCAAGCGATCGACTTTGTACTGGTAGAGCTCAGTCTTTATTTAGATACGCATCCAACCGATCAGAATGCTCTTCACCAGTTTAATGATTTAACGGAACAACGCTGGGTTTTGGCAAACGAATATGAGAAGTTGTACGGGCCTCTGCAAAATCTTGGACGCAGCTATTCAGGCTATCCGTGGCAGTGGAATGATGATCCATGGCCTTGGCAAGTTTAGAAGAGAGGGATAACGAAACCGATGTGGATCTATGAGAAAAAACTGCAGTATCCGGTTCGTGTCAGTAAGTGCGATGTGAGAATGGCGAAGTACTTGATTGAGCAATATGGAGGGGCGGATGGAGAGCTGGCAGCCGCTCTGCGCTATATGAACCAGCGGTATACGATCCCGAATAAAGTCGTAGGGTTATTAACAGATATCGCTACCGAAGAGTTTGCGCATCTCGAAATGATTGCCACGATGGTGTATAAGCTGACCAAAGACGCGACTGTCGAAGAGTTGAAGGAAGCGGGACTGGGAGACCATTACGCCAATCATGATCGGGCGCTCTTTTACAACAATGCCAGCGGTGTGCCATGGACGGCAGCCTATATTGCTGCCAAGGGCGATCCAATCGCGGATTTGTATGAGGATATCGCGGCCGAAGAAAAAGCCCGTGCGACGTATCAATGGCTGATTGACATGACCGATGATGTTGATTTGCAGGACAGCTTGAAGTTTTTGCGGGAGCGGGAAGTCGTTCACTCTATGCGCTTTCGCGAGGCTGTAGAGATTTTGAAGGAAGAGCGGGATGCGAAGAAGATATTTTGAGGGGGAAAAAGAGAGCTGGAAGGCTCTCTTTTTTCTAATTTAGCTGTGGGGTTCAAGTTAGTAATGGTACTGGTATGACGATAATGGACTTTTGTCCCCATTTATGATCGAAGTAAACATCGCAATTCAGCAATTCCGCGACATCCCGCAACGGTACAACCAGAATCGTATTATTGTAAAGTTTTGCATTTGCAGATGCAGTGAATTCGATACCATCACGCAAAAATTTATTGCTACCAACGGGGATAGTTATGTTGGAGGGGCCTCGTATTATTGTTGCTGTCTGAGTTGGATCGTCCCATTGAATAGTGCCATCGAGAGCTTCTACTAGTTCACGAAGGGATACATAGGTGATATCGTTTTCAGCAAAGGTTTGATCCACCAGTTTTTGATTATTTGCGGTCACGTTCAAGGCAGATTCTTGATAAGGAGCAGTGGCCTTATATTTAAATCGAATATCAGCTCTTACTTGATACAAGTCAGTATACTTAGTTTTTAAATAGTTGATAGGTATCTTAAACGATGTTCTTACGAATTGTCCTGGCTCTAACCTGAATGACTCATTGATAACAGGGTGGCTATTCTCTGGATAGAATAATCCATTTTGTCTATAGTCTATTGCTTCGACTCCGGAGTAGATAAATTTCTCGGCTGTTGCCTCTCCCCGATTTACGAGGATCATATGCGCGATATAATGGGTGTCTGTAAATTCATAAGCAGTCATTTTTGTGTATATGTATGGACGGGGTTCTACTTTTTTGCCAAGTGTATACGTATACGTTGGCTTTAAGTAAGCATCGATTAAATCTGATGCCTTTGTAACAGAAGGAACAAGATCAAAGGTTAAGAGCTCTGTAATACCTAACTCGTTGTCTCCTGGGTGCATGACTGGGTAGGAAAAGTAATCAACATCGGAGTCAATATTTATTTTCTCCCCTTTGTTATTATATAGATCAAGTTTTCCGGAAAGGTCCAATAGTTCATAGGGACTGACATTTCCCCACCGCATGTAACCTGTTGCGTAGTGACTTCCATCTTGGCTTGTTGCGAACTTTAATTCCGTCAATTCAAACTGCAAAGGATTCTTCTCAAATGATGCCAAGGACACTGGAACCGAAGCAAAGAAAATAAAAAAGATTGCAAGAAGGCACGTAAAAAGTCTCACGATTTTCACCATTTCAAATCACCCCAAGATTGAAAATATCATGTTAGAAAAGCCTTCAGGAAAGAAGGCTTTTCTCTACTCATCTATAAGATTATACGGAATGACGATGATGGTTTTCTGCCCCCATTTATGTTCAAAAACAACATTGCAATCCAGCATATTCGCAACATCTCGTACCGGAACGACCAGAATGGTGTTATTGTACAGCTTCGCTTTTCCCGACACAGTAGTCTCGAAACCATCATTAATGAAGCGATCACTTCCAACCGGAATGACTATTTGCCTATCATATTCCATGATTTTGTCTCTCTGTATGAGCGTTGCCGTTTGGGTTAGATCATTCCACTGGATAGTAGCACCTAGAACGTCGGCTAACTCGCGAAGGGAAACATAAGTGACATCATTTTCAACAAAGGTTTGTTGCACAAGCTTTTTATTATTTACGGTTACACTCACTGTTGAGTCGTCTTTATACGGGGCAGAATTATCGTGTGTATAGGATATGCCAATTTTTTTAATATCATTATAGTTTTTGAATTTAGAATCTATAAAATCTATCGGTACTTCAAAGGATAGTCTCACAAATTTGCCCGGTTCTAACCGTAAAGACGAATTGATAGTAGCGTGGCTAGTTTCGGGATAGATGTGAATCATTCCGTTTGTGTCTGTGAATGAAAGGCCAGCATATTTAAAATTTGTGGCTGTAGCCTCTCCCTGATTAAGAATGAGGGCATGAGCGACAAGTTTGTCCTCTGACATCCCATAAGTTAGTGTCTCCGTAATGAGGTTTGCGCTAAGTTCAGCTTTTTTTCCTAATGTAAATGTATACGTTGGCTTAATGTAAGCACCAGCTATATCTGATGCCTTTGTGACAGAAGGAACAAGATTAAAGATAACAAGCTCTGTAGCACCTAACTCGTTATCACCTGGATCCATGAACGTGCTGTAAAAGTAATCTATTTCAGAATCTATGTTTATTTTTTCCCCTTTGCTATTATACAGATCAAGTTTTCCATGAAGATCTAATAATTTATAGGGACTGACATTTCCCCAACGCACATAACCTGACGCGTAGAGACTTCCATTATGGTTTGTTTCGAGAGTTAATTCCGTAAACTCAAACTGCAAAGGATTCTTCTCAAATGATGCATAGGACACTGGAACCGGAGCAAAGAAAATAAAAAAGATTGCAAGAAGGCACGTAAAAAGTCTAACCATTTTCCCCATTTCAAATCACCCCAAGATTGAAAATATCATGCTAGAAAAGCCCTCCAAAAAGAAGGCCTTTTCCTCATACATCCATAATAATCGGCAGGATCATGGGTCTGCGCTTTGTTTTGGCATATACGAATTTCCCAATCGATTCCCGCATTCCTTGCTTCAAGCGGTTCCACTGACTCACATTCGCTTCCTGCAAATTGGTGATCACCTCGGATGCAATGCGAGTCGCTTCTTCCAACAGGCCCTCAGATTCGGGGGCATGAATGAATCCGCGAGAAATAAGGTCGGGACCCGACAAGATCTTGCCGTCGGTTTTACTGCGCGTCACAACGATCACGAGAATGCCATCTTCCGAAAGATGTTTGCGATCCCGTAATATTCCATTCCCTACATCACCGATTCCTAAACCATCCACCAAGGTATTTCCGGCAGGGATTTTTCTTTCCTGCACAGCTACACCATCCTGAATATCCACGACATCTCCGTTATTTACAATGAAAGTGGACTCGAAATCAACGCCGACGGATTCAGCCAACAGACGATGCTGATGGAGCATCCGATACTCCCCGTGAATGGGGATAAAATATTGTGGCTTCATGAGAGTGAG
Source organism: Brevibacillus sp. IT-7CA2 (assembly GCF_949767855.1). NCBI lineage: Bacteria > Bacillati > Bacillota > Bacilli > Caryophanales > Paenibacillaceae > Brevibacillus > Brevibacillus sp. IT-7CA2. The sequence goes on from NZ_CATKQT010000022.1 coordinate 118,660, forward strand.
CATGAGCTTCAATTCTTCTTGGAAGCCATGACCGGACACATGCAAGCCAGTCCCAGAGCCATATATAACGTTGGCACCCATAATAAACAAGTTGTCGACGATTCGCGCCACATTCCGTTCGTTCCCTGGGATAGGGGAAGAAGAGAGGATGACGGTATCGCCGCGTTCTACTTTCACGTGCCGATACCCGGAGGTCGACAACCGAGATAAGGCTGCCATCGGTTCGCCTTGGCTTCCCGTGCATAGAACAGCGACACGGGCTGGATCGAGCTCGCTCACTTCCTCGATTTCAACCAGTATGTCTTCTGGGATACGTAAATAGCCTTGTTCCGATGCGATTTTGACCACATTGACCATACTTCGGCCCAGCAAAGCTAGCTTTCGATTCGTCGCTTCTACGGCATCAATGACTTGTTGCAGGCGGTATACATTGGAAGCAAACGTCGAGACAAATATTTTCTGCTGTGCCTTACTGAATGCTTCTAACAGACGATCGCCCACGTTCTTTTCTGATGGAGTAAAGCCTGGACGCTCCGCATTGGTACTCTCCGACAACAAGGCCAATACACCTTTCTGCCCGATTTCAGCCATTCTGTGCAAATCGGGGGATTGCTTATGCACCGGTGTTAAATCAAATTTAAAATCGCCCGTATGCACAATGGAGCCTGCTTTTGTCTCAAACACGACACCCAAGCAATCAGGAATACTATGGTTCGTTTGAAAAAAGCTGATCGTGAGCGAGCCTAATGAAATAGTAGAGTGACGATCGATGGAGATGAGGGTGGACTGATGAAGCAAATCATGCTCCTTCAGCTTTAATTCGATAAGACCTAACGTTAAACGGGTACCGTAAACAGGGACGTTTAATTGTCTTAAAAAATAGGGAATGCCCCCGATGTGATCCTCATGCCCATGCGTGACAATCAAGGCTCGGACTTTTTCCTGATTTTCCAGCAGATAACTAATGTCCGGTATGATCAGATCGATTCCTAAATAACTCTCATCCGGGAACTTCGCGCCACAATCGATGAGGACAATTTCATCCCCGCATTGAATCCCGTACATGTTTTTGCCGATTTCATATACTCCTCCTAAAGCAAAAATTGAAAGAGTTTCATTCCATGCATTCATACGCAGTCACTGACCTCCCCAAAGCATCTTGTGGTTACTCTTACCTATTGGAAAGCTGAGTATGTATGGATAGCTGGTTAGATCATCAGGCAAAAATGGATGAATGAACCAATCAGGAGTCGGGCACACTGGGGTAAGACTCATTTTGGAAGGGAGCAGCTCCGGTGAAAACCAAACGATTTCTTTTCCGCTTGTTTCTATTGATTGCCATTGCGGCTGGTGTGGAATGGTTTGTGTACGCGAACCAACAAGGGCAAACCGAAGTGGTAGCAGACGAGTCGCACGCTCATCATGCAGCGCCGACACTCGCTGTGACGCATACCCTTGAGAAAGATGATTTGCAGCTCAAATTGGCCGTTACGAACTTCTCTTTTTCCCTCGAAAACATGGGGAAAGAAAACAAGCACGGGGAAGGTCATGTTCATCTGTACCTCGACGGCAAAAAGATCGCCAAAGTATTTGAGCCTAGCTATGTCATGAAGGATATCCCGGCTGGGAAGCATGAGGTCAAGGTAGAATTGGCCCATAATAACCACGAGTCGTATGGTGTTGCAGAGAGCTTTTCCATTGAGGTAAAGCCCTGATAAGCAAGGGTAACTGTTGGGAAAAGGAAAAAAGCCGACTTCGATACGCCTTGTGGCTTTCGAACTGTCGGCTTTTTTCATGGATAGACTAGCGCATATGCACACTGACTTTTGCTTGCTGATCTGGCAGGGCAATCACCAACGTCGGATAGCTGATGACTTGCGTTTTCATCGAACCAGGTGCTGGTGCTTGTACCCGAACGTGTACGGCAAAGCCATGAGGGCCTGTCCGCTTGACTTGGTCCGCCACTAAACGATATCCTCCTGTAGGGCGCTGTCCTGCACCCACGACTACATAGGATTTTCCATTGGCACGAACAATGGTGTGTCCGCCATTTTTTCGAACTTTCTTCAAAGCTTCTTGAACGGCTGGCGGATAGGGAGCAGCAACGGCCTCGTAAGCAGCATCTGCTTGTACAGCCTCTTTCGCGACAGGCTCAGATACGGTAGGATGTTGAGGTGACAAGACTTGTGTACCCGTTACTGCCAAGGTTGCTGTTAAGAGTAAGCTAGGAAATACATGCAACATCAAGATCCCTCCAATAGGTAAAAGTAATGAATCGAACATCATATAGACTGAGGTGACAGGCGTGCGTGTGAAGGATTCGCTGGAATACCTGTCCGAATCAACGCGACAAGCGATTCTACATGAACAGACCAAACGATATCAGATTGCCGAAGAGCAAGATTTAACAGCTAGATTATTGGACCCCGTTTTTATTGGGCAAGTATGGGAACAGGCAGATGAGCTGGAACGAGCAGTTATCCGGCTTTTCGTAACCAAAGCGACGAGAGGCTTTTTTAGCAAACGAACCTGGGAACGTGAAACGGCAAAAGAGCACAGACATCTGTCAGTCGGCTTGACGAAATTGCGACGGCTTGGACTGATCTTGACTGTACGGAAAATGTGGAGTGAGATCGGCTATTTGATGCCACAAGAGGTTCGAGAGCAGTTGACGAATCAAATGCTGCCGGAAGCCTCTCAGGCTTTTGTTTCTCTTTCAAAAACGCTCCCTTATTATATATCAGTAGGCAGAGGGATACAGCTGGATCTTTTTGGGCTTCTGCTGTTTATTCGAGACAACCAAATTCCCATTACGCAAAAAGGAAGCATTCATCGCAGGATGTCGCAAAAAATGCTGCCGCTGCTCTCGTTTACAGACGAGCATGTAAAAGGAATCGTGATTCCACCGCTCGATCAGGAACAAAGAGAGGGCTTATCCTTGACCGTTGTCCTTGATATTGCGCTCAGACTAAGCTTGGTGCGTAGGGAAGAGCGAGAACTCGTACTCGATCTCAATCGAACGAAGCAATGGCTGCATCAACCGCCGCTCGTACGTTGGGAAGAGATGTACCAACTCGTGATGGAACAATTTTTGCCGCATGGTGACTGGTGGGAATTTTTCATTCAATTGATGAGACAGGTTCCTGTCGAGCAGTGGTGTTCCATCCATGAGCAATTGCGCATGCTAAAAGAAGCAGGATTCCCTTTGCCAGACAATGCAGATGAGCTCATTGTGGAGCAATGGCTGCATTTGCTGTTAGGCTTGGGATGGATTCAGCTCGGGATGGACGAGGAGCGAGGGATTTTTTGGCGTTGGAGCAGCTTGCCGCGATTATCGTCGGAGGAAGGCTGGTTTGTGGACCCCACAGGTGCCATTACAATTCCTCCGCTTGTCCCATTGCTGGATGTATGGGAGATCAGCCGGTTTTGCCAGCTCCAATTTGATGGGCAATTGATTCGGGGTGAATTGCAAGCAAGGCTGTTGCAAACGTATTTGTCTCAAGGAGGGACGGAGGAACAAGTCATAGAAAAGCTCCGTGCCTCCTGTGTTCATCCGTTGCCTGAGGGCTTGATTGAGGTTGTGAGCCAATGGGCCAGAACAGCAAGGCAGATTCAAATGGAGCCGTATTTCCTCGTTCGGACAGCACATGCTGGATTTCTGGAGGAATGGCGCGAAATTCCTGACTTTGACCCATTTCTTACCCAAGTGATATCGCCGACCACGTTTTTGATTCCATACTCGCAGGAAAAAGAACTGATCCGTTTACTTCGTCACTTCGGTTATGAGCCGCAAGTGCTGTTACATGTTGCTAGTGCAAGCAAAGAGCTCCAGCCGCACCAAAACAGTCAAGACGGGAATAAAGGCTTGTTTCTCATCGAACGGCCTTGGGATGGTTATGCTATAGAAAACACGTTCCCTGAGCAAAATGAGCAAATCGCAGCACTACCCAAAATGTGGACGAAGCATTTTCAATCGTATCATCCACAGTCCATGCGGGATTTGTTTAAGCGTGCAATAGAACTGAAGCTGGAAGTCGAGATCCAGCAAAGCGGAAAAGAAAAGCTACGAGGGCTACCGACAGAAGTACGCCTGGAAATGGGGTATTGGATGGTTACGATTGCAGGACAGAGCAACAAACAGTGTTACCGTCTCGACAACATTGAGCGAGTGCGCATTGTAGTGCCTGAATATCTGTACTAAGGGTGTGCATCATGATACAATCAGGAATGACGTAAAGTTTTCAAGCTTTACGGCGAAAGGAGGTCTCGCTTTATGGAAACATTGGAAGCTGTGGATATGTCACAGTTGATCATGGAGTCTCATGAGCTGTCCACGATGATCAACCAATCGCGCGAGGTCTCGGGGTATCTGGAGGCCAAACGCCAAATGGAAGCAGATGAGGAAGTGCAACGTCTGCTCGTCGTGTTCGAGGCTAAGAAGGAACAGTACGAAGATGTGCAACGGTTCGGGAAGTATCACCCGGATTACAATCATATATCCAAAGAAGTACGGGAACTGAAGCGCACTATTGAACTGAGGGATTCCGTACAGGCATTCAAACGAGCAGAGGATGCTCTGGATGAGCTCTTGTATCAGGTGAGTAGAACCATTGCTCATTCCGTATCGGAAACGATCAAGGTGCCGAGCAACAATCCATTCTTAGAGGCGCAGGGTAGTGGTTGCGGGACAGGCGGAAGCTGCGGCTGCAGTGTGAAAAAGCCATCGTAATTTACGCTGTTCCCGATTCATTTTGGCGCAGCAGAAAGCAGTCTTCACAAAGATTGCCACAGCAAAATTGCTTTTCGTCAGGTACGCGAAAGCGGAAGCGATACACATGCTGCATGTCATCAGAACGCACGTAAATGCATTCTGGCTTTAATTTGGTATCAGTGGTCAGGCGCTCTCCTGTTTCCATGAGCTGCTTTGTCAGCATAGGAGCAGAGAGCGTACTGCATACATAGAAAAAGAGCTGGCCTGCATATGTTCGCCAACTGCTATGGGTCACGATTTTTTCGTGGTGAAGCGCTTCCTCGAATTGATGATAAAACGTAGCCAGCATAGACCACGATTCCTTTCTATAATAAGCTTTCACCAATAAGTATACCACGATTGGGAAGGAGACCGACGGCAAAACATGAGAGAGCGACGTCTGGGGGTCGCCGTGTGGGTGAAAAACACGCGTGCCGCCAAAAATTTACGCAAATTTGGCACCATTCATTACATCTCCAAACGCTTAAATTACGTTTCGATGTATGTGGATGCCAATTTGTTGGATGAAACGATTCGCATTATGGAAAAGCTGCACTTCGTAACGAAAATTGAACGTTCCCATCGCCATGAGATCCCGGTAGAGTACAACAATGCCAGACCGGATAAGGCAAAGGAATACGATTATAAACAAGAGAAGAACCAGGTAATGGCACTAGCAGAGACCTTACAGACAGAAGAAAGCAGTCAAGCAACCGTTGGTTCGACATAAGTTGTTCAGAAGCTGCCATTTTTCGGCAGCTTTTTTGCTTTTGTTAAACTGGCGTACATGGTATGCTAAAGTGGAAGAAAACGAGAAGCCACGCGCATGAATGCGTTTTCAAGAGATAGATTAGTGAAAGAAGGGTGAGCATACATGATTCATCTGGATATTAACTGCGATATGGCAGAGGGCTTCAGCAGAGGCCGACAATCAGAGGATTTGGGGATTATGAAATGGATCACCTCCGTTAATATTGCTTGCGGATTGCATGCAGGGGATCCCCATATTATTTGCAGAACAATCGAAGCTGCACTCAAGCATGATGTGAAAATCGGGGCACATCCCGGTTATGCAGATATTCAAGGCTTCGGACGTCGCTCGATGAACTTGTCTGTTAATGAGGTGTATGAGCTGGTACTGTATCAAATTGCTGCCTTGGCTGGGACCACAAAAGCACTCGGCGGGGAGCTGCACCATGTGAAATTGCATGGCGCGCTGTATAACGAAGCGGCTGAACGCCCAGAGCTCGCCGAAGCGGTTGTCCAAGCCATTGCGGATATTGATGAAGAACTGGTCCTCTATGCCCTGTCTGGCAGCAAGCTTGTAGAGGCAGGCTTGGAACACGGGCTTCAGGTGGCAGAGGAAGTATTTGCAGAGCGGGCTTATTTGCCGAATGGTCGATTGGCCCCGCGTGAGTTGGAAGGAAGCGTGCTGATCAGCAAGGAAGAACGCATGGAGCAGACACGTCAGCTCGTTTTAAAACAAAGAGTAATGACCGTCAATGGCGAGCACATTGACTTGGCGGCCGATACCCTTTGTGTTCATCACGAGAGCCATGACGTACTGCAATTCCTTGGCGAAGTACATAAATGGGCAAAGCAAAACGATGTGAAAATTGAACCAATCACAGCTCGATAAGTAAAAAGCCATCCAGCAATGCCATCCCATTATCGGGAAATGGACGTTGCTGAATGGCTTTTTTCATTTTTTCGTTCTTTGATTGTGCCGTTATCGATCAGGAAAATGACATCTGCGAGCTTTTCGGCCTCTTCACGATCATGGGTGACCAGCAGAAACGGGATGTTCCACATGGCGTGAAGGCGAAGCAATTCATCCTGGCATTGTTTACGCGTATCTGCGTCCAGCGCCGATAAAGGCTCATCAAGGAGCAGGATGTCTGGTTCAGTAGCAAGTGCACGTACGAGTGCCACCCGTTGTTTTTGTCCTCCGGATAACTGGTGAGGATATTTTTGCAGCAGATGATCGATTCCCACCGTGGACAACAAAGGAGCTAAATTCAGCTCATGTCCTTTTTTCAATCCGTATCGAACATTTTGCTCGACCGTCATGTGAGGGAACAACGCATAATCTTGAAATAAATACCCGATGTTGCGTTTTTGTACGGGAAGCGGCTTCTGTCCTTCGCGATAAAAAACGTTCTCGTTTAATTGGATCACGCCGGTATCAGGATGAACCAGACCAGCAATACTGTTCAATATCGTTGTTTTGCCAGAGCCGGATGGTCCGAACAGCACGACAATTTCCTCCTGCACGGAAAAGGACACATCCAAAATAAAATCAGGCAAACGCTTCTGTATGTGGACAAAGAGCATTTACCATTCACCTGCCTTACTTTTGATTGGCGTACCTGCGCACGTTACGACGACTCCACCAATTCAGCCAGAGAGTCGTACCCATACCCAAGGAAACAATAATGATGACCCAAAACAATGCCTTATCCATTTGACCAGCCTCAACAGCAAAATAAATGGCGACGGGAATCGTATCGGTTTTCCCAGGGATGTAGCCTGCGAGCATCAGCGTAGCACCAAACTCCCCTAAACCACGGGCAAAAGAAAGAACAAACCCAGCCAACAGGCCAGGCCAAGCCAACGGAAAGGTAACGGTCCAGAATAATCGCCATTCGGAAGCGCCCATCGTGCGTGCCGCATTCTCCAAACGAAGATCGACCCCTGTGAAGGCAGCGACTGCACTCTGATACATCAACGGAAAGGAAACGACAATCGAGGCAATAACGGCTCCTGTTAAAGTAAAGACGACGGTAATATTGAACCATTCATGCAGAAGCTGGCCAAGAAAGCCGTTTTTTCCGAAAAGCATCAACAAGCCGAAGCCAACAACAGTGGGAGGGAGAACAAGCGGAAGCAAAAAGAAGGACTCCAGCACATTCTTCCCCCAAAAATCCTTTTGTGTCATCCACCGTGCAGAAATCATCCCAAGGACAAATACAAAGGAGGTGGAGAGCGCAGCTACTTTAAGGGAGAGCATCAAAGGAGTAAGATTGGTTTCGATCACGCTTGCCACCTCCAATTCGATTAGGTTGGATTATTGAAACCCATACTTCTGTAAGATCGCTTTTCCTTTGTCGCTTGTCAAGTAGGCAAGAAAAGCTTTTGCTGCATCTGGGTTCTTCGATGCGCTGACAACCGCACCTGGATAAACGATCGGCTTGTGCCATTCAGGCTTGGCTGTCGCCAATACCTTTACATTTTTCGAAGCTGCGGCATCACTGGAGTAGACAATACCGACTTCCGCGTTACCGGATTCTACGAAGGTCAAAACTTGGCGAACATCGCTGCCAAATACCATTTGTGCCGAAAGAGAATCCCACATTTTCAGCGTATCCAATGTTTCTTTCGCATATCGTCCAGCAGGGACTGTCTCAGGCTCACCGACGGCAATATGCTTGATCGCTGCGTTGCTCAGCTCTTCAAAAGAAGAGATTGCGACAGCACTTGTGTTACCTGCAATGAGAACAAGCGAGTTTTTCGTGAAGTCTTGACGTGTGTCTTTGGCGATCAGTTGCTGTTCCTCTAGACCGTCCATGTCTTTTTTACTAGCCGACAAAAATACATCAGACGGAGCGCCTTGCGTAATTTGTGTGGCGAGTTTGCCCGAGCCTCCGAAGTTAAAGGTGAGGGTCGTTCCTGGGTTTTCCGTTTCGTATTGGGGTTTCAACTCATTCAAGGCATCCGTCAAGCTAGCAGCAGCAGAAATCATCAGTTCTACTTTTGCTGTTTCGGTTTTGGCTGGCTCACTCGCTTGTGGTGCTGTTTGCGTTGTTGAGCAAGCAGTGAGCATCAAGCAAACTGCCGTCAACAAGGCTAACCAGTGCTTCTTCATAAAAAAAGACCTCCATAATTATATTTAGTTATAATTAATTATAACTGGACATAACTAGATTATATGGATTCGTAATGAATAATCAATTGCGATTTTACGACACTTGTTTGACAATAGAGCAAAGGAGATAACGGAGGCGGAACATGAGTCAACAAAATTCTTATACCACCGAAGAAATAGCAAAAATTCTACGTATTTCTAAGCTGACGGTCTACGATCTGATTAAAAAAGGAGAGCTGCCCGCTTATCGCGTCGGTCGGCAAATGCGCGTAGACGAAAGCGATCTGGAAGCGTACAAGGCGAAGGCAAAGGGAGAGTACAGACAAGCCTCAGCCGTTAGCATCCCTCAGACAGGACAAGCTCAGCAATTGACACGACATGAGCAGGCTGGTACAGGTCGCAATATCATTATCAGCGGGCAGGATGTGAGCTTGGACCTATTGGCGGGGCATTTGGAGAAAAAGGATGAGGCATACCGACCGCTTCGCTCATACGTGGGCTCTCTGAACAGCCTCGTAGCGATGTATACGGGTAAGGCTGATATCGTCAGCACGCACTTGTACGATGGGGATACCAATGAATACAATGTCCCGTATATTCGTCGCATTTTGTGTGGGCATCGATTTGTTGTCATCAATATGTTGTCACGTTGGGCCGGATTCTACGTTCAGGCAGGCAATCCGAAACAGATTAAAGCATGGAGCGATTTTACGAAGCCAGGCATTCGCATGGTCAATCGGGAAAAAGGGTCCGGTGCACGCACGCTGATTGAAGAGCAGTTTCGACTGGCAAAAATAGCGGGGAGTGACGTGATTGGCTATGAACGGGAAGAGTCCAATCACCTGGCAGTCGCAGGGGTAGTAGCACGGCGCGAAGCAGACGTAGGGGTGGGCATTGAAAAGGCAGCTTCACTCGTCGGCGTAGAGTTTGTCCCAACTGTGCGTGAGCGATATGACCTCGTTTTGTTGAAAAATAAGGACAATGAACAGCTCATTCAGGCTGTTCTTGATGTTCTCGGATCGCGTCCGTTTCAAAAGGAATTGGAAGCGGTCGGGGGCTATGATCTTAGCCAGACCGGAAAAATTATGTACGAAACCTGGTAAACGCTAAAGAAAGCTGCCAATCATTACGATACAATGAGTGGCGGCTTTTTTATTTCACCTAGGAAAGACCATTGTCAAATAAGGCGTTTTCTCTACAGAATCTCCTGAATTTCTACTCAGTTTGACATATATTTGCTACAATGAAACAAAAACATTTAGCGCCTGCCGCCGGGCGGTTTATTATATGGGGGCTGTCATGAAATCACTACATAAAACAAGCTTGCTAGTATGTGTGACGATCCTCGTTTTTTTTGGCTCAGTTGGGGTCGTCGCGTATTGGCCAGCCATTTCTCAAATCATTGCCATGAATCAATCACCTGAGGAGGAGCAAAAGTTCGTCGATCCATTTTCATATGATCCGCCTCTGCCGTCTTATGTAAAGGATTTGAACCCTGTATATAAGATTCAAGCTGAATTACATACGTCCGAAGCGAAAATAACCGGAAACATGACCTTGGAGTTCGACAACCCGAAAACTCCAGATGTACGCCTGTATATTTACGACTACCTTTGGAACAAAATGACGGTGAAGTCGATTCGCTACAAGGACAAGCCACTTTCTTTTGAACGTGGTCAATCGCTGGTGAAGATGGCAAATCCTCTTGGTAAGGAGCTTCGAGGGGCCCTAACCATTGAATTCGAGAACCCGGTTCCACGTAGGGGCACACGTTTTGGGGTCAAAGACGATATATGGACGTTGACGACATGGTACCCGATGCTCGGGGCACAAAATCAAAAAGGTGTTTGGTATGACCCGCCGCAACGCGTTGATTTTGGTGATCCATTCGTTTACCACTATGGAGATTACGATGTGTCGTTTACCTCACCACAAGGCTACAAATGGGTCAGTTCATGGGGCAGAGGACAAACGAAGTCAATCGGTGGCAGTAAGCAACAAGTCCATTATCAAGCAAAAAATCTGTTGAACTTTGGACTGGTGGGAAGTCCGCTTTATCACATCGAAACGATTCAATTTGCTCCGAATTTAACGGTTGACATTGCTTCCGTTGATAAAGGAAACATAGAAAGAATCAAGAACATTGCCCAATCGGTATTTCCTACTTTTATCGATATGTACGGTCCGTTGCCGTATCCGCACGTGGCGATTGCGGAAACAAGTACAGGAACGACGTACGCCATGGAGTACGCGAATCTGGCCGTATTTAAAAGAGACATGCATTACAACAATCTGATCGATCATTGGCTGCCGCATGAGGTAGGGCATCTTTGGTGGTATAACAGTGTGGCTACATTGGAATCCTCGCATGGGTGGCTTGATGAGGGGCTGGTGGAGCTCGGCGTGTCTCATTACTTGCAGAAACGTTATGATGCCCAATCAGCTACGACTTTGTTAGATGAGTACAACCGGGATGTCAAACGTTTGCAAGAGCGTTATCCAAATGGAAAGCTGGACAAGCCATTGCAGAAGTTTGCCACCGAAGAAGAGTTTAAGCTAACCTGGTATTCCCGAGGGGCACTCCTGTTTGACAACCTGCGGCGCAAAATTGGTGACGATGCCTATAAGCGATTCTTGCAGCGCGTCCAGCAAAATTATCATGGTAGTGTCATTGGTGCAGAGCATCTCGATCAGGCGCTTGGGCAAACCTTGCAAGGGGAAGCGAAATATTTCACTCTGTATACCAACAGCGCAAATAAGAATGGCTTTGGTGCAGTGCAATTGGAGCCCTATATCACCACGATCATCAATAACATGAGCTTTTATCCATCGATTCCGGCTCGGGTTACCCAAAATACGGTGTATATTCCGTTGCGTGAGCTCGGTGAGAAAATGGGATTAGCGATTAGCTGGGACGACAAGAAACAAATGATCCGCGTAAAAGGAAATGGGCGCGAAGTATTTATAAAGGAACGGGAGCGCTTTGCTGACGTAGATGGGAAACGAATGGATTTAGGCAGCCCGTTAATCGAAATTAAAGAACGTACGATGGTTCCACTGTCATTTTTTGAAAAAGCATTAGGATATGAGACAGCGTACAATCAACAACAAAAAACGGTGAAGATCAATACATACTGACGATTTGGAAAGGCGGCAGAAACAAAATGATGAACCTGGTGTTGGTCGGATTTATGGGAACAGGAAAAACCACGGTTGGCGCCGCACTCGCTGCCTCTTTGGGAATGAAGCATACGGACTTGGATGATGCGATTGTGGAAAGTGAAGGTCGCAGCATTCCAGAAATCTTCACGGATCAAGGAGAAGCGTATTTCCGAGACGTCGAGACGCAACGTCTTGCACAATTACTGGCAGCAGGGCCTCAGGTACTAACAACTGGGGGAGGAGCTGTATTACGGAAGCAAAACGTAGAGATGATGATGGAGCATGGCATCGTAATCGCGCTGCATGCCACGGAAGAGGAACTCATCAAGCGTTTGGAAAAGGATACAGGCCGGCCCTTGTTGGCAGGAGGAGTAGCGACAAGGGTAAAAACCTTAATGGCGGAGCGCGCAGGTGTTTACGATTTCGCGCCGATTCAGGTGGATACAACAGGAAAGAGCCTTTCCGATATTGTGATGGAAATTACGAGCCAAGTGGTTGAAAGAACGCAGGACGGGGAACAATAGAGGGGACAGCGCTTGCGCCGTGGTGTGAATCCGCGAGTAAGAAGGAGGTCAAGTGCGATGTCCTTTCAGGAATATTTAAAGTACCTGACGAAACTGTTTGTTCAGTACATGGATACTCCAAAAGATGAACGCCGTTTGCGTAAGACTCCACGCGAGTCCTGGTCGTCACGCTGGTTTGGTGCCATTCCCATGTCCATTCGACTGTTGTGGCGCAAATAAAATTCGTAAACCTATCATGAACGAAGACGGAGGGTGCATATGGCGAGAGTAGCGGTAGAAAATTCCCTGTCTGAAGTGTCTAAGATGCTGCGTCAAAATGGTTACGAAGTTGTTGATTTAGGCAACTGGCAGCAGGTGGTAGACGCGATTGTCATTACAGGCCAGGATATCAACGTACTGGGTGATCAAAACAAAACGATTACAGGAGCTCCCGTCATTAATGCAGAGGGAATGACGGTCAATGAAATTTTTCATGCCGTTCATGAACGTCTCTCTCCTACGGAACATCGGTGAATAGAAAACGTAAAAAACAAGCTCTCCAACCGGTTATTCGGCAGGAGAGCTTGTTTCGTTTACGAAAAATCGTCCGACACGATGTGCATACGAATACGGGACAAAGCGCAGGCCCTCATCCCAAACGCCGACATAAGCATTTTGGTCATTCCATATATGCAGGGACCCCACGACAAAGGGGGCCAAAACCTGTGATTGATGAATCGGGACGGCTAATGTTACCGGTGAGGTATAATCTTGCTGCCACAATTGGTTCCAGGACACGTCTGTGTCGGTTGTACTCATTTGGCTGACCCACCCGATATGATCAAAAGGATCAGCCTCGGCCGCGCTTAAAATTCTCATTTGAGTCAAGCGTTGTCCATTTTGTATGAGCTGCTCGCCTGCAAAAGCATCGACAGCGGGCTCACTAATTTGAAAGGAAGTGGGATACATTTCTCCCGTTTTTGCATTGACCATTTGTGTATCTGACTTCTGGGTGATCAGCCAGTAGGAAGAGAACCCGTCATAAACTGGCTCTGCCGCGATTTCTTTCGGAGCAAAAGCGTCATCGAACAAGATGTACTCCCCGACACCGTATTCCAGCAGAACAAATTTCTCATGGGAATTGGAATCAGGTGCTTCTCCTATCACCAAATATCCTACTTGCTTGTCCGCTTTTTTTATACTTACCAGCCATTGATGCTGCCCTGCACCTAGTGTTTGCACGTCCGTTTTTGCGTCCTGCCATTGCTTGAATTGAGGGTCTCGGCTTGCGATCGCATCCATCCATTCTCGAATTTGTGCTTGGAATTGCTGGTCCCAGCTTGCTTCGTCTTGCGCAAAAGCAGGTAAGGAGAGCAGCATCAGAGACAAAAGAGCAGCGATAAAAGGAAGAAATCGTCTGGTCACAACTATGCACCACCTTTTGTAAAGGCTTAACCTATTCCTATTGTAACCAGCTATGACAAAAAGATTTGTTGCAACGTGTCTTTTCTGTTTCACATTTTCTCGTTGATCTTTTACATGATTCGCCCTGATGCGGGGAGATGTCGCATGCTTTTTGCTTTCGATGACCGCATGAGCGGAGGAACGGAAGATAAATAGAACAAGCCGCCATTAATGAAAGAAACCTCGATCCGCGGCTCGTATTGCCATGCCAGCTCGTCTTTTCGGCGTTGTCTTTCCTCATCTGGCGTGCTCTTTTTCCACTCTGCCTGATTAATCTCTTCGCGTGAAGTGGTTTGGATTCCATTTGCACGTAAAAAGTCGAGGATTCGTCCACCAGAAGCCCGGTATTCGTCAAAAGATATTGGCTGTTCGACAGGAGTTGGTCCAGCTAGATCAGGTTCGGAGTGGAGGGCTTCTTGCTCGAGTGACGACTGAGCTTCCAGTTGCTCTGCTTCTTCTCCACTTTCGTCTGCGTTTGTTTGCTCATTTTCTGGTTCGCGCCGTGCCAGCTCTTCATAGTACGCTTCCAAGATGGCCATTTCTTCGCTCAAACGTGTGCGCGCTTCCTCTGCCCAATGCTGATCTTCTTGTTCCAATGTATGTTCGACTTCCTGTTGTGCCATTTGGAGGGCTTCCTGTATGGTTACCTTTCGATCCAACGTGTAATAGTAGTCAGGGATCGCAGGGGTCAAGGAAAGTGAAAATAAAAACGAAGTGAAATCCGTCACCAACCGCGGCTGATGCAAATTAATCCCCAGGTACAATAAAATGTCACGTCGCTTGTCACAGAGCAGAGAAACCTTCAAGTTCATCCCGAGCCAAGGAACGAGAGGGGTTGACCGACGCTTGCCAGCATTGCCTAAAAGCCCCCCTTGTTGCTCGTACATACAGACAAAGCTGCCATGCTTTTTGGTTGAAGCGAAAATTTGTTGCATACGGGTAGCCCCTAAATGCAGATGCTCGGATCGCAATCCTTCAGGCGTGCAATCTGGATGAAAAGCAAAGGTGAGCACCAATGGCTGATAAGCCAAGTTCATTTTATCCACCCAGCTCCAGTAGAAAGGGCGATTGCCGATATCTTTGTCCACCTCGACAGGGAGTTTGACTGTGAAATAATCCGGGTGAGACTCAACGATATGGGCAGAAAAAGTCGCCAAATAGCGCTCGACAAATTGTCTGACCTGTTGTTGCTGCATCAGGAGACCTCATTTCTTTTTCGTTTCCAACAAGAGTTATTGGTCAGCTGCCTCAGAAAGCGGGACGGCTTCTTTTGTTATTTTGCTTGCCCGAATCGCGTGTCCAATGTTATCGAGCTTCAGCGCCATTTCTTTGGAGGAGTGGGAATCCATAATGATTTGAATCAGATTATCTTCCAAGGAATGATTTAAATTCAGGCGTTCCACAATGTCATCGAGTTCACCGATGACCATTTCAAACAGGTCGATTTTTTCATAGAGCAGCTTGAGAATATGCTCCTCGATCGTTCCTGTTGTCGATAAATTGTAAATGTGCACATCCCTTTTTTGTCCGAGACGATGTACGCGACCGATTCGTTGCTCCACTCGCATGGGATTCCAAGGCATGTCGTAATTGATCACCTGATTGCAGAACTGCAAATTGATGCCTTCGCCGCCTGCTTCTGTCGCGATTAGGACTTGTGCACGATTTTGGAAAAGATCCGTCATCCAGTCCTTTTTGCTGCGTTTAAAGCCGCCGCGGAAGGGGACAGAAGTAATGCCGTGGTCGTGCAAATACTTTTGTAGATAGTTTTGTGTTGCTCGGTACTCTGTAAAAATGATCACTTTGTCGTTGATTTGTTGAATAAGCTCAACCGTTTTGGCAGCCTTGGAATGCGTCTCAATTTGTTTGATCATCTCGACTAGCTCAAGAATTTGTGCGCGCAGGGGAGAGTCCTCGCCGGTGCGCTGGTGCATGTTATACAGCGTCATGAACGCAGCTTCCTTACTGGAGCAGACCTCGCGCTGCAAGGTAATCAGAGCGAGAGAGTTGAAGCCGCCAACCCCAAATCCTGTTTGGTATTGCTCGCGGACAAAGCGGGTCACACCTTCGTACAAGGTCAATTCCTCAGGGGTAAGGTCAATCGGAATCGACTGAACGCGGCGACTGGTGAATTGAATACCACCATCACTTCGTTTGTTGCGAATCATGACCTTTTCAATTTCTTCCCGCAATTTCTCGCTATTTTTGGATTGGCGTTTGCCCTCTACGTAATTGGTAGAGAAGGTGGAAGTATGGCCGAGGTGACCTGGCTTTAACAAATTGATGAGGTTGTACAGCTCGTCCATCTCGTTTTGAATAGGCGTTGCGGTAAGGAGCAGGCAATATTTTTTGCGGATTTCTTTGACGAACTGATAGTTTCGTGTCCGTTTATTTTTGAGTTTATGGGCCTCGTCGATGATGAGCATGTCGTAATCGATGTCGAGGACGTGACGCCTGTGAGGATCTCGTTTTGCTGTGTCTATTGATGCGACAACGACTTCGTGCTGCCGCCACATATATTCTTTTTTTTGCGCGACTGCTGCAATGCCGAATTTTTGATGAAGCTCTTTTGTCCATTGAATGACGAGAGAGGCTGGTACTAGGACGAGAATTTTTTTAGCCAAGCCGCGGACCATATACTCCTTCATGATCAAACCTGCTTCGATGGTCTTTCCCAGACCGACCTCATCTGCGAGAATGGCTCGTCCGCGCATTTCTAGCAGGACACGTTTCGCCGTTTCCAACTGGTGTGGAAATGGCGACAAGAGTGGAAGGTATTTCAGACATTGCAGCTGATCAAATTCGTGAACAGCCATCGCTTCCTCGGCTTCCAATGAGAGCTTGAACAGCTCCCACTTATCCCAGGGGCCATCTTCTTGCATGCGTTCTGTAAGCGGATTGATCCAACTCGTATCAAATGAAATAGGAACATTCGGCATAAAAGATACTCCTTTACATAGCTCTGCCATAACTTTCATGGTTAATGTCTAAAAACTGAACATTTATCTATTGTCAATGTGTTTTGTTAAGTTTTTCTGAATCTGACTGTTAATTTGTATATTTTCAACTTTGGACTCTCATGGTAGGATAAGGAGGTAGTACATCCATTAGTATGGAAATGATAGCAAAAACTTATGTATGACCATGAAACAACCGCGAATGAAGGTAGTAGGGAGAGACTGCTTGAGTTTTTTGCAGCGCCGAAGGAGCAAGCCGGTAACGGTGAATCTCTCAGGCAAAAGTACCTCTACTGGACGCAACTCTGGAGAGAGCTCACACGAGCCACCAAAGGGGAAACTTGCAAGTGGGGAAGAAGTAATCCCCATGTGATTTGCAAGGTAACTCTCAGGTACCAAGGACAGAGGAGGAGAAATGGGCACCATTATTTTGGTGTACCCGTTTTTCTTCCTCTGTTTTGTTTTGGATCTTATTGTTCACAGGAGGTGCCACATGTCCAATTTGAAACGTACGCCACTATTTGATTCTTATGCAAAGTATGGCGCGAAAACCATCGACTTCGGTGGTTGGGATCTGCCGGTGCAGTTTACAAGCATTGGTCAAGAGCATGAAGCTGTTCGGACAAAAGCTGGTCTATTTGATGTTTCCCATATGGGAGAAGTGGACGTAAAAGGGGAAAACGCTCTTTCTTATCTCCAGCGTGTGACTACGAATGACGTGTCCAAGCTGGCAGTCGGACAGGCGCAGTACAGTGTACTTTGCTACCCAGATGGGGGTACGGTAGACGATCTGCTTGTTTACAAATATGCAGATGATCATTACCTGCTCGTCATCAACGCGGGGAATATCGACAAAGACTATGCGTGGCTAGAAGAACATCTGATTCCAGGCGTAACGATTGAGAATATTTCGCCACAAACAGCACAAATCGCGATTCAAGGTCCTTTGGCAGAATCCATTCTTCAAAAGCTGACGACTACAGACTTGTCTCAAATCGGCTTTTTCCGTTTTGAGCGTGATGTGCAAGTCAGCGGTATTCCGGCATTGGTCTCCCGCACTGGCTATACTGGCGAAGATGGCTTCGAGATTTATTTGGATGCCGATCGTGCAGCGGAGCTGTGGGACATTTTGCTGGATGCCGGAAAAGAAGAAGGTCTTTTGCCGTGCGGTCTCGGTGCGCGCGATACGCTTCGTTTTGAATCCAAGCTGCCACTGTACGGACAAGAGCTTAGCAAAGACATCACTCCGATCGAAGCGGGCATTGGCTTTGCTGTCAAGGTAGACAAAGATGTGCCGTTCATCGGTCAAGAAGTGCTGAAGGCACAAAAAGAAAACGGTGCCCCACGCAAGCTGGTAGGGATTGAAATGATCGACCGTGGGATTCCGCGCACGCATTACCCTGTCTATGTGGGAGAAGAGCTCATTGGCGAAGTGACGACGGGAACACAATCTCCAACCTTGAAGAAGAACGTCGGTCTCGCTCTCGTAAAAACCGAGCATGCTGCGTTAGGTACACAAGTAGAAGTAGAAATTCGCGGAAAACGTCTGAAAGCAGAAGTCGTTGCCGCTCCATTTTATAAACGCCCAAAAAACTAAGCGATACACCACATACATCCTTTTAGAGGAGGACAACGTCCGTGAAATACCGCTATCTGCCCCAAACTGATCAGGACAAGCGCGAAATGCTGGAAACCCTCGGCATTTCGAGTGTAGAAGAACTATTTGCTGATATTCCGGAAGAAGTGCGCTTCAAAGGTGCTTTGAATATTCCAGAAGCACTTTCCGAGCCAGATTTGGTGAAGTATTTTACAAACCTCGCAAATAAAAACGTAAACTTCAGCACGCATGTTAACTTTCTAGGTGCGGGTGTTTATCAACATTACACGCCGAGCACAGTCAATCACATGTTGCTCCGCGGTGAATTCTTTACCGCTTATACACCTTATCAGCCAGAAATCAGCCAAGGTGAGCTGCAAGCTATTTTTGAATTCCAAACGATGGTATGTGAGCTGACTGGCATGGAGGTAGCTAACTCCTCGATGTATGACGGCGCGACTTCTTTGGCAGAGGCAGCGATGATGGCTGCGGGTCACACTGGCAAAAAGCGCGTAATCGTTTCTCGCGCTGTACATCCGGAAGCGCGTGGTGTTTTGAAGACATATGCGTATGGACAAAACGTTGAGCTGGTTGAAGTAGGTATCAACAGCGACGGTGTTACGGATACAGCGGCTCTGGAAGCGCTTGTTGATGAAAACACAGCAGCGATCATCGTGCAGTATCCGAACTTCTTCGGAAATGTAGAGGACTTGGGAGCGATTGAACCAATTGCGCACGGAAAAGGCGCACTGTTGATCACATCCTCCAATCCGCTTGCTCTGGGTGTACTGGAGGCGCCGGGCAAATTGGGTGCAGATATCGTAGTGGGCGACATGCAGCCATTCGGTATCCCAGCATCCTTTGGCGGACCACATTGTGGATATTTTGCTACAACATCCAAACTGATGCGCAAAATGCCAGGTCGTATTGTCGGTCAAACGAAGGACGAGAATGGCAAACGCGGCTTCGTATTGACGCTGCAAGCGCGTGAACAACATATTCGTCGTGAAAAAGCGACTTCCAATATCTGCTCGAACCAAGCGCTGCTCGCATTGGCTGCTTCCATTGCCATGACAGCACTCGGCAAGCAGGGTGTACAAGAAATGGCGATGATGAACCTGCAAAAAGCTCATTACGCCAAGAATGCCCTGCAAGCAAAAGGCTTGGAGATCGTATTCACTTCACCGTTCTTCAACGAGTTTGTGGTGAAGCTGAACAAACCAGTTGCAGAAGTGAACAAAGGGCTGCTGGCTGCTGGAATGATCGGGGGCTATGATCTCGGTCTCGACTATCCAGAGTTTGCGAATCATACCTTGCTTGCAGTAACCGAGCTACGTACCAAAGAAGAAATCGACACATTGGCTGCTGAATTGGAGGCGATCACACGTGCGTAACGACCAGGAGAAAGCACTGATCTTTGAAATGAGCAAACCAGGCCGTGTGGGCTACAATTTGCCGGCGTTGGATGTTCCAGAAGTAGAAGTAGCAAGTCTTTTGCCAAAGCACCTCATTCGCGAAACGCCGGCTGAGCTGCCAGAAGTATCTGAGCTGCAATTGGTTCGTCACTATACCGAACTGTCTCGTCGCAACCACGGGGTAGACAATGGCTTCTATCCGCTTGGTTCTTGCACGATGAAATACAACCCGAAAATCAACGAAGATGTTGCCCGTTACGCAGGCTTCGCGCAGACACATCCGTACCAACCAGAAGAAACCGTACAGGGCGCTTTGGAGCTGTTGTACAATCTGCAAGAAGAACTGGGTGAAATTACAGGCATGGACGCAGTTACCCTGCAACCAGCTGCTGGTGCTGCAGGTGAGTGGACAGGTCTGATGATGATCCGCGCTTATCACGAGAGCCGTGGGGAAGCGCATCGTACAAAAGTAATCGTGCCGAACTCCGCACACGGTACGAACCCGGCATCTGCTGCTGTAGCTGGTTTGGATACCGTAACCATTGCATCTGACGAGCGTGGATTGGTTGACATTCAAGCGCTGCGTGATGCAGTAGGACCTGACACGGCTGCTTTGATGTTGACGAACCCGAACACACTCGGATTATTTGAAGAAGATATCGTGGAAATGGCGAAAATCGTCCATGAAGCTGGCGGCCTCTTGTACTACGATGGTGCCAATGCAAACGCGATTTTGGGAATTGCCCGTCCGGGAGACATGGGCTTCGACGTGGTGCATCTGAACTTGCACAAAACGTTTACAGGGCCTCACGGCGGTGGTGGTCCAGGTGCAGGTCCGGTCGGCGTGAAAAAAATTCTCGAGCCATTCCTGCCTACACCAATCGTAGCGAAAAAGGAAGACGGCAGCTTCTACTGGGACAGCTATCGTCCGGCTTCTATCGGTCGCGTAAAAGGCTACAACGGAAACTTCGGTATTCTTGTTCGTGCATACAGCTACATCCGTACCATGGGTCCAGAAGGCTTGCTGCAAGTTTCTCAAAACGCGGTGCTCTCGGCCAACTACATGATGCGTCGTCTGGCAACAGCTTATCATCTGCCATTTGATCGCGTTTGCAAGCATGAGTTTGTCCTGTCTGGTGTAATCCAGAAGAAGCTGGGCGTACGCACGCTCGATATCGCAAAACGCTTGCTCGACTTCGGCTATCACCCGCCAACGATCTACTTCCCATTGATCGTGGACGAGTGCCTCATGATCGAACCGACCGAAACCGAGACAAAAGAAACGCTCGATGAGTTCATCGACGTCATGCTCCAAATTGCTCGCGAGTGCGAGGAAACACCAGAAATCGTTCAGGAAGCCCCTCATACCACTGTGGTCAAACGTTTGGATGAAGCGACAGCGGCAAGAAAGCCAATTCTGCGTTATCAACCGCAAGCATAATTCTAGATTCAAAGAAAAGTCGCCTGTTGTTACGGGCGGCTTTTCTTTCGGATTGGTGCTATCATGAGGGAAGAAGAGCTAACGAATGATCGCTTTTTTCAAGCGGTGAATGACTTGCAAAAGAACAGGGAGTCCATCTTGCAGCGAATGCGCGAAGAGAATGAGAAAAATACAGATGCATTGGCGCAGGTTATGGCCATTTTGCAGGAAACAGCTCGCGCAAATTAGCGCATCAGAGGCTTGCCGTCCTTCATGCCAGAAGCGTACAATGAAGGCGTTGTGAATGAGGAGGTACATAGATGGAACAGTGGCGTTATATCGTGACGGAAGCAATGTCACCCGCGATGAATATGGCAGTAGATGAAGCAATTTTGCAGTTACACAGTGAGGGCAAGGTTCCCCCGACCGTTCGTTTTTACACGTGGGACCCGGCGACACTGTCAATTGGTTATTTCCAGAAGGCCATCAAGGAAATCAACCTGGAGGAAGTTCAAAATAGAGGACTGGGCTTTGTTCGCAGAGCGACGGGAGGGCGTGCTGTTCTCCACGATCAGGAGCTGACATACAGTGTCATCGTATCCGAAGAGCATCCGAAAATGCCTTCGAGTGTGACAGAAGCTTACAAAATCATCAGCTTGGGACTGCTGCACGGATTCCAAAACCTTGGACTCTCGGCGGAAATGGTTTCCTTGGCGAGTGAAGAGGAGAAGGAAAAGTACAATTCTCCAGGGTCATCCGCCTGCTTCGATTCTCCCTCTTGGTATGAGCTCGTGGTAGAGGGGAAAAAAGTAGCAGGAAGCGCTCAGACTCGACAAAAGGGAGTTATTCTTCAGCACGGCTCTATTCTGCTTGATATGGACGTAGATCTGCTATTCTCGCTCTTGCATTTCCCGTCAGAACGGGTAAAACAACGGATGATCGATAGTTTCCGACAAAAAGCAGTGACGATCAACGAAGTAAGCCCACGTCCAATCAGTCTCCAAGAATCTATCGAGGCGTTCTCGAAAGGCTTTGCATCTGGATTGGAAGTGGAGCTGATCCCTTCAACGCTTACGGACGAAGAACTTGCTTTGGCAGAAGAACTCGTTAAGACGCGCTATGCCACTGACGAATGGAATCTGCGTCGTTAAACAATAAAGAAAAGCTCTCTCGGATGTATATGCATACCGGGAGAGCTTTTTTTCATTACACGAGTACACTTGTGTTGATATGCTGTTCGAACAAGTCTTGTAGCGAAAGAACGACAGGCCCTGGCTGTCCGTTGCCGACAGCGACGCCATCTACCGAGATGAGCGGCATGATTTCCGCGGTGGTGCTGGTGAGGAATACTTCATCAGCTTGCTTCAAGAAAGCAACGTCGAATGCTTTTTCATGTACAGAGATACCATTGTCCCGAGCCAAATCAATGACCACTTGGCGGGTAATTCCGTGCAAGATCAGATTGTCAGCCTGATGCGTATACAGCTCGCCATTTTTCACGACGAACAAATTGGAAGAGCTACACTCTGTGATGACGCCGTTACGGTGCAAAATCGATTCTTGGGCACCTGCATCCTTTGCGTATTGTTTGACCAGAACAGCCCCTAGCAGATTGAGTGTTTTGATATCGCAACGCAGCCAGCGGATATCTTCGATGAGCTGAGCGGACCAACCTTTTTTCATATCGGCGACAGGGCGGTCCTTGCGACGGACAAAGCCCATGATCACAGGCTTGATACCAGACGGAATATCGTGAACACGCGGAGAGGCGCCACGAGATACTTGCAGGTAAAGGCTGGCGTCGTCATTCTCCGTGATGTTGTTCTTGGCGATTAGCTGATTCGCTAAGTCTGTTAGCTCTTCTGCGCTCCAAGGGAGCTCCATTTTTATTTCTTTGGCACTTCGAAACAGGCGGGTAACATGTCCATCCCATTGATACATGCGCCCCTTATAAATACGTACTACCTCATAGATGCCATCCCCAAAGTTATATCCGCGGTCTTCTGGATGAACTGCGACTTGCCCTTCTTCTACCCATTTGCCATCTACATACAGCATGGTACTTCCCCCTCAGGATTCCAATCCGTTTCTTTCAAACGGTTTTTTGTTGATTCCACCTTAGCAAAAGGGAAGGACATAGGTCAATTTGAAAGTCGCCTTTTCTTTATCAATAATTTTACGGAGTAAAGCACCTTTCTATTAAGAATTTATATGGTGGGAAGTCACTCGAAAAATCGACGTTTTGGGCAGAAGAAAGCGAAAGCTGTCCAGGGATGGCGCAGGATGAAGTTATTTGACTAACTATTCTGACTAGACTCGGTTTGTCGTAACCGCCCATAATAAATGCAAAGAGCGAAGGAAAGGGAGAATGCCATGCGATCTGTCCGTCATTATGCGCTATGTGCCTTGCTTGTTTGTGGAACGATATTGCCGATACCTTTCCTTTCACATCGTGCTCATGCAGAGGAAACGCAAGATTGGATCGATAGTGAACGCTTGTACAGCCATGTCGAGCAATTGGCAAGAACAGCCCGTCCACCTGCTACTGAAACGGAATTTGCGGCAGCTGTCTATGTGGAAAATACACTTCGATCTTATGGGTACAAGACCAAGCTCGATCCCTTTTCTTATTATACGTACCGAAAGCCTACTACTCTATCGCTGACGATAGAAGAATGGCAGGGTCAAAAATGGACAGTAAGTGGATTTGCTTTTGGAATCAATGGAAACGCGACAGCAGACGTGGTGGATGCAGGCCTGGGAAGAGCGGTTGATTTTGCGAATGAGGCATCACGGGGAAAGATTGCTTTGGTCAAGCGAGGCGAGATTCCGTTCGGAGAAAAAGTACGTCAAGCAGCCGCTGCCGGAGCCGTTGCTCTTATCATCTGGAATGATCGAGAGGGAGGATGGAATGCTTCACTGGGTGAACCCTTGGATATCGCTGTTCCTGTTATAGCTTTGTCCAAGGCGGATGGCACGATGCTCCAAAAACGCATCATGGACAAGCGGCCCGTAAAGGGAACCGTCAAGGTAGAAGGAGCCGCAACCACCAAGCAAACCTCGTATAATATCGTGGCAAGCCGAAAGCCCAATCAAAACGACACCGGGCAGGTCGTGATGGTATCTGCTCACCATGATTCCGCTGGGTTATCGGTTGGGGCAAATCACAATGGCTCCGGTGTAGCGGCCTTGCTGGAGATAGCGCGTAGTATGGCTGACAAGCCGATTGATACGGAAGTGAGGTTCGTAAGCTTTGGCGCGGTTACATCGGGAAGCAGAGGCCCGATTGCTTATGCGAATGCCTTATCAGCCAAAGAGCGACAAGCCATGATAGCAGCCTTCTATGTCGAGGGGGTGGGCAGTCAAAAGGCAGAGCTCGTAGCAACGAATTCGCTGGGCAACGAAAATCTGCCAATCCAACTCCTGAGAGCAGCGGGGGTGTCTCCTTCCAACAAGGATGGGACGCGTGAACGAAACGGTGCAGCAGGCTCTTTAGCCGCCGCAGGTATTCCTACGGCACTTGTGACGAGTGCAGAGACCGGACAAGCAACAGATGACTCCTTGGCGCAAATGGATTGGGAACAAATCGCAACGGCGACAAAGGCGGTCCTTTCAGCGATTCACAAAATTACGGAACAAACAACGCCAGCTTATCCGATAGGTTCTCCAAATGGGGGACAGCTAAGAGCGGAGAGTGAGGCTTTGCAGTAAACGTCTCCTTCGGGGGACGTTTTTCATATGTGATAAAATGAGAGAGAGTAACCATGTATTGAGGAGGCTTACGTGATGACGAGTCCGTTGAATATTTTGGTGTTTATCCTTGTTCTCTTGGTCGTGATCGGAATATTGAATTGGCTCCTATAATGCGAAAAAAGTGGCCAAGATTTTGTCTTGACCACAGGAGCTACGAGTAAACAATCAGGTCAATTCTGATGCTTCCAAACGTACCAGCCCATTACGAACATGCCGCAATAGGTCGCTGCACTGGCGATTGCAGACATACTCCACGGAACAATGAGTGTGAGGAGAGCGAATACAAATACGGTAAGCAGCATGACGACAATCAGTGGCAGCATTTGTAGATGTTGACGTGTCGCAATGGGATGTGTCAGCGAGTAGAGTAGGGCTGCGACAATGACTCCACCATGTACAAGTGAGAGGATAGCGAGAAGCCAATCGCCACCCGTCATCATTTGAACCAAAATTTGTTTGATAGGCAGTACAGAGGCGTGGGCATCATGCCAGTGGGCAAGAAGGATAGCTTGACCTAACATTGTGAACAGAAGGAAGATTCCAGCTCCGATGATTGCCCCCATCCGAACAGATCGCTCATGGGACGCACGTACTGCCAGAGGTAGAGTCGTGGCCAAGCTGATAAGAAAATGCAAGGCAAGGAAAAATACGGCGTGAATCAGCCAGTTCACATTCATTTGATAACCCAAGCTCGGTATTGGCACATGGGTTTGTGCGCTGAAAATCAATCCGAATAATAATAAACCGATGGATAGAGATATGGCTATTGCAGTGACAATCCATCTCCAACGATTTATGATAAAGAAGATGACTGCAATGGTCAGAAGGATGAACCATAGAGGAGAGAACTCCTCCAAGAGGAAATCTGCCTGTTGGCCAAGCATGACTCCTGTATAGCCCAATAGAAGAATGTGGGTGATGACAGATAGGCTAGAAGCGAATGCTTCGCCACACAATACGTAGTACAGCTCGTACAGGGAGCGAATTTGCTTGCGATGGCAAAAGGTCAACAGCTGGACGCCGAACCATCCGAGGCCAAGAGCCGCAAGTGCAATGCCTATTGTCCCCCAGGAACCGAAATAAGTAAAAAAGCGTAACCACTCATATCCACCCAAGTAGAATCCACCTAACGCAGACCCTGCAAAAAGCACGGCGATATGCCAAGCGACTTTGTCCATAGGCATCATCCTCACTTGCAACTTGGTACAAGTGTATGAGACAAACAGGTCTGTTCAGAACAGATGATATTAAATAAACATAAATGTTTACAAATTATACTTAATGGAATATAATGATGATCATACCAGTATTTAGATTATCGATGGGGTGAAACCATGAAAATTGTAGGAATAGCCGGAAGCATGAATGCCAATTCTACGACAAAACAAGCGATTCATATTGTACTCGAAGCAGCGAAGGATGCTGGTGCCGATGTTGAAATGATTCATCTCGCGGATTGGAAGCTGCCGCTGTATGATGATCGTGATGATACTAGTACGTACCCTGAAATTGTCCATCAATTTGTCAAAGCGGTTTCTGAAGCGGATGGACTTGTGATCGGTTCGCCTGAATACCATGGCACAATGACAGGTGCTTTGAAAAACGCCATTGACTTCCTGGAAGGGCGCATTTTGCGTGACAAGCAGGTTGCCATTATTGGCGTCGCTGGGGGGAGCATGGGTGCAACGAATACGGTCAACACTTTGCAGTTAATCATGCGCAATCTGCATGCATGGCCGTTGCCATCTAGCCCTTCCATCCCAAGTGCTTACAATGCCTTTACACCAGAAGGCAAGCTGAAGGATGAGCGTCTACAGGCGCGCATGGAGCAGTTGGGTCAACAACTCGTACAATATGTCCAAATGATGAATCCAACACCAGAAAAACAGCTGCGATAGGTACTTTTCTCTTGCAAATGCTTCTCATTACGCGGTATCATATTTCTACGTGCCTTTTTTGGCTAGATGAAATAACGGTTTGGAAATGAGGGGTTCACAATGCCGCCGACGCCGAGTATGGAAGACTATTTGGAACGCATTTACAACTTAATTGAAGAAAAGGGCTATGCTCGTGTCTCCGATATTGCTGAAGCGTTGGAAGTACATCCCTCTTCGGTCACGAAAATGGTTCAGAAGCTAGACAAAGACAAGTATCTCGTTTATGAAAAATACCGTGGGCTTGTCTTGACGCCAAAAGGGAAGAAAATCGGAAAACGCCTAGTGGACCGTCACAGTCTTTTGGAAGAATTTATGCGGATCATTGGCTTGGATGAAGAGCATATTTATCAGGATGTGGAAGGAATCGAGCACCACCTGAGCTGGGAATCGATTACATGCCTGGAGTATCTGGTTCAGTACTTCGAGGCAGATCCAAAACGTATAGAAGAGCTTCGTAACATTCGTTTGTTAGATGAGCAAAAAGAGGAATAGTCTATATCGTTATCGTATTATAGCGCAAGCCGATCAGGCTTGCGTTTTTCTTTGTGGTAACGGAAAAGCTGTCGTCTTATACATGGAAAATGGGGAGGAATTTTAGGGAGGGGAAACAAGGTGAAAGCGGATGCGGTCTTTGAAGGTGGTGGCGTAAAAGGAATCGCTTTTATTGGTGCCTTGCGAGTCATGGAGGAGAATGGATACACCTGGGAAAGGCTCGCTGGTACCTCGGCAGGCTCCATTGTTGCAGCTTTGCTCGGCGCAGGCTATTCCAGCCATGAGTTGAAACCGATCTTTGAAGAGCTGGATTACCTTCACTTTCTCAAGCGCTCAGGGCTGGGCAGGCTCCCTCTCATCGGACCAATCTATGAACTAGTCGTGCGGGAAGGGATTTATCGAGCAGATCGAATCGAGTTGTTCATAGAGGAGTTGTTACTACGAAAAGGAGTACGAACATTCGGAGATCTTCCGCCTGGTAAGCTGAAAGTTGTCGCATCTGATGTCACTGACGGAAAAATGCTTATATTACCCGACGATTTGGCACGGTATGGTGTAGAACCCGATCATTTTCCTGTGGCACGAGCCGTTCGTATGTCTTCCTCGATTCCGTTCTTTTTTCAGCCTGCAAAGCTGACAAGTGCTGGACATGTGCACTACATCGTCGATGGCGCATTATTGAGCAACTACCCCGTGTGGTTATTTGATGTACCGGGGACTCCCCGGTGGCCGACGATTGGTTTTCGCCTGAGTGATGATCAAGACAGGAGAGAAGCGACTAGCATCAACGGTCTTTTTTCCTTCTCTCGGGGATTGCTTGCGACCATGCTCGATGCCCATGACCGTCTGTTTGTGGAAAAGGCAAAAGCCGTTCGGACGATTTTCATTCATACATTAGGGGTGAGGACTACCCAATTTCAGCTGTCAAAAGAAATGCGGCAACAATTGTTTGAGTCAGGGGAGGCAGCGGCTCACAAATTTTTGGCGCAATGGGATTTTGAAGATTACGTCAAAGTGTTTCGCAATAGCTCTCCGAAAATACTGGTCTAATAAAAAAACAGGTCGCCGATTCAGGCAACCTGTTCTTGTTTTTAGTGGGAGATATTATTTTGCGATTTTTCGTCTTGTTTCTCTTTTTGCTTCCCTTTGCTGCCTTCGATCACACGAAACGGATGATCTTTTCTCGGGGTAGTCGACTGCTTTTTCACTGCTTGCCGAGCAATGGATGGTTTTGGTTTCACCTTGACCTTTGGCTGTCTAGGTTTGCTTGCGCCTTGTGAAAAGAAGGAGCCGGTTTGTAAATAGTTGCGCACGACCAAGAAAAGTACAACGGATAATCCCGAGATGATAATCGTACTGACAGGATCATTGATGAGTGTTATCAAAAATCCGTAAATCGCTAACACGATCACTATCAGAATCACTGGTGGAATACGGCGTAACATAGGGCTTCACCTCTATGGGAATAAAAATGCCTCACGTTATCCGGTCGTAACCATTCTTTCCTGCACGTGCTTCTGATCAAGCTCCCGCATCTTTTGGAAGGAAGCGATGGCTACCTCGACTTGGCTGTCATCTGGTTCACGAGTTGTGATCTTTTGCAACCACAATCCTGGATAACCAAGGTAACGTAGGACGGGTACATCTCGGAGCTTGTTTGTCCACTGCAAAACCTCATAAGAGACGCCGATTACCAGTGGCAAAAGAACAATGCGTTGTACGACCCTCTCCGTCAGGGAGTCATAACTGAACAGTGAGTAAATCACTACACCGACGAACACTGAGAAAATGAGAAAACTGCTCCCGCAACGATAATGCAGAGCGGAAAATTTTTGTACATTGGCTACTGTTAATTCTACCCCGGATTCGAATGCGTTAATCACTTTATGCTCGGCTCCGTGGTATTGAAAAAGCCTTTTAATCAACGGAGCTTGTGCAATCGCTGTAATGTAACCGAGGAGGAGCAAGATTTTAAATCCGCCTTCAGCCAACGTTTGAGGAACGCCATCCGGTACCCATTTTCCGAGTAAAAAGTCGGCCAGGAAAACGGGAACGAGTGTAAATACGAATTTCCCGAACAGGAAGGAAAGTACCCCGACGACAGCAACACCTAAAATCATGGTGAGCTTCGATGGACTTTCAGATACTTCTTCTCCAGACTCCATACTGTATTGTTCAGAGGCGAAGTTGAGATGTTTGGCCCCATTGGCGCTGGCTTCGACCAAACCAACAATCCCACGCACAAACGGAATCTTTTTTAGCGTAGTAATCCATTTATATTCCGATCGGGGGGATTCAAAATACTCAATTTCATGATTTTTTTTGCGAACAGCCGTAACAGTCATGGTTTTGCCACCGAACATAACTCCTTCGATGACGGCCTGACCGCCGTAGCTAGGTACGTTTTGTTGCGCCAATACAATCACCATCCTTACCACTATATTAACGGAAATGGCGACTTGAAGCTACAAGGAGTTCGCACTTTTCCAACAAATGTAAAGCGAAAGTGAAAAGATTAGAGGAAGAGCATACTAGAGATCAGAGGTGATGGAAATGGAAATAAGCAAAACAGGACGGAAGCATAAGCAAGCGCGCGTATCCCATACAGAAGAAGGTAGGCAAGGGAGTAAAAGAATCTCCACTTCGAAGATTTTGGAGGTCGCATTCTGGGGAACTATCATTTGGGGGCTCGTTCGTTTGATGGCTCACTTTTTGAACATGACCCCGTACGGAATCGGAGCCTTTGCACGTCCCTTTATCAGCATCGAGGACGAAAATACGTTTGCGAGCGTGTGCCTTGGTGGTATCGTATTGTTCGTTGAAACAGCCGTTGCTTCATTTGTGTTCAGCTTGCTTTTTAGCCGGATCCGTGCGTGGTGGCTGGGACTCGTCTACGGGGCGGTCATGTTAGGGATAGCGGGTTTCTTCTTTCATATCGGAAATTGGGAGGTTGCCACTTTAAGTACGGAAGGCGCTTGGTATTTGACGTTTGGCTTGTTCATTGGGATGACAATCATACTCGAGCAATCAGACGAGAATCATACATGGAATGAGTCCACAAGGTAGGAGGATTTCTCCGTTCCTTGTCAAAATGGATGTAACAATGTTCGAAATGTTGCTTGGGCGATTTGTCTACTTTGGAATCAGAACGGCTTGTGGTAAAATGTTTCATTAATAAAAAAACTTTTATAGGGAGAGGGATGGTCGATGACTTCCGTCTTGTTATTGAATGGGCCCAACCTGAATTTATTGGGGACAAGGGAGCCGGATGTTTACGGAAGGGAAACGCTGGAGGATGTGGTGACAATCCTGACGGGTGTCATGGATGAGTTGGGCGGAAAGCTTGAGCATCTCCAATCGAATCACGAAGGTGTCCTCATCGACGCGATTCATCAGGCGAGAGGTGTCCATGACGGTATCTTGATCAACCCAGGGGCATTCACACATTACAGCTATGCGATCCGAGACGCACTGGCCAGTGTGGCTCTGCCAACGATTGAAGTACATATTTCCAATATTCATGCACGGGAACCATTTCGCCATCACTCAGTCATCGCTCCTATCGCGATTGGACAAGTTGTCGGATTGGGGATCGATGGATATGAGTGGGCACTAAGAGCGCTCGTCCGTAAAATCGAAAAAAAATAAAAGCTTTCAAAAGGGGAAAAGGCTGCCATGAAACAACGTCTGCATAAATTGCGCGAGGCACTGACACAAGTTGGAGCAGAGGCGTTTATTACCGAAAAAACAGAGAATCGCTTCTACTTGAGTGGTTTCACCGGATCAACGGGGTGGGTAATTGTCACCGAAACAGAGGCGTTTCTCGTCACTGACTTCCGCTATGTGGAACAAGCGCAAGAACAAGCACCAGATTTTACAGTGGTAAATAACGAGAGAAAAGCTGTTGAAGCGATGGCCAAGCTCCTGCAAGAAAAAGGGATTAAGCGCTTGGCATTCGAGAGCAGCGTGTCCTTTAGCACCTATCAGGAATGGAACAAAGGATTTGACGGAGTAGAGCTGGTGTCAACAAGCGGTCTGCTTGAAAAAATCCGCATGTTTAAAGACGAATCCGAGATGGTTATTATTCGTGAAGCGGTTCGTATCGCGGAAGCAGCATTTACGCATATTCAAGGCTACATCAAGCCAGGTGTGCGTGAATCCGATGTTGCTTTGGAACTGGAATTCTTCATGCGTAAACAAGGAGCTACAGGCTCTGCCTTTGATATGATCGTAGCGTCAGGTGTACGCGGTGCTCTGCCACATGGACGAGCTTCCGAGAAAGTGATTCAGGCAGGGGAAATGGTTACGCTCGACTTCGGAGCTGCTTATCAGGGCTACAATTCCGATATCACACGCACGTTGTCTGTGGGAGAGCCAGACCCGAAAATGCGTGAAATCTACGAAATTGTTTTGCGTGCTCAGCTGGCAGGTTTAGATGCACTGAAGCCAGGTGTATCCGCAAAAGACGCTGACGCAGCAACGAGAGATATCATCACAGCAGCAGGCTATGGCGATGCCTATGGACATAGCGCAGGTCACGGTCTCGGATTGGAAGTTCACGAGCTGCCAGGGCTGTCGACTGTAAGTACCTTCGTATTGGAGCCAGGTATGCTCGTAACGATGGAGCCAGGCATTTACGTAACAGGTCTTGGTGGCGTTCGGATCGAAGACGATGTGTGGATTACAGCTGATGGTCATGAGAACCTGAACAAGTCCACGAAAGAGTTGCTCATTTTGCCAGTGTAATTTATACTTATTCTGTTATTGATTGATTTGGGAGGACTACCATGATCTCTGTAAACGATTTTCGTACCGGTTTGACAATCGAAGTGGATGGCAATATTTTTACCGTGCTAGAATTCCAACACGTAAAACCAGGTAAAGGTGCGGCATTCGTTCGCTCCAAACTGCGCAATCTGCGTAGCGGCAACACGACAGAAATGACCTTCCGCGGTGGCGAAAAAGTAAACCCTGCCCGGATTGAATCCAGCACGATGCAATACCTGTATGCTAGTGGCGATGAATACACTTTCATGAATACTGAAACATACGAGCAAATGACGTTCACTCAAAAGCAAATCGAGCGTGAACTGCGTTTCCTCAAGGAAAACATGAACGTGCAAATCATGCAGTACAACGGAGAAACAATCGGTATTCAATTGCCGAATACGGTTGAACTCGTTGTAACAGAATGTGAGCCAGGTGTAAAAGGTGACACTGCTTCTAACGTAACAAAGAAAGCGACCTTGGAAACTGGCTTCGTAGTAAACGTTCCTCTCTTCGTAGAAGAAGGAGAGCGTCTGATCATCGATACTCGTACGGAAGCATACGTTTCCCGCGCGTAAAAGTACGGATTGCAAGAAAAAGCTGTGCCCATATATGGGTGCAGCTTTTTTATTTGTTTCTCCTATTGATGTAGTATTGTAAAAATTATGTAATTGCACTAAATTAAGTAGTACGGAGTAATAGTAGGGTGGAGGGGTATGGCTTTGAGAACGGAACAAGAAATGATGAGCATGCTGATCGATTTCGCCAGGAAGGATGATCGAATCCGCTTGGTAACCTTGGAAGGGTCACGTACGAACAAACATATACCCGCTGATCCATTCCAAGATTATGATATTTCGTATTTTGTGACAGAGATGGATTCTTTTAAGGAAAATGATCAATGGCTCGATGTTTTTGGGAATCGGATCATGATGCAAAAACCGGAGGATATGGAGCTTTTTCCGTCCGAGCTAGGGAATTGGTTTTCCTATCTCATTCTATTTGACGATGGAAATAAAGTGGATCTGACGCTGATTCCGATAGATGAGAAAGAGCAGTATTTTGCAGATTGCGACGGCCTGGTTGAGGTTTTGCTGGATAAGGACGAGCTTATCAAACACGAGGTGCTACCTTCCGATTATCAATATTGGCTCAAGAAGCCAACTGCTAGAGAGTTTGATGACTGCTGCAACGAATTTTGGATGGTCTCTACTTACGTTGTTAAAGGACTTGCGAGAAAAGAAATCCTGTTTGCGATTGACCATCTCAACGAAATTGCCCGACCAAATTTGCTCCGCATGATGGCTTGGCAAATCGGATGTGAGAAAGGATTTACCTTTAGTGTCGGGAAAAACTACAAATTTATCGATCACTATCTTCCAAAAAAAGATTGGGAAGATCTACTATCCACTTATCGCCAAAATGGCTACGTAGACATGTGGGAATCGTTATTCACTTGCTACGAGCTATTTCGAAAGTACTCCAAAGCGGTGGCAGATAGTCTCGAATATCCGTATCCAGATTACGATGAAGCCATTACCAAGTACGCGGAAAATATCTACCATTCGTGGAAGTGATCGATGGAACTCAACCGCCTTATTCAAGGGCGGTTTTCTTATGTTGTCGATCACACGACCAACAAAGCTGGCGAGAAGAAAAAGCACAGGGCTCGTAGACCTTGACAACGCCTACCCAGTCGGAACTTAAAAAAGGGGACCACGCTTGTCGAACACTTCTTCCTTGAGAAACTTCCGCCCGTAGGGTGGCTTTGGTTCGACGGTCCCCTTTTTTAAGTGGAGACGGCCAGTGAATCCCCCATGCTGGCGTGTCAGAGTCGAAGAGAACTGTGCTTTTTCTTCTCCTCCACCAAGTTGACTCAAACTTTTTTAAAAAATGTAATCATTTCTGGAAAGAAAATACAAAAAGATCCGTTAATCCATATGAGCCTGCCAAAACGAACGCTGCGCAGCGAACTTTTTTGAAATGGGAGGATTTCCTTTGCAGGATGATTGGTTGCTCATACAACAGGTACAAAAAGGGAATCGGGATGCCTACGCGCACCTGGTCGACAAGTACAAAGAACGATTATACAGCTATCTTTATCGAATGACGGGGCAGCAGCAGGATGCCCAAGACCTGACACAAGAGGCTTTCATCAAAGCTTACTGTCAACTGGATAAATACAAGCCGACAGATGCTTTTTTGGCCTGGCTGTATCGGATTGCGTCCAACTTGTGTATTGACGCGTGGCGCAAGAACAAGCACTACGCCAAAACACCTTTGGAAGAGACAAGATTGATTGAATCAGATACACCCGAAAAAGCTTATTTGGAAAAAGAAAAGCAAGATACCTTGCAGCAGCAAATCATGGCGTTGGGTGAAGAATACCGCGTTGTGTTTATGCTGAAATACTTGGAACAGATGAGCTACAAAGAGATTAGCGAAATTTTGCATGTTCCGGTTACAACTGTACAAATGCGTATCCATCACGCCAAGAAAAAGCTCCGGGCTAGTATCGCGCAAGAAATGTCAGGAGGTGCTGCTATCTATGAATTGCTCCAAAACTGAAGAGTTGCGCAAGTATTTGACTGGTGAGCTATCTGCAGATGAAGCTAGACTGCTGGAACGACATGTCGAAGAGTGCCTGCTCTGTCAGAGGCTGATAATGGAGGAAGAGGATAGCAGCGAGGAGTTCCCGAGCCTGCACGTTCCAAGCGCGTTACCCACAGATTTTACTTCCCAGGTGATGACGGCGTTAGAGCAAGTGAAATTGCCAAAGCCAAAACCAGATTGGAAAAAAAGGAGCGTAAACATTTTGAAGAAAACTGCGTTAGCCGTAGCGAGTGTCACGGCAATCATTACGTTTGGGTCCATGGTGTCTCCGACTTTTGCGAGTTACGTAAACAGTGTCATACAATCCATACAAGGCATCGACGAAGGAATGAAGCAGGCAGCAGAGAAGGGTTATGTCCAGGAAATCAATAAAAAGGTGACGGATCAAGGAATTACACTGGTTGTAAAAGAAGTAGTTGCGGATCCAGTGCGGATGGCGATCATTGCAAATATCGTGGATCAAAATGGCAAGCGTATCCCGTTTGATGTGGAAAAAGACGGATTGTCCCTTACTTACAAAACCAAGTCAGGTGAAGACCTGAATCCTGGGGGAGGGGGCTATACCTACGGTGAAGAAGGAGAGTATCTTGTCGTCAGCCATGATGTTTTCCAATTCCTGAAAGATAGCAAGACATTGCCGGATGAGATCATCGTCGGTGTCGAAGCAACAATACTGGGTGGGAAAGAAGGAAGCTGGAAGGTCGAGTTTCCAATTGATATGAAAAAAACAAGGGAAGTGGCAAACCATACAGAGATCGGACAAAAGTACACGACACCGCAAGGAATAAAAATCATATTACAAAACATAATGACGGTTCCAAGTGCAAGTTTGCTAGAGTTGGAAACAGTCTGGACAAAAGAAAGAGAAGAACAAATCCAAAAATGGAAAGAGCAAAATGGCTGGATTGTAAAAGAACCAAAAAAAGCTGTGTTCACAGAAGCAGAGAGGATGGAGAGGTATTTCATCGACATGGGAGTAGCGTTCCAAATATTCGATGAAAAAGGGAGCGTAGTAGCAGGATGGGACGATGCTATGCATGAAGAGCTTAACCAAATTAGAAAGAACAACGTAAAGCATTCGTACCGGGGAAAAGTGCATAATGACGGGAAAGGAGTTACGAAATGGAATGGGATAACTCCACTAGCAAAGGATCAAACGTACAAATTAAAAATGCACTCCCTGTACCTGTATGAGCCAGCGAAATTTCAGGCAACTATTCCGGTAGATACCTTGTTAAAGGATAAGGTGGCCGTGACGAACAGTGACAGTACCTATACCTTAACGGGCTTTACCTTAAAAACAACGGAGGACGAAGAAAAAATCGGGGATGAGACCTATTTTGGGAAAGGTGCACTGATTTCGTTCTCGGCTATATTGCCAGAAGGGATCGTCTACACGACTGAATGGTCGGCACAGGATGAGTCCAAACAAACATACAATGTAAAGCTTCAAGGAACAACATATACAAGAGGCAAGGATGGAAGAAT
Source organism: Brevibacillus sp. IT-7CA2 (assembly GCF_949767855.1). Lineage (NCBI taxonomy): Bacteria > Bacillati > Bacillota > Bacilli > Caryophanales > Paenibacillaceae > Brevibacillus > Brevibacillus sp. IT-7CA2. The sequence goes on from NZ_CATKQT010000022.1 coordinate 154,843, forward strand.
ACATGTTACAGGAACATTCTTCATCCGCGACCTTGAAAAACAGCCAAAAGAGTTAAAGCTGTCTCACGCTATTCAACAACGCCAATACCAAGACCTCAACTGGGAAGTTCCGTTTGACACGTCCAATAACGCCAAACGCTAAAACAACATAGACAAATCCCCCTCCTGCATGGAAAAGAGGGGGATTTTCGTTTTTATCTGCTTCCAAACCATTCCCACAGCTTCAACACAAAAGCAGTAATGCCCGCAGCCATCAAAGGTCCGACGGGAATGCCCCGAAAAAACACAATGCCGATAATCGAGCCAATCACTAGACCGACAATCATATGGGGCTCCGACCGCAGCAAATCGAGTCCTTTTCCATTCATCCAGGTGGCAATGGCCCCGCCAGCCAGTGCGGTTAAGCCGACAACCGTAGTGAAGAGTGGTGTGACGTCTTTCCACGATATTTTTTCGCTGGCGAATGGAACCAGTACGGAAATGGTCAAAAAGAGCAGGCCGAGCTCCAATCCGCGACGCTCTACCGTTGGGAAAAAACGCTCCAGGGCCGTTAGCTTCAACACCAACAATATACTCGCCGCAGTAGCAATAATCGGTGAGCGCCCAATAAGACCGATAACGATCAGGATGACGAGCATCACTTCTCCAGACATCATTGGCATCATAACCCCTGTCCCTGTTCTCCTTTCACATTATGAGACAAGGTGGGGGAGTATGCGTTTCTCCTTGATATAAGGAACGATTTGATACTGATCCACTTGAGCACAGTACCGTATATCGTTTGCGTGATGATGCTGGACGAGCCTTTTTCCTGTTGTTGTGTGGGGTAACAGCTCGCTCAGTTTTCCTGCGTAGTAAAGGTAGCTCGCTTTTAGAACTTCACCCAGATCACAAATTTGGATGCTCGGCAACGATTGTTGTGTCTGGGCAATCATCAAGCCAGCAGCCAGACCGTCTTCCAGAGCGAATTCCGACCGGGTACCTGCACAGTACAGCGTAATATCGAGATGATACGAAATAGCGTGCCGCACGCATGCACTGGCATTCAAGAAGCAGCCGATTAAGAGGGCGGAGGCACGTTCTGCTTTTTGGATCGCGCGAGTCCCGTTTGTCGTGGTGAGAATAAGCTGGCTCCCCGTTTTCCCCAGAGCTGCGATTTCGGTTGGTGAGTTGTTGCAGTCGAATTCCGGTATTTTCTTACAGTGGCGTTCACCAGCCAAAACACAGTCGTTGGCTCGGAGGGAGTTCGCTTGCCCAATGGTTTCGACCGGGATGACGCTACGAAATCCATTGCCTAATGCGGTGACAATCGTACTGGAGGCACGAAGCACATCGATGACGATGACAACATGATTGCTGATCTGTTCAAAACGAATTTCTTCCACGGTCGGTACCACTTCTATTCGCACGGATAAAACCTCCCTCTATCCATGAGTAGGGCTGTATCGCCGCGCAATCCTCGCCGTAGCGTCTCCACAGAGAATACATCCGTATAGGCAATGTTTCCGAGATTAACGTCGCTGCCAATGGCTTTGATGAAGCAGACCTGTTGATCTTTTTGTGGGGCTTCCCAGATCAGGCGGGAGGCTTTTTCTTTGGCCGCCGCGACAATGTCTAAAACGAAGGAATCGTCTATATTGCCGTCCCCGTCACAAACGCCGACGGTCCCACTCTCTCTCGCTTCCACAATAACGTGACTGGCACCATTGTGCAGGTCGAAGCTAAGCGTCTCCAGCAATTCCTCTCGACAAGTGCGATAATCGGCAGCTTTTTTCCCGACTTCCGTGAAGACCACCAGATCATTGTCTAACGCGTAATTGATGGCTTCCTGACGTTGTGCGAAGGATAAAGGGAACGTTCCATCGGATATTTCGACCGCCGTAAAACCGAGAGAGCGAATCAGCTTCATATAATCTGCAATCGTATTATGACGGATGGCAATTTCAAAAAAAGTTCCTCCTGGCATGATGTGTACGCCATTTTGTTTTGCGAGGGACAATTTTTGGTTGAGTATTTCGAGGGGATACAGCGCGATGGTGCCAAAACCGAGTTTGTATAGATCGATATAAGGAGCAGCCAGCGCTAACAAGTCAGAATAAGCGGTAAGTCCAAGGCCTTTGTCAATGACCATGGTTAAGCCCTTCGCACGGGGCTTCTCTCGGATTTGCCCGGACGGGTTTGCCCAGCTGTCAGGCAAAAACGATTGATCACACTCTACCATCGGCAAGTTCCTCATTTCTTCTAGGCGTATGGTTCAGTGTATGCCCAGTGGAGGGGAGGAGTGAGGGCAAAAGCCTATAAAGGTCATGCAAAAAGTGCTGAAATGATGTGGTACAGGCATAGAGTGAAAGGAGGGGAGGACGAGACGGTATGTTGGAAAAAGCAATTATGGGTATGGCGGCGCTCAGGGTCTTCTCAGGCAGTATCGAGATCATTGCAGCTTTGCTCATTTTGAAAGTGAACCAGGTCGAAAAAGCTCTGCTCATTAATTCGGGTCTTGCGATTGTCGGGCCAATCATCTTAATCACCACTACAACAATCGGTTTATTAGGCATGTCGGATCGGGTTAGCTTTGCCAAAATTGCCTGGATTCTGGTGGGGATCTCCTGCATCTTGATTGGGGTCCGCAAGTAGTTACCCATTTCCTTCCATTGGTAAATGCAATCAAGATGGGGAACGATAGGTGGGAGAGATTGGATGGGAGGGAATGTGGATGCCAGAAGCATTGGCGAATCGAATCGCATACTTGCAAGGGTTGGCAGATGGCTTGGAAGTGGGGGAGAAGAGCCCCGAAGGAAAAATTATGGTAGAGATGATTGAGATTCTAGGTGAGGTACAGGGTCAGCTACGAGAGCTTCACGCGCGAGTGGAAGAGACAGAGGATTATGTGGAGGCCTTGGATGAAGACTTAGAGGACATTGAGCTCTACCTTTTTGAGGATGATGATGACTTGTACGAAACCGTTGTCGATTGTGAGGATGATGACGACGAGTACGCGGCTTTCTACGATTTAGATGATGATGAAGACGCACAACTGTATGAAGGACAAGTAGATCCCCATCTTGATACGACCTACGAGTTCGCATGCCCTAGCTGCCAGAAAGAAATCTATCTGCACGAGGGCAAAGATGAGGAAGGCTACCGACACTATGTAATAGAGCCGGTGGATAACAAGAAAACGGATAATCGCTGATCCCTATAGGAAAAGCTTGCACTCGCGTTCTAGCACGAGAGCAAGCTATTTTTTTTGCATAAATCTCGTCCACCTCTGCATAGGATGGAGGTAAGTCAAAGTGGACAAAGGCAGAATGCTGCAAACGGAGGGTACCTGATGAATGAAATCTTGACGATATTGCCAGCAACTTTACGCACGATTTTGACGGCCCTTCCTATCGCGGTAAGAGAGAATCTAGAAGAGATTCGGCTTCGGCAAAACCAGCCGCTAGAAGTCCGGTTTGGCCAACAATCTAGCTATGTGACACCGTCGGGGCAAATCACCTCGATCCCTGCGCAAGGATGGTTGTTTTCAGCAGAAGAGGCTGCAAAGCTCTTAAACCAGGTCAGCCAGCATTCTCTCTATGCCTTGGAAGAAGAGTTGAAAAGGGGTTACATCACGGTGGTTGGCGGTCATCGCATTGGCATTGCGGGGAAAGTGGTGCTGGACAAAGGTGAAGTGAAGGGAATCAGAGATGTGACCAGCTTCAACATCCGGATTGCCCGCGAGAAAAAAGGCGCGGCCAGGAAGGTCATGCCGTATTTGTTTGAGGATGGCAAATTGCTGAACACGCTGCTCATCTCCCCACCCCAGTGCGGGAAGACAACCTTGTTGCGTGATATGGCGCGAACCATCAGCTACGGAAGCGAGTGGTCCTCTAGTCGTAAGGTAGGAATTGTGGACGAGCGTTCTGAGTTGGCGGGATGCTTACAAGGAGTTCCTCAACGAGACGTCGGTCCGCGAACGGATGTGCTGGACGCTTGCCCAAAAGCTGCAGGGATGATGATGATGATTCGCTCCATGTCTCCTGATGTTCTGATTGTGGACGAGGTGGGAAGAGCGGAGGATGGCGACGCAGTCTGGGAAGCGATTCATGCAGGTGTAGCCGTCATTTGCTCGGCGCATGGAGCGAGCGTCAAGGAAGTAGCAGAACGCCCCATGCTGGGCAAGCTGATTCGATATGGAGCCTTTTCCCGCTATATCGTACTCAGCCGCGAAAAAGGCGTTGGAACGATCCAGGCCATCTACGATCAAAGCATGAACCTGGTTGAAAGGGAGAAGGTTGCATGGTCAAGCTGATGGGAGCCGTACTCATCCTGTTTTCAGCGTCGATGGTTGGTTGGCAAATAGGCAAGTATTACGCGAATCGTCCCGTTCAACTTCGGGCTCTGCTCGTTGCTCTGCAAATGCTCGAAACGGAAATCGTGTTCGGGATGACCCCATTGCAGCGGGCGTTTGTGAAGGTCGGTCATCGCGTCTCCGAAGAGGTAGGGAAAGTATTTCTTCTGGCAGCTGAATTCCTGCAAACAGAAAAGGCACATTCGGCTGAGGAAGCCTTGCAACAAGCTATGAATAGACTCTGGACTCAAACCGCCTTGCGCAGACAAGAGCGAGAGGTGCTTGAGAGTCTAGGTCAGGTACTCGGATCATCCGATCGGGAAGACCAGCAAAAGCATTTGCGCCTAGCTGTCACCCACCTGCGAGGGCTGGAAGAGGAGGCTCGTGCAGAACAGGAAAAGTACGAAAAAATGTACAAGAGTTTGGGCTTTTTAGGTGGACTCTTGGTCGTCATCCTGATGTTCTAAAGGCGAGGTGTTCACAGTGGATTTTGATTTGACACCTGTTTTCCAGATAGGAGCAGTAGGGTTCATAACAGCCATCCTGCATACAGTCCTGAAGCAGGCGGGCAAGGAAGATATTGCGCATTGGGCAACTCTGGTCGGATTCATCATTGTCCTGTACATGGTGTCCCATTACATCGGCGATCTGTTCTCCGAGGTAAAACGCGTCTTCCTGTTCAACTGAGGAGGGGCTCCAGATGGAGATTGTACAAATTGTCGGACTAGGACTGGTGGCTACGATTCTCGCGCTAGTCATTAAGGAACAGAAGCCGATGTTCGCCTTTTTGCTGGCGATCGCGAGCGGAGTCATCATCTTTTACTTTCTCGTCGGAAAAATAGCTGATGTCATTCGGGTTTTGGAAAGATTGGCGGTTCAAGCAGATTTGAACCTTGTGTTTCTGGAAACGATTCTGAAAATCATCGGAATTGCCTACATTGCTGAATTCGGTGCACAGATGACCCGAGATGCTGGACAAGGTGCGATTGCGTCGAAAATCGAGCTCGCTGGAAAAGTCCTCATACTAGTTATGGCTGTACCGATCATCCAAATCATTATCGAAACAGTGATCGACTTGTTGCCGGCATAAGGGAGGTGGGATGTCCATGGCACACACTTGCAAGCTGATCCTGTTCTTGTTCCTGCTTCTTGCCTTGTTTCCAGTTGCCGTGTCTGCTGCTATGACACCCGCTGTTGCACCCGCAGCCGGTCCGATCAATCAAATCGTGCAACAACAGGTCGATCACTTGCAGCTAGACCGAGTCGAAAAGTATTGGCATCAGTTGCAGCGCGACTATAAAGGGTACTTACCTGACTTGAAATCGGAAGGCTTTATCCAAATCCTCATGCAGCAAGGTGACTTCAGTATTTCAGGAGTCCTGCAAGGAATGGGCAAATTCATCTTTCATGAGATTTTGATGAATGGCAAGCTGCTTAGCTCCATCATTATCATTACGGTCTTCGCGATGATTCTCGAAACGATGCAGAACGCCTTTGAACGCAATGCGGTATCGACAGTGGCGTACTCGATTACTTATCTCGTCTTGATGGTCCTTGCGATCAACAGCTTTCATGTCGCCATTACCTATGCCAAAGATGCAATCGCGAACATGTCTGATTTCATGCTAGCCATGATCCCACTCGTCATCGCGCTGCTTGCTTCGGTAGGAAATCTGGCATCCGCCACTATGTTTCACCCGCTGATTATCTTCATGATCAACACCAGTGGCATGATGATCTCTTACGTCGTGTTTCCGCTACTGTTTCTCTCAGCGATGCTCTCTATCGTCAGCCTGTTTTCAGAGAGGTACAAAGTCACACAGTTAGCGACCTTGCTTCGCAATATTGCAATGGGTGTCCTTGGCTCATTTCTGACGATTTTTCTCGCCATCATTTCCATACAGGGAGCGACTTCAGCCGTTGCGGACGGGGTCACGCTCCGAACAGCGAAATACATCACGGGCAATTTCATCCCGATAGTAGGTCGTGTGTTCTCCGATGCGGCAGATACCGTACTCAATGCCTCGCTACTGGTCAAAAATGCCGTCGGCTTGGCAGGAGTCTTGATCCTGATCATGCTATGCGCGTTTCCGGCTTTGAAGATACTGGTACTGGCTCTGATCTACAATCTGTCATCTGCCGTACTCCAACCGCTTGGAAACAGCCCAATCATCAGTGCGTTAGGTACGATTGGGAAAAGTCTTTTGTTCGTCTTCGCTGCTTTGGCGACAGTCGGCTTGATGTTCTTTCTGGCGATTACGATCATTATTGCGGCGGGCAACATCTCCATGATGGTTCGGTAGGTGATGAAATGACTTGGTTAACACTGTGGTTGAAAAAAATTATCCTGCTCGTCCTTTTGGCTGCCTTCCTCGATCTGATCCTGCCCAATACGACACTGCAACGCTACGTAAAAATGGTGATGGGCTTGATTCTCTTGCTGACGATCATTTCTCCCGTGTTTAGTCTGTTTAGCCTCTCGCAGGAAGATTTAGCCTTTCGTCTGGATCGCTACCAACAAGAGCTGAACAAGCCTGCTTCGGCAGAGTGGAAACGCATTACTGACAAGCTGCTCGGTCAACAAAACCAACAGATGACCGCTTACGTCCAGTCACAGGTAGCGTCCTCAGTAAAAGCCAGTGTCAAAGAGCAGTACGGCGTAACTGTCGAAGATGTCACGATTACTGTTAATCAGCAAAATCCAGAACAACCAACCCTTGAGCGAATCGAGCTGGTAGTCGGTGACGCGAACAAGGAAGAGCAAAAAGGGCAGAGCACGATTGAACCGATTAAACCTGTCCAGCCTGTTGAGATTACGATTGGCGAACCCATTGAAATACAACCTGATCCCAAATTAGATATTGCAGCAACAGCTCATCATGACAACCCACTTTACGTGCAAATTACAAACGATGTCGCCAAAGAGTGGGGGCTTTCGAAGAGTCAGGTCATTATCAAAGACGAATCGAGAGAAAGAGAGAAACAGTAGCGGATACAGTCAGTGAAGCGAGGTGAAAACAATGAACCAATTGTGGGAAAAGCTGAAAAGTCTGTTTATGAAGCAACAAGGCGAGACGATGCAGGAAGAAAAGAAAATCGTAGTGGGGAGCAAGGGCAAAAACCAAAAACTGAAGCCGCTGCATTATTTCATCGTCATATTGGGAATAGGCGTAGCCATTATGATTTTGACGGATTTCCTCAGAGTGGAAAAAGATCAGCCACTCGGATTTGGAGATATAGGGAGTGAGGCGCCAGGTCCTCCTGGAGGCGATTCAACTTCCCAGGTGCTAGGGGGATCACCGACTACCGACATTATTGCCGAATATGAAAACATTTACGAGACACAGCTGCGCGATATCCTCGCTTCTGTTGTCGGCGTCGGCGAAGTAGAGGTCATGGTCAATCTGGAATCAACACCAGAGCTGGTTGTGGAAAAAAATCGCAACATTCGTTCCTCAACCAATCAGGAAATGGACAAAGAAAAGGCAACCCGCAATCAAAATGACCAGTCACGAGATGAGCAGGTCGTCATCGTGCAAGGCGGCAAGCAAGATGCCCCTGTTATTGTGAAGACGCTGAAGCCGAAAGTCCGCGGGGTCCTGGTAGTGGCTAAAGGGGCCGATAACATCCAGGTTAAAGCGTGGATCACTGAAGCCGTTCAAAAGGTTTTGGATGTTCCCGCTTATAAAATATCCATTTTGCCCAAAAAAGGGTAGGAGGTAATGGCGAATGATTCTGCGAAAGCAAACGGTATGGTTGTTGACAATGCTTGCTGTCATGGTTGTGCTCTCCGGCTATTACTTGGTGAAGGGGCCGCAAGAACAGGTCCCAACATCAGGACAAGAGCAAGCCGTCCAGAAGCAAGAGCAAATTTCTGGCGTGGTTGTTGAATCCAAGCAAGTAGATCACGCCCCACAAGCAACTCCTGTCGATCAAGCTCCAAAGACAGCTCCGGTAGACGAAAAAACTGGCACAAAGGAAGTCAAAACTCCTGCTGCACCAGAAGCGAAGCCAGCAGCAACGAACACGGTCGTTCCAGTAGCAGAAACAGCGAGTGAAATCTTCCAAGGCTACAAAATGAAACGCGAAGCCATGTTGCAGCAACAAAAAGACGAACAGCTCGCAATTGTAAACAGCACGGATTCCTCTCCACAGGCAGTAGCAGAAGCGATGGCCAAGTTTGAAGAACTGTCCAACATGGAAAGCGCTACGATGACTGCAGAAGAAATGCTCAAGGCGAGTGGCTATCAGGATGCGGTCGTTACTGTCCAAAATGACAAGGCGACAGTCATTGTACAAAAAGATAAATTGAGCGCAAACGAGGTCGTGGAAATCATTGCAAACGTGAAGCAGCACTTGAATATCCCGGCGACAAACATTAACGTACAATACAAGTCATCCTAATAAAAGCTGCGGTACTTTCTCGTTATAAGGGATAGGAGAAACGGGCATGATGGTAAGGATTTTCTCGCTTCTGTTAGAAAAGAAGCGGGGAAATCCTTTCTTGACGTGGTATAGGCAACAGGCTACCATGGATTTATGGTTTGCCAAAAGGATACATAATGGACTCCACGAACCTCTATTGAAAGAAAAGAAGGAGTGCTTGTTCGTAATGAAAATGCATGAAATCCGCGAAATCATTAAGTTAATTGATCAATCATCCATTCAAGAATTTAACTTGGAAACAGAAGGTGCCAAGGTGTCTCTGAAAAAATCCAATGGTACGGAAACGATTGTCGTAACGCAACCAGCGGTTCAAGCTCCTGTTGCAGCACCAGTTGCACATATCCCGGCACAGCCAGTTGTTGCGGCAGCGCCAGTCGCAGTAGAAGCTCCGAAAGCAGCTGTACAAGCATCGGATGATGCAAATCTCCACAAGATTGTATCTCCAATGGTAGGGACTTTCTATAGCGCACCAGAACCAGGCAAGCCGCCTTACGTACAAGCTGGTGACAAAGTGACTGCGAGCAAAGTTGTTTGCATCGTAGAAGCTATGAAACTCTTTAACGAAATCGAAGCAGAAGTAAGCGGCGAGATCGTGAAAGTGCTCGTAGAAGACGGTCAATTGGTTGAGTATGGCCAAGCATTGTTTTTGGTGAAGCCAGAATAAGGTGGGGGAGAGCGGAATGTTTCAAAAAGTATTGATTGCCAATCGCGGGGAGATTGCCGTGCGTATTATCCGGGCATGCCGCGAGCTGGGCATTCGTACGGTCGCCGTCTACTCCGAAGCGGATCGTGAAGCGCTTCATGTGAAGCTGGCCGACGAAGCTTACTGTATTGGTCCAAAGGCATCCAAGGAAAGCTATTTGAATATAGCTAACATCATGAGTGTAGCGACCAAGGTAGGGGCAGATGCCATCCATCCTGGTTATGGCTTCTTGGCGGAAAACGCCGACTTTGCCGAGATCTGTACCGCCTGCAACATTACCTTTATCGGTCCAGACCCAGAAGCAATTGTGAAGATGGGTGACAAGTCCACAGCTAAGGATACGATGAAAACGGCAGGTGTACCTACTGTACCAGGTACGGAAGGACTGATCGAAGATGTGGCTGACGCTGTAGTCACCGCAAACGAGATTGGCTATCCTGTCATGGTCAAAGCGACAGCCGGTGGCGGCGGACGCGGTATGCGCGTAGCCGTTGATGACGAAGATTTGGAAAAAGCGATCCGTCAGGCTCAAAACGAGGCGAAAACGGCTTTTGGCAATCCAGGGGTTTACTTGGAGAAGTTCGTAGAAGGCCCACGACATGTGGAAATTCAAATCATGGCAGACAAGCATGGCAATGCCGTATACCTGGGTGAGCGCGACTGCTCCATCCAACGTCGTCACCAAAAGCTGATCGAGGAAGCCCCATCTCCAGCATTGAGTGAAGAGCTGCGCCGACAAATGGGTGAAGCTGCTGTTGCGGCGGCAAAATCCGTTTCCTATCACGGTGCGGGCACTGTCGAGTTTTTGCTGGACAAACACGGACAGTTCTACTTCATGGAAATGAATACACGTATTCAGGTTGAGCATCCGGTAACCGAGCTGGTGACTGGTTTTGATCTGATCAAGGAGCAGCTGACCGTAGCGGCAGGCCAACCTTTGTCCTTTACGCAAGAGGATATCCAAATGGATGGCTGGGCTATTGAATGCCGCATTAATGCTGAGAACCCTGCGAAAAACTTCATGCCTTCGCCAGGTCGTATCACGGAATATTTGGCGCCAGGCGGCTTTGGTGTGCGCGTAGACAGTGCAGCGTATGCGGGATATTCCATTCCGCCATACTACGACTCTATGATCGCCAAACTAATTGTGTGGGGCAAGGATCGTAACGAAGCGATTGACCGTATGAAACGTGCCTTGAGCGAATTCGTCGTCGAGGGAATTACGACAACGATTCCATTCCATTTGAAGGTATTGGAGCACGAAGTATTTGTCGGCGGGAATTTCGATACGAAATTCTTGGAAACCTACGACTTGAACCTGGATGAAGAGTAAGTAGCGCTGATTTGTAAAAATACGGTGTGCTTGGTATAATGAATTACAAATTAGAGGGAGGTGCGAAGCATGGAAGAGTTTACTCCAGATTTAGATAGAACAGAGCTTGGTAAGGTCCAGATCGCTCCCGAAGTGTTGGAAGTGATCGCCGGCATGGCTGCGTCCGAAGTAGAAGGTGTGGCGCAAATGAGCGGCGGTTTCGTAGGAGAAATAGCTGAACGTTTAGGCCGTAAAAATATAGCACGTGGTGTGCGTGTAGAGGTTGGCTCCCGCGAAGCAGCGGTGGATGTTTCGATCATCGTCAAATACGGACATCGCATCCCGGAAGTCGCTCGAAATATTCAAGATAGTGTACGCAATACGATTGAGAGCATGACAGGTCTTTCGGTAGTTGAAGTAAACGTACATATCGTTGATGTTGAGTTGAAAGCTGAAGAAAAAGTACCGGCACCTGTACCGGTTGAAGAACACCAGCGCGTGCGCTAACAAGCAGCGGATGGATGCCCCCTACGAACAGGGGGCATTTTCCTCATTTGAAAACGTGATTTTGTTTAGGCTTTCAGCGTAAATTCATGGAGTTTTCCGGAGCGTGCCGTGTTTGTCTCCTTTTTCAAACATGGCTGAAAGGAGAGGTGCTTGTGAACTTGTTTGACCGCTTTATCTTGACGATTTATAGCTTTGCGCTCATTGTTTTGTCCTGCATCGCGATAGCAGCGACCAGCGGATTGATCTCGCAAGATTTTTTCCGTCCATACGTGGATCAGATGTTGGCGGGTACGAACATCACCTATCTCATTGTCGCGATCATTTTCCTCGTAGTCAGCCTTCGCTTCTTTTTCAGTTCTTTCCGCTCTAACAAGCCTAAAGTAGAACGGGGAATCCGTCAGCGCAGTGATTTGGGTGAGGTCAACATTACGATTCAAACGATCCAGACCATTGCAGAGCGTGCCGCCCGCCGAGTTAAAGGAGTGCGCGATATGAAAACGACAGTCAAGGCACTCGAGAGCGGCAATATTATCACCCTGCGTGTTTCGGTAGATGGAGAAACGCCATTGCCTGAACTGACACAGAAGCTACAGGCTGACGTGAAGGAGCAAGTTGAGGGGATTGCTGGTGTTGTCATTTCTGAGGTGACCATTGTCGTGACGGAAGTAGCTCAGCAGGAAAACTACTCGGCTCGTAAACGGGTGGAATAGAAGGTGAAGTAAATGGTGCGGGAGTTAATGTGGGAACACAAGGGGAAGCTAATGGGGGTTTTTGCCGGACTTTTTTTAGGCATCATCTACCTTCTCGTGGGATTTTGGGATACACTGGTTTTTGTTGTGTTTGTCGGGACCGGTTATTATATTGGTCGCAAGCTCGATCATAAAGAAGACTTGCGTGAGATACTCGACAAGATTTTGCCAGGCAAGTTTCGGTGACATAAGAAAAGTCCGAGCTCATTTTAATTAGTAGGTGAATGAATGGTATGAAACGAAGAACAGCACGAGAAAAAGCAGTCCAATGTCTTTTCCAAATTGATATGGCTGAGGTTCCGCTAACGGATGCGGTTGCCCTCGTCATGGAAGAATCCGAGGAAAATGCACAGTATTTGCGTTATCTCCTCGATGGTGTATTGAATAACTTGACTGAGATTGATTCGGAAATCAAGAAGTATCTGCGTGGATGGCAATTGGAACGAATCGCCAATGTAGATCGCGCTATTCTTCGTCTGGCTTTTTACGAGATCATGTTTGAGCAAGACACTCCTGACAAAGTCGTGATGAACGAAGCGATTGAGATCGCGAAGCTCTTTAGCGACGAGACGTCCCACCGATACATTAACGGTGTGTTGTCGAGCTTCTTGCAATCGCGTGAAACTAAGCAGGCGTAATAGGTAGGAGATACAAGCATGAGTAAGGTAATGTTGGGAATCGACACGAGCAATTACCGGACATCACTGTGCTTGGCTGAGGAAGACGGCCGAATTGTCGCAGAAGCAAAACGCCTTCTGAAAGTAAAGGAGGGCAAGCGCGGACTGCAGCAATCCGAAGCCGTCTTTCAGCATGTGATGAACCTGCCGGAATTAAGTGAAGAAATGAAGTGGAAGGATTACGAGATTGCAGCGATTTGCGTGAGCGAGAAGCCTCGTCCGCAAGACGGATCGTATATGCCTGTATTTAAGGTAGGAGAGGGCTTGGCAAAATCGTTGGCGACTTATTTGCGGGTTCCCCTTCACTTGACGACTCATCAAGAGGGACATATATCGGCGGGGGAATATACCGCTGAGGTGCGTCCGACAGAGGATCGTTTTTTGGCTGTGCATTTGTCTGGAGGCACCAGCGAGTTGTTGTTGTGCGAGCGTCATGCAGCCGGTTACGTCATTGAGAAAATCGGTGGGACAATCGATCTGCACGCTGGGCAACTAGTCGATCGGATTGGTGTAGCACTTGGTATGTCCTTTCCAGCAGGTCCTGCGTTGGAGCAATTAGCCAAGGACGCAACAGGTGCGTTTCGGATTTCTTCGGCGGTTGACGGGCTTTCCTTTAGTTTTTCTGGTCCAGAAGCTTCGCTTTTGCGTGAAGTGGAGAGAGGAAGTACGAGCCCTGCTGAGATTGCGCGGGCGACAGAGCAATGTATTGCCAATACACTAGAGAAGTCCTTACGTCATGCAGTAGAGCAAGGTTACCCGAAGGACATCTTGATTGTTGGAGGAGTAGCTGCTAATTATTACATACGTGAGAGGCTAATCAAACGCCTGGAACACCCTGCCGTGAAGGCAAAGCTGTACTTCTGTGACCCCGTTTACTCCGGTGATAATGCCTATGGAGTCGCTATGTTGGGGTGGATGAAGCAAAAGACGAACATTAAATAAATATGAACTTTTTATAATTCGGCTTTACAGTTAAGGGGGAAATCGGTACACTTAACGTATCGACGTTGATAAAGGAGGCATTTTCTCCATGGCTGCAACCATTCTCCAGGGAAAAGAAGTAGCACAGAGTATTCGGGCCGAATTGGCGAACGAAGTAGCTGAATTGAAAAAGCAAGGGATCGTACCGGGATTGACCGTTGTCATTGTGGGAGACGACCCGGCTTCTCACTCCTATGTGCGTGGTAAAGCAAAAGGCTGCGAGGAAGTCGGTATTTCATCCGAGATCATCATGAAGGACGCTGACATCACAGAGGAAGAGTTGTTGGTGATCATTCAACAGTTGAACGAAAATCCGAACGTTAATGGGATTTTGGTTCAGCTTCCTCTTCCTGCTCATATTTCAGAGCATGCGGTAATTGAAGCCATTGCTCCTGAAAAGGATGTGGATGGTTTCCATCCGATTAGCGTAGGAAACATGGTATTGGGAAATGAGACGATGCTTCCTTGCACGCCGCACGGGGTTATTGAATTGATCAAGCGCACAGGAGCCCCAATGGCAGGCAAACATGCAGTGGTGATCGGACGCAGCAACATCGTTGGTAAGCCGGTCTCATTGCTATTGCAACAGGAAAATGCTACGGTAACCATGTGTCATTCTCGCACGCAAAATCTCGAGGAATACACTCAAAAGGCAGACATCCTCGTCGTTGCAACCGGAAGGGCTCATATGATCGGCAAGGAGCATGTCAAACCGGGCGCTGTCGTCATTGACGTTGGTGTGAACCGCATCGAAACGGGTAAGCTGGTTGGAGATGTCAAGTTCGACGAGGTCAAAGAAGTGGCTAGCTTTTTAACCCCAGTTCCAGGCGGTGTTGGCCCGATGACGATTACCATGCTGCTGAAAAATACCGTTGCGGCAGCGAAAAAGCAAGCAAAACAATAGAAGAAAATTGGCAACTTATTATAGAATGGATAAGGCATAAGCTTTATCCATTCTTTTGCATAGTCCTTGTTACATGCACGGCAAAGCCAAGTTTTTGTAAAGGAGGGGCCGCATGGCATTACAAGATATCTTATCCGTCAGTGATCTCAATCGTTATATTAAGCTGGTGCTGGAAAAGGAACCCCACCTGCAAGATATATGGGTGAGAGGGGAAATCTCCAATTTTACCCACCATTCCAGTGGTCATATGTATTTCACGCTAAAGGATAAGCAGTCACGCATCAAAGTCGTCATGTTTGCGAGTTATAACCGCTTCCTGCGTTTCTTGCCCAAAGATGGAGCAAAAGCGATTGTACGAGGGTCCATTTCTGCATACGAACGGGACGGCGCGTATCAGTTTTACGTCAAAGAGATGCAGCCAGATGGTCTCGGCTCGCTTTATTTAGCATTTGAGCAGCTGAAAGAAAAATTGGCTCAAGAAGGGTTGTTTGCAGCAGAGAGGAAGCGAATGCTCCCGCGTTTTCCGAAACGTGTCGGTGTCGTCACTTCTCCGACAGGAGCAGCCATCCGAGATATTTGCACGACGATTCGCAGACGGTATCCGCAAGCAGAGATCGTACTTTCACCAGCCGTTGTCCAAGGTGTGGATGCACCTGCATCGATTGTCTCCGCTATTCGGATTCTGAACAATCAGCCTGACATTGATGTTCTCATCGTAGGGCGCGGTGGTGGTTCCATTGAGGAGCTGTGGGCGTTTAATGATGAAAACGTTGCGAGGGCTATAGCTGCATCACTCATCCCTGTCATCTCCGCTGTTGGGCACGAGACGGATGTGACGATCGCCGATTTCGTAGCAGATGTCCGGGCAGCTACGCCGACAGCAGCAGCTGAATTGGCTGTGCCGCATTATTTGGAATGGGTCGAGAGAGTGCGGCAGCTCGAAATACGGATGCATCGAGCAGTGCGTGGTACCATGACGGAGCAGAGAAACCGTTTGACACGCTTAAGCAATTCGTATGCGATGCGCCAACCGGAGCGGAGGCTGGAGGAAGCCGCAGAACGATTGGATCGGGCACATTTGCGGATGCGTCAATCGATGAAGCATTTGCTGGACAGAAGACGCGAACGCTATACGCGATTAGACGAACAGATCAAGCGCTATCGCCTTGCTGATCAAATTGGGGATAAAAGAAAAAATCTGTCTAAGCTCCGCGCCACCTTGGACGAACGGATGCTGGGTCGTCTCAATCAAAAAAGAATGGCATTCGCAGCTCGTGTAGCTACATTGGAAGCGCTGAGTCCACTGAAGGTCATGCAGCGTGGATTCTCACTCGTATACACCAATGACAGACTCGTAAAATCAGTGGAACAGTTTGCCCCTGGCGACGAGATCATGGTACGATTAAGTGATGGCAGTGCGACTGCGCGTGTGGAAAAAGTGAATCGGGAGGAGGAGAAGAAGAGTGGCTCGCAAGAAGACAGAACAAGAGACTGATATGCAGTTCGAGGACGCGATGAAGCGTCTGGAAGAAGTCGTCAATCGACTCGAGGAAGGAGATATTCCCCTCGAAGAAGCGATTACGCTATATCAGGAAGGAGTGACTCTTTCCAGAATTTGTGGTCAAAAGCTGGATGCAATCGAAGCGAAGATTACCCAGTTGGTAGAAGAAGACGGACAGGTAAAGCAGAAGGCTTTTCGCGTGGAAGGAGAATAATGATCGGCGTGCATACATTCGAGAGCTATTTGGTGGAAAAGACTGCCTATATAGAACAAAGACTCCTGCCAGCCCTTGAGCAGCAAGGAGTTCCGGAAAACTTGTACGAATCCATGAAGTATTCGCTCATGGCAGGCGGAAAAAGGTTGCGTCCCATGCTGGTGTTGGCGGTCCTCGAAGCACTGGACAAGCCGATTGAACGGGGTGTAGCTTTTGCGGCTGCCTTGGAAATGATACATACGTACTCCTTGATCCACGATGACCTCCCTGCGATGGACGACGATGATCTTCGCCGCGGAAAACCGACCAATCACAAAGTATTCGGTGAAGCAACAGCCATTCTCGCAGGAGATGCCTTGCTGACTAGAGCGTTCGCATACATTGCAGAAGCTTACATAGATCGCGCAGATGTTTCAGCGGCTACTACCGTGAAACTGATTGCGGAGTTGGGAAAACGTGCAGGAGCAACTGGCATGGTCGGCGGACAGATGGCTGATATCGAAGGGGAGAGCAAACGCCTTAACTTAGATCAGCTCGAATTTATCCATCGTCACAAAACGGGTGATCTCTTGATCGCAGCCTTGCGCGGGGGAGGCTACCTCGCAGAAGCATCCGAAGGTCAAATGGAAGCATTGACACGCTATGGTGTTTGCATTGGTCTTGCTTTTCAAATTCAGGATGACATCTTGAATGTGGAAGGGGATGCCCAAGAGCTGGGGAAAGCAGTTGGCAGTGATGCAGATCGGGAAAAGGCGACGTACCCATCGCTGCTTGGTCTAGCCGAATCGAAGGCTCGTCTTGACGAATTGATTGCGGAGGCAAAAGCAGCTCTTGCCGATGCGGGAATCGAGAATTCTGCACTCAGCCCTTTGGCTGACTACGTGCGTGATCGCAATAAATAAGTGAAAGCTGGCAACCCATATGGGAAATGCCAGCTTTTTTTCGTACCTACCTATTACAAGCTTTTATCGTCAATGCTATTTAAAAATTGTTCAATCTCGCCAATTACCGATGGTATACAGTCGTCCTCAAATGGAGAATACAGCTTCGCCACTTGTACCAGCTCGAGGAACGATTTGCTTCCGCCTTCGCGGCAAAGCGTCAAATAATCTTCCCAAGCTTGCTTCGGCTCAGATTGAGCCCGTTTCCAAAATTGGAACGCGCAAATCTGGGCAAGTGTGTAGTCGATGTAATAGAAGGGGCTTTGAAAAATATGCGTTTGTTGCTGCCAGAAACCGCCCTCCTCAAGATACTCATTCTGTGCGTAATTGCGATCCGGGAGGTACTTACGCTCAATTTCACGCCAAGCACGTTTACGCTCTGACGGGGTCATATCTGGGTTCTCGTAGACAACATGCTGGAACTCATCAACAGACACGCCGTACGGAATGAACTGGAGTCCGCTACTAAGATGAGAGAATTTGTATTTGTCGGTATCTTCCTTGAAAAAATGCTCCATCCATGGCCACGTCAAAAACTCCATGCTCATCGAATGTATTTCACACGCCTCATAGGTTGGGAAATGATATTCAGGGACCTCAAAATCTCTACTTACATACACCTGAAACGCATGTCCTGCCTCGTGTGTAAGTACGTCGATATCACCAGATGTACCGTTAAAATTGGCGAATATAAAGGGAAGCCTGTATTGGCTGATGTATTCACAGTAGCCGCCTGTAGCCTTTCCTTTTTTGCTCAATAGATCTAGACAGTCATTGTCCAGCATGAAGTTGTAAAATTCGTCCGTTTCAGGTGACAACTCGGCATACATCTTTTTCCCGTTTTCAACAATCCATTCCGGCGTGCCTTTCGGGCTTGGGTTCCCTGTAGCGAAATCAAAGGAAAGATCGTAATACTCAAGTGTATCGACACCAATGCGTTGGCGCTGACGTTCGACGAGCTTTGAAGATACTGGAACGATGTGCTCAAGCACTTGCTTGCGGAAATTGGCTACCATTTCTGCGTTGTAATCGGTACGGTTCATACGTGCATAGGCTAGCTCCACAAAGCTATTGAAGCCGAGTTTTTTTGCGATGCGTGTGCGTACCTTGACGAGCTGATCGTAAATGCGATCAAATTCGTCCGTATGTTTCCGCATATACTCATACTTCGCTTCATTAGCACGTTTGCGCATGTCTCTATCTTTCGCGATAGTAAAAGGAATCATCTCTGAAAGGTTTCGCTCTTCTCCTTCAAACATGATTTTGGCAGAAGCTTTCAGTGCGACATATTGACTGGCCAAACGGTTTTCTTCCTGCAAATCAGAAATGACTTCTGGCGAAAATGTACGGAGTGTGCTCTCAGCGATGCGAAACAGCTGTGCACCCCATTTTTCTTCCAAGTCAGCACGGAAGGAAGAATCGACAATCGCCTGATAGTAACGGGAAACGATTCCAGTATACAAAGGAGTTGCTTCATCCCAATAGTCCTGCTCTGCTTTGTAGAAGGGATCTTCTGTATTGATCGTGTGGCGGATTTGTGCGACATTCCGCGCGGATTCCACTTCTTGTCGCAGTTTGTTCAATTGAGCCATGATTGTATCTTGCTCGGAGAAGCTTGCAGCATGTTGAAACGCTTCCAATAATTGCGTGAATTGTCCTTCAACTTTGTCCATATCCATGCGCTCATACTGAATTTGTGAGAACTTCACGGACGTCCACCTCTTTTGTTCGGAGTATGTATTCAAAATCATCTTACCAGAAAATGCAAGATATCGCCTTCATATTCGCATATGTTGATGAAAAGTGGTGTTTTTATTAAGAAACCGTTATAATGAATCAAGCTGAAAATAAGCGGAATCGGCTATAGCAATAAGGAAAGCCGGGTTTTCTAGTGGCTTGATTGATATGCAGCATGCACAATCGCCGGAGAACGAACAGTGGAAAGTGAGGAATACCAATGCTGCTTACTACTATAAATGATCCTCAAGACTTGAAAAAGTGCACGCAACCGCAGCTACATACCTTGGCATCCGAGATCCGTCAGTTTCTAATCGAAACGCTGTCGAAAACAGGTGGTCATCTCGCGCCGAATCTGGGAGTCGTCGAGCTGACGCTAGCACTGCACTATGTTTTTGACAGTCCCAAGGACAAGCTGATCTGGGATGTCGGGCATCAAGCATACGTACATAAAATGCTGACAGGACGCCGGGAGATGTTTCCGACCTTGCGTCAGTACAAAGGGCTGTGTGGGTTCCCTAAAATGGTGGAAAGCCCGCATGACGTCTGGGAAACCGGGCATAGCAGTACGTCGTTGTCTGCCGCAATGGGGATGGCGACTGCACGGGATTTGAAAAAAGAAAAGAACCATGTCATTGCTGTGATCGGAGACGGTGCGCTGACAGGCGGTATGGCTCTGGAGGCCTTGAACCACATTGGTCATGAGCGTAAGAATGTCATCGTTGTGTTAAATGATAACGAAATGTCCATCGCGCCAAACGTTGGGGCCTTGCACAACTACTTGGGGAAAATTCGCTCGACGGAGAACTATCAATGGGCGAAGGATGAAGTCGAGGGATTGTTGAAATCCATTCCGGCTGTAGGGGGCAAATTGGCTCATATGGCTGAACGCTTCAAAGACAGCATGAAGTATTTGCTCGTATCTGGCGTTCTCTTCGAGGAGCTCGGCTTTACATATATTGGCCCAATCGATGGACATAACATGGAGCTATTGCTCGATACATTGAAGACAGCCAAGCATACAAAAGGCCCGGTTTTGATTCATGCCATCACGAAAAAAGGACTAGGCTATGCGCCAGCTGAAGCTGACTCAGTCAAGTGGCATGGTATCGGTACGTATAAAATCGAGTCAGGTGATACACCGAAATCTGCACCAACGTATACGTCTGTTTTTGCAGATACGATGATGAAGCTCGCAGATGAAGACAATTCGATCGTGGCTGTTACCCCTGCGATGCCAGCGGGCTCAGGTTTGATCCCCTTTGGACAGAAGTACCCTGACAGATTGTTTGACGTTGGGATTGCAGAGCAGCACGCATGTACATTTGCGGCAGGATTAGCAACACAAGGCTTGAAGCCGGTCTTTGCGATTTATTCGACCTTTTTGCAAAGAGCCTATGATCAGCTAATCCACGATGTCGCACGCCAAAAGCTCAATGTAATTTTCGCCGTTGATCGTGCTGGGCTCGTCGGAGCAGACGGGGAGACACACCAAGGTATGTACGATGTGGCATTCATGCGCCTCATTCCAAATATGGTCATTATGGCACCGAAGGATGAAAATGAGCTGCGTCACATGATGAAGACAGCAGTAGAATATAAAGACGGTCCGATCTCTTATCGTTATCCGCGATTGCCGATTCGTGGCGTCAAAATGGATGACAATCTGCAAGTGCTGCCAATCGGAAAAGCGGAGATTGTACGCGAAGGCAAACACGTGGCGATCCTCTCGTTCGGTCATGTATTCGAAATTGCTGAGGCGGCTATCAATCAGCTTCAAGAAGAAGGAATCAAGCCGATGCTGGTCAATGCACGTTTTTGCAAGCCTTTGGACGAAGAGCTTTTGTTCCGTCTGGCAAAGGAAGGCTACGATATCGTTACGGTCGAAGAAGGCAGTGAAATGGGCGGATTCGGCAGCGCTGTTATTGAATGCTACAATCGTGCAGGCTATCACGGCATGAATGTACAGGTTGTCGCGGTACCTGATTATTTTGTTGAGCATGGAAGTGTGAAAGAACAGCGGCAAGAGGTAGGGCTCACAGCTGATAATATCGCTGCTCGCGTTCGATCCTTGATGCCAATTTCGAAGGGCGTAGTGGAAGCATGAGTGTAAGAAAAGAACGGGTTGATGTTCTCTTGGTCGAAAGAGGCCATTATGAGACCAGAGAAAAAGCAAAAGCAGCCGTAATGGCAGGCCTAGTGCAAGTAGCTGGCGAGCGCTGTGACAAGCCGGGAACCAAATTTGCCGAGGATGTTGCGATTACGGTGAAGGGCGAGGTACACCCGTATGTGAGTCGGGGTGGACTTAAGTTGGAAAAGGCATTGCGTGTCTTTGAAATCGACATGAAGGATCGTGTCATGATGGACATCGGTGCCTCCACTGGCGGATTTACCGACTGTGCGCTACAAAACGGTGCGCGACTTGTATACGCCATTGATGTCGGGTACGGACAGCTCGCGTGGATCTTGCGACAGGATGAACGAGTGGTCGTCATGGAACGGACGAATTTCCGTCATATGGACACGGAAGCTTTTGAACATGAACGCCCAAACGCGGCATCGATTGACGTATCGTTTATTTCGCTGCGATTGATCTTGCCGGTGCTGTACCGTTTTCTGCTCGAGGGCGGTGACGTCGTTGCGCTGGTCAAGCCTCAATTTGAAGCAGGCAAGGATAGAGTCGGAAAGAATGGAATTGTCCGTGATCCAGAAGTACACGAGAGCGTACTGACTGACATCGGTCAATTTGCCAGCGGATTGGGTTTCGCGCTAAAAGGCTTGGATTACTCTCCAATTACAGGGGGAGAAGGAAACATTGAATTTGTTATGCATGCCCAGAAAAGTGAGGGCGGCATGGATTCGGAAGCTTGGTTGCAACGCGTATCAGAGGTTGTTGCGTCTGCTCATACGAATTTGAAATAGGATAAAAAACCAAAGCCTCGGGAGTTTTGTCACAATCGAGGCTTTTTATTTATGCATGTGAAGTTGTATACTTGTATATGAGGTTGTTCAAGAAGGATTTCCAACCAACCAGTTTTGGGGTGGACCACGTGAAGAAAATTGGAATCATAGCGAACAAAGGAAAACCCGAAGCACGAATCGTTGCACGGGAACTGCTGTATTTACTTGAGGACAGAGGGGCGCAGGTATTCCTGGATGAACATGTCGCATCAGATGTAGGGCATCCAGAACTGGGCGCATCTGTAAAAGAGATGGGGAAGCAGGCGGATTTGGTTTGTGTATTAGGGGGCGATGGCACGCTACTCAGAATTGCTCGCCAGCTTGCCGGTCACTCTATCCCAATCTTTGGAATTAATTTAGGCACGCTGGGCTTTTTGTCAGAAGCGGAACCGGAGCATCTGCCTCAGGCTGTAGACAATCTCCTTTCTGGAAAGTACGACATCGAAAAGAGAGCGATGCTGGAAGCTTGTTTGGTGCGAAAAGGAACCACACTGGGGACATACACGGCCATGAATGATATTGGGATTGCAAAAGGGTCATTTTGCCGGATCATTCAATGTGCAGTCTTTCTGGATGATGAGTACGTGGCGACGTTTAGCGGAGATGGAGTTATTGTCTCTACGCCAACAGGATCAACGGCATACTCACTTTCTGCAGGCGGTCCAATAGTGGCGCCCAATGTGGACATGCTATTACTGACGCCAGTGGCTCCTCATTCCTTGACGGCCCGGCCATTGGTACTGTCAGGGAATCAAACGATTCGGGTCGAAGTGGATGCCATACATCAAGAGATGGGACTGTCCATTGACGGGCAGTTTGGTTATCGACTTGAGGGCGGCGATCAGATTTATATTAAAAAGTCACCGTGTGTTACCCCGCTGATTAAGTGGAAAAAAGGTGGCTTTTTCGAAGCAATACGAACGAAATTACAAGGGGAATGGGAGTAATCCATATGAACAAAGGGCAACGACATATTCGTATTCGGGATATCATCAGCAATCAAGAGGTGGAAACACAGGATGAGCTGGTGGACCGCTTGCGGACTGCTGGCTTTAACGTGACGCAAGCGACTGTATCCCGAGACATCAAGGAACTACACTTGGTAAAAGTGCCGCTCCCTGATGGACGATATAAGTACTCAATGCCTGCTGAACAAAAATTCAATCCACTCCAAAAGCTAAAACGCATGCTTGTGGATTCCTTTATTAGCATTGACCAAGCTGATCATTTTATTGTACTGAAGACACTTTCGGGACATGCGAATGCGGTAGCTGAACTGATTGACAATCTTCCATGGGAAGAAATCATGGGGACAATCAGTGGCGATAACACCATCCTGATTATTTGCCGTTCCAAAGAAAATACCAATGAAGTGACGAAACGCTTAATGGAAATGTTGTAGAAGGTGGTCGCTTGCGATGCTAGTGGAACTCTCGATCCGAAATTTTGCCATCATCAAATCAGTGACGGTCTCTTTCCAAAAAGGCTTAAACATCCTGACAGGGGAGACTGGTGCTGGTAAATCCATCATTATCGATGCGCTTGGACTGCTATTAGGAGGCCGGGCTTCGGCTGATTTTGTCCGTTACGGTGAGCCTCGTGCAGAAGTGGAAGGGCTGTTTGAATTGCCGCCTGGTCATCCTGGTCTTGACGTTTGTAAGAATGTCGGTGTCCAGATTGAACAAGACGGTATGCTCGTGGTACGCCGAGATATATCGAATCAAGGGAAGAGCATTATTCGAATCAATGGCCAGCTCGTGACTCTCGCTATGCTGCGTGAGTTAGGGCCATGGCTGGTTACGGTGCATGGACAACACGATACGCATATGCTGATGCAGTCAGACAAGCATATCAATTGGCTCGATGCATATGGGGAAAGTGCATTGGGATCTGCGAAGCAAGAGTACGGTACCCTGTATGCTGCTTACCGCAAAACAAAGCAAGACCTGGAGCGTATGGCACGTAATGATCGGGAGCTGGTACAGCGCATCGATCTATTGCAATATCAGCTCGATGAAATTGAGGCGGCAACCCTCACGCCTGGCGAAGACGAGAAGCTCTTGCAGCAGCGGAAAAAGTGGATGAACATTGAAAAAGTTTATTCAACGATTCAAGATGCATACCGCGCATTGCATGGCGACCAAAAAGGCATGGATTGGTTAGGGCATGCGATGGGAGAACTCGAGCGTGGTGTGAACTACGAAGAACAGCTCGTTCCGATTTTGGAGATGGTCCAATCGGCATATTATCAGATAGAAGATGTGGTACATAACCTTCGTCAATTGTCGTATCAAATGGATTTTGAACCGGAGCAGTTGGCAGAAGTAGAACGCCGTCTTGATCAGATTCAGTCGTTAAAACGCAAGTATGGCAAAAGTGTAGACGACATTTTGGAGTACGCTGCCACGATTCAGGATGAATTGGATGACATGCATCACTACGAAGACCGCCTCCAGCAGGTGGAAAAGCAATTGCAGGAGTTTGCCGCCGATTTGGCAGTGGAGGCATTAGAGTTGTCGGTCATTCGTTCCGAATGCGCAGGAAAACTCGCACAAGAAATCGAGCAGCAGCTAAAAGAATTGCACATGGAGCGTGCTCGTTTTGCCATTGATGTCAGACAGACGCCGGATGATGACGGGGTAGAAATTGACGGAATCCAGCGATTCGTAGATGCGAACGGAATGGATCAGATCGAGTTTTTAATCTCACCTAACCCGGGTGAGCCATTGCGTCCTTTAGCGAAAATTGCTTCCGGCGGGGAGTTGTCTCGCGTCATGCTGGCCATTAAAACGATTTTGGCGGGCACTGATCAAGTGGAGACTCTTATTTTTGATGAAGTCGACACGGGTGTAAGCGGAAGAGCGGCTCAAGCGATAGCAGAAAAGCTCGCCCGAGTCGCTGGGCAGCGCCAGGTCCTGTGCATTACGCACTTGCCACAGGTCGCATCCATGGCAGACGCGCATTTTCTGATCAAAAAGGAAATGAGCGAGAATGAAACAGAGACGCGGGTGAATCGTTTGTCTGATGATGAACGGGTAACGGAACTGGCTCGCATGCTAAGCGGGGCAGAGGTAACAGCAAAAACAGAAGAACATGCGCGCGAGATGATCCTTCTCGGCCGTGAACGAAAGACTGTCAGCTAATTTAAGTTGGCAGTCTTTTTTTCGTTTATAAAAGTGCAGCAATGGACTCGTCAAGGGCTTGGTGATGCCTGGTTTTCTAATGTTCAGAGTGGGTTATTTTCCTGACATAATCCGCTTGGCTGGTGGCAACATTAAAGGTACACAAGGTGGAGGTGTCCCTCATGACCGCTTGCGGTCAATCAAAACGGACCTGACCGTTTTGTTTTGTAGGTGTAGGTAGGGAACGGTAGGAGTGATTACTGGTGATCCGACAAAACAAAAGAAAATGGATGGGAAGTCTCCTTCTCCTCATCACGGCGCTTGTCGTGAGTTCCACCCCGTTCCGCGATCTGTCCTCCTTTCCCCGTGAATTGCGTTTGATGGAAGGGTCCCTCGAGCAACTACGGGTCTCTGTGCCGGTAATGGGCACGCTAATCAATAGCAATCCTGATATTTTGCACGTTAACGGGACAGAGGCGCGTGAAGTATCCGTTGATTTGAGCAGGCCTATGTCTGTAGAACCGCGTAGGGCTGGGGAAGCCCAATTGCAGGTGAAGTGGCATAACATTCCGCTGACTGCTGTAAAAGTAAATGTATTGCCAGATCTGCGGTTGTACCCTGGTGGACAGTCAATCGGGGTGAAGCTGCAAACAGCGGGTGTTTTGGTTGTCGGTCATCATTTAGTTGACGATGGTAAAAACAAGTTTTCTCCAGGTGAACAGGCAGGTATACACGTCGGTGACATGATTATCAAAATGAACGACATGTACATCAATGACATGAACGACGTAAAGAAATTAATTAACGAAACGGGGAAAAAGAATCATTCCGTTCAATTGCTTGTCGTTCGTGGCAAGGAAAAGCTTTCGCTCACTTTGCATCCGGCAAAAGACAAAAAAGACAGTGAATACCGTATGGGTCTCTATATTCGGGATTCAGCGGCAGGAGTAGGGACACTGACCTTTTTTGATCCGAATTCCAAAGCGTACGGGGCATTAGGGCACGTTATTTCCGACGTTGATACTGGTCAAGCCATTGTCGTAGGAGATGGCCAGATCGTGCAAGCAAGTGTCACATCGATTGAAAAAGGACAAAGTGGCAACCCAGGGGAGAAATTTGCACGTTTCTACAATGAAAGTGAAGTTCTCGGAAATATAACCAAAAACACCCCTTTTGGCATTTTCGGCAAAATGAAGGACGAGCCCAAACGCAGCTATTACCAGGAGCCGTTACCAATCGCTCTTGCTGAGCAGGTAGAGGAAGGGCCAGCCAAAATTCTTACTGTCGTGGAAGGTCAGAAGGTAGAAGAGTTCGATATTGAGATCGCAAACGTGGTCAAGCAGCATTTTCCTGCAACCAAAGGGATGATCATTAAAGTCACGGACAAACGCCTTTTGGAAAAGACAGGTGGTATCGTACAGGGGATGAGCGGCAGCCCCATCATTCAAAAAGGTAAGATCGTGGGAGCCGTCACGCATGTGTTTGTCAATGATCCTACTTCGGGATACGGCTGCTATATTGAATGGATGCTTCAGGATGCTGGTGTGAATGTGCGAGGTACTGCCGAATCTCGAACCAATACAACCAAAGCTGCCTGAATGAAGTGCCGTCACGCGAACGAAGCGAGGCGGCTTTTTCGATTTTTGCAGTCCTTTGACGAATCGATTAGAAATGGAAGGATTCTTTGTCGAAATATCAGTTAAATCATTCAATCTTTCGTCATTGGCAGGAATGGAATTTGCTTTGTCGAATAATTTTTGTAGAGAAAAGATGGTATGGACTAATCCTATTAGATTTGTTAACCTCTAGAACGCCACCTTCTTTCCAAAAGACCGTCCATTGTTAGGAGGAACGACCTTGAGCAAGATTGAAGTGTTGTTGGCAGATGATAACCGTGAATTTGTAAATCTGTTGGAAGAGTACATCAGTAGCCAGTATGACATGAATGTTGTGGGTGTTGCTTACAACGGCAATGAGGTAGTTCGACTGCTGCAGGAACGTGTACCCGATGTATTAATTTTGGATATCATCATGCCACATCTGGATGGCTTGGCTGTTTTGGAGCAAATTCAGGCCATGCGCTTAAGTCCTCAACCTAAAATTATTATGTTGACTGCTTTCGGGCAGGAAGAGATTACGAAGAAAGCAGTAGAGCTGGGAGCAGCATACTACATTTTGAAACCGTTTGATATGGAGGTGCTGGCTCAGCGCATCCGTCAAATCATTACAACCAAACCTGCCTCTTCTTTTGTTTCTTCTGTAAAACCGCAAGCTACCTTGCAAATCCGCGGACGCAATTTGGACGCGAGCATCACCAGCATCATTCATGAGATTGGAGTTCCTGCTCATATCAAAGGCTATTTGTATTTGCGGGAAGCGATTACAATGGTATACAACGATGTCGAGCTGCTCGGTTCGATTACAAAAGTCCTGTACCCGGACATTGCCAAGAAATTCAATACAACCGCAAGTCGTGTAGAACGTGCCATCCGTCATGCGATTGAAGTAGCGTGGTCCCGTGGTAATTTGGACTCCATCTCCAGTTTGTTTGGTTATACAATTTCCAACACCAAGGCGAAGCCGACCAACAGTGAGTTTATTGCCATGGTGGCGGACAAGCTGCGTATTGAGGCGAAGATTAGCTAAGATGTAGATAATCATTTAGACGATCCTTAACCAATACAAAAGGACATTAGCACTTGCTTGCTAGTGTCTTTTTGTATTGGTAGGACTTAGTAGAGTTTGACTCCTAATTTTCTATAGCTTCCTTTCCTTAGAATGAATTAACAAAAAATGGTTTGTGTAATCTATAATAGTATTCGAAACAGAGTAAAAGCGAGGTGCAAAATGGAAAATCAAAAAGTGCAGTGTCCAAAATGTGGGTGTAAAGAGATTGGAAAAGGGAGGCAAGCTGGGGATGCGGGAGTGTTTCCCTTCGGCAAGTTTGTTCCTCTTAGTTCTGCGATCATTCATAGAATCTGTACAAATTGTGGCTATGTGATCGAAAGTTATGTTGAAAACCCATCAAAATTTAAAGGTTAATACTTCGGAGATTAAATTAAATGAGCAAACTACTATCCTATAAAGAAAGTAGATTTAGCTCTTCTACATCACCTATTGAGTTTAAGCAGGCTGGTTATCGTCAGCGCTATCTAGCCATTGAGGGAAAAGAGGTAGCCAATACAGGTATAGATTGTGAAACCTGCCTTTTTTATGCCGACGTTTCAGGAATGGATATGAAAAACTCAACAAAAATATCCAACAAGTTAAATCAAGGGATAAATACACTGGACCAAGATTTCATGTCTGATTTATCCTGTCTCATCCCCAATGGTCATTACATTGCAACTTTGCTGAAGGAGTATCCTAGGGTTAAAAGAGAGGCATATGGGACTGAGTATTACAAGGCTGGGCTAAGGAATATAAGCAGTCTGAAGAAAATTGAAGAATATATAGTACCCATCCAACCCAGCGAATCATTATATCCTATAGCAATTAATGGTTACAAAGACAGGGTGAATGTAAAAGAAACACCAACAGCGTAGAGCATTTCTTTCCTAGATATAAAATATCCGTTAAATCATTATGATGAGGTATGGGTTTATAGTCATTTTTTATTGGACGGTCATCACAAAATGTTTGCGGCAGATAAAGCCCAAAAAGCAATTACCCTATTATCCTTTTTATCGATTGAAGAGTCATTCGCTAATAAGGAACAATTAGAAAAACTTTTCCAAGTTTTAACCTGATGAATTGACTAATGAACTTAGATGTGTCTCTGGGCAAGAAGTAAGCCAAGGTATATTAACCCTGGCCATTGATTTTCATTACATAAATTTACTGAATAGAATCACAGAGGTCACTTAGATGTTTCTGTAGCTGGTTACTTGTGGCTTGTTGCGGGAGCCTTTTTATATTCAAATTCTATTTCGGAGGTACTACTCAATCCGGTTTGTTCCATGCCTCTACTCGTCAAGGCAATTCTACCAAATGCCGTAACAGTGGGAGGAATCATTCCATCTGGTTTGATAATTGACACGGAAATGGAGTTAACTTCCACTTTCTTGTCTTTCGCTAAGGTCCGTGATTTTACCAAAGATAGGGAATTTATACTATAACTAAAAAAGTGCTCTTTCCGGAGGAACTGAACCAATGTGTCTGGAAATATTCGTTATGATAAATGAAACACAGACGAGAAACATTACATCCTGACAAAATGAACTAATTGATAAGAAACTGCCACAGTCCCTTGCGAGATTTTGATCCTCCTATGTAAAATAGAAAAGCATACGATACAAATACATACTACTAAGAGCGAGGCAGGTGCTGTGAAAGTGCGCAATTTGGATGAAATTCTCGCATTTAACCGTGATTTTGTGGCGAACCAAGAATATGAAAAGTACCAAACCACCAAGTTTCCTGATAAACGATTGGTCGTGTTGTCTTGTATGGATACCCGTTTGGTTGAACTGCTGCCGAAAGCCATGAACATGCGCAATGGGGATATCAAGCACGTAAAAAGCGCCGGGGCAATCGTGTCCCATCCTTTTGGGAGTATCATGCGTAGTATTCTTATTGCGATCTACGAATTGAATGCCGAAGAAGTGATGGTCGTCGGACATTATGACTGCGGGATGAGTGCGATTGACAGCAAACGCACGATGGAGAAGATGCAGGAGCGAGGAGTCTCGGCTCAAACGTTTTCCACGCTTCAACATGCAGGGATTAACTTACATAAATGGCTGCACGGATTCGATCGTGTAGAAGAAAGTGTGAAAAATAGCGTAGAAACGATTAAAAACCACCCGCTCCTCCCACCGAATGTGGAGGTACATGGCTTACTCATTGACCCGGTGACGGGAAGATTGGACGTTGTCGTGAATGGGTATGAGCGAAAGAAAGACAGTGAATGATCCTAACCTTGCCCCCATTTCAAGGAAAACATTTCTCCACAAAGTCACGAAATGGGTAGGGGGATTGATTGGTCTCGGTATAGCGACTGGCGTGTACGGTCATGTATGGGAACGAAAAGCGCTTGATATCGTGCGGTTGTCCATCACGATACCGGGATTGCCAGAAAGCTTTAAGGGGACAAAGCTCATTCATTTTAGTGATGTCCATCTCGGTCATTATTTTGAACCGAAAGAGTTGGAGTCGGTTATTGCCTTGATCCAGAGTGAAAAACCGGATTTGATTTGCTTCACAGGGGATATCGTAGATGAAGTAACGCGACCTCTATTCGCCGCTGTTCCCCTTTTCAATCAGCTCATAGCTCCATTAGGCAAATTCGCCGTTTTGGGCAACCACGATTATCGAGCTGGTGAACAACAAAAAGTTCGGGATGGATTAGTCGCATCTGGATTCGAAGTGTTGGATAATCGGCATGTGGTCGTACACAAAGATGGCCAGCAGTTATACATGGCGGGAGTGGATGACCTTTTCTATGGTGTACCTGATCTTCCAAGGGCGCTAGAAAATATCCCGCCGGAGGGCAGTGTTATCTTGTTGGTGCATGAGCCTGATTTTGCTGATATTGCGTCAGAGCATCCTGTGCATCTCCAACTGTCCGGCCACAGCCATGGCGGACAAGTGCGCTTGCCCTTCATTGGTCATCTTTTGGCGCCACAATACGGGCGTAAATATGTAAAAGGACTGTATCAGGTAGGTGGCATGGCTGTGTACACCACCAGAGGGTTGGGTACGACGATCTTGCCTGTTCGTTTATTTTGCCGCCCGGAGCTTACGGTACTAACACTACATTGAACTTTTGTTAATAATGTTCCTTGATCCATTGGACGAATTGCTGGAAAGCATCGTCCTCTTTTTTTGGATGCAGGTAGGCGATGAGTGTGGGGCGCACTAATTCGCCGTTTGCGATATCGTAGGCGACCAATCTTCCGGTCGCTAGCTCTTGTTGTATGGTTCTTTCCGGCAGGATCGTAATCCCTAGCTGGCGTTCGACCATTTTTTTAACAGCATTGAAGCTGTCCAATTCCATAATAATATTCGGAAAAACTCCCTGCTGCGCCAGATAGCGGTCAATCCGTTGGCGATAAGGAGCGGTGTGATTCCCGAACACAATCATTTCTTCGGTTCCCCATGCCTGAAAACCTGGAAACCCGCTTGCCCAAGGATGGCTGGGCGCCGTGACGAGCAGGAGCCGATCGCTGGGAAGGAATTCTTGATGGATGTGCGGATGATACATTTCACTCCCGAGAAAGGCAATATCAGCCGTTCCCGTTAGCAGAGCGCTGAGGGACTCCTCGTACAGCGTAGAGCGGACGTAGCAGGTGAAGCCCGGATGAGCAATCCGGTACTCTCCAATCAGTCGTGGCAGCTCATAGGCGACAAAAGCTTTTCCTGCGACGATGTTCATCGATTGGCGCTGTTCTTTCTCTTGGATAAAGGAACGCATTTGCTCTACAATATTCGTCGCAACCGGTAGTAACCGACGTCCTTCGCCTGTAAGACTCACTCCTGAAGCGGTGCGAACAAAAAGCGCACTCCCAACCTGGCGCTCTAACTGCTTCAATCGATGCGTCAATGTTGATTGCGCCAAAAATAATGCCTGTGCAGCGCGATTAATTGATCCATGACGAGCAATCGTCAAAAACACCTCAAGACTTTCTCGATCCATTGTGAGCTGCCTCCTATTCAAATTCTCGATAACTAGTTATCTGTATTCTATAACAAGGATGACAAACATTGGAATATGATGTAGGCAGGAGGTGTTCCCGATGAAGAATGAGAAGATCAAACAAGCTTTCAAGCGCAATTTGGAAAAAATGCAGAGCAATACGTGCAAAGCAAAACGCATGCAAAAGGCAGCGACCTGGAATTGATGGTGGAGTGGATGCAGCCAGCAGAGAAGTGGCGGGCACTGGATATCGCCACAGGAGGTGGGCACGTAGCGAGGACATTGGCTCCACATGTGAGCTTGGTCGTCGCCACGGATTTGACTCGCCCGATGCTCATGGCGGCGTCTGCGGCCAATGATACAGCACTTGTCCATAATGTGATGTATGTCCAGGCTGATGCAGAATCTCTCCCGTTTCTCGATGAATCATTTGAGATGGTCACATGTCGAATCGCAGCTCATCATTTTCCGGATCCGGCAGCTTTTGTTCGTGAGGTGAGTCGCGTGTTGACTCCTGGTGGGTTGTTTCTCTTCATCGACAACGTTTCACCTGAGGAGTCGTCACTCTCGGCGTTCATAAATGAAGTAGAGAAAACACGCGATCCCAGTCATGTTCGCTGTCTTTCCGTAAGTGAATGGCGCGCTTTGTTTGAAGTGTATGGCTTGATTACACAAAAGCAGCAGGAACGCAAAAAAAGGTTTGAATTTTTACCATGGGTTCAGCGCACTTCCGAATCATCTGAGCAGGAAGCGGCCGTTGAAAAAATGCTGCTGAACGCTACAGACGAACAAAAGGAATATCTAGGGCTTACCACAAACGAAGGCAGAGTAATGACCCATCAGATTGACGAATGGATGGTTCTTTGTAAAAAAAGAGGAGGAAATGAAGGCGATGACAACAAAGCATGAATGGATTGGGCTCGACCATGTACAATTAGCAGCACCAGCAGGAACGGAGGACGTAGCGCGCAAGTTTTTCGGTGAGCTTTTAGGAATGCCGGAGGTTCCCAAGCCAGAGAAGCTGCTTGTTCGAGGTGGTGTATGGTTCCAATGTGGCGCCCAAATGATTCATATTGGCGTAGAGGAAGGATTCATTCCTGCGAAAAAAGCACATCCGGCGTTCCTTGTGCAAAACATTGGTTCGCTGATGGAGCATTTGCAAGCAAATGGGGTATCGTTTCGGATTGACGAAGAAATTCCTCACCTTATCCGCTTTTTCACAGAGGACCCATTTGGAAACCGACTGGAGTTCATGGAGGCGAAACAGGAATGACAATTGATTTTCACGCTGAGAAAAACCAGTTGAGCTATACAGGGAGAACCGCTGACGACTCGTGGAGACAGGCGATCCTCTCACTCGTTAATCCTGTGGGAAAAAATGTCGTGGACATCGGTTGTGGCGGTGGAATTTACAGTAAGGCTTGGGCTGGGCTAGGCGCTGCTTCTGTCACGGGCATTGACTTTTCCCACGTGATGGTCGAAGCGGCGAGAGAGCAATGCGCTGACGATCCGAAGATTTCGTTTGAACAGGGGGATGCCCGCGTAACAGGCTTGCCGAGTCAGTGTGCGGATATTGTATTCGCTCGCGCCTTGATCCATCATTTCCCGGAGCAAGACTTGCAGAAGTTTTTTAAAGAAGTGATCAGGCTATTGGCACCGGGGGGAATTTGTCTGATCCAAGATCGGACGATGGACGATGTCAAAATGCCAGCCTCGCCGACTCATTTTCGCGGTTATTTCTTTACCCGATACCCGCGCTTGCTAACGATAGAACAGACGCGTAGACCGGATGATACAATGGTGCAGAACACCATGAAGCTCGCGGGGTTTGACCAGGTGAACAAGACAA
Organism: Brevibacillus sp. IT-7CA2; assembly: GCF_949767855.1. Taxonomy (NCBI): domain Bacteria; kingdom Bacillati; phylum Bacillota; class Bacilli; order Caryophanales; family Paenibacillaceae; genus Brevibacillus; species Brevibacillus sp. IT-7CA2. The sequence continues at coordinate 188,417 of NZ_CATKQT010000022.1, forward strand.
CGCTATGGGAGACAAGACGTGAATACGATAGCTGGTCTGAAATGGAATCTGACTTGCTTTCAAGAAAAGGCCGCTCCATTCTGCATGAATTGACTGATGCGGAACTGAAGGACCTTGTTCACACCATCCATGATCAGGTAGCTGGGCAAGAAAAATTGATTGAGCAAGATTGCTGGAGTATATGGATAGGCAGCGCAACATGTGGCACAATAAAAGGGAAATAATTGTGAAACTTTTTGTTCACAAATTTGGATATGCTTGTCTCATAATACGTGAAGCTATATAATGGAATTGCCATTGTATTCCGGTTTGCGTCATCATGGTGAAGGAGTTGTCGTTTATGAAACTAGTTTTATTTGACATCCTGATGTTTATCTTCACATTCTTTATTGCTTGGGGCTGTTTGAGTTCCATCAAAGCGAAAAACACATTTGCAATCTTATTTGGTTTTGTATCTTTGATGGTTTTCCTGTTCGCAGATGGTTTAATCATTTACTACCTGGTCAAAGGTGCGTAGATTAAACTGAAAACGCTTCGCTTAAAAGAGGTTGTGCATTTGATGCACAGCCTCTTTTTTTTGTGAAAAACATCTCGATGTTTTTCATTAAACATGATGGGACCGCTGGCGGTCTGCAAAAAACGGTCTGACCGTTTTTTTGCATGTAGGAAGGAAATATTTAGCATACTAAAAGCGGAGGTGGAAACGTGGGCAAACAAAGAGGTTCTGCAGCACATTCATACACGGCTGTCGTAGCAGCTGATCTGAAGACGAAGCAGTTGTGCAAACGTCTCCACTCCCATCATATCGCCATCATTGATCATCCGGACGTTGATGAGATAGCAGCACAGTCCTTGGTGGAAAGAGGGGTAAAAGTCGTCCTCAACCTTTCGCCATTCATGACGGGGCAATACCCGGCTGAAGGAGCTCGCCAACTTTTAACAAACGGTGTCACACTCTATGAGGTACTGGATGTAGATGTGTCGGATTCGTTCGTGGAATGGATCGAAGGCAAGTATGCAACGATACGCGAAGAAAATCTGTACATCCTATTGGAAGAGAAGTGGGTCCATGTATGTAGACTGCAGCAGGTGACGGTTCCTTCTATTTTGAACCGATGGCATGAAGCGCAGGATAAGTTGGATGACACACTCTCTTCGTTTATCGACAATACACTTTTGTACGCAAGCAAGGAAAAGGACCTATTTTTAAAACCACTTTGCCATGTGCGATTACATACAAAAATGGAACAGCGACATGTCGTTGTCGTCGTTCGCGGGAAACATTACAGAGAGGACTTACTGACGCTATCTTCCTACATTCGGGAATATCGACCTGTTTTGATCGGTGTCGATGGCGGTGCAGATGCCCTCATGGAAGCAGGGTATCGTCCAGACCTGATTGTGGGAGATATGGACAGCGTCTCGGACAGAGCGCTCCAAAGCGGAGCGGAGATCGTCGTACATGCTTTTGTGGATGGGACAGCACCTGGAACGACTCGTGTAAAAACACTCGGATTGCCTTATCATGTCTTGCCAGCGCCTGGTACGAGCGAAGATGTGTCGATGCTGTTAGCGTACGAAAAGAAGGCTGAACTGATCGTCACGATCGGTGCCCATACAAGTATGATTGATTTTCTGGAAAAAGGCCGCAAAGGTATGGCGAGCACGTTATTGGTCCGCACGAAGATTGGGACAAAGCTAATTGATGCCAAAGGAGTCAGTCATCTCTATCGGCCGAGCGAGTCATGGAAGCTGTGGGGTTGGTGTATAGTCGCTATGCTTCTCCCTGTTTCAGCCGCGCTCGTCATTAATCCGATCACCCGTCATGCTGTACAGATGATTTGGACCCAGTGGCGAACTTGGACTTTATGAACAACGCACTTTCATGGAGGTAGACATGATACCCTTCCGCTATCATTTGATTTCACTGGCTGCCATATTTGTCGCACTTGGGGTAGGTATCTTGTTAGGAGGGACGGCAGGCCATTCATGGATAACGCAAGGAACAAAAGGCATTCTTTCCAATATGGAAGCAAAGTACGATCGCGCTCTCAAAAGCAACCATGAATTAAGACAGCAAATGAATCGATTGCTCAAGGAAGTTGCTCGGAGCAACCAAGAAGTCGTCCAACTCATGAGCGCACGCTATGTGGATGAACTTACAGGAAGCAAGCTGTATGTTTGGCAGGAGGATGGCAACGTTGCTGAACAGATTAAGCAACTGATGCATTCAGTAGGCATGGAAGTGGTTTCATATCGCGAGGGAAACAGTTGGGAAGATGGGATGCTTTTGGTGGTAGCAAGACAAGCCCCGCTTTGGCTACAGGAAAAACGAGTGAATTCCTGGATACAGGTCGTAGAAGTGCCTGACTCTCCTGCGAAACAATGGGCACTTTTGGAGCAAGTGCAAAATAGATTGGCTGAGAGGAAGGGCTCGCGTGAAAAAAGTTAGCGTCGTCATCCCAGCGTTCAACGAACAGGCTTCCATCGGTGATACACTCCGTGCCATCCGTGAACGCTTTTTTTGTGATGAACTAATCGTCGTTGATGATGGCAGTAAAGATGAGACGGCACACATCGCAAGCAAGTGGGCGGATATGGTGATTCGAGCGCCGCGCAATCAAGGGAAAGGTGCAGCTGTTCAACTCGGCTGGAAGTGCGCCAGTGGGGAAGTGGTCATGCTTCTCGACGGTGACTTGCGAGAGAGCGCAGCAGAAGCCGCACATTTGCTTACGCCGGTACTACAAGATGTCTGTGATATGGCGGTAGCTGTTCTTCCACCTCCGCAAGTGAAAGCAGGTTTCGGATTAGCAAAAGGCTTGGCCCATCATGGCATCCGGGTGTTGACAGGTTTTGAAGCAAAAGCCCCTTTATCGGGACAACGGGCAATACGTCGCGAGCTTCTTGACCGATTGGGGAGTCAGGATAAGGGATTTGGTATAGAGGTGGGTCTCACTGTCGATGCTTTGCGGGCAGGGTATCGTGTAGCAGAGGTTCCTGTCTTTTTTTCGCATCGTGAAACGAAAAACGATTGGGCAGGCTTCAGTCATCGCGGGAAAGAGTTTGTCGCGATTAGCCGAACGCTATGCTGGAAATGGTGGGAGGGCCAAGAGTGGAAACGAAGATCATGATGCTCATCGCGGTCGTTTTTCCGCTGGTGCTTGACCGTCCGCTGTATAAAATCGGCATCCAAAAGCTCAAAGCCCTGGGGATGAATCGATTCAATTACGATGGAGAGCCAGTACTGACAGCGGGGGGGCTCATCCTCGTATGTACGAGCGCAATAACCGGGATAGTGCTGATCGGACTACTTTTGCTCAGAGGGGCCAAAAGCGAGCTTCTCCTGAACGGCTTATTATTTCTAACAGGTATGATCACAATGGCCTTTTGGGGATGGCGTGATGATCGTGCATCAGATCGGGATGCAAAAGGGTTTCGTGGACATTTCGGTGTGTTTTGGCGAGAGAGGCGAATGACCAGTGGCATGTGGAAGCTGATAGGCGGGACAAGCACGGCTTTTTGTCTTTCCTTCACTCTTTCGAACTCGTTAGGGGCCGGTATTGTTTCCTTTGGTCTACTTGCACTCTCGCCCAATATCGTTAACTTGTTTGATTTGCGGCCAGCACGGGCGATCAAAGTGTTTTGGTGCCTGACTGTACTGGCAGGGGCTTTTGGTATATGGACATTAGGAGCCAGTGCGGCGATGGCAAACTGGATTTTTTTGATTCCTGTTTTCATGGCAAGCATGCTTATGTTTCCCCATGACGCTGGCGGCAAAACCATGCTCGGAGATACAGGGTCGAATGCCTTGGGTTTTGCAGTAGGCTTTTCCTTTGTCAGCGGGACATCGATTTATGTACAGGCGAGTATGCTCGTGCTTTTCCTGTGTCTTCAGGTTGCGGCAGAATTTTGCTCGTTTTCCCGTGCTATTGAACAGGTCGCTTGGCTCAGACGACTCGATCAATGGGGGAGAGTTACAGAAGCTGAAAATAAAAAAAACCAGACTGGCTCGTCCGGTTTGGTCTAGTCCTCGTCATCAGGTTCAGGAACCATGAAACGGGGCTGTACGCGATTTTTTTTGCGTTCGTGATGGAGAATAAATCCGGCAATAAACCATACAGGGATGGCGAAAGCCAGTATACCTAGAATGAGTTTTCCCCATAAAAATCCAACATCCGGAGAGGCAGAATAGAAGAATGCGTCACGGATTAACTTGATTCCGTACATGGCGATTGCCGCCGGGATTACCATAATTAAGAGTGCAATGATTTTCTGAAATACCAAGGGTTTTTCACCCCTTTCTTGAATGCGTAAACGACTACAACAACTACAGTATGGTCATTTTATCATATCGGATGCGAACAGCCTTGTCCACCGTACCTGTTGCACATGAACGAGCGCACGTTAGGGAAGATCGCCTGTCCATCAACGGTTTGTTGGAGTACAATGGTAACGAGTAAGATCGTAAAGAGGTTGTTCAAAAAGTGAGGGGTCTCTCGCATGCACAAGCTGCTCATCGTTGGTGCGGGACGTGGTGGAACAGCACTCCTGCGGATGCTAAACCAGATGGACCGATTACAAGTCGTTGCTGTTGTCGATCAACGGCCGAACGCCCCAGGCATACTGCTGGCCCAATCATTGGGGATTCCCGTCGATCAAGATTATCGGCCTTATTTGGATGAGGATCTGGATGTCATTTTAGAAGCTACAGGGGACCTGGGGGAGTATGAGCATCTCAGGCAATTAAAGAAAGATAAGACAGTGCTCATCCCAGGAACGTTTACGAGAATCGTCATGAAATTGATTCGGGAACGCGATAAGCTGATTGCGGTCTTGATGCAAAATCAGCGGGAGCGGGAAACGATGTTGAACTCCACGCATGACGCGATTATCGGGGTCAATCGCCAAGGAGTTATTACGTTGTTCAACAAAGCCGCAGAGCGATTGATGGGCATCGAGGCGAGTGAAGTTCTGGATACAAAAGTTTCGGAGCGTATACCGAACACTCGGTTACATATTGTATTAAAGACAGGCTCTCCCGAATTGAATCAGGAGCAGGTTTTGCCGAATCAGACGCGGATTATTACAAACCGTGTGCCCGTTCGCAATGATCGAGGAGAAGTTGTCGGAGCTGTTGCCATTTTCCGTGATATTACAGAAATCATGGCGTTGGCAGAAGAAGTGACGAACTTGAAAGATTTGCAGAGCATGCTCCAAGCGATTATTCAATCGTCGGACGAAGCGATATCGGTCGTTGACCAATACGGGAATGGACTTTTGATCAACCCGGCCTACACGAGGCTTACGGGTTTTTCGCAAGACGACATTATCGGAAAACCAGCGACGGTAGATATTTCCGAAGGCGATAGCATGCACATGCAAGTCTTGAAAACGAAGAAGGCAGTGAGAGGCGCCCCCATGAAATTGGGACCAAAGCGCAAGGACGTCGTGGTCAATGTTGCACCTGTTCTGGTCGATGGGGAGCTGAAAGGCAGCGTTGGCGTCATACACGATGTCTCCGAATTCAAGCGCCTGTCAGAAGAGCTGGAGAAAGCTCGTCGTATCATCCGCAATCTGGAGGCAAAATATAGCTTTGCAGACATTATCGGCTATAGCGAGTCCATGCAGCAAGCGATCGAGCAAGCCAAAAAAGCGGCGTCAACACCAGCAACGGTGCTTCTTCGTGGGGAATCGGGAACGGGGAAAGAACTGTTTGCCCACGCCATACATAATGCAAGTGAACGAAAATATAACCAATTTATCCGGGTCAATTGTGCAGCGATCTCAGAGAGCCTGCTGGAGAGTGAGCTTTTCGGTTACGAAGAGGGTGCGTTTACAGGTGCGCGTCGAGGAGGAAAGCGGGGGCTGTTTGAGGAGGCCAGCGGTGGAACAATCTTTTTGGACGAGATTGGCGAACTGTCCATGAGCATGCAGGTCATGCTTTTGCGCGTCCTGCAGGAGCGAGAGGTCGTACGAGTCGGTGGAACGAAGCCGATCAACATCGATGTTCGCGTCATTGCGGCTACTCATGTGAATCTGGAGGCTGCGATCGGAGCGGGACGTTTTCGTGAAGACCTGTACTATCGTCTCCACGTTGTGCCGATTCATATCCCGCCACTCAGACAGCGCTTGGAAGATATTAAGCCGATTGCTATGCACCTGCTACGAAAAGCCAATCTGGAGTACGGTAGAAATGTAGAAGAGCTGCATGAAGAAACATTGCAGATGCTTCTGTCCTATCACTGGCCAGGAAATGTACGCGAGCTAGAAAATGTACTGGGCAGGGCGATGATTCATATGCGGATTAACGAGCGAATCATTATGCCGGAGCATTTACCCCCACTGGAAAGAAGAATCGTTTCGACCAAAAAGGAAGAGGCCCAGCATGGGGGTTCCACTGGTACCACATTAAAAGAAGCAGTAGAAAAGGCAGAACGTCAGCACATATTGCGGGAACTTGCAGCAGCCAAAGGCAATCGCACCCTTGCAGCAAAACGCCTCGGAATCGCGATTCGCAGTTTGTACTACAAGATGGAAAAATTGGGCATCATGGATGTGCAGGAAGAGTAACGAAGTAACCGTGCAAAATATTGCACGCAAATCTTTGCGTGTATATGCAAAAAAATGCAGACTTGACGTCGGGATACTCATTCCACGTTCTTGTAAATAAAGCGCTTTCATGAGTTTGATTTTATTGGCATGACTTTTGCATATACCTCTTGACGGGAAATTCTCCAAATGGAGCCCACTGTTACGCCAGCTTACTTAAGCGGAAAACGAAAGATACTAGGGAGGTTTCTTCAGTGAACATCTTTGACTACATGCAAAAGTACGATTACGAGCAATTGGTATTTTGCCAAGACGAAAATTCCGGTTTGAAAGCAATCATTTGCATTCATGATACGACATTAGGACCAGCACTCGGCGGAACGCGCATGTGGCCTTATAAAACAGAAGAAGAGGCGATTGTAGACGTACTGCGTCTTGGTCGTGGGATGACTTACAAAAACGCTGCAGCTGGACTGAACATCGGTGGTGGTAAAGCAGTCATCATCGGTGATCCACGCGAGCATAAGAGCGAAGAGCTGTTCCGTGCTTTCGGCCGCTATATTCAAGGGCTGAATGGCCGTTACATCACAGCTGAGGATGTAGGAACAACAGTTGCAGACATGGATATGATCCACCTAGAAACAGATTTCGTCACAGGTGTTTCTCCGGCATTCGGTTCCAGTGGTAACCCATCTCCTGTTACAGCTTACGGTGTTTACCGCGGAATGAAAGCTGCTGCAAAATTGGCGTTTGGTTCCGACTCTCTCTCCGGACGAGTGATTGCTGTACAAGGTGTAGGAAACGTAGCATACAATCTGTGCCGCCATCTGCATGAAGAAGGCGCGCATTTGATCGTAACAGACATCAATCAAGAAAACGTAGATCGCGCAGTGAACGATTTCGGTGCGAAAGCCGTAGGCGTTAACGAGATCTTTGGCGTAGAGTGCGATATCTTCTCTCCTTGCGCATTGGGTGCAATCATCAACGATGACACCATTCCACTCTTCAAAGCAAAAGTGATTGCAGGGGCAGCTAACAACCAGCTAAAAGAAGAGAAACACGGCGACCAAATTCACGAAATGGGTCTGATCTACGCACCTGACTACGTGATCAATGCTGGTGGTGTAATCAATGTGGCAGATGAGCTGCAAGGCTACAACCGCGAGCGTGCACTGAAAAAAGTAGAAACAATCTATGACAGCATCCTGAAAATTTACGAAATCGCTGAACGTGATGGCATGGCTTCCTACAAAGCTGCTGACCGCATGGCGGAAGAGCGCATTGCAAGCGTTGCAAGATCACGCAATACTTTCCTGCAAAACGGCAAGACTGTTTACAAGCGCTAATCTCGTTTCTTCTATAAAGTTCATACTCCTGTCCGCTCTTCTATGGAGGGGCGGTCAGGAATACATAAACGGTTTTCTTTGAATATTCATATTCTCGTAAATACGCAGGTTAGCTTTCCGAATGAAAGGAGAGATCGTGGTGTCTCAAGAGTTTGATCTAGTCGTCCTCGGGGGAGGTACCGGCGGTTATGTAGCGGCAATCCGCGCTTCCCAGTTGGGAATGAAGGTAGCAATCGTGGAAAAAGAAAAGCTCGGTGGTACTTGCTTGCACCGTGGTTGCATCCCATCTAAAGCGTTATTGCGCAGTGCAGAAGTATTCTCCACCCTGAAGGAAGCTGACAAATACGGAGTCTCGGCAGGTACTGTAGGCTATGACTTTACGAAAATTCAAGAGCGAAAGCAAGGCATTATCGACCAACTTCACAAAGGGATTCAATACTTGATGAAAAAAGGCAGCATTACTGTCTTTGAAGGCTTTGGAAGAGTCATGGGGCCTTCCATTTTTTCTCCGCAGGCAGGTGCTGTGCGCATTGAAAAGGAAAACGGGGATCAAGAAATGATCGTTCCACGATTCCTTTTGCTGGCAACAGGTTCTCGTCCACGCACACTTCCAGGTTTGGTCATCGACGGATCCTATGTGGTAACAAGCGATGAAGCGTTGCAGTGGGAGCAATTGCCTGCTTCAGTGGTCATCGTTGGTGGCGGTGTCATCGGGATTGAGTGGGCATCCATGCTCAATGATTTCGGTGTGGAAGTAACTGTTGTGGAGTACGCCGACCGTATTTTGCCGTTTGAGGATGAAGAAGTGAGCAAGGAATTGGCTCGTCTTTTGAAAAAGCGGAAAGTCAACATCGTGACGGGAGCAAAGGTGCTGCCTGAATCGTTGGAAAAAGGGGAAGGCAAAGTATCTATTCAGGCGGAAGTCAAAGATGGGGTCCAAACCTTCGAAGCCGAAAAGGTACTCGTATCAGTAGGACGCCAAGCGAATGTAGAAAACATCGGTTTGGAAGCAACAGAAATCAAAGTCGAGCGTGGCGTAGTCGTGGTTAATGAATTTTTCCAGACCGCAGAGTCTCATATTTATGCGATTGGTGACGTTATTGGCGGTCTGCAATTGGCGCATGTTGCTTCGCATGAAGGAATACTTGCGGTAGAGCACATGGCTGGACTAAACCCGCACCCGATGGATTACACCAAGGTTCCGAAATGTACGTATAGTCGACCTGAAGTCGCAAATGTCGGACTCACTGAAAAAGAAGCAAAAGAACAAGGCTACGATGTGAAAATCGGCAAGTTCAGCTTTAAGCCATTAGGCAAAGCACTGATCCACGGTGAGAATGACGGCTTTGTGAAGTTGGTCGTTGATGCCAAGACCAATGATTTGTTAGGGGTTCACATGATCGGTACACATGTGACAGATATGATTTCCGAAGCGGGCTTGGCTCGTGTACTGGATGCGACTCCGTGGGAGATCGGTCAGACGATTCACCCGCATCCATCCTTATCCGAAGCAATCATGGAGGCAGCTCAGGCTGTCGACGGAAAAGCGATACACAATTAGTAAGGGGGTATGTAACGATGACAACCAAGCGACATGAGCAAGTGGGATTGACCGATGCGCAAGTCCTTGACATGTATTATTACATGCTATTGGCCAGAAAAATTGACGAGCGCCAATGGCTGTTGAATCGTGCGGGCAAAGTACCGTTCGTGATTTCCTGCCAGGGTCAGGAAGCAGCTCAGGTGGGAGCAGCTTTTGCGATGGAAAAAGACAGAGATTTCTTGTGCCCTTACTATCGCGATCTTGGTTTGGTGCTGGTCTTTGGCCAAACAGCCCGTGATTGCATGCTGTCGGCTTTTGCGAAGGCAGAAGATCCGAATAGCGGTGGAAGACAGATGCCAGGTCACTTCGGTGGAAAGAAGTACAATATTTTGACGGGCTCAAGCCCTGTTACTACCCAAGTGCCGCACGCAGTCGGTATGGCTTTGGCGGGTAGAATGAAGCAAAAAGATTTTGTTGTGTATGCATCGTTCGGAGAAGGCTCCAGCAACCAGGGTGACTTCCACGAAGGTGCGAACTTTGCGGGTGTTCACAAGCTCCCGGTTATCTTTTTCTGTGAAAACAACAAATACGCGATCTCTGTACCACTGAAAAAGCAGTTGGCTTGTGAAAGTGTAGCAGACCGTGCGATCGGGTACGGCTTCCCTGGAGTCAGTGTTGACGGAAACGATCCGATTGAAGTATATCGTGTCATGAAAGAAGCGGTTGAACGTGCTCGCAGTGGTCAAGGGCCAACGCTGATCGAAGCCGTTATGTATCGCCTTGTTCCGCACTCTAGTGACGATGACGATCGTGTGTATCGGACGAGAGAAGAAGTGGAAGAAGCGAAGAAAAAGGACCCGTTGATTGTTTTTGCTGCCTATTTGAGAGAGATAGGACTCTTGGACGAACATAAGGAAGCGGATATGCTAGCTCGCGTACAGCTGGAAGTGGATGAAGCCACTGAATATGCAGAAAACGCGCCATATCCAACACCAGAATCGACAATGACATACGTATACGGGGAATAAGGGGGGATCTTTTATGGCAGTCATTTCTTTTATTGATGCAATTACAATGGCGATGCGTGAAGAAATGCGTCGCGATTCCAATGTGTTTATCCTCGGAGAAGACGTTGGCGTACGCGGTGGGGTTTTCCGTGCGACAAACGGATTGATTGAAGAGTTTGGCGAGGAGCGCGTGATTGATACCCCATTGGCTGAATCCGCTATTGTCGGTGTAGGGATTGGTGCGGCAGCTTATGGTATGCGTCCAATCGCGGAGATCCAGTTTGCGGATTTCATCATGCCAGCTGTGAACCAAATTGTCAGTGAGGCGGCGAAAATGCGCTATCGTTCGAACAACGATTGGCACTGCCCGATCACGATTCGTGCTCCATTCGGTGGCGGGGTTCATGGTGCACTGTACCACTCGCAATCTGTGGAAGCGATGTTCACGAACACTCCTGGTTTGAAAGTAGTGGCACCTTCGACACCTTATGATGCAAAAGGTCTACTGAAAGCAGCCATTCGCGATGAAGATCCGGTGCTCTTTTTCGAGCACAAGCGCTGCTATCGTTTAATCAAAGGCGAAGTGCCTGAGGACGACTATGTGCTGCCGATTGGCAAAGCGGACGTCAAGCGAGAGGGTACAGACATCACGGTCATCTCCTACGGTTTGACTCTGCACTTCGCACTGCAAGCTGCGGAAAAGCTCGCACAAGAAGGCATCAGCGCGCATGTTCTCGATTTGCGCACACTGTATCCGTTGGACAAAGAAGCGATTGTAGAAGCGGCTTCGAAGACAGGCAAAGTATTGATCGTACACGAGGACAACAAAGAAGGTGGCGTTGGCGGTGAGGTAGCTGCCATTGTAGCGGAGCATTGCCTGTTCGATTTGGATGCACCGATTAAACGTCTATGCGGTCCAGATGTACCGGCTATGCCATACAGCCCGCCAATGGAAAAATACTTTATGCTGAACCCGGAAAAAGTATTGGAAGCAATGCGCGAGCTGGCCAACTTTTAAGGCGAGGAGGACCAAGAATCATGGCAACGAAAGTACTTATGCCCCAGCTCGGAGAGAGCGTGACCGAGGGCACGATTAGCAAATGGTTGGTCAATGTAGGCGACACGGTCAAGAAATACGACTCGTTGGCTGAAGTGACGACGGATAAAGTAAATGCAGAGGTTCCTTCTACCGTTTCAGGACGCGTTACTGAGATCGTCGTGCCAGAAGGTGAGACAGTCGCTGTCGGCACATTGATCCTATATATAGAAGAAAGTGGTGCGGAAGGTGGAGCTGCAGCGCCTGCTAGCTTAACGGAAACTACGGCTACACAAGCACCTGTAACCGAGCAGCCAAAGGCAGCTACGCCGGCTGTATCTATTCAGCAAGCACCAGTCGTCGATGGACCAAAACAACGTTATTCACCTGCTGTAGTCATGCTCTCACAGCAACATGGCATTGATTTATCCCGCGTTGTAGGGACTGGAGCAGGCGGTCGTATTACGCGCAAAGATGTCCAAGCGATTATCGACGCGGGCGGCCAAAAGCCAGCTGAGACAGTGAAAGAAACAATCGCGCAGGCTCCTGTGGCAGCACTCGAGCAAACTACTGTCGTTTCAACACCTGCACCGGCAGCATCAGCTACAACTCCTGCTGTTTCTGTAGATATTCCGGTTGCAAGCGGTGATCAAGTTGTACCTGTTACGTCTATTCGTCGTACGATTGCAAACCGGATGGTACAGAGCAAGCATGAAGCTCCACATGCTTGGACGATGGTCGAAGTAGACGTGACTAATCTCGTTAACTTCCGTAATCAGGCAAAAGGCGAATTTGCGAAAAAAGAAGGGCTCAACCTCACGTTCCTGCCGTTCTTTATCAAAGCGGTCGTCGAAGCGTTGAAAGAGTACCCGATGATCAATTCCACATGGGCACATGACAAAATCATTGTGAAAAAGGACATCAACATCTCCATCGCAGTAGCTACGGAAGATGCTCTCTATGTTCCTGTCATCAAGCATGCTGACCAAAAATCAATTCTTGGCATTGCTAAGGCAGTCGATGATCTGGCAGCACGTACCCGTGCAGGGAAATTGACGATGGATGACATGACAGGCGGGACCTTTACGGTTAACAACACAGGCTCCTTTGGCTCCGTTTTGTCCCAGCCGATTATCAATGCTCCGCAAGCTGCGATTCTTAGTGTCGAGTCCATTGTGAAACGTCCTGTCGTCATTAACGACATGATCGCAGTGCGTTCTATGGTCAATCTGTGCATGTCCTTGGATCATCGCGTGCTGGATGGCCTGATATGTGGACGATTCCTGCAGAGTGTGAAGCAAAAGCTTGAGAATGTAGGACCGGATACCAAGCTGTACTAGGGTGTGGAAAAACCAGGTCAAGTAAAGACCTGGTTTTTTTGATAAAAGAATTTCAAAAAAAATTTCCAAATCGATCATTACGTATGTAACTTTTTTATAAGCATCCTCGTCTTAGCAAATGGAGTCAGTGTGTCTCTAAAATGAACTAGAAGAGATTCCCACCAGATAGCATTTGTGGTAGACTGGTAGCGTCCTGCTAGAGAGAATTTCCAGATAAAGGGTAAATACGGGAGGAAAAACATGGAAAAAAGTAAAAAAGCACTACCAATAGTGCTGGCATCAGCGCTGGCCGCTACGCCATTTGTGTCAGTACCGCAGCAAGCACATGCTATTGAAAAATTGTCGGTAACGGCTGAAAACGATGGTGCAGGTAAAGAAAGTGACTACACCATTGAATTCAAGCTAGAAGAAGACCTGGATAGTGGAGAATCCATTACCATCGAATTCGATTCTGATTTTGATATCGATGACATTGATACGGACGATATTGATGCTAGCTTCGATGTGAAGAAAGTAAGTGTTGATGGAGAAGAAATTACAATCAAGACAGATGAAGAATTAGATAAAGGCGATAAAATTAAAATTAAAATTACGAGTGGTATCACGAATCCCGATGACAAAGGTTCATACAGCGTAAGTGTAGAAGCGGGTGACGAGGATTCGGAATCGGATGATGTAGATATCAAAAAAAGCGGCTCAAGCAACAGTAGCAAGTCCAGCAAAGATTACGCTGTATCGTTGAGCAGCAAAGCAGCTGGAGAAAAAGTCAGCCTCAAGCTTGGCAAAATTTCTCTCAAAGGAAGTGATGAGCTGGAGACAAACTCCACGATTACTATCACTTTCCCAGAGAAAAACATGCTGCCATCAAGCATCGATGAAGAGGATGTAAAAGTAAACGGATATACAGCGAAATCTGTTAGTGTTAGTGGCAGTACGGTTGATGTCAAAATTCCGAGTGGTGCAGACGCAGATGATTACATCACCTTGGAATTTGACAAGGATGCTGGAATTGAGAACCCTGATTCCGGAGGCAAGCACGTTTTCAAAGTGAAATATGATGGAACTACATATGAATCAGAAGATGTTGAAATTACGAAGAACGGTTCCAGCCCTAGTAGCGCTTCCGACAGCTTTACAGTGAACCTGTCCGATCCGGGCGCAGGAGCTCGTACCAGCTACACCTTTGACACTGACTTCGGTAGCAAAGAATTGAAAGCAGATGGGGAACTGGTTCTCGAATTCCCGTCATCTGACATGGTACCGGGTATTTTGACTGCATCAGACTTTTTACTCAATGGGAAACCTGCGAAAAAAGCAACTGCAGTTGGAAATAGAATCGCGTTGGTAGCGCCAACTGGCTTCAGTGCCAATAGCAGAGTGAAGGTTGAAGTTACTTACGGAGCATGGATTTCCAATCCTAAAACGGCTGGCAGCTATACGTTGAAGGCTACTGTTTCCGGAAGAACCTTGGAATCCAAATCCTTCAGCGTCGGTGGCTCTTCGGTGAACCCGACGCCAACGAATCCAACCAACCCAACAACTTCAGTACCTGTACCAAATACAGCTACTAACAACAGCACTGCAACTATCGCATTGACACAAAATGCAATTGGCAAGCAGACGGGGCTGAACGTGGCAATCAAGGGATTGGGAGTTGGTCTGCAAAAGCAACGCGATTTCATCGAGATCGTATTCCCGGTAGGCTACAAGGTACCGGCTTACATCGCGCCAGCTAACATCTCTGTGAATGGTGCAGGTGCGAATTTTGTTGCAGTTCGTGGACAAAACGTTCTGATTTATCCGTCTCAGGATATTCCTGCGGCAACGAACGCTAATATCGTGATCAATCCAGCAGCGAACATCGTAAACCCTGCTGTGAAAAACACATATAGCATCAGCGTATTTACTTCCGAAGAAAGAGGTTTGCTGTTTGCTCGTGCTGTTGGTGTAGGTATGGCATCCCCGCCTCAACAAAAGCCTGTAACGTCAACACCACAACAGCCGCAACAACCATCGACAACTATACCAGCGAACTCGGCTTCCTTTAAAGTAAATACAGCAAACTTCAGCCTGCATGGCAAAACGTATCCTCTCTCTGTAGCTCCTTACATTGCAGATGGAAATACGACCATGGTTCCAGCTCAATTCTTTAAAGAAGCACTGGCACTGACTACGCAATGGAACAATACAAGTGTTGCTGTTATCAGTGGAACCAAAGTCGTGAAGTTTACAGTTGGGTCGAAAACAGCAAAAGTAGGTAAAACGGAAATCCAACTGCCAACACCTGTTGTCCTCAAAAACGGCATGCCAATGATTCCGATCCGTACCGTTACGGATAATCTTGGTTACAAAGTCGGCTGGGATGCGAAAACTTCCAGCGTATACGTTTATAAATAAAAATTAGCTGGGACAAACGAAAAACCCCTTTCCGCTTTTCGGTCGGAAAGGGGTTTTAATTGTTTATCATCACTCGTTTATTGAAAGTAAAAAAACGTGGGAACGATGAGTGAGAGTATTAGAATGCCGATCAGGATTTTTGCAAAGAGCGATTGGTGTCTCATTCTAATCAAACCTCCTTTCAAGGTAGAGGAAATTATCAGGTGATTCTGTAAGTGGCTGTGCTAGAATGAAGAAAAGGATATCATTGGCTTTCATTTTTTCTCCCATGCTGAAATTGTACCGAAATGTAGCCAATGAGACAACCACTTACAAAAGGATGATGATTCGTGAGCGCACCGAAAAAAATTGCCCATATCGGCATTGCGGTAAAAAGCTTGGAAAAGACGCTTCCCTTTTATACCGAGCAATTGGGATTGGAGTTGGTTGGAACCGAAATCGTAGAGAGCGAACAAGTACGAGTGGCATTTTTGAAGATCGGGGAAAGTCATATTGAATTACTAGAGCCGTTGAGTGATGAGAGTCCGATAGCAAAATTTATGGAAAAACGCGGAGAAGGCATTCACCACATTGCTTTTGATGTAGATGACGTTTCGGGTCGTCTAGCCACATTAAAAGAGCAAGGTGTACCGCTAATTCACGAAGTCCCCAAAGCGGGTGCGCACGATGCGTTGATTGGATTTTTGCATCCGAAGGCAGCGAATGGCGTTTTGTATGAGCTATGCCAATATCCGAAAGAATCATAGGCGTTTACGTAGTAGAAAAAATTTTTTTGCGGTATACTGGAACTTGTGAATATGTACCAAAATCGGGCAGTACGATCAGGAGGTAACGAGTGTGAGTACGATCAACCAAGAGCGTTTGTTAAATGAATTTTTAGAGCTCGTCCAAATTGACAGTGAAACGAAGAACGAAGCAGAGATCAACAAGGTGCTCAAAGAAAAACTGATTGCGATGGGCTTTACCGTAGAAGAGGATGACGCAGCAGCGAAAACCGGACATGGTGCCAACAATCTGATTGCAACCTTGGAGGGTACTGGAAAAGGTCCAGTCATCCTGTTTAGCAGTCATATGGATACGGTTGTACCAGGAAACGGAATCAAGCCACAAATTCGCGATGGCTACATTTATTCCGATGGAACGACGATCCTCGGTGCGGATGACAAAGCAGGAATCGCGGCGATCTTTGAAGGCATTCGCAGCATGAAAGAGCAAAACTTGCCACATCCAACGATCCAAGTCGTATTGACGGTGGGAGAAGAGTCAGGACTTGTAGGCTCGCGCGCAATGGATTCCAGCCTGCTGAAAGCAGAAATGGGCTTCATCCTCGATTCGGAAGGTCCGGTTGGAAAAATCACAGTAGCTGGTGCTGGTCAATATCGCATCGTAACCAAAATCCACGGCAAAGCAGCGCATGCAGGTGTGAATCCAGAGGATGGCATCAGTGCTATATCAGTCGCTAGTAAAGCAATTTCCCGTATGCCACTGGGCCGTATCGATGCGGACACAACTGCAAACATCGGTCGCTTTGAAGGCGGAAAAGCGTACAATATCGTAACGGATTATGTGGAAATTTGGTCCGAAGCTCGCAGCTTGGTTATGGACAAGCTGGAAGCTCAAGTGAAGAAAATGACGACAGCATTTGAAGAAGTGGCAGCCGAGATGGGTGCTACTTGCGAAAATGACGTTATCTTTATGTACCACGGCTACAAATTCAACGAAGAAACGCCTGTTGTACAAAAAGCGATTGCAGCAGTTAAACGTGTTGACCGCAATCCTGAGCTGGTTGCAAGCGGCGGCGGAAGCGACGGTAACGTATTTAACGGCTACAACGTGCCAAGCGTAAACTTTGCCATCGGCTATGAAGAAATCCATACAAAAAGCGAGCGTATGCCAATCGCTGAACTGAACAAAGCGGCTGAGCTGGTGCTTGCTGTTATTGCAGAAGTACAAGAGTAACCAAAAGAAGGTCGGAATCTCCTTGCGAGGGGTTCCGGCCTTTTTGTTCGTTCGCTTACTCGTTTGCATGATTGAGACAACCACTGTTTATCATAGACTGAATAGAAAGCTCGGGGACGAGGCAGGAATGAAAGGGGGAAGCTGAGTGCTCCGTTTGGCGGTGGGGACGGTCCAAAAAGTTCTGGAAAAGCAACCAGGGATGCAGATACTCGAAGTCCGGACAGAATCGGTTGCTGGATACAAAATAGAGAGAGTGTTGTCTTTTTTGCAGGAGGATTATAAAAGTGGCGATTTACTTTTAATCAATACAACCGCTGTTCGACTTGAATTGGGGACAGGCGGGTATCATTTTGTCGTAGGAAAGGTTACTCAACCGGAGGAAACCGATGTCCTTCCGAATGAGTGGGGGCATGTCATGAAAATGCGCTATTCACCATGGCAGCTCGCGGTTGATTCGGTAGAAGAACAGACCAGCCCGTACCACCCTTTGTTTGTGCAAGAAGATTTATCCCTGGAAGGTACCCCTGTTTTAATTGGCGAGCTGCACAGTCTTCTACCTGTTGCTGTCCTTGCTTTGCATAAAAAAAATCCAAATGCCCGTATCGTATATGTCATGCCAGACGGCGCATCCTTGCCGATTGCCTTGAGCCAGCACGTCCATCAATTAAAAGCAACTGGGAGCTTGGCTGCGACAGTGACGACAGGTCATGCGTGGGGCGGAGATCGCGAGTCGTTGACGATTCATAGTGGCTTGCTGGCAGCACGCCATGTAGAGCATGCCGATATCATTGTTTGTATGCTGGGACCTGGGGTAGCAGGTACGGGTACACCTTATGGCTTCTCAGGAATTCAGTTAGCCGAGGTCATTCATGCCGTATCCACTCTCGGAGGAACACCCTTTTTTATTCCCAGAATCAGTTTTGGAGACCCACGTACCAGGCATTTCGGTGTCAGTCATCATACTGTATCAATAGTAAACAGATTTGCTCTTAGTCCTGCCCTGGTTACAATCCCGATTTTCGGGGATGAAAGAGATGAAGTCCTTTCACGGCAAATGAAAACAATAGAAGTTCCGGGGAAGCATATTTTCATAAAGGGAAAAGTCCCGGACCTGTCAGAACTGGCAGCACTGGAAAAGGGGTATGGCTTGTCCTTTGCTACGATGGGTAGAAATTGGCAAGAGGACCCTGCACCTTTTCAAACGGCATGGATGGCTGCCGATTTTGTGGCAAATAGTCTGGACTACATCGTCCAAACCGTTAACGGCGCCCTGCATTCGCCCGCTTCATCAAGTAATCTTGAAGCGTTAGGTCTTTATTTGACCAGGAACGAAGTGCAGCCTTGATCTCCCAAGCTTTCCCGACCATACGCAATTGCTTTTCGCTAACATATGTTTTCATTCATGATCTCCTCCGATACAATAAGGTGGACAAGCTCTATGCTCCCAACTTATGGAGGGAATCGACGATTTAGAACGAATTCATGAAAAAAGGATGATGACGAAGTGAATAAATATGATCACTTATATGAAAAAACCATTTCCAGTCAACCGATTTATGACGGAAGAATTATTAAGGTCAAGGTGGATGAGGTGCTTCTGCCCAATGGCAATACAGCCAAGCGAGAAATTGTGAATCATCAAGGAGCGGTTGCCATATTGCCGATCACAGATGATAACAAAATGGTTGTGGTTCGACAGTTCCGCAAGCCATTGGAGCGTACGATCGTAGAAATCCC
The DNA here is from genome assembly GCF_949767855.1 of Brevibacillus sp. IT-7CA2. Taxonomy (NCBI): domain Bacteria; kingdom Bacillati; phylum Bacillota; class Bacilli; order Caryophanales; family Paenibacillaceae; genus Brevibacillus; species Brevibacillus sp. IT-7CA2. The sequence continues at coordinate 207,331 of NZ_CATKQT010000022.1, forward strand.
AGCAGGAAAGCTGGAGCCAGGGGAAGAGCCGCTTGCATGTGCAATGCGCGAGCTGGAGGAAGAGACCGGTTACGTTGCGAGTCAGTACACACCGCTCAGCTCTTTTTACACATCGCCAGGCTTCGCGGATGAAATTTTACATGTTTTTGTGGCCACTGGTTTGAAAAAAGGAGAAAGCAAGCCGGACGAGGATGAGTTCGTTGATGTGCTGGAAGTAACACTGGAAGAAGCGCATGCCTTGCATCAGAGTGGAGAAATTCGTGATGCCAAGACAGTCGTAGCATTGTTTGCGTGGGAAAACAAAATGCTGCGTGAACGTGGCTAGTACCATGCTTACTTCGTATTTTTGCGATATGCATATTCACATCGGTGGTACGTGGACGGGTAAACCTGTGAAAATAACGGCTTCTCGCCAAATGACACTCACGAAAATTTTGGAGGAAGCCTCAGATAAAAAAGGGATGGATGTCATCGGGATTATTGATGCCCATTCACCGGAGGTTCAGGATGAGCTGGTAGATCTGTTGGAAAAGGGATTAGCCACTGAACTGGTGGATGGAGGAATTTCCTACAAAGATACCTTGCTAATCTTGGGGTGCGAAGTAGAAATCAAGGAGCCGGGGCGTGGTGCAGCTCATTTTCTCGTTTATCTGCCGAAGCTGCAAGAAATGAAGCAATTTACTGCGTGGCTGTCAGAGCGCTGCAAAAATGTGCAATTAAGTTCTCAGCGTATCTACACATCACTTAGGGAATTGCAAGCCTGTGTCGATCAATTACAGGGCCTCTTGATCCCCGCACATATTTTTACGCCGCATAAAGGGTTGTATGGGAGCTGTACGGATTCGATGGCGGAAGTGCTCGATCTTTCGCTCATCTATGCGGTTGAGCTGGGATTGAGTGCGAATACCATGATGGCGGACCGCATATCCGAGCTGCATGACAAAACCTTTCTCACCAACTCAGATGCCCATTCTCTGGCGAAGATAGGCCGGGAATATCAAGCGCTGTATATGCTAGAGCGCTCCTTCGCAGAGTGGGTGAAAGCAATTAAGCGCATCGGTGGAAGAGGGGTTCATGTGAACTACGGTCTGCATCCCGAGCTAGGCAAGTATCATCAGACGGCATGCCAAGGGTGTCAGTCTTTACTAGCGACGGATGCCTCAGGCAAATGTCCGGAATGCGGCTTCCAACGAATTGTGCGAGGGGTTGCAGCGCGCATTGATCAGCTGGCGGATGTAGAGGCCGGCCAGCATCCGGCGTTCCGTCCTACTTATATCGAGCAAATCCCGTTGGAATTCATTCCGGGAATCGGTCCGAAATTGTTGGATAAGCTGTATCGGTCGTTTGGTACACAGATGAACGTATTGCATCGTGTGAACGAAGAAGAGCTCACCCATGTTGTCGGAGAGAAAATCGCTTTGCTTATCGTACGAGCACGAGAGGGAAAGCTATCAGTCCAAAAAGGGGGCGCCGGTACCTACGGGAAGATCGTCCCGATGTAGGTTGTCATAGGGGAGAACTCGTCCGCATAAGCTGTACAGTAATCAGCCAAGCGGGAGGCGACGAAGCGTGCGTTCACGAGTCGGACAAACTATCCAATCCTATGCGAGAGAACATCAGTCACTCTACTGGTTCACGATCGTCCTGTTTACGATGGGCATTATTTTCGGAGCCGTCCTCGTCAATTCACTGCCATTGTCACAGAAGCAGGAGCTGTACGGTTTTCTGCAATATTTTTTCAACAGTCTTGGCAGTGATGGAATCCCTGAGACCAGTGCCCATTTTCAGCAGGCGTTTGGTCATTATGCCAAAACCATAGCGATCATGTGGGTGCTAGGATTATCCATTATTGGGTTGCCTATGATTTTGTTGATGCTCTTTTTAAAAGGAGTCGTGGTTGGTTTCACCGTCGGTTTTTTGGTGAGTCAACTCCAATGGCAAGGCGTAACATTTGCCATGGTGGGTGTTCTTCCACAAAATTTATTAGTCGTCCCTGCCCTTTTTATTGTAGGTGTCAGCGGAATTTCGTTTTCTCTTCGACTCATACGAACGAGAGTGCTAAGCAAAAGGGATGTCATCATGCCGCATTTTATGGGCTATACCGTTCTTGTTCTTAGCATGCTGGCGATTTTGACGATTGCAGCCTTGTTTGAAACCTTCATTTCCCCTAGGCTGATGCAGCTTGTACTTAATTAAGAATAATTCTCAGGTAAGAACTTATGCATTTGACTTATTCAATGCCCCTCTACTATAATAGGAACAGGTTTCATGCGAGCGGGGAGGGGCATTAATGTTGGAAGAAAAATTAGAGAAAATTAAGCAGCAGTTGCATTCACAGAACTACAAGCTGACACCACAGCGTGAAGCCACTGTTCGCGTGTTGTTGGAGAATGAAGAAGATCACTTGAGTGCGGAAGATGTTTACTTGTTGGTGAAGGATAAAGCACCGGAAATCGGGCTTGCTACCGTATACAGGACATTAGAGCTGTTGAGCGAACTGAAGATCCTTCATAAAATGAATTTTGGCGATGGCGTAGCTCGTTACGATCTTCGTGATGATAATGCTGCCTATCACCATCATCACCTCATTTGCCTCAATTGTGGTACGGTGGATGAAATTTTTGAAGATCTGCTTGTCACAGCAGAAGAGAAAGTCAAGAATGTTTACAACTTTTATATTACCGACCACCGATTGACCTTCTACGGGATCTGCAATCGTTGTGTAGATAAAGTGAACGTGGAGGACTTCAAATAAAGTCGACTTCTCTGGGAACGGAGAAGTTTTTCTTTTTTCCTTGGGAGCTTTTGTAATGGCAGACCTATTCCTGTGGAATCCTAAGAGAGGATCGATCCGAATGGAGCAAGGGACAAGTGCATATAAATGAAAGAAAGTCTGTAAGGAGGCTCACGGATGAAGGTCTCTTATCGCCGCTTGATGGAGGGTCTTCGTTTTTTGCTTCTTTTCATTACCTGCACGTTGCTCTCCTACGGCATCATTACCTTGCTGGCGGACAAATTTCTTCCGGCAAACCCTTATCATGAACCACATGGGAATGCGGTGAAGGTAGTAAAAGTCATCAATACCTCTCAGGCACAGGATTTTGACGGATATGTCGCACGACTACAGCTCTTTTTTTTAACAGGAGAGTAATGCAAGTTTGAGTTTTTTATCTGGAGAAGCAGGAGTTTCTTTTTCTTTGTGGAAAGCAATACAAGATACTTATCAGCTGAAGGGGACAGCTTCATGGACAGTCTGATTGATCAGTTTATTCATTTCCTGACTGTGGAGAAAGGGTTATCGAGAAATACCCTGGAATCCTATCAACGGGATATGGTGGCCTTTACCTCGTACTTACAGGAGCAAGGTGTTGCTCGAATAGAGGATTCTACTCGGACGCACATCATTGGTTACTTGCTTGTTTTACGGGAAAAAGGACGTGCTACAGCAACGCTTTCTCGCAATATGGCATCGATACGAGCGTTTTATCAGTTTCTCATTCGGGATAAATACATAGACAAAGATCCATCCATTCATCTAGAAACACCGAAGATCGAGAAACGCTTGCCGAAAGTGCTCTCTGTTGAGGAAGTGGAACGTCTTTTGGAAAGTCCTCCTGTCAATCATCCTGCCGGGCTGCGGGACAAGGCGTTGCTTGAGCTTCTATATGCGACAGGCATTCGTGTCTCGGAGTTAGTCAATCTGGATTGTGCTGATGTGAATCTGGATATGGGTTTTGTCAAATGCTTGGGAAAAGGATCAAAAGAGCGAATCATTCCGTTAGGCTCGGTTGCCATTCAAATGGTACGCCACTATTTGCAGGCAGGGCGCCCCAAGCTGGTAAAAGGAACTGGCGATAATGCATTATTTCTGAATCACTTGGGCAAACAAATTACACGGCAAGGTTTTTGGAAAATTATTAAACGATATGCCCAAAAATCAAACATCCGTGCAGAGATTACACCCCATACACTACGCCACTCTTTTGCCACTCACTTACTGGAAAATGGAGCCGATTTGCGCTCTGTTCAAGAGATGCTTGGGCATGCTGATATTTCAACCACCCAGATTTACACACATGTGACCAGAACGCGGATTAAGGACATCTATGCCAAGACGCATCCGCGAGCATGAGTATGAAAAAACGATCGACTCCGCCTGATTGTCGGGCGGAGAAAAATTTTCTGAATCAGGTCAGACGTCTGACGACTTGATTATAGAATTCGAATGACTGGTAAACAGGAGGCGTTAAGATGCAGTATTCACGAGTTTTTTTGATCGTCATGGACAGCGTAGGGATTGGCGAACAACCTGATGCGCCTAAGTTCAATGATACAGGAGCGAACACCTTAGGTCATATTGCGGAACGAGTTGCAGGATTTTCATTGCCCAACTTGCAAAAATTAGGTTTGGGAAATATAGCACCTCTCCAAAACGTTGAGCCAGTAGCAATTCCTATGGCCCATTATGGGAAAATGCAGGAAATCTCCATGGGGAAAGATACGACGACTGGTCATTGGGAAATCATGGGTCTGCATGTGTCTACTCCGTTTAACACGTATCCAGACGGATTTCCACAAGAGCTGATCTCAGAATTTGAGCAACGTATTGGCCGCAAGGTGCTCGGGAACAAGGTCGCTTCTGGGACGGACATTCTCGACGAGCTTGGTGAAGAGCATATGAATACGGGTGCAGTCATTGTCTATACATCTGCGGACAGTGTATTCCAGGTGGCAGCACACGAAGAGGTTGTTCCGCTTGAAGAGCTGTACCATATTTGCGAGGTAGCTCGTGAGTTGACGCTTCGTGATGAGTTCGCTGTTACTCGTGTCATTGCGCGTCCATTTGTTGGACAGCCAGGTAATTTTAGCCGTACAGCAAATCGTCACGATTATTCCGTGAAGCCATTTGCTCCGACAGTCATGAATCGTCTGCAAGATGCTGACCTTGCTTCTATTGCCATTGGCAAAATCAGCGACATTTACGCAGAAGAGGGCGTTACCCAATCTATCCGAACCAAAGATAACATGGACGGTGTAGATCAAATTCTGGGCACCATGAAACAATCGTTTACGGGTCTTTCTTTTGTCAACCTGGTGGACTTCGATGCGAAGTTCGGTCATCGCCGTGATCCAGAAGGGTATGGTCAGGCATTGATGGAGTTCGACGCTCGTATTCCAGAGCTTTTGGAAGCGCTACAAGAAAATGATTTGCTGGTAATCACGGCAGACCATGGAAACGATCCTGTACACCATGGCAGTGATCATACGAGAGAATACGTTCCGTTGCTTGTCTATCACAAGGGTATTCAAGCTGGAGAACATTTGGGCATCCGTGAAACATTTGCAGACTTGGGTGCGACCATCGCAGACAATTTTGGGGTAACTGCTCCATTGATTGGGAAAAGCTTCCTCAATCATTTATAAAGGTTAAGTAAAAATAAACATTTATATAATAGAAGAAACACAAAAAAGGAGAGAGTTGAAATGGCAAATTTCCATGAGGCAGTAGCATATATCGAACCGAAACTAACAGAAAAACCAACCATTGGTCTCGTACTGGGATCAGGGCTGGGTGTTTTGGCGGATGAGATCGAAAATCCGGTGATCATTCCTTATCATGAAATTCCTGGCTTCACTGTGTCCACCGTTGTCGGCCACAAAGGACAACTCGTGATTGGCAAGCTGCAAGGCAAGCAAGTCGTTGCGATGCAAGGTCGTTTCCACTTTTATGAGGGGCATGGTCTGGATGCCGTTGTTTTCCCAATCCGTGTCATGAAGCTGCTCGGCGTAGAAACCATTATTGTGACCAATGCTGCTGGCGGAATTAACGAAGGCTACAATCCAGGCGACCTCATGCTGATTTCCGATCACATCAACATGACGTTCCGCAATCCATTGATCGGTGCAAACGATGAACAATTGGGAGCGCGTTTCCCAGATATGTCTGAGGCTTATTCCAAACAGCTCCGCAAGCTGGCTCATGAAGTTGCGTCCGAGCAAGGAATCCAGCTCCGTGAAGGTGTATACGCAGGTCTGCTAGGTCCTACCTATGAAACTCCAGCTGAAATCCGTATGCTTCGTCTGTTGGGTGGGGATGCTGTAGGGATGTCCACTGTACCAGAAGTAATCGTGGCACGACACATGGGTGTTAAGGTGCTTGGTATTTCGTGCATTAGTAACATGGCAGCAGGTATTTTGGAACAGCCTCTGTCCCATGATGAAGTAATGGAAACAACAGAAAAGGTAAAATCTCAATTCCTGGCTCTGGTAAACGGTATCGTAGCCAAGATGTAAGTAACGGATTCGGAGGGATTAACAATGCGTATGGTCGATATGATCGCCAAAAAACGTGATGGCGGAGAACTGACAACAGAAGAGATTCAATTTCTGGTGACAGGCTATACAGATGGAAGTATTCCTGACTACCAAATGTCCGCATGGGCAATGGCAGTCTTTTTCCGTGGCATGACTGCGAGAGAGACAGGAGATCTAACCTTGGCAATGGCAGGGTCAGGCGAACAGCTTGACCTGTCTTCCCTGCAAGGAATTAAGGTAGACAAGCACAGTACAGGTGGAATAGGGGACAAGACTACTCTTGTTGTTGCGCCATTGGTAGCGGCAGCAGGTATTCCTGTGGCAAAAATGTCTGGAAGAGGCCTTGGATACTCAGGAGGCACCATCGACAAGCTGGAGTCCTTCGCGGGATTCGAAGTAGAACGCACACGCGAGCAATTTTTGCAGCAGGTGCGTGATATTGGCGTGTCCGTAATTGGGCAGTCTGGCAACCTGACACCTGCAGACAAAAAGCTGTATGCTCTGCGTGACGTGACAGCTACTGTAGAGGCTGTGCCGTTGATTGCAAGCTCCATCATGTCCAAAAAGATTGCCGCTGGGGCAGATGCCATCCTGCTTGACGTAAAAGTAGGGAAGGGCGCTTTTATGAAAAGCATTGAAGAGGCAGAAACATTAGCAAATGCGATGGTTGCAATCGGCAGCCAAGTAGGACGTAAAACGGTGGCGGTTATCAGCGATATGAACCAGCCGCTTGGCTTTGCTGTGGGCAATGCACTGGAAGTGAAAGAAGCAGTGGAGACACTTGCAGGTAAGGGTCCTCGCGATTTGACCGAGCTGGTATTGGCTATTGGCTCCCGCATGCTTGTTATGGGTGGGCTTGTTACTGATGTGGAAGAAGGTCGTAAGAAGCTAGAAGACCTGATGGCTTCCGGAAAAGCAGTGGATAAACTGGCGGAAATGGTAGAAGCTCAAGGCGGCAATAAGCAGGACGTCTATGATTTGGCTCGTCTGCCGCAAGCAAAGATCATTCATACCGTTACAGCCGAACAGGACGGCTTTGTAAGCGCGATTGATGCGGAAGCGATCGGTCATGCTTCTGTTGTCTTGGGAGCTGGCAGATTGACAAAAGAAATGCCAATTGACTTGGCAGTAGGCCTTGTTCTGCACAAAAAACGCGGGGATCAGGTGAAGGCTGGAGAAGTTTTGGTCACGATCCATGCCAACGAAGACCATCTTCTGCAAAATGCGTTGAAAGAAATGGAAGGTGCCTTCCAAATTTCGACGGCAATCGACGAAGAACAACCGTTGATTTATAAAATTATCGAGGTATAGAACGTCAAGTTATTAGTTGATCAATCAAATAAAACAAGGCGTGCACAGCACATGCGCACGCCTTGTTTTATGAGTGAAAATACAATTTCTCGAAAAAATATTGTTGATTAAATCTAGTTTTTCATATTCAATAGTAAGATATAAGTCATTTTTTATTATATAAAAAATATTTTACTGTTCGGATTGACTTTATAAAGTTTTATAATTCTACTTGTCAAATTTCGTTGACACCGCTATCATTTCCGATTACTTTTATTGTATTAGACTGTTTGTAAAAGATTATTGCGAAATTCGTAAAAAAATGATGGAGGTTCCCAGAAAATCGTATTTATGAAAAAGCTGGACCATGTCGACAGACAGATTCTGCAAATCCTCCATGAAGATGGGCGTATCCCATATACAGAAATCGCCCATCAACTAGGCGTGAGCGAAGGAACAATTCGATCGCGCATCACTCGTCTTTTGCAAGACGGAGTCTTCCAATTCGTAATTCAACCCGATCCAGAGAAATTAGGATTACATGTGCAGGTTATCATCGGGTTAACCACAAAGCTAGGTTTGCAGAAAGAAGTGGCAGAAAAATTAAGCAAATTTTCTGCAGTACGTTTTGTAGGCGCTTATAGCGGTAAGCACGACTTGATTATCCAAGCGTGTTTCCATAGTAATGATGAGCTGATCACCTTTGTTAATGAACGACTCTCTCAAATTGAAGGAATTGCGGCTGCGGACGTTTCACTGGAACTGAAGCAGTACAAAGACACCTTCTCTTTCGTTCAAGACGACGAGGTGACCCTGCAATGAAAGGGGTTGATGCCTTCCAGCCGAAGTCAAGCAGCTTCGCGTAGTTTTCATTTTTTTTCGTCCTTTATTTTCAGAAAAAAGACAAAAAAGAAAAACGTACTGGGGGTTATTGCGTTGAAAAAGAATGTGTTTGCACTTGTGAGCTCGATTGCTGTATTAGGAACCGCCCTGGCAGGGTGCGGAGGAGGTCAACCAACTGCCGCTCCACCGGCGGGAGAAACACCTGCAACAACAGCACCTTCACAGCCTGCAACTCCAGCTGCTGAGAAGAAGCCACAAGTTTTAAAGATGAACCTGCACTCCGAGCCACCTACAACTGATCCAGGCCTCGCAGAGGACACGACTTCAGGCGCGATTATCTTGGCAACCTTTGATGGCTTGACCCGCATTGGCACCGACGATAAGCCGCATGAAGCAGCTGCTGAGAGCTATACCGTCTCTGATGATAAGCTAACTTACACATTTAAAATCAGAGAAGGGAAATGGAGCAATGGTGATCCTGTAACAGCACATGACTTTGAATATGCTTGGAAGCGTGCTCTCGATCCAAAAACAGCTTCCAACTACGCATATCAGCTGTACTACGTGAAGAATGGTGAAAAAGCAAACAAGGGCGAAGCAAAGCTTGATGAAGTAGGCGTGAAGGCACTAGACGATAAGACGCTGGAAGTTAAGCTCGAGAATCCGACTCCATACTTCCTGGAATTGCTCGCATTCCGTACTTACTTCCCAGTTAACAAAAAAGTAATTGATGCAAATCCGAAGTGGGCAGGCGAAGCAAGTTCGCACGTCGGTAACGGACCTTTCAAAATCGAATCTTGGGAGCACAAGAGCAAGATGGTGCTCGTGAAGAACGAAAATTACTGGGATAAAGACAATGTAAAGCTCGACAAAATCGAATTCTCCATGGTAGAAGACGAAAATACAGAGCTCTCCATGTTCGAAAATGGCGAAATCGACTGGGCTGGCGCACCTATGAGTGCTTTGCCAACAGATGCGATTCCAGCATTGAAAGAGCAAGGCAAGATTCAAACGAATCCAATTGCTGGTACGTACTGGTACAAGTTCAATACCGAAAAGCCGCCATTTAATAACATTAAAGTGAGAAAAGCATTTGCTTACTCGATTGATCGCCAAGGCTTGATCGACAACATTCTCCAAACGGGTCAAATCCCGGCAACAGGTGCTGTTCCTCCATCCATGGTGCTGAATCCAAATGGCTATTTCAAAGACAAAGATCTTGAAAATGCGAAAAAGCTTTTGGAAGAGGGGCTGAAAGAGGTTGGTTTGAGCAAGTTGCCACCGATTACCTTGTCCTACAATACATCTGAGGCTCACAAGAAGATTGCTGAAGCCATCCAAGACCAATGGAAGAAAAATCTCGGCGTAGATGTGAAACTCGAGAACAAAGAATGGAAGGTATACCTGGAAGATATGCATGAGGGTAACTTCCAGATTGGACGGATGGGCTGGCTGGGTGACTTCAATGACCCAATCAACTTCCTGGAGCTCTACAAGGATAAAATGGGTGGAAACAACGATACACGTTGGGAAAATGCAAAATATAAAGAGTTGTTGAACCAATCCGCTCAGGAGTCAGACCTCGAGAAACGTAAGAAAATTTTGGCAGATGCAGAACAAATCCTGATGGATGAAATGCCAATCATGCCAATTTACTTCTATACGCAATCTTGGGTACAGAAGCCAGAAGTGAAAGGCGTTCACCAAACTGGCCTGGGTGACGTGGATTGGAAAGGCGCATACATCGAGTAATTTCATAACGAAGGAAACGGGATTTGCGGCAGAGGGTATATGGTTGCCCATATACTCTCTGCCATGCAAGCCCTTCCCATAAATACCAGCTGGCATGATTGCCAGCAAAGAGAAAATAGAGAGAGAAGCTTTTCTGCAAGAGATCTAAGGGTTATTTACACAGCCGATTTTTACACTGTGTCGGCAGCGTTCCGCAGTGTAAACATGGGACGTGAAAGCAATCAAAAATCTACCAAGGGGGTAAGTTAGTTGATCCGTTATCTCGGTAAGCGCATCATTTTTATGCTCATCTCGCTCTTCTTAATTGTAACGGCCACCTTCTTCATCATGAAAGCAGTACCAGGTGGTCCATTTACATCCGAGAAGCAGGTCCCGCCGGAAATTAAGGCAGCACTAGAGGCAAAGTACAAGCTGAACCTGCCGTTGCACGAACAATATTTTGAATATTTGAAGGGTGTAGCAACATGGGAGCTCGGCCCATCGTTTACGGAGAAATCTTCAACTGTTAACGACATGATTAATCGTGGTTTCCCAGTTTCTGCTCACTTGGGAGCACAAGCTTTATTGCTCGCTATCTTTGGTGGGATTACGCTAGGGGTTATCGCAGCGCTAAACCATAATAAATGGCAAGACTATTCCGCGATGGTCATCGCCGTTTTGGGATTATCGGTACCAAGCTTTATTTTGGCGTCCTTTTACCAATACATTTTCGCTATTAATTTGGGGTGGTTTCCAATCGCGAAATGGGAAGGATTCGAATACACCATCCTTCCATCATTGGCACTCGCCGCATCACCGATGGCATTTATCGCGCGTTTGACGCGTTCCAATATGATTGAAGTTATGGGTCAAGATTACATCAAAACAGCAAAAGCAAAAGGGCTACACACTTTTACCATTACAGTAAAACACGCAATCCGTAATGCGCTTTTGCCAGTTGTTACTTACCTGGGTCCACTGATTGCTGGTATTTTGACAGGGGCATTCGTTATTGAACGTATTTTCGGTGTTCCTGGTCTTGGTCGCGAATTCGTTTTGTCTATTACAAACCGCGACTATACGGTAATCATGGGTACGACCGTGTTCTACTCCATTATCCTGGTTGTGATGATTCTGATTGTTGACATCGCATACACCTTGGTAGACCCACGGATCAAACTTTCGGACGCAGGAAAGGAGTAATGACACGTGCAAAACTTGACTAAAGAACATTTCGAGCCAATTTCCGTTGACCTTCGTCAAGCTGAAGCAATTAAGCGCCCAAGTCTCTCTTTTTGGTCTGACGTTTGGCGTCGTTTGAAAATGAATAAAGTAGCAATGATTTCTATGATCTTCATTGCTGTGTTGATCGTATGTGCCATTGTGGTCCCATGGCTAACTCCACAAGATTATTTTACGACGGATCTGGCTGGCAAGAACAAAAAGCCGTCTGCTGAACACTGGTTTGGCACAGATGACCTAGGTCGTGACGTATTTGAGCGTATTTGGTACGGTGCACGTATCTCTCTGCAAGTAGGTCTTGCCGCAGCGTTCATTGACCTGATCATTGGTGTGATCTGGGGTGGTATCGCTGGTTTTTATGGCGGTAGAGTAGATGAAATGATGATGCGTTTCGCAGATATCTTGTTTGCGATTCCTTACCTGCTGGTTGTTATTTTGTTGATGGTTGTTTTAGAGCCTGGTGTTGGAACGATTATTCTTGCCTTGACGATAACGGGATGGATCGGTATGGCCCGGATTGTGCGTGGTCAGATCCTTCAATTGAAAAACCAAGAGTTTGTACTGGCAGCGCGCTCCCTTGGTGCTGATGCTAACCGCCTGATCTTCAAACACTTGATTCCTAATGCTTTGGGTCCAATCATCGTAACGTTGAGCTTGACTGTACCTTCCGCGATTTTCGCAGAATCCTTCTTGTCCTTTATCGGGTTAGGGGTTTCGGCACCGATTGCATCGTGGGGAACGATGTCCAATGAGGGCTTGCCGGCCATGAAGTACTATCCATGGCGTTTGACATTCCCGGCAATCTTTATTTCCGTGACCATCTTGGCATTTAACTTGTTCGGTGACGGTCTGCGCGATGCAGTAGACCCACGCCTGCGTAAATAGGAGGGATAGTCGTTATGGAACGCATTCTTGATGTAAAAGACCTGCATGTATCCTTCCATACGTATGCAGGTGAAGTAAAAGCAGTCCGCGGTGTGAATTTTCACGTCAACCGCGGAGAGGCAGTAGCGATTGTAGGGGAGTCCGGTTGCGGTAAATCCGTAACCGCTCAAACCCTCATGAAGCTGATTCCTATGCCTCCAGGTGAAATTAAACAAGGTCAAATTCTCTTCAATGGCGAGGATATCGTCAAGAAGTCGAAAAAACAAATGGAATCGATCCGCGGTAAAGATATCGGGATGATCTTCCAAGATCCGATGACTTCCTTGAACCCAACAATGACCATCGGTAGCCAAATTACTGAGGGCTTGATCAAACACCAAAACATGTCGAAATCTGCAGCACGTGATCGTGCCATTGAGCTGTTGACCATTGTTGGTATTCCGCAACCTGAGAAGCGTGTGGAGCAATATCCACACGAGTTCTCTGGCGGTATGCGTCAACGTGCGATGATCGCGATCGCCCTCGCCTGTTCGCCGAAGCTGTTGATCGCGGATGAACCGACGACAGCTTTGGACGTAACGATTCAGGCGCAAATTTTGGACCTGATGAAAGATTTGCAAAAGAAAACAGGCACTTCCATTATCTTGATCACGCATGACCTTGGTGTTGTTGCTGAGATGTGTGACCGCGTAATTGTTATGTACGCAGGAAAAGTGATCGAGACAGGAACAGTTGACGATATTTTCTACAATCCGCAACACCCTTACACCAAAGGCTTGCTTCGCTCGGTACCACGTCTTGACTTGAACCGTGACGAGCCACTGACACCGATTTTTGGTACGCCGCCAGACCTTCTTCGTCCACCAGTTGGCTGTGGATTCACCGCGCGTTGCGAATCAGCGATGCGTGTGTGCCAAGAGATCGATCCTGAGCTGAACGACATCAGTACGACTCAGCGAGCAGCTTGTTGGCTTCAGCATCCGCTTGCTCAGAACCGTGCGTAGAAGGAGGGATATCAGTGGATAAACGTGAAAATTTGATTGAAGTACGTAATCTGAAAAAGTTCTTTTCGATTGGCGATAATACTCTGAAAGCTGTGAATGATATCTCGTTTGAGATCAAACGTGGAGAAACATTGGGCGTAGTAGGAGAGTCAGGCTGTGGAAAGTCCACTGCCGGTCGTACCATCTTGAGACTGTATGATGCGACTGAAGGGGACGTCCTGTTTGAAGGCAAGAGCATCATGAATTTGAACCAGCAGGAAATGAAGGCGATGCGCCGCAACATGCAAATGATTTTCCAAGACCCTTACGCATCCTTGAATCCGCGTATGACAGTCGGGGATATCATTGGCGAGGCGCTGGATATTCATGGCCTGGCGACTGGTCAGAAGCGCAAAGAGCGCATCCAGGAGCTCCTTTCCTTGGTGAGCTTGAATCCTGAGCATATGAACCGCTTCCCACACGAGTTTTCAGGTGGTCAGCGCCAACGTATCGGAATTGCCCGTGCATTGGCAGTAGAGCCAAAATTCATCGTGTGTGACGAGCCGATCTCTGCTTTGGACGTATCCGTACAAGCACAGGTTGTAAACTTGCTCGAACAGCTGCAAGAAAAAATGGGCTTGACCTACATGTTCATTGCCCATGACTTGTCCATGGTAAAATACATTTCCGATCGTGTAGCGGTTATGTACCTGGGTAAAATGGTTGAGCTGGCAGAAAGTGATGCTTTGTATGAAAAGCCGCTCCATCCGTATACGCAAGCGCTGTTGTCTGCGATTCCGATTCCAGACCCAGAAATTGAGCGTAACCGTGAGCGCATTGTATTGCAAGGCGATGTACCTAGCCCAATGAACCCACCGAGCGGTTGCCATTTCCGTACCCGTTGCCCGAAAGCAATGCCGGAATGCGCTGCATCCGTACCTGTGTGGAAAGAAGTAGAGCCAGGACATTTCGCAGCCTGTCATTTGTATAACTAAATCAATTACAAATAGCGAGTTCCGAGGCTACTCGTGCAGCCCGGAACTCGTTTCCCTTCATAAGGGAGGTTTTACCTCTGAAAAAAATGGGTATTGTACCCAGAGGCAGTTTTTTCAGGGGTATTTTTTCGGAGTTCTTGCACTGGAAAATTGTAGCAGTGATAAAGGGGGCAAGTAGCATGAGTAAATTTTTGTCGCCACGATGGAAAAAGAAGGAGGGAATATCGAATCTCATAAAAAAAGTAAACCTGACTAGCCAAGTAGCAACGGAAAAGCTTAAAGGCTCTCTTGCTACAAAGATGATTGTGTTTGGTCTAATTCTTGTACTTATTATTATCGGTTCTTTGCAATACATAGCCCTTTCCTTCTCGAAATCAACATTGTTTAGCATTACCTCTAATCAGGCAAAAATGCTGGCTGACCAGCATGCGAATAGCATGGAAGATGACATAAAAGCGATTGTGAACTCCACCAAATCGGCGGCAACCAAACGTGTGATGATGACAGAGTTGCAGCCACTAATCATGGAACAGTTTACTTTATTACGCCAGGCGCATAAAGAAGTATCCAGAATCTATTTGATCGACACGGCTACCGGGAAATCCCTGTATTCCTTGACCGGGACAAATGAGATTGACTTCAAGCAAAAGCAATACTTCCAAAGAGCGCTTACCACGAAATCCTTGGTCGTTTCTGATGAAGAAATCGTTGAAGGCAGCAACAAGAGTTTTCTTTATATTGCGACACCCATAGGGGAAAAGGCCGATGATACGAGCCGGTTGTTCGTTGTTGGCTTTACGATTGACCAAATGATTCAAAAGATTCCTGAGATCTCTTTCATGGAGAATGGCTACGCATTTGTTGTTCGACAAGATGGTCTGGTTGTGGCCCATCAAAATCCGAATAACAACAACAAGCTCGTGCTGGCCGGTGACAAAGATTATGAAGAGATGCTTGCGCTGATGCAGCATGAGACAAGCAACAGCTTATTGTACTCGGATCATGGAATTGATTCATTTGCAGCTTTTGCACCGATTCCATTGTTGAAATGGAATGTCGTTTTGTCCACGGGAACTGACGAGGTATATGGTGAAGTAGACGGAATGTGGCTGTACTTCGTGCTCTTCAGCTTGCCGATCATCGGACTCTCGGTTTGGGCGATCTGGTGGTTTGCGAAGCGGATTCGAATGTCTCTGTTCGCGATAGCGCGGGATATGGATCAAATCGGCGCTGGACATTTTGATATCAACGTAAAAGTAAACGGCAATGACGAGCTGGCGATGGTTGGTCGCAAAATGAATGACATGGCGGCTGAACTCCGCAAGCTGATTGCCCTTGTACAGGGACAAGCTACACAACTGAACGTAGCGACAGATGAGCTGACTCTATTTGCGCAAGAAAATAAAGGAGCTATTAACGTCATTACGGATAATATTTCAACGATTGCCCAACGCGTCTCTACGCAGACGAATGAAGTGCAAGCAACAGCCAATACCGTCTCGGAAATATCGGAAGGCGTTGAACAGGTGGCTGTAGCTGCCGAATCTACATCGGTTGCCACGACCCGTACGTTTGAGAGAGCGCAAGGCGGAATGGAGTTAGTGGAGAACGTAATCAATACGGTTAGACGTGCCACTGGTGAGGTAGAACGTACTGCTGGGCAAATGCACAATCTTCGTGAGCGGGCTCGTGAAATTACGAGCATTGTCGAAATGATTACGAGTATTGCTTCGCAAACGAATTTGTTGGCGCTGAATGCAGCCATTGAGGCTGCCCGTGCTGGAGATGCTGGACGAGGCTTCTCGGTTGTAGCCAGCGAGGTTCGCAAGCTCGCAGAGGAAAGCAGCTCCTTCTCTGAGCGTATCGCTGCCATCGCCCATTCGATCAATGATGAGGCAATGGATATGAGCAAGCATATGGACGAGATCGTTACCATGGTGAGTGGAGGCTTGCAGTCTGTAGAGTCTGTGGGTACTGCTTTCCAAAATATCGTGGCAGAGATTCAATCGGCTGCAGAGCAGAGCGAATCGATGACGGCGACCTCGGAAGAGATGGCGGCAGGTAATCAGGTTGTGACAAACTCTATGCAGCGTCTTGCCACCATGTCGGATGAAATTAGTGATTCCATCTCAGGTGTGGTAGAGACAGTGGATGAACAATTGAATTCGATTGCACGCATTAATGAAAACGTAGAACAATTGAAAAAAATGGCGGACGAGCTAACGCAAAATGTGAGCCGATTCGTCATTTAAGAAAGTGTCCCTTCTGCTAGTTGCGGAAGGGATTTTTTTGTGTAACCAGATGTCTTTCGAGAAGATAATCTTGCCCTTTTTGTGTGAATATTTTCCTTTCATGATGGTGAGAATAAAACCATGAATGGAGGGAAGAGACTGCTATGAAACGGAATGGATACCTCGCTCTATGCTTCGTTATGTGCTTTACCATCTTTTCTCCGATGGCTATCGCCAAAGAAAAGGCTGGACAGCAAAAGGGTGACAATCATTTTGCCCCACAAGCTTCATCCGCAGTGATGATTGAAGCGGATACGGGAACAGTCTTGTATGAAAAGAACGCCAATGAAAAAATGCCACCCGCCAGTATCACCAAAGTAATGACCATGCTTTTGATCATGGAAGCGGTGGAGCGGGGAGAGCTTAAGCTTACCGATAAGGTTCGAACAAGTGAAAGAGCAGCATCGATGGGCGGGTCGCAAATTTTTTTACAGCCCGGTGAAGAAATGACGGTAGAGGACATGCTGAAAGGGATTGCGATTGCTTCTGGGAATGATGCCTCTGTAGCGATGGCTGAGCACTTGGCTGGGACAGAAGAGAGTTTTGTCGCGCGAATGAATGAACGCGCACAGCAGCTCGGCATGAAAAATACGCATTTTGTAAACTCCAATGGGCTTCCTGCCGCGAATCACTACTCTTCGGCAGCAGATATTGCGATCATGTCACGCGAGCTCTTAAAGCACGAAGGCATCACGAAGTTCACCGGTACGTACCAAGACTATTTGCGAAAAGATACAGAAAGCCCCTTTTGGCTTGTGAATACGAACAAGTTGGTGCGTTTTTATGAAGGGGTGGACGGTTTGAAAACAGGGTACACAGGCGAAGCGAAATACTGTTTAACAGCGACTGCCAAACGCAACAACATGCGTGTCATTGCAGTCGTCATGGGTGAGCCTGATGTAAAAACGCGCAACAATGAGGTTTCGACCATGTTCAATTACGCATTCACGCACTTTCAGGTGACGCCGATGTACAAAAAGGGAGAAGCTGTGCGAGCACTTGTTGTGGATAAAGGTCAGAAAGCGAAGATCAATGCGGTGACACCTCATGCGGTTAGCTTGTTGATGAAAAAAGGAGAATCGGCGGATACCTTCCAGAAGGAAATTGTCATCAACCAGGCGATCAGTGCACCTGTAGCAAAGGACCAAGTAATTGGACACATTTTCATCCGCACGAAAGATGGCAAGGAAGTAAACCGTATCGATCTGCTCCCAGAAGATCAGATAGATAAAGCCAACATGTGGGAGATTCTCAAGCGAACCACCAAGAGCGTTTTGATTAGCTACTGACAGACAGCATGAGCGCGAAAAGAATCGAGTTGCCCCGAATGGAATGGCGCGGCTGCTCGATTTTTTTGTTCTTTTGTCGGCTGGCAGGAATTGGTTTCATCGAGGAAGAAAGAGAGTTTCTATCAAGGGAGAAGGAGTGTGTCAGCTATGAGTTTACGAGTTGCGATGGAAACACGGCAGGACGTGCTGGTGATCCGTTTGCAGGGTGAGCTGGATCATCATACGGCAGAGGAGTTGCGCAAGAAGGCGGATGATCTTTTGCGTACCTCTACTATACGCCATATTGTCCTGAGTCTGGCTGATTTGACGTTTATGGACAGCTCTGGTATCGGGGTTATTTTGGGAAGATACAAGCAGATTTCTGCCCGATCTGGAGAAATGTACGTCTGCTCGATCAATCCTACGATTTATCGAATATTCGAGATGTCCGGGTTATTCAAGGTGATCAAGTTTCGCGAAAACGAAGCGGATGCTTTGCATGTTCTGGGGGTGGCGTAATGATGGTACAGCGTAACTTTATGTCAGTGTCGTTTGCAGCATTGAGCCAAAATGAAGCATTCGCACGTGTAGCAGTTGCAGCCTTCATATCCCAACTCGATATTACGATGGACGAACTGGAAGAAATCAAAACCGTTATATCCGAGGCTGTTACCAATGCCATTATTCATGGTTATGACGAAAATCCAGAGGGTGTGGTACAGATCTCTGTGCGAATTCAAGAGGACAGCATTGATCTGATTGTGGAAGACAATGGACGAGGAATTGAGGATGTGGAGCAGGCCATGCAGCCACTCTATACGACGAAACCGGAGCTTGAGCGCTCTGGAATGGGCTTTACTATTATGGAGAATTTCATGGATTCTTTGGAAGTGGCAACAGTTGTGGGTAAAGGAACAACTGTGCGCCTCACCAAACGCCTTGCGTTTGCCAAAGCCTTGCAAAATTAGGGGTAGTGCCTATGGGTGCCGATATCAAAAACGCGAGTCAACCATTTCTGACCAATGACCAAGTGAAAGAGCTAATCGCCAAAAGCCAAGCTGGAGACACTGAGGCACGAGAGCTTTTAGTCAACAGTAATATTCGACTGGTCTGGTCCGTCGTCCAGCGCTTTATCAACCGTGGATACGAAGCGGATGATTTGTTTCAGATCGGTTGTATTGGCCTTTTGAAAGCCGTAGACAAGTTTGATCTCTCCTATGATGTTCGATTCTCAACCTATGCTGTGCCGATGATTATCGGAGAAATTCAACGTTTCTTACGCGATGACGGTACAGTCAAGGTAAGTCGATCACTCAAAGAAACAGCCAATAAGGTACGACGAACAAAGGATGAGCTGTACAAGCAATTCGGTCGCGCACCCACGATTGCTGAGGTTGCGGACGCGGTGGGGATTACGCCAGAAGAAGTCGTGTTTGCGCAAGAAGCGAATCGGGCACCTTCTTCCATCCATGAAACGGTTTTTGAAAATGACGGGGACCCCATTACTTTGATTGATCAGATTGCGGATGAAGGGGTCAACAAATGGTTTGAAAAAATTGCACTCAAGGATGCGATCAGTCGATTGACTGAGCGGGAACAACTCATTGTCTACCTGCGCTACTACAAGGATCAGACGCAGTCGGAAGTAGCGGAGAGGCTGGGAATCTCGCAAGTGCAGGTATCGCGCCTCGAGAAGCGCATTTTACAAACAATCAAAGACCAAATTGAGCATTAACAGATGCAAACACTCCGGTCACTACGTGGCTGGAGTGTTTTTTTGCATGGGTTTTGTGGCTCGGCACATACTAGCGAATAATCAGGATGTGATGGAAGGGGGAAGGTAGCATGAAAGACGCGTTGTTTCTGCGCCTGAGAAAGCGATTGGCCGTACAGCCACAAGCCATGATTATGCTTGGGGACATTTGCCAGCTTTACTGGGATGGAGAGCGCGAGGAAGCGTTAAAGCGGATGCCCATTTACCAGACAAAGCCAACAGATGGCAATTTGATCATTATCGATATTATGCAGGTGATTAAAAGGCTGCGCTCTGTCTATCCTGACGTGGAATTGGACGTCCAGGGTGCTCCCCAAATCATAGTGGAAGTACTCAATCCACGAAAGAAATCGAACCCGATTTTGGTGGCGATGGTGTGGATTCTGTTGTTCATTGGCTCAGGCTTGGCGATCATGAATTTCCATACTGATGTCAGCATGATGCAGGTTCACGAACGAATCTACTATTTGATTACAGGTGAAAAAAGCCATCAGCCTTTGTGGTTGCAAATCCCTTACTCCATCGGAATCGGCTTGGGGATGATTCTGTTTTTCAATCATATCTTCCAGAAAAAAATCAACGAAGAACCTAGTCCGCTAGAAGTGGAATTGTTTATGTATCAGCAAAACCTGGATCAATACTACATACAAAATGAAAACAAGGAAAACCAACGGACGAAGAAATGAGCGTCATCAAATGCTTGTTGCTTATGTTGATCGGGTTAGGTGGAGGTCTTGCAGTTGGGAGCGGGCTGGTCGCGTTTATTACCGTTCTGGACATCATTCCGAGGTTGACACAATTAACGAATGCTCATCGATATATCCGCTCGCTGGAATGGGCTTTGGTAACAGGGGCGCTTTTTTTTACGTTCATTGATTTTTTTCAATGGGGTGCTCATTTGCCCGATATCGTTTCTTCGATTTACGGGATATTTGCAGGAATATTTGTGGGGACACTCGCCGCAGGCTTAACTGAGGTACTGAATGTCTTCCCGATATTAGCGAAGCGAATCCACATGGATGGCAGTCTTCTCTTTCTGTTGATGGCAGTGGTTTTGGGAAAAGTGACAGGTTCCTTACTACAATGGCTGCTCCATCTGTGAAATGGTAAATACCACTATTCATAGGCATCTTTAGAAAAAGGAAGGATATAGGAAGAAAGCTTATAAAGGAGTGAAAGGGCATGGCAACCAAAACAAAATCCAAAAATCCCAGATCGATGCAGATGACCAAACAACTGTATCAACAGCAGGCATCCAAGTTCCAGCCCAAACGAAATGTTCTGCTGAACTCGTTTCGTGCTTTCTGGGTAGGAGGGACCATATGTTTATTGGGTCAAGCCATTCAAAATATGTATATTACCTTTTTCGGATTTACGGAGAAAACGGCAAGCAATCCGACCGTTGCGACGCTCATCTTTCTATCCGTTTTGCTGACAGGGTTAGGTGTGTATGACAATATCGGGCAGTATGCCGGAGCAGGATCAGCTGTGCCTGTTACAGGCTTTGCCAACTCAATCGCTTCTGCTGCCATCGAACATCGGAGCGAAGGGTATGTGCTCGGCGTTGGGGGAAATATGTTTAAGCTGGCTGGTTCGGTCATTGTATTTGGGGTTGTTGCTGCTTTCATTGCTGGAATTTTAAAGAGCTTGATCAACATGTTTTTCTAAGGGAGGGCTGGCGGTGTCAAATAATCAACCAGTGAAACGAGTCAATCGGCAAACCTGGCACTTCGATCAAAATGTTCGCTTGCAAAGCTCGGCAGTAGCTGTGGGACCAAAAGAAGGAGAAGGGCCGCTGGCACACTTGTTTGATAAGATCCACGATGATATGTATGCAGGCCAACAGACGTGGGAAGACGCCGAACGCCAGTTGATGGAGGATGCAGTCAACACCTTGCTGCAAAAGGCGGGGATCACTGGCAAAGATGTGGATATCATTCTCGCCGGTGACCTGTTGAATCAGAACATCACCACCAATTTTGCAGCAGAAAAAGTGGCGATTCCGCTTTTGGGCATGTACGGAGCATGTTCTACCTCGATGCTGACTCTGGCAAATGCGGCGGCTTTGGTAAACGCAGGCTATGCGAACAGAGCGATTGCTGCTTGCAGTAGCCACAATGCCACAGCGGAAAGGCAGTATCGTTATCCCACGGAATATGGAGGCCAGAAGCCGCCAAGCGCCCAGTGGACAGTGACAGGAGCCGGCGCTGGATTGGTCGGGATAGGGGGAAATGGTCCGCGCATTACGTATGCGACGATGGGAAAAGTAGTGGATATGGGGATTAAAGACCCGTTTGACATGGGGACGGCTATGGCTCCAGCAGCAGCTTCGACGATCCAGACGCATTTTCAAGATACGGGGCGCTCCCCACAAGCCTATGATTTGATCGTGACTGGTGACCTGGCAGCTGTCGGATTTCCGATTCTAAAAGAGCTCATGTTGACAGAAGGATACGATATGGATCACGTCTACAATGATTGCGGGTTAATGATTTACTCCCCCGATCAGGATGTATTTGCAGGCGGGAGCGGTTGTGCCAGCAGTGCAGTGGTCACGTATAGCTACATTTTGGATCAACTCAACCGTGGGTTACTGAAAAACGTGTTGGTCTGTGCCACGGGAGCCCTTTTAAGCCCGGTAAGCTATCAGCAGGGCAATTCGATACCGTGCATCGCCCATGCGGTTGCACTGGAAGGAGGAAAATGATGGAGTACCTGATTGCTTTTGTCGTAGGGGGATTAGTTTGTGTAGTAGGTCAGCTCCTTCTGGATGTTGGCAAGCTAACGCCTGCTCATGTCATGAGTACGCTGGTCGTGGCAGGAGTTTTTCTCGATTTTATAGGCGTGTATGACAAGTTTATTGATTTCGCAGGCGCAGGAGCCACTGTAC
Organism: Brevibacillus sp. IT-7CA2; assembly: GCF_949767855.1. Classification (NCBI taxonomy): domain Bacteria; kingdom Bacillati; phylum Bacillota; class Bacilli; order Caryophanales; family Paenibacillaceae; genus Brevibacillus; species Brevibacillus sp. IT-7CA2. The sequence continues at coordinate 229,838 of NZ_CATKQT010000022.1, forward strand.
CGATTACGAGCTTCGGTCATTCTTTGTACCACGGAGCTATCGGCGAGGCTGAGCAACATGGGTTGATCGGTGTGGCAACGGGGATTTTTGAGGTCACGAGTGCGGGTATATCGGCTGCGATTGCATTCGGATTTTTTGCCTCACTCATCTTTAAACCCAAAGGGTAAGTACAGGCAGTAAAAGGCGGTGACCCAGCATGGACACAGTACGTCGGAAAGTCATCTTGGTGACAGACGGAGATCATATTGCCCAAAAAGTTATCGAGAATGTCGCTAAGCAATTTGGTGGTCGATGTATATCACTGTCTGCCGGGAATCCGACTCCATTACGAGGCAATCAGATGGTCGAACTCATTAAAATGACACCATATGATCCTGTCATCGTCATGTTCGATGACAACGGAGATTACGGCAAGGGTAGAGGGGAACGAGCACTCGAATACGTGGTGAAGCATCCTGATATCGAAGTAATCGGTGCGATTGCAGTAGCCTCAAATACACAATGGGTCAAGGGTGCGACGGTCGCTTATTCCGTAAACAACCAAGGACAAATTGTAGACGAAGCGGTGGACAAGGACGGGTACGCAGACGAGCAACTTCAGCATCATATTTATGGAGATACCGTAGACATCTTGAATTCCCTGCATGTACCAAATGTTATCGGCATTGGAGATATAGGCAAAATGGAAGGCAGGGATAGTTTGCAAAACGGTTGTCCCATCACAACTAGAGCGGTGCAATGGATAATGGAAAGGAGCGGCGCTCATGGCACAGGTCACGGAAAAACGGCATCCCATCTCGACTTATCTTGAAGAGAATCAGAAGTATTTGAACGACAGACTCGGTGTTGGTAAGAGCTTTGATATTGGGGTCCATGATTTTTATGTGGGTCATACACGGATGTTGTTGTATTACATAAACGGCTTCGCGGAAAGTATACTGATTTCGCAGATCATGCGTGAACTGAACGATGTACGTGAGCGGGATATGGCTGACAACGCTTTCGACCATTTGTTTCACAAATTCATCCCTTTCTACCAACTGAGCAAGGTAGAAACGACTGACGAGTTTATGGATAAATTGCTCGTCGGTCAAGTAGGACTGATCATTGACCGATCTCCTCACGCCATTATCCTCGATGCCAAAATCCTGCCGAATCGCACACCGCAGGAGCCAGATACGGAGAGAATCGTTCGCGGAGCGCATGACGGCTTTACAGAAGTACTCGTAACCAATACGGTTCTTACCCGCCGAAGAATACGTGATGAACGGCTCCGATTTGAAATCATGCAGATTGGGGAACGCACCAAGACAGACGTTGCGGTTGCCTACTTGCATGATGTAGCGAATGAAGAGCTGGTCCAAACGTTAAAAGAGCGGCTACAAAACATCCAGATTGACGGGATACCGATGGCGGAAAAAACCGTCGAAGAATTTATCATTGGAAAAACGTTGAATCCCTTCCCTCTGGTGCGATATACAGAGCGACCCGATGTGGCTGCTGTGCATCTATTGGAAGGTCACGTACTGATTTATGTGGATACTTCGCCGAGTGTCATGATCACACCCGCCACTTATTTTCATCATGTACAGCATGCGGAGGAGTATCGACAAACACCGGTAATCGGTGCTTATCTGCGCTGGGTTCGTTTTTTGGGAATCTTTGCTTCGGTTTTTGTTTTGCCGATCTGGTTGCTCTTGGTCATGCACCCTTCCATGATACCGGAGCCGCTTCATTTCCTAGGGATCAAAAAGATGGGGAGCATTCCTATTTTGGCACAATTCGTGATCGCTGAGGTCGGTCTGGACTTGATGCGGATGGCCGCCATTCATACGCCAGCGCCGCTCTCGATTGCCGTAGGTTTATTGGCCGCGATTCTGGTCGGAGATGTGGCCATCAAGGTAGGACTCCTTGCACCAGAGGTTATCTTGTATTTGGCAGTGGCGGCAATCGGGATGTATGCGACTCCCAGTTATGAGTTGAGCTTGGCCAATCGACTGATTCGCTTGTTTCTGATTCTCATGGTGGGCTTTTTCTCCACACCGGGACTGATGATCGGACTTACGCTTATCCTGATTTTCTTGGCTTCCACCCGTTCGCTGAATACGCCTTACTTATGGCCGTTCATTCCATTCAACTACAAAGGGATGAAGGATATTGTGGTACGGCTGGCTGTGCCAAGCAAAAACAACAGGCCGAGTATCGTTCGCTCGCAAAATTCCTCTCGGCAATAATATTCTGAAAACGGATGACTTCACCCATTGTCAAACGCACAACCTTGTAGTAAATTGTAGGGAAGCCTTACGAACAAAAGTTTCTGTATGGCAACTGACGCTCCTCGTTGGTTGCCTTTCTTTATAAAAGATTGTCTATATACATCATCGGTGCGAATGAATTGGGGAGGAAACGAAACATGTACTTACACGGGACAAGTCGAGTGAATGAACAAGGAAACTTGGAAATCGGAGGCTGTGATACGACACATCTAGCTACTACTTACGGAACACCTTTATATGTGTATGACGAACAACAAATTCGCACCAAATGCCGGGAATTTGTCAATGCGTTTCACAATACGGGTTTTTCTTTCCAGGTTGCTTACGCAAGCAAAGCTTTTTGCACGATGGCGATGTGCAAGTTGATTGAAGAGGAAGGCTTGTCACTCGATGTAGTATCTGGCGGCGAATTGTATACGGCTCTGCAAGCTGGATTTCCCGTTGAACGTATCCATTTCCATGGCAACAACAAATCTCATGATGAGTTAATCATGGCGCTGGATGCCAAAATTGGCTGTTTCGTTGTGGACAACTTTTATGAGCTGCACATCTTGGCGCAATTGGCCGAAGAGCGGAACGAAAAGGTCTCCGTTCTATTGCGTGTCACACCGGGTGTAGAAGCTCATACGCATGAATACATTTCTACAGGGCAGATCGACTCCAAGTTTGGCTTTGACGTGCAAAACGGCCAGGCTCTTGAGGCGATTCAATTCTCTCACGAAAGCAATCATCTCCATTTATTGGGAGTTCATAGCCATATTGGTTCACAAATATTTGAAACAGAAGGCTTCCTCGTCGCTGTCAAACGATTGACAGAACTGTTGGGCGAAGCAAAAGGAAAGCTTGGATTCCTGCCAGAAGTACTGAATGTAGGAGGCGGCTTCGGTATTCGGTATGTAGAAGGCGATACACCGCAGCCAGCGGAAACGTATATCAAAGCCATTACCGATATCGTTCGCCAAGAGCTCACAGCGCTGGAGATTCCTCTACCTGAGATTTGGATCGAGCCAGGTCGGAGCATTGTAGGGGATGCAGGGACAACCTTGTACCGAATTGGATCGCAAAAGAACATTCCAAATGTCCGGAAATATATTGCGGTCGATGGTGGCATGACAGACAATCTGCGACCAGCTTTGTACGATGCAGAATATGAAGCAGCGATTGCGAACAAAATGAATGCACCTGTCACAGAAGTTGTTTCCATTGCAGGGAAGTGCTGTGAGTCAGGTGATATGCTCATCTGGGATGTGAAGCTGCCAGAAGCACAGGCGGGCGATATTCTTGCAGTTCCAAGCACGGGTGCCTATGGATATTCGATGGCGAACAACTACAATCGGATCGCTCGTCCTGCTGTTGTATTTGTCAAGGACGGAGAAGCAGAAGTGGTCGTACGACGCGAAACGTACGCAGAAGTAGTCGGTCACGATGTTTTGCCAAAACGCGCGCAGCTAATGCGCTAAACTTCATAAAAAATGAACAAACCTTCCCGATCGTTTGGGAAGGTTTTGTATTTCCTTCATCTCCCATTCATGATTGCTTAATGTTTTCTCGGCATAATGAAAGGGTGAGGGGGAGCGATTCATCATGTTGTCGACTCTTATGAAGCGGTTTCGACGAATACCCTACATTTCATTGGACAAACGCCAATGGATGAAGGCGATGATTCGGCAAGAAGTGGAGAGAGAGAAGAAAGTCGTCATGTTTTATATAGATATCGTCAAGCTGACAGAGGTAGAGCATCGCTATGGCGATACGAGTGCCAAGAGAGTTCTTCATATATTTGAAAGCATTTTGCCAGCTGTAGCTCGTCAAGCATTCGAAATCAAAGGGAGAATCATCGCGATTCAAAAGCTGTGGGGAGATGATTTTGCGATCTACACTTCCTTTTCGAAAACGATGAGTGAGGAAGACTGTCAAATGCTATCGATTCATTTTCAGGAGCTGGCTGAACGACAGTTAAATCGACAAGTGAGCTTCGTCAATCGCGAGGAGCTTCGCGTCCATATCGGCTATGCGGAAATCATCGGAGAAGATATCGTGAAAGAGATGTATACCTCTGTCAAACATGCTGTACATATGGCCAAATATGGGATTACTTCCGAAAAACATACCCACATCAGACAATTTCACAAGCTGCTTGCAGAAGAAAACGTCCAGATGCATTTCATGCCGATCATTCATTTGCCAAATGGCGAAGCTTTGGGATGGGAGGCATTGGCGCGAGGACCGGTCAACAGTCTCTTTGCAACTCCTGTTGCCTTGTTCAATTATGCACAAGAGACGGATACCGTGTTTCGATTGGAGCATATATGTCGCAAACGGGCATTGGAGCATATCCGCTATCTGAAGCCTCATGAAAAACTATTTATCAATTTGGACCCACGTGCGATTGACGATCCGTTTCTGTTGCGTGGCAAAGTGCAGATGCTATTGGCAGAATATGAGCTGACGCCACAAAACATTGTTTTTGAAATTACAGAGCGCCACGCGATTACGAATTACGCTGCCTTTCGAAAAATCATTGAGGAGTACCGCAAGCAGGGCTATATGATTGCTGTAGATGATGCGGGAGCAGGGTATTCCAGCTTGGAATCGATTACAGAAATCTATCCAGATTTTATTAAGCTCGATATGTCATTGATCCGCAATATCGATGTCGATCCGATTAAGCAGGCGTTGTTAGAGACGTTTGTGTCCTTTGCTGACAAGGTGAACTGTAAAATCATTGCAGAAGGGATCGAGACGGAGCGTGAGCTGGAAACGCTCATGGACGTCGGTGTCATCTATGGACAGGGTTACTATTTAGGCAAGCCGGATAAAGGGATGGCGCAGCTAAGTGGAACGGCTATGAACTTTCTGCGATTTACAATGGAAAGGCGGAGTGAGCAAGAAGCAGAGCCAATGCTGCCTACTCCGGCTATGACGGAAATTTTGGCGAAGACAATCAGTGTTGAAAAGCACGTGAAAGTAAGACGCATCCATGAGATTTTCGAACAAAATCAGCGGATTGAAAGCGTGGTAGTGCTGGAGAACAGCATACCAGTTGGACTTGTCATGCGGTTTTCTCTGTATCAAATTCTCGGTGGTCAATACGGAATCGCGCTGTATTATGAAAGGCCCGTTTCTCAAATCATGAATACCAACCCGCTCAAAGCTACCAAAGATGACAAGTTGGATGAGGTAGCGAAGCGGGCGATGGCCAGAGATGCTTATCATTTGTATGATGTGGTCATTATTATTGATGAGAATGGCGAGTACATCGGTATCGTTACCGTGCAGAAGCTGTTGGACAAAATGGCCTCCATTAAACTCGAGATGGCGAGCTCTGCCAATCCGCTGACAGGATTGCCGGGGAATGTGCAGATTGAAAGGGAATTGAATCAACGGCTGAAACGCATTGATCATCAGGTGGTCATCTACTGTGATCTCGACCGTTTCAAATGGTTTAACGACCGCTACGGGTTTGAAGTGGGTGATCAGATTATCGTTCGAACGGCGAACTTGTTGCGGGAAGCCTCGAAATGGTACGGAAGCGGGTCGGACTTCATTGGGCATATTGGCGGAGATGATTTTATCCTGATTACGACAGCACAATGTGCGAATGATGTGGTCTTGTTTATCATGGATGCTTTTACGCCGTACTTTTCGGACATTTATGAGAAGCGCAGAATGGGGGACGGTCAGGAGCTCTCGATGTCGATGGCAGGTGTCGTCTTATATGCAGGGAAGTACACCAGTGCGGAACAAGTTGCAGAGAAGGCAGCGTACGTGAAAATGGTGGCAAAGGCGAAGGTGGGAACTGTTTTTATTACCGACTGTGAGTTGCCTGGCGAAGAGCAGATCCGCGTCGAGGGATAAATTGGACGTCAATCGTTCTCCATGGTAGAATGGGTACGTTAACTTTACAAGGTATGGAGGTTCTACATATGAAAAAAGCGCACATCACCATGGAAAATGGTAACCAAATCGAGCTGGAGCTGTTTGATCAAGAAGCTCCGGGCACAGTAGCAAACTTTGAGAAATTGGCTAACGAAGGCTTCTACAACGGTCTGTCCTTCCACCGTGTTATCCCTGGCTTCGTAGCACAAGGCGGATGCCCTTACGGAACAGGTACAGGCGGCCCTGGTTACACAATCAAATGTGAAACAAAAGGAAACCCACACAAGCATCTGCGCGGTTACCTGTCCATGGCACACGCAGGAAAAGACACAGGCGGAAGCCAATTCTTCATCTTGTATGATGCTTTCCCTCACCTCGATGGCGTACATACAGTATTTGGTCGCGTCACTTCCGGTCTGGAACACATTGATGCAATCAAGCAAGGCGATAAAATGGGTACAGTAAAAGTAGGCTAATAAAAGTTTTACGAACACCGATGAGGGAAACCTTGTCGGTGTTTTTTCGTCAGGATGCATGCTGGGTCAAGCTGGAATGGGGTTGTAAGCCTATCTATCTGCTGGTATGCTAGAAGATAGACGATTTTTATCAGGGGTTGTTCAAAAAGATGACTTTTTGAACGCGTATGATTGGAGGAAGCAATGGATCTTTTTCATTTTGATTGGAAAACGGTACCGTTTCGCTTGATCGCGTTCGTTATCGCTTTCACTTTGCATGAATGGGCGCATGCCTTTGTCGCTTGGAAGCTGGGTGACAATACGGCGAAATCGGAGGGCCGCTTAACTTTAAATCCAATCCCGCATATTGATCCGTTTGGTTTGATTCTCATTCTGTTTGGTCCATTTGGGTGGGCGAAACCAGTGCCGATCAATCCTCTTCATTTTCGCGGGAACAAGCGTTTAGGAATTGTGTATGTATCGGTAGCAGGACCGATCATTAACTTTATTTTGTCGATCTTGTTTTATATCGGGTACATACTGGTTCAATATTCGGGAGTCTTGGCAGGGATGAATGAAAAAGCAGTCTTTGCCATTGAGACAACGCTTGAATTTAGTATTATCATCAATGCGGCACTCTTCGTCTTTAACCTTTTGCCGATCCCACCATTGGATGGCTACAAAATATTGCGCTTCTTGTCTCCGCGCAGTTGGGATGCGAAATACTATCATTATGAGGTTTACGGACCGTGGATCTTGCTCTTGCTGATTTTCATTCCAGGTGTCAGCTCTACCATTTTCGGGATTCCACTTGCTATTGTAAGCACCTGGATTCAACAGATTGCAGTGAACATATTAAGCGTGTTCATCTAACGGAAACGAGGGACGACTTTTGGCTTACAGCATCAAACTTGATTCCTTTGAGGGACCACTCGATCTGTTGCTCCATCTGATCGACAAGGCTGAGGTAGACATCTACGACATACCGATAGCGGAAATTACGGAGCAATACCTCGCGACGATTGACAAGATGCAAGAGCTCCAACTGGATGTGGCCAGTGAGTTCGTAGTCATGGCGGCTACGCTCCTCTCTATTAAAAGCAAGATGCTGTTACCCAAAAAGGAGGAGCATGTCTTTCAGCAGTTCCTCGATATGGATGTAGACGAGATAGACCCGCGTGAAGAACTGATTGCGCGTCTGTTGGAGTACAAACGCTATAAAATGCTTGCTGAGAACTTGCGAGAAATGGAAATCGGTCGTAATCAAGTTTTTACGCGTCCCGCAGAAAATTTATCTCCTTATGCGCGTGAAGAAGATCATACCGTAACGAATGTGACCCTCTACGATTTGATCAACGCGCTGGAAAAGCTGGTAAAGAAAACGAAAGAAAAAGAACCGATGACCAAGGTGTCGCGCGACGAAATCTCCATCAAGGATCGAATGACGGAGATACGCCAAGTGGTACGTGGTGGTGGGACGGTTCGGTTTTCTGAGTTGTTTACCCAAGGGGCGACGCGTACAGAGATTGTGACGACCTTTCTCGCTTTGCTTGAGCTCATGAAGGCTAAGCACATTACGTGTGTACAAAATCAATTGTTTCAAGACATCATCATATGTGAAAACGGAACGGAAGGAGCCCACACTGATGGACTATGACGAGCTGAAAGGCGTAATCGAGGGCTTGCTGTTCATCTCGGGTGATGAAGGAATCGATGCCAAAGAAATCAGTGAAATCACTGAGGTGTCGGAAGAAGAGGTCATCGATTTGATCGAAGACATGAAAGCTGACTTCCGCCGGGCAGGACGCGGTATTCAAATCGTGGAAGTGGCAAAAGCGTATCAGCTGACCACTCTGCCCGAGCATGTGCCCTATTTTGAACGGCTAGCAACATCGCCAGGTCAGTCAACACTATCCCAAGCAGCTTTGGAGACTCTTGCCATTGTTGCGTACAAGCAGCCCCTGACCCGTTCGGAGATTGAAGAAATCCGTGGCGTTAAATGCGAAAAAGCACTGAACACCCTCTTATCCAAACACCTCATTCGCGAAGCGGGGAGAGCAGAGGGGATCGGACGTCCCATTTTGTACGCGACCACCAAAGAATTTTTGGAGCATTTTGGATTACGGGAACTGGGGGATTTGCCAGAACCGCCAGTCAATCTTGATATCGAAGAAGCGCGATTGGAAGCATTAGCGCTATTCGGAAAAGCAGAAGAACCGACAAACGACTAGTTACAGTCCGGACAGTTTTTCGTACTATCATACGACTCGTCCCCATATACTATGGTACAAACCTGTGTATCGTGGTATAACGACGGCTTTTCTCTTGCCCAATAAGCAAGGATGAGCCCAAGTTTTCAAATGGGGAGGACATTTATGAGCATACGAAAATATCTGTCCGGCGTACTCGTCGTTTTTCTTTTTATACAGATGGCTCTTACGCCGGCAGTGATGGTAAAAGCTGCTGCTTCTCCACCTAGCTTGTCAGCTGAAGGTGCAGCATTAATCGATGTAGAGAGTGGGCGGATTCTTTATTCCAAAAACGGTACGAAAAAAATGAGGATCGCGAGTCTGACAAAAACGATGACAGCAATCGTAGCGATCGAAATGGGCAAATTGGATGCACAGGTAACAGTACCACCACAAGCGGTTGGTGTAGAAGGCTCATCGATCTACTTGAAAAATGGGGAGAAGCTCACGCTTGAAGAACTGCTGTACGGCTTGATGCTGCGATCTGGCAATGACGCAGCCGTCACCATCGCAACACACATCGGAGGGTCAGTGCCTGGATTCACTTATTTAATGAATGAAAAGGCTGCGATGATTGGAATGGAGCATACGAATTTCACCAATCCGCATGGTTTAGATGACAGTAACCAGCATTACTCCACCGCAGAAGATATGGCAAAGCTGTCCGCCTACGCCTTACATAATCCCGTGTTTCGTCAAATCGTCTCAACGAAAGTCAAGGATATTTCATGGGAAGGCGAGCAGTGGGACCGGCGTCTATTGAACAAAAACAAGATGCTTCACCTATACAACGGTGCTGACGGTGTGAAAACGGGATACACCAAACTCGCGAAGCGCTGCCTGGCTTCCTCTGCCACACGGGATGGAAGACAGCTGGCAACGATCACTCTAAATGCTTCTGATGACTGGAACGACTCCGCCAAGCTGATGGACTGGGGCTTTGCGAATTATCCGCTACAAGAGCTGGTCAAGAAAGGGCAGGAGGTAAAGCCTGACACGCCAGTCACACTCGAAGCAGGAATTCATCTTGTCACAACAAACGCTTTTCAATATCCATTGCAAACGGCAGAGGCAGAGGGGATTCACAAACGCGTCGTTATGGGAGAATCAACGGTTACAGCGAAGATGAAAGGTCAACTGGCAGGGTTTCTTCAACTCTATTTAAAGGAGAAGCTGATTGGTCAGGTTCCGTTGCTAGTTAGTGTGGATGTGCCGACTTTAGCAGCTCCGCAAGCTTCACGCTCCATGTGGCAGCCATTTTGGGACATAGTGTCAGGGGGGCTGTGGAGTGCTTAATGTCATCTGGCTCGGTCTCATTGTCATTAGCATTGTCGTTGCGGCCATGACGGGGCGGATGGAAGCGATTAACGCAGCAGCGTTTGAGGGAGCTAAGACGGGAGTAACCGTTTGTCTCGGTCTTCTCAGTGTTCTCGCTTTTTGGATGGGAATGATGCGGATTGCAGAAAAGTCAGGACTTCTTGAGCTATTGGCGCGGGTATTGTCACCGATCATTCAAATCCTGTTTCCCGATGTACCAAAAGGGCACCCTGCTATGGGATATATCCTCTCAAATATGAGCGCAAACCTGCTTGGGCTGGGTAATGCAGCAACTCCAATGGGGCTGAAAGCCATGGAAGAGCTCCAAAAGCTAAATCCAGACAAGCAAAACGCTTCGGCTGCCATGTGTACGCTGCTGGCGATCAATACGGCGAGCATTACGATTATTCCTACGACGATGATCGCGATCCGCATGCAGTATGGCTCCGTGAATCCGGTAGAAATCGTAGGTACTACGCTGTTATCTTCCTTTGCTGCCACCATTGTCGCCCTGTTGATTGATCGCATGTATCGTTATCGGCATATACGAAGACACAGATAGGGGGAGTCCTTATGTACCAATGGGTATCCCTGCTCTCTCTTTGGGCCATTCCCGTTACGATTGCCTTTGTCTTGTTGTATGGGTGGAGGAAACAAGTCCCCGTCTACGAGACGTTTGTAGATGGAGCAAAAGGTGGCTTAACCACTACGATTCGCATACTCCCGCATCTGATTGCCATGATGGTCGCGGTGAGTATGTTTCGGGAGTCAGGAGCATTGGATCTATTGCTTCGCGCGCTCAAACCGCTTCTTGACCTGCTGCATTTTCCTGAAGAACTGGTCCCGTTGGCGTTGCTTCGTCCGTTGACGGGAACAGGCTCACTTGCGATTGCAACAGACCTGATCGCGCAGTACGGTCCCGATTCTTTTTTGGGCAGACTGGCAGCTACCATGCAAGGGAGCACAGATACGACACTGTATGTCCTAACCGTTTATTTTGGCGCAGTTGGCATTCGCAATTCTGCTTATGCGCTAAAGGTAGGCTTGTGGTCAGACCTAGCTGGTGTCATATTCTCGCTGCTCATTGTCTCCTACATTTTCGCTTAATAGAGTTCAAAAAGTGTAGACAGTGAAAACTTCCTCATGGATATGGGGAAGTTTTTCCCTTTTTCTTGTCCACACTAGTAAGAATGGGTATGATGTTGTAGAGGTGAACCAACGATGGAACGTTTACAGAAAGTATTGGCGCATGCTGGAGTCGCCTCTCGTCGCCATTGTGAAGAATTGATTGCGCAAGGCAAGGTGCAGGTAAATGGCCAAGTCGTACGAGAGCAGGGAATAAAAGTCGATCCGCTCAAGGACAAAATTGTGGTGAATGGACAGCAGGTTAAGCTGGAGCAACATGTCTATCTCTTGCTGTACAAGCCTACTGGTGTCATTACGAGCGTCACAGACCCGCGCGGCAGACGGGTAGTGATCGATCTGTTGAAGGGAATTAAAGAAAGGGTATATCCAGTAGGTCGCTTGGATTACGATACTTCCGGCTTGTTGCTCTTGACGAACGACGGGGAGCTGGCCAATAGGCTGGCACATCCAAGCTATGAAATCGATAAAGTGTATCGGGCATGGGTAAAGGGAATCCCTAGTCAGGAAAAAGTGCGCAAGCTAGCAACCGGCATTCGTTTGGAAGACGGCATGACTTCTCCCGGTCAGTCCAAATTGTTGAAGACAGAGTCTAGCAGCCAAAAGGCATTGGTAGAACTGACTATACATGAAGGACGAAACCGCCAAGTGCGCAGAATGTGTGAAGCGATCGGTCATCCGGTGTTGACATTGGAGCGAATCCGTTTAGGATTTCTCACATTAATTGGACTAAAGCCGGGCGAATTTCGCAAGCTTACTCATGAGGAAGTGGAGAGCTTGAAGCGGGGATTGGTTCAAAAGAAACGCAGCCCTCGGTAGAAACATTGATTCGTTCAAAATCTGTTCATAAGTTGTGCGCTGTCGGAAAAACTAGGAACGCTATAATAGAATGGGAAAAGGATGCAATTTATTAGCAGTAGATGGGAGTATGGCCTCATGAACAAAAGCAATCGTACATATGTCAGGATCGCGGTATTGGGTGTTTTGCTTGTAGCGCTGGTCTTTGCACTCTATTCCAGCTTTGTGAAGGACCCCGGTGCTGTGAAAGTAGGAAGCGATGCTCCGAATTTTAGTTTGGAGCAGCTGAATGGACCAGAGCTGACTCTGGAAAGTTTGAAAGGAAAGGGCGTTATCCTTAATTTCTGGGGCACGTGGTGTGAACCCTGTAAGGAAGAAATGCCGGCATTGCAAGAGCAGTACACGAAGTTTAAAGACAAGGGATTGGTTGTAGTCGGTGTCAATATCGGAGAATCGCCAGTTGCCGTAGAACCATTCGTGAAGCAGTTCGGGATTGACTTCCCTATTTTGCTCGATCGCCAATCGCAAATTACAAAGCTGTATCGAATCGGTCCGATTCCGACGACTTTTTTCATCGACCCTGATGGAGAAGTGCAGGACATTTTTATCGGGCAGTTAGATGAAGCGATGATTGAGTCGAAAATAACAAAAATCTTGCCGTAAGTGAGGAGCAATGATGGATCAGAGAAAATGCGAATGCGGTCATACCAACCCGGTTGGGACGCTGCTCTGTGAGTCTTGCGGGAAGCCTTTGAATGTGGAAGTCCACGAGCAGACATCGTTTCCTGACATGCGTTATGAAGGAATGGCAAGACGTTCTCAAACGAATAAGACGAAGGTAATCGATCGAGTCTGGAACTTTTTTTCTTCGGTCAAAATTGCAATCGGTATCATTATTGTCATTTTGGTGGCGTCCGCAGTCGGAACCATCTTTCCACAACAAATGTACATACCGGTTCCCGTACCGACTGAAGCAGATGTTGCCCGTTTTTATACGGAATCATATGGAACGCTGGGAACGATTTTCTACGGACTTGGATTTCACAATATGTACTCGTCCTGGTGGTTTGTGACGCTTCTGGTTATGCTCGGTACGTCTTTGGTTATCTGTAGTCTGGACCGCGTAGTACCGCTTTATAAAGCGTTAAAGAAGCCACGATTGAACCAGCACAAGTCCTTTTTGAAAGGGCAAAAGCTGTTTGCAGAGGGTGAGCTTGCTCCAGAAGCCAATCAGGAAGCGATACTGGACGCCTCCGCTCTGGCATTGAAAGAAAAAGGATACCGCATTTTCCGCACGGAACGGGCGATTATGGCTGAAAAAGGCCGTTTTAGCCGTTGGGGTCCTTACATTAATCACATTGGACTGATCTTGTTTTTGGTCGGTACCCTGATGCGAAGCCTGCCTGGCTTTTACTTGGACGAGTACGTCTGGGTGCGTGAGGGACAAACAATGGCGATTCCGAATACCCCTTACTACATAAAAAACGAGAACTACACGACAGAGTATTGGTCGGAAGAAGAAATGCCGGAGCAACTGGAGCTTAAGGGCGGAGCCATTGTGAAGAGCTACCAGACAGAGGCCATTTTGTATGAAAATAAAAGCGCTGACGTTCCAGGGAAAAAGCCGGATTTGGTAGAAGTACAGAAGGGTCCGATCGTCGTGAATCATCCGATGCAGCAGGATAGCCTCTACATTTATCAGAGTGGCGTGCAAGAGATGCAGCTTGGAGCGCTTAATTTTACAGTGGTCGATTTGAAAAACAATAAAAAAGAGATCGGTCTTATCAAAATGGATCTGTACAATCCACAGCCAGAGCAAACCATTGCGGATGGGTTCACGGTACGGATTTTGGATTACTTCCCCGATTTTATAATGGGAAAAGACGGGAAGCCGGCGACGAAAACCAATTTGCCTAAAAATCCGATGGTGGCATTGGAACTCATTGGAGAGAATGGCAATTATAACGAAAAACTGGTTTATCTAGAAGGAACCATTCTTACACAGAAAAATGATCCGCGTTACGGACTCGAGATCAAAATGCCTGATTTAATCGATATTGCAGGGCTGAATGTACGGGTGGACAAAGCATTGCCACTGATTTATTTAGGTTCATTCATTTTCCTTGCGGGCGTTGTGATCGGTATGTTCTGGCAACATCGTCGGGTTTGGGTACAGACGCAAGAGGGAAGTATCTTGGTAGCAGCTCACACGAATAAAAACTGGTTCGGTCTTCGTAGAGAAGTAGATGGGCTGGTTAAACAAGCGGAGCTCCCTGTCACGATAGAAGATAAAACGAAGGCCAAGGCCTAAAGCTTCAAAGGGGGTACTAACAACGTGCAGCTCATTCAACTGAGTGACTGGTTACTGGATATCGCGTTCCTGCTCTACGTTATCTCGTCTATCGTCTTCGCTGTAGCCGTGACGGGTAAAAACTGGGCAGGGCGTGATCCCAAACAACATGAAGAGCGCTATGGACGGATTGCGTATTGGTTAGCCGTTATCGGTTTTGTGGCGCAAACAGGGTATGTGATTGCTCGCTGGATTGCAGGCGGTCATAGCCCGACGAGCAACATGTTTGAGTTTATGGCATTCTTGGATTACTGTATTATCCTGGCCTACTTAATTATTTACCGGATCTACAAGTTGACCTCGATTGGGGCGTTTGTTCTTCCGCTTGGGGTTATCATGCTCGCGTACTCGTACGTGTTCCCAAAGGAAATTACCCCATTGATTCCGTCTTTGCAGAGCTACTGGCTGCATATTCACGTGACTACTGCTGCACTGGGTGAAGGGATTTTGGCGGTTGGATTTGCGGCGGGTCTGATGTATTTGATCCGAACCGTACCGCAGCATATTTCCACGAAAAGTACGAAATGGCTGGAGATCGTGCTGGCTGTGGTCCTGATGCTCGTTGGATTCATTTTGATGGATTCTACGTTTGCTCGTATGGATCAAAAGACGGTATTTGAGATGAAGAAGGAAGAAATGAATGCAGCAGGACAGATGGTAAAACCGAAAGTGGAGTACATCCTGCCTGCAATTGTTGCACCTGCTGATTCAACCATCATCAAGGAAGGTCCAATGTCTCCACTCTTTGAGGCACCTACCTGGATGGAAGGAAAAGACGCCGCACGCAAATTGAACACGATGCTGTGGTCAGTCCTTACAGGGGGAATTCTGTATGGCGGAATGCGTTTGATTTTCCGAAAACGATTAGGGGCTGCAATCAAGCCTTCCGTTGAGAGTGTCGATCCTGAGCTTCTGGACGAGATCAGTTATCGAGCAATCAGCATCGGTTATCCGGTGTTTACCCTCGGGGCTCTTATCTTTGCGATGATTTGGGCAGAAGAGGCATGGGGACGATTCTGGGGCTGGGACCCGAAGGAAGTATGGGCATTAGTTGTCTGGCTATTTTACAGTGCCTACTTGCACTTGCGTCTATCCAGAGGATGGATCGGTGCAAAATCAGCATGGATGTCCGTCATCGGGTTCGTCATTATTTTGATTACACTGGTCGTGGTCAACTTGGTCATTGCTGGTTTGCACTCCTACGCTGGGGTGTAGAATATCCTCGAAAAGCTGGTTTTACCACCAGCTTTTTGGACTATCTTCAAACGGTTTTACGATATTATGAGAACAAGAGGTGTTCCAGATGGAAAAAATAGCACGTATTCTCGTAGTGGACGATGAAGAGCGCATTCGCAGACTTCTGAAAATGTACTTGGAAAGAGAAAACTTTCTGATTGATGAAGCAGATAATGGAGAGCAAGCAGTCGAAATGGCTGTGGGAAGTGACTATGATATCATTTTGCTCGACCTGATGCTGCCAGGAATGGACGGGATCGAGGTATGCCAGCGTGTTCGTGAATTCAAGGCAACCCCAATTATTATGCTGACAGCAAAAGGGGAAGAAACGAACCGCGTTCACGGGTTTGAGGCAGGGGTAGACGATTATGTCGTGAAACCGTTCAGCCCGCGTGAGGTCATGTACCGGGTAAAAGCGATTCTGCGTCGTTCTTCCGCGACAGCTTATTTGAAGACAGAGACGTTCAACAGCCATTCTGTTCTTGTTTTCCCGGAATTGACGATTGATCACGATGCACACAAAGTCATCGCAAGTGGCCAAGAGGTGAGCCTGACTCCAAAAGAGTATGAGTTGTTGCACTACCTGGCATTGTCGCCGGATAAAGTGTTTACGCGTGAAGAATTGTTAAAAGATGTGTGGCACTACGAGTTCTTTGGTGATTTGCGCACGGTGGACACGCATATCAAGCGTCTCCGCGAAAAATTGAACCGTGTTTCTCCACAAGCTGCCAATATGATCGCCACGGTTTGGGGCGTCGGATACAAGCTAGAGGTGCCTAAGTAAAGTGGACGTTATTTTTCGCAGTGTAGTCGGAAAGCTATGGATGACCATTATTGCCTTATTTGCTCTCGTCTTGACCATCTTTAGTTTGTTGCTCGTTCAATCCTTTGATAGCTTTTATAGCAATCGGCAGTCCAAGAATTTGCACGATCTGGCAGATGGCATCGCAATCGGTTTGGCGCAGAGTCCGGATATGACAGCAGCTATGGAGATGGCTTCCAGGTTTGGCTTGGTCCATCATACGGGCATGGTCATTCTAGATGAAAAAGGCAAACAAGTCGGTATGAGCGAAGGGGCTGGGCTCCCTCGTATTCCAGTAGAGCAATTGCTCCAAAATCCTGCATTGAGTTTGCCTGATGCGCTGGCAGGTAAGCATCCTGCTCCCAAAACGATTTATATTGATGTGAAGAATTCTACTGATCACACGAACAACAAGCATGAACTGCTTGCGGTCGCTGTGCCTTTAGAAATTGCAGCAGGGAAAACGGGCGCAGTGGTCATGTATCAGGCGATTGAAGATTTTGATGATACGGTTAGTGAAGTCAGATTTTTAATCTTTGTGGTTGGTGTCATCGGATTTGTCTCTACCACAGTATTCGCCTTTTTCCTCTCATCGCGTCTTACAATTCCATTACGTCAGATGAAAGAAACGGCGCATCGCATTGCGGAAGGGGACTTTCATGCTGAAATCCCGATCAGGACCCAAGACGAGACTGGTGAACTGGCGGCTTCGTTTAACACGATGGCAAGCAAACTCAATCAGTTAGTCGATGCACTGTCCAAAGAGAAGGAGCAGCTGGCGAGTGTCCTCAGGAGCATGGTAGATGGTGTTGTGATGATAGATGCGAACGGCAAGCTGGCCGTAACGAATCCGCCAGCAGAACGATTTTTGCGAGATTGGGATTTCGAGCATTTGGATGAGCCAGTGCCGCTGTTTTCGTTCTATCAGCAGGTTTTGCAAACGGGACAGGAAGTGACAGAGGATATCCCTGTTCAAGGGCGGATATGGTCCGTTGTCATGGTACCTTTGAATGATCGGGATCAAATTCGTGGAGCTGTCGCAGTTCTTCGGGACATCACGCAGGAACGTAAGCTAGATAAAATGCGTAATGATTTTGTAGCTAACGTATCCCATGAGCTACGAACACCTCTATCCATGTTGCAAGGGTACAGTGAAGCGATTGTGGATGATATCGTGGCTACACCGGAAGAGCATAAAGAATTGGCGCAGATCATCTATGACGAGTCAGCGCGTATGACCAAGCTGGTGAATGAATTGCTCAGCTTGGCACGGATGGAAGCGGGGCATGTTGAATTGTTCCAGGAGACGATGGAACTGCGTCCGTATTTGGAGCGCATTCAACGTAAATTCACCAATTTGGCGAGAGAACGAGAAATCCATCTCTTCCTCGAAATATCGACGACACACACGCATGTGCTCATGGATCCTGATCGCATGGAGCAAGTGCTAACGAACTTGATCGATAATGCGCTGCGGCATACGCCAAGTGGGGGAAGCGTCACCATTCGGGCTCGCGGGGATAAAACGTTGCTGGTTGAGATAAGCGATACAGGCAGTGGCATTCCGCAAGAAGATTTGCCGTTTGTTTTTGAGCGATTCTATAAAGCAGACAAGGCTCGCACACGTGGACGACTAGGTGGAACTGGTCTTGGACTAGCCATCGCGAAAAACCTTGTCGAGGCACACGGGGGCACCATCAGTGTGCAAAGTAAACTGGGTGAGGGAACGACTTTTACAATCGCCTTGATGCTGCATAAAAACAAATAGGAGTGTAGAGAGAAATGATCAAAACGATCTTATTTGATGTTGACGGGGTTATGTTGAGTGAAGAGCGTTACTTTGATGCTTCTGCATTGACAGTGTGGGAATTTTTGTACAGCCCGCAGTATGTGGGGCTTGCAGGCGAGGAATTCACACCTGCTCCAGAAGAAGCGCAAATCAGACGAGTGCGCGAGCAAGTTTTCGCTCATGATGAAGTGCTGAATTTCATCAAGTCACGTGGAATCAACTCCAACTGGGACATGGTTTTCCTCGCGTTTTCCTATCAGTTGATTCGTTTGATTGAAGCCGTTAAAACGCAAGTTCCAGAAGCAACGAGCCTTCTTGTCGAACAAATTGATCGACCGCAACTGGCAAAAGTGAAAGAGTGGGCAGCTACTTATGCTCCTGATTTCCAAGTAGACTACGCAGCGTTCACCACTGATTTTGCCAAAGGTTCTGCACAAAAAGCAGAAATGCTGCTCTACTTGAATCAAATTGCAAAAGAGCGTTGCGGTATTTCAACAGAAATGTTCTCTCGCAATAGTGATCTATGGCAGTTGATTCAAAAGACGTTTCAAGAATGGTATCTCGGTGATGAGCGCGTGGCGGCATCGATTGGCCGTGAAACCATGCAGCCAGGCAAGAAGGGCTTCTTGTCAGACGAGATTCCGATTGTACCACCTGCAGAAATGGTCGAGTTGTTCCGCACGTTAAAAGAAAAAGGATATACACTGGGGATTGGAACAGGGCGCCCTACCATCGAGACGCATGTTCCCCTCAGTGAGTTGAATATACTGGAATGGTTCGACCCAAACCGTGTCGTAACTGCCTCTCACGTACTCGATGCGGAAGAAGCGTTTCCTAGCTTTGCCCCGATGTCCAAGCCACATCCTTATTCCTATGTAAAAGGGTTACTCGGACTCGATGCACCGATTAGCGATGCTGTCCATTTTTCACTACCAATCGAAAATGGAGAAGAGGTGCTGATCGTAGGCGATTCACTCGCAGATTTTCTAGCGGCTCGCTCTATCGGTTGCAAGTTTGCAGCGACATTGACTGGACTGTCTGGTCAAGACGCGCGCAGCAAGTTTGAAGAAGAAAAAGCAGATTTTATTCTCGATGATGTTCGCGATATCCTTTCCATTCTGTAGATAAAAAAACTCCGCCGTTTCTACAGACGGCGGAGTTTTTTTATTCCCAACAAATCGAGTGCAAGCATTTGAAGCGAAAGGCGTGAATCAAAAAGGATTCTATCATGTTGAGACGTACGATTACTTCGAAAGAACCATCCTCTCGTGAAAAAAACAGGACATCCGTGTAGTCTTTGTTCCCCTCAAAATAACGACGTACCTCTTTGACACGTGCTCGCATGGACTCGGATTTAACGACAATGTGGTAGGTAGCATCTTGCTGTGAAATTTGTTCCTTGATCTCAATTTCTTCTTCATTAAAAGTGTAATGGAACAATAGGGATTCCTCCTCACCAAATAAAATAGCGCAGGTAAACGTAGACATGAGCAATCAAGATAGATAGGATCATTAACGGGAAGGCGACCTTCATAAAGCTGAAAAAGCCGATATGATGTCCTTCCTTTGCAGCCAAGCCAGCAACAATCACATTGGCACTAGCCCCAATCAAAGTACCGTTACCTCCTAAACACGCTCCAAGTGCAAGGCTCCACCAAAGAGGCTCCAGGTTGGTGATTCCGAGGGCTCCCATTTCCTTGATCATCGGAATCATGGTGGCAACGAACGGGATGTTGTCAACAAAGGCAGAGGCGATTGCGCTCAACCAGAGGATCAACAGGGAGGTCTTCATTGAATCTCCACCCGTCAGATTCATCGCTTCAGTTGCGAGCTTTTTGATCACGCCTGTTTCCACTAAACCAGAGACGAGAACAAACAGGCCGATGAAGAAGAAAATCGTATTCCACTCGACTTTGCTGATCGCGTCTTCTAAATAATGCTCTCCAGTAAGGAGGAGCAAAAGAAAAGCTCCAGTTAAAGCGATTGTTGCCGATTCCAAATGAAGGGCCCCATGGAGCATGAAACCAATGATGGTCAACCCCATCACCGTCAAAGACTTTTTCAATAAACGGCTGTCGGTAATTTCATCGCGCTCATTTAACTGCATGATTTTTGCGCTCAACTCAGGTGACGTTAGTAACTGCTTGCGGTAAATCAAGACCAAGCAAACAACCGTTACAGCCATAATCACGATGATAATTGGGCTCAAATTCACGAGAAACTTCATAAAATCAAGCTCTGGTACAGAACTGCCAATCATGATATTCGGTGGGTCACCGATCAACGTAGCTGTTCCTCCGGCATTAGAGGCGATAATTTCACTGATTAAAAAAGGAATCGGATTCAGCTCGAGCTGGCGGGCGATGCTAAACGTCACAGGTACGATAAGAAGTACAGTGGTAACGTTGTCCAAAAAGGCGGAGGCAATGGCCGTGATCAAACTCAGGTAAACAAGGATGCGAATAGGTTTGCCCTTTGCGACCTTTGCCGCACGGATGGCCACATACTTGAATACGCCGGTCTGCGCCGTAATAGCAACCAAGATCATCATCCCAATAAGTAGGCCGAGCGTGTTAAAGTCGATATGGTGAATTGCTTGTTCCTGTGTAACGATCCCGAACAAGACCATGAGAATTCCGCCAGACATGGCGACGATGGTTCGATGTAACTTTTCGCTAATAATAAATGCATAGGTAACTAAAAAGATAGCAATAGCGAATAATGCCTGGTTCGTCATAAGAAGCTCCTTCCATGGTGTGTAGAATTATCTTGTCCCATTATAGCTCTAACCAAAATAAGGGTAAAGAAAAAGACCCGGCATGTGGCCAGGTCTATTCTCGTGTAGAAGGGAGAACCTACAGCTCGATTTGTGTAACGCTCTTCACTTCCGCCAACTCGCCCATCGTATCGAGAAGCTCTGGCGTCAATGGTTTGTCGACAGAGAGCATCATGATCGCGTCTCCACCGATATCTCGGCGTCCTACCTGCATGGTTGCGATGTTCACGCTATTTTCACCCAAGATGGAGCCGACACGACCGATCACACCTGGACGGTCATTATGGTGAATGTAGAGGAGGTAGCCCTCAGGCGCTACGTCAATCGCAAAGTCGTCAATTTTCACAATACGCGCACCGTAACCATTGAGTCGCGTTCCAGCCACTGTGCGTGTCTCTTGCGTCGTTTTTAAGCTAACGGTAAGTAAGTTCGTAAATCCTTTGTTTTGTGCTGCCTTTTGCTCCGTTACGGTGATGTCACGCACTTTTGCGAGAATCGGGGCGTTCACATAGTTGACTTCCTCGCCCAGACGGAAGGACAGCACACCTTTGAGGACTGTGCGAGTCAGAGGGGATGTGTCTACATCCGTCAACTCACCGCTATATTTAATCGAAATCTCCGAAATGGAACCTACTGTCACTTGAGCAAGGAAATGGCCCAGCTTTTCACCCAACGTAAAGTACGGTTGGACTTTTTCCATAACGTGCGCAGGGATCGAAGGCAAATTCACAGCGTTTTTGAATGGTTCGTCACGAAGAACCTTCAGGATTTCTTCCGATACGTCTACGGCCACGTTTTCCTGCGCTTCAATGGTCGAAGCTCCCAGATGCGGAGTCGTTACTACTTGTGGCAGACCGACGAGAGGGTTGTCTACAGGTGGTTCTTCTTCGAAAACGTCCAGAGCTGCCCCCGCGACTTTTCCTGCGGTAATTGCCTCGTAGAGAGCCTTCTCGTCAATGATTCCCCCACGAGCGCAGTTGATCAAGCGAACGCCATCTTTCATTTTCGCGAATTCACGTGTGCTGATGATATGGCGGGTTTCTTTTGTCAGCGGAGTATGGACGGTAATGAAATCAGCTTTGCGGCAAATTTCGTCGACAGTTGCGTTGGTTACACCCATCTTTTCTGCACGCTCCTCGGTCATGAAAGGATCGTAGCCCATGACGGTCATGCCAAATGCTTTCGCACGTTTCGCAACCTCTGAACCGATACGGCCCATACCGATGACACCCAGTACTTTGTTGTTCAACTCAACCCCTTGGAAGCTTTTGCGATCCCATGTACCGTCTACCAGCTTCTTGTGAGCTTGAGGGATGTTACGAGCGACAGCCATTAGCATGGCAAACGAATGCTCTGCAGTAGAGATGGTGTTGCCGTCTGGAGCGTTGATGACTGGAATACCTGCTTGAGTGGCAGCGTTGATATCAATGTTATCGACCCCAACACCTGCGCGACCGACTGCCTTCAGCTTTTTGCCAGCAGCGAGTACTTCTGCTGTTACTTGGGTTTGGCTGCGTACGAGGAGTGCATCGTAATCGCCAATCACTTCGATCAGTTCGGCAGGGGAGAGGTTTGTTTGACGAACAACTTCTACATCAGAAGCGTCCAAGAGCTGTTGAATTCCAAATTCGCTAAGTGGATCAGAAATGAGTACTTTATACATGTGCAATGAGCACCTCCTGAGCAGCTTTTACACCAGCACCCAGCTCAACTGGAGCACCGATTTGGTGAAGCGACAATTCGATGGCAGAAATGACTTGCAGGACATCCAATGGCTCGCAATAACCCATGTGCCCGATGCGGAAGATCTTGCCTTTCAGGTGTTGCTGGCCGCCAGCAATCGTGATGTTGAATTGCTGCGTTAACATTTTGCGGAGAGCTTCTGCATGAAAGACACCCTCAGGATCGCAAGAAGTAACGGTCGTCGATGCGTACTGATCTTCCGCTATCAGTTTTATGTTTAATGCTTTCATCGCTGCGCGAGTCATGTCTCTCATCAGTTCATGGCGCTTTACGATAGCTGGTAAGCCTTCTTCCTCCAACATATCCAATACCTCGGCGAGACCGAAAATGAGGGATACAGCAGGCGTATACGGTGTTGTTTGCTCTGCCAAGCTCTTGCGGTATGCTTTCAGGTCCAAATAGAAGGCGAGCGATTTGTTTTGCTCAATCACTTGCCATGCGCGTTCACTCGCAGCGAGGAAGGCAAGGCCGGTTGGCAGCATGAAAGCTTTTTGCGAGCCGGTTACCACGATATCGACACCCCAAGCGTCCATCTCGCATGGAACCGCACCGAGGTTGCTTACCGCATCCACAATGAAGAGGGCGTCCGAATGTGTGCGGATTGTTTTCGCCAAGTCAGCAATCGGATTTTCTACTCCAGTGGATGTTTCACAGTAGGTAGCGAATACGGCTTTTACTTGTGGCTTTTTTTGCAGGAATGTTTCAACCAGCTCAGGTGTAACAGCTTTGCCCCAAGGCACTTCCACGCGATGGGCGATGATACCGTAACGCTCGCAAATTTTTGCAAAGCGTTCACCAAATGCACCGCTGACGAGTACGGCAGCTTCATCGCCAGGTTGAAGCGTGTTTACGACGCCCATCTCCAGTGCGCTTGTTCCGCTACCTGCCAAGATGTATACGTCCTGCTTTGTGCCAAAGTAAGGCTTCAATCTTTCAGCAGTACGGGCGAAAAGGGCGGAAAATTTGCCGCTGCGATGTCCAATCATCGGTTGGCTCATCGCTGTTTGAACACGTGGTGGAATGGGGGTAGGGCCAGGGATTCTCAAGATCATTTTGTCTGCAAACATGGTTTTCTCCTCCTATATATGTGCATATCAAAAAAACCTCCCGTTCTCACACTGCTCCTATTACAGAACAGTGAGGGACGAGAGGCTTTGCTTCGCGGTGCCACCCTCATTCGCTCTTTTTTTCTCAAAAAAGAGCCTTGGTAGGTACATGACCTAAAAGAGATAACGGATCTACCGTTTGCGTCTACTGGGATGGTGAATCCATTTTCAACGCAGCAGCTCAGAAGTGCTTAACCGTGGGAGAAACCGCCGATTCGCAGCAACCATCGGCTCTCTGGGGATTTCTCGATCACAGCGTTTCTTCGTCAACGCCGTTGTTTTATAAGGTGTTTCGTAAGATTTGTACTTACGATATCACGTCAAAATAACACCGTCAAGAAGAAAAACGAGAAAAAATGAACATTAATTATTTAATATGAGTTATCGTTCGTGAATAATACTCTATTTCATACCGGAAACATCATAAAAATGACTAAAACACGAACATTAAGATATTGACATCACAAAAAATGGAAAAAACTCATTTTAATGTTCGGTTTTTGCTGTTTCTTTTATCTTACCGAAAAATCACAAAAGAAAGAACGGAAAGTTGTCGATCATTCGTTCAGCGGAGGAGAGGGGGACATAATGAAAAACCTCTTACATACCGGAGTACGTAAGAGGTCTCTTCCATTAGTAGATGGAATACTATTCCACTTTAATAGAGTCGGTCGGGCATCCTTCAGCAGCATCACGAACATCGTCATGCAGGATATCCGGGATTTCAACGCTGTTAGCATTGTCATCCAACTTGTTGAACGCAAGGCCCTCATCGTCGTAATCAAAGACGTCAGGAGCCGTGGCGCCACAAGCACCGCAAGCAATACAAGTATCTTTATCTACCCATGTAGTCATCGTGGTTTCACCTCCCATACCGAAGTGGTACGTCCACTATCATAGATCATTGTATGCTCTTGTTGACAAGATTTCAAGATTGAATCAGTCTAAAAATGTACGACTACTTATAAAGAGGGATTTCCGGTGCCTTCAGCACGGAGTAGAGCTGTGTATTCAAGCGTTTAAAATCTCCCGCAGATACTGCATCTGTCGCGTTCAAAATCTTCACGGCAGCGGCTAAATCCTTGATTCCTAATGTTTGAACTTCATTAGAAGCGATGAGCAAATCAAGTCTTGCAGTTAGGTCCTCAGGATTATAGCTACTCCATTGATTGCTTGCCGACATGGCCACAGCTGCGAGATAGGTACGGTAATGGAACGGATACTGCTTCCACTGCGCGGTGTTAACGGCTCCAGGTAATTGCTTCGGCATGGCTTGCTTCACCACATAAGCCGATTCCCAAGACGCGATGGAGTGATAGACCATTTCCTGTGCGGTTAGCCAGTTATTTTGGAAAAGCGTCAGGCTAGCTCCAATAGAAGCAGGCGTAGCATTATTTTGATCGGAACGAATCTGCTCCATACTATCCAAATACGCCCGTACACTGTTCGTAAAAGTGGCGTGAGCTTGTCTCAGCATGGGTGACGTCGGCAAGGGGACGTTTTTCTCCAGCTCTTTCCTTGTCTGGTCAGCTAATTTGCTGAGTTGCTTCAATCCATCCGTCCGTTCACTTTCGTTCATTTGATTCCATTTATCCATCGTATCAAAATGTGCTTGCTTCAGATCAAGCAACGGTGCATAAACGGCATAGTAAAATCGGATAAAGTCCTGTTCGTTGTACAGCTTTTGCTCACGCAGCAGTTTTTCTTTTTCGGCTTCCTTTTTCTCTGCTTCGAGTACGGCGGCTTGTTCCGACTCCAATTGTGTCTTCATATAATGGGCCCCGAAAAAAAATCCACCAACAGTGCATGCAAGTGTTATGATGATCATGTACGCCATCATAAATTCAGTTCTTTTCAATCGTTTTGTCATACTATCCTCCAAATCCAATGATGCAGTTTACTTCGCTTACTCTAAGCTTTGAAAAATATAGAATGATGTAAGGAGTACCAATGAACAGTCGGAACAGTGCGGCAGAGGAGCAGGACCTTTTATGTGCGGTCGCCTTGAATGCCATGTTACCTCTGGCCAATGAACGAACGCTGCAATCAGCCTACTACATACTGCGTGGCAGGAAAGCCAATCAGACACTGCAAGATGTGCATTTGTATACCCTTTATCCGTATTATCGGATGTTTTCTCGTTTTCCAAGAGAGGATTGGGAGAAAATAGTTTCAACATTATTTCAGGCGGGCTGGATTTTACCTGTTGATACAGGTGGAACGAGCTCGAAGCCGACATTTACCTTTTCTGATACAGGATTACAGCATGCCAAACATACGTACCAAAAATATCGTTTTGATATATGGTTCGCACCTTTTACTCAATCCGATTTGGCAGAGCGAATCGAACCATTTTGGAGCAGGCTTCATCTTATGGTGCAGACGATCTCGCAAATGCATCATGGTGATCTTGGTTTTATTCCGGTCGTTTCGGACAAGACGGCACAGCGTTGGGTAAAAAAACAATTGGCTGATAGGGCAATGCGAAATGCTTGGAAACAGCAATTGTCCGACGAGCTATATCGACTGTGGGAGCCTTTGGATGAAGCTGTGCAAGAGCTTTTGTTTTGTCAACTGTCAGGAGTAGGACAAGTAGGCAAGACCATGGGACAAGTAGCAGAGATTCGCCAAACGAGTCGTAGCTATCTTATGCTGCAATTTCGATACGGGCTTGCCGCGTCGATTCAGACGCTGCTTGCAGAGAGCAATCATTATCCACTTTTATCAAAACTTGTCACAGAATCACACAAGCTTGATCCACGTCTAACTGAAAGTGCTGCTCGAACGTACGCACTGCTTCAGACTGGCTGTGACAAAAAAGAAATAGCGAAGAAACGACAAATGAAAGAAAGTACAATAGAAGATCATTTGGTAGAGATTTCCTTGCGTTGTCCTGAATGGGATATGACAATGTATTTGCCGGATGAGCTGGCAAAAGAGATCGTGGGTACGAGTGAGCGCCTCGATACAAGCAGACTCCGGCTCATCAAGGATCAATTGGAAGCAACAGTAACGTATTTGCAGATCCGATTGGCACTGGCACGAGCGACAAGGGGGGCAAAATGAATAAACAGCTCATGCGCGACAGATTAAAGCTGCATTTTGGATACGACTCATTCCGCCCTGGTCAGGAGTCCATTATTGAACGTCTATTGCATGGACGAAGTGTTCTCGGGTTATTAGCAACAGGTGGCGGGAAGTCAGTGACGTATCAGCTGCCAGCAATGCTTTTGCCGGGTCTGACCGTCGTGGTTTCCCCGTTGATCTCCTTGATGGTCGATCAGGTGCAACAGCTTCGAGCACGAAAAAAAATTCCAGCTACCTATTTGAACAGCATGCAGGATCCGACGGAGTCCCGTGAAATCTTAAAAGGGCTCTCAGAAGGTGCGTTCAAGCTGTTGTATATTTCTCCAGAAAAACTTCAACAGCCCTATGTCCAACAAGTGTTAAAGCGGGCGAGGGTGTCTCTGATCGCCATTGATGAAGCGCATTGCATCTCGCAATGGGGACATGACTTTCGCACAGATTACTTGCGATTGCCGGAAGTCGTGAAACAATTGGGAGCACCTCCTGTTCTGGCTGTGACGGCAACCGCTACGGCGACTGTTCGCGAAGAAATTTGTAGCTTATTTTCCATTGAAAAAGAAGACGTCGTGTTGCAGTCCCTAAATCGGGCGAATATCGCCTATGATCTGGTTGAAGTTGCGGAGGAAAGTGACAGGCGTTCGTATGTATTTGATCAGATGGATCGTTTGCAGGGCCCTGGGATCGTTTACTGCAGCACGCGACAAGCGGTAGATGTGTTGGCAGCCTCTTATCAACTCGATGGGAAAAAACGTGTGCATGGTTACCACGGGGGCATGAACAGCATGGAGAGAATGCTGATTCAGTCCCAATTTCTCGCGGGAGAGCTGGATGTTATTATTGCAACCAATGCGTTTGGTATGGGAATCGACAAGCCAGATATTCGCTACGTCATCCATTATCAAATGCCAGCCAGTTTGGAGGCATACGCACAAGAAATCGGGCGGATCGGCCGTGACGGCAAGCCTGGGTATGCGCTGCTTTTATTTTCGTGGGACGATTGGCAGATTCATCAGCACATGCTGGAAAAGGAGTACCCGACACAAGCGCAAGTTCAAAAATACGAGCAGTTGTGCAATACCGGAGTACCCTTGACGAACGAGGCATTGGCGATGATGGACATATCAGAAGAAATGGGGGCACTTCTTGCCTTTTATGTGGAAAGAGTGCTAGCCTCATGCGAAGCTGCAGGAGAATCGTATCCGAAGGCTCAAATTATTTGGCAGGAAACGGAAAAAAGAAAAAGCTTTAAGCAAAAAAAGCTGGCAGAAATGGTGTCTTACGTAAGAGGAGAAAACTGTTTGCGTGCGAGCATCAATACGTATTTTAAAGAAAATGATCATCAATATGAACTGTACTGCTGTAAGAAATGCGGACTAACTACGAATGCGTATTTCCAAACGAATGACAATGCAATCGCAAAGAATGAACAAATCAAATGGAATTTGCGGCAGGCGTTAGACACTCTTTTGCCGAACAAATAAAGGAGAGAAACATCGAGTGAGGGAAGATCGGCTAGAGGTGGATGAAGCCACTCTTCGGCTGAATCTATGGTTGACACAAGGAATCGTGATGGGAGTGGCTGCTGTCGGTAGCTTATTGGTGCTGGGCTGGGATGCTACTCTGTCCTTGTTTACTTTGCCAGGCTGGAATGCTATGCTGTGGGCCGTGTTTGTAGCCGCAGGTATTATTATCACGAGTATTGCAATGGATCGGTACGTGCCTAAGCGATGGCAAGATGATGGCAGTATCAATGAGAAAGTTTTTGGGGCCATGTTACCATCGACTACGATTCTCGTCTGTATGGTAGTAGGGGTGGGAGAGGAATGGCTATTCCGTGGAGTCATTCAATCGCTTACCGGGAATTTTTGGAGCAGTCTTATTTTTACACTGATCCACATACGTTATTTGAAAAAAACGCTCATGGTCATAAGCGTATTTGGTACAAGCTGGATCTTGGGACTCTTGTTTTCCCACTATCAGTCCCTTTGGCCCTCGATTGTGGCTCATTTCCTTATTGACGTCATGTTAGCCTTTTATTTACAAAAAACGATCAAGAAAAAGGGGGAGGAAGAGTGAATCTCGAGCATAATCCATTACCACCCCGACGCTCCCGTCATACTCGCCCTAAAGCGTCGTTCTCGTTTAAAAAGTGGATTCAACCGGGATTGTACTTGTTTGGATTCGTTTTTTTCGGGTTGATTGGTCTTGAGTTGTACAGGGCCAATGTCCCACACGGGTCTGTAGCTTCTGGTAGTGTTGAAGTGAAAGAAGTTAGCAAAGCAAGTTCCACTTCACAAAAAAGCAAGGCAGGAGAAAAGGAGCCTGTATCCGTTGTTCTTTCTGCTACGCCTGATCCGAATGAAAGCGTGACCAACCCACCTACCAAGGCAAAAACGACCGAATCAAAACCAGTTGAGCCTGCAGTGAAGGCGACCACAAGCGTACAGACACCTGCTGTAAGCCCGGTACCAGTCCAAGCTTCGACTGGTACACCTGTAAACAAGGCAGCCCAGATTGCGAGTACTTCTACTAGCAAAGTAGCTACACCGGGAAAACATGCTTCAACACCACCTACAACAAAATCGAAGGTCGTCAAGCATGTGGTGAAGAAGGGTGAAACGTTGTTTATGCTGTCACGAAAGTACTATGGAAATAATTCGAACGTAGGACGAATCGCAAGATATAACGGACTTCATTTAGAAGCAGGGCTCGTTGAAGGAAAAATTGTAATGGTTCCCCTCGTTCAGTAATGAGATCGTGCTCCACTGGCAATGCTATCGGGAAAAAGATAAGCAGGTGGATGTAAGTGGAGTATGATACGGTCATTGTCGGCGGCGGGATTGCAGGGCTTCAAACCGCAATCCAACTAGCAAGATGCCTTCGACGCGTTGCAGTCATTGACATGCCAGGTGGTCGATCAACAGTCGCCAAAGCCTACCGAAACATTCTCGGATTTTCGGAGGGGGTTAGTGGCGATTTTTTGCGTCAAGTAGGCAGAAAGCAAGCACAAAAATACGGCGCAATCTTGATAACAGATGAGGTAACAAAGCTTGCTACTGACTCAAGCGGCTTATTTTCGATAAGTACGAAAAGCGGCATACATACGCTTACTTCCCGCACGCTGGTATTGGCAACCGGCATTCGCGATCCGTTTCCAACGATCCCTGGCTTTTCCGATTGTGTAGGGATATCGATTTTCTTGTGTCCTGACTGTGACGGCTATGAAACAGTTGAGAAAGACACAGTAATCATTGGAGCGGGCCCACAAGCTGTTTCGATGGCAGACGAACTTATTTACTATACAAACAGGTTAACAGTCATTAATCATGCACAAGTGCAGGTGGATACGCCGGCTGTCTCTGGACTGAGCCAGCGAGGGATTATGTATCGAGAGGAAAAAGTATGTACCCTTCATCATACGGGGGGACAACTGCAAGAAATCGAGCTCTCTTCAGGTGAACGTTTGTCTGCAGAAAGAGCATTTCTTGCCTTTCCTGGTGCTCATGCTTTAACAGAGCTGTTGCGTGGTTTTTCCGTGCATATTCATGAAAAGGGCCACATTCATACGAATCCACGAACAAAAGAAACGGATCATCCCAACATATGGGCTGTTGGCGATATTAATGAGCATTCGCAACAAGTGTCGATTGCCATGGGGGATGGAACACAGGCGGCCATTTGGATTCAAAAGCGGCTGCGTGAATATGAGACGTAGAAAAACGCCTGATTCTGGGCGTTTTTTCATGTACAAACCTTTATGAATGAGAAGGAACCCGAACTAGCAGAGCCAAATATAAATACATAAGAACAACAATGAGGGCAACTTTTCCTGGGAAAGCGCAGGAAATGACAGGCAACAACAAAGTTTCTTTTTTTCGTGAGTTGATTCGACATCGATAGGCGAATGCTGCGTAGGTGTCATGGTAGCTTTGTTCCAGTAACTAAATGTGATATGATAGGACTACCCCGTATTTTCCAGTCCATCAAAAAATGGATGAATGCCAACAGGTATTCGCCGGAGAATGTGGAGAACTCTTACAGGCTTACCATCATATTTTGTAGTACGACTGGATGGCGAGGAGGGACAGTCATGCGTGTTGAACGCCTTGGTCAAGATAAAATACGAATCTTTTTAACTTTTGACGACCTCTCAGAGCGCGGGATAGAAAAAGAAGACATGTGGCGTGACATTCCTAAAGTACATGAACTGTTCAACGACATGATGGAACAGGCTTATCACGAATTAGGGTTTGAGGTATCAGGGCCTGTTGCAGTTGAAGTGTTCGCCTTGCCAGCTCAGGGAATGGTCGTAATCGTAACGCGTGGCAAGACTGGCTCAAAGGACGGCAAAGAGGAAGAATTCGAAGACGAGGATGTATACGAGCTAGAGGTCACATTGGAAGAAAGCGATTTGATCATGTATGCCTTCCGGGACTTTGAGCATATGGTTGAAGCCGCCCATCGCATTAACGCCCTTTTAACCAATGGCGGAGCTTCCTACTTCTACCAGGGAAAATATCATCTGGTGCTGGAGGAAGTCGACTTGGATCAGGAGCGTTATCACAAGCTAATTGCGATCCTCTCTGAGTACGGAGAAGCGACGCCGATAACGATTTATGTGTTGGAAGAATATGGAAAAGTTATCGTTGCCGACGATGCTGTAAAAGAAATATGCAGGCATTTCACGTAATCGAAAAAGAAATGTCTGGGAATATAAAACAGCACCTAGTCAACCAACTAGGTGCTGTTGCTGTCTGTACAGATTATGCTAGGCCTTCAAAAAAATCAGCTTCTTTACCTTGAATGGTATAGTTCGGAAGGCAGTGCCAAGCCAAGATGTAATGATTGTTTGGCGGAACAGAATGGTGCTCGCCTTTTGTTACACCTGGGAAAACGCGCTCTACTGATAGGTGCTGTGTTCTGTGCGCCCGCAAGGCATCTGCTACTTTTTGCATGTATTCGGGGGCGTGAATGATCGTCGTAATGCTCTCGATTGGATCCGTAAAGGGAGGCTTCATCGTACCAAATCCTTCCTCGGATGAGCGAGTCGCATAATAAAGCTTTCGCACACTCGTATCTGGGCCTAAAGAAAGGACAGCCTGAGTGGTAGCATGACTAATCGCCAAATGGTCAGGATGTCCGGAAATGCCATGCGGTGCAAACGTGACGACGATTTCCGGTTGGATCTGGTGAATAGCCTGGTGGATACGAGTAACGAGCTCATCTACAGGCACTGTGTTTAGGAACTTATCTTGATATTCCCAGACGTCTACCTGATCGAACCCAAGTATGGCGCAAGCGTCGCGAAGCTCTTGCTCGCGAAAACGTGGGAGTTCTTCCGGTGTGCATAAAGGTGGTTCACCAGCTTTCCCTGCTTGCCCTTTTGTTGCACACAATAAATGGGTGCTGGCCTTTTGTGTTTTACTATATTTGGAAATGGAAATCCCACAAGCAAACGTTTCGTCATCGGGATGAGCAAAAACAAACAAAATAGACTTTTTTTTCATAAAAACACCTCCATGAATAAACTTCCACCTTTACTTTTTCTATTATGGCATAAATCCACTATTTCCGTAATGAAAGAAACAAGTTTGGGGACAATACAAGCATGATGGGACGCGCTTTTGAAGCTGTTGTAAAAAATGTAGCCCGTAAAAGCGGTTTCAGAAATGATTGGTAAATAATTGAATGATTATGCAAAACAAGGAACGAAAACGTTTTCGAAATGGGAAAAAAACATTTTTAAGCTTCTCATAAATGATACAAGCGTGTATACTAAAGGCGGCATTGACCGAAAACATTTTTGAGGTGGTAAGTAATGGGTAATCAAGACGTGGTAACCGAAAGCACCGAAGGGAAAGAAAAGCAAGAATCATTGAACTTGCTCCATTCAACTCAAACGGTGATCAAGGAAGCACTGGAGAAACTAGGTTACCAAGAATCGATGTTTGAACTCTTGAAGGAACCGCTACGCGTTTTGACTGTACGTATTCCGGTTCGCATGGATAATGGCGAAGTAAAGGTATTTACGGGCTATCGTGCACAGCACAACGATGCAGTAGGTCCGACCAAGGGGGGCATTCGTTTCCACCCGGAAGTTACTGAGGATGAAGTTAAAGCACTTTCTATCTGGATGAGCCTCAAAGCAGGTATCGTCGATCTGCCATATGGCGGTGGTAAAGGCGGTATCATTTGCGACCCGCGTGAAATGTCCTTCCGCGAATTGGAAAGACTGAGCCGCGGTTACGTTCGCGCAATCAGCCAGCTTGTGGGTCCTACTAAAGATATTCCAGCTCCGGACGTCTTTACGAACTCACAGATCATGGCGTGGATGATGGACGAATATAGCCGTATCCGTGAATTTGACTCGCCTGGTTTCATTACGGGTAAACCAATTGCGCTGGGTGGTTCCCATGGCCGCGAAACAGCTACTGCAAAAGGTGTAACCATTTGCATCCGTGAAGCAGCGAAGCGTCGCAACATCGACGTAAAAGGTGCTCGCGTAGTTGTACAAGGCTTTGGTAACGCTGGTAGCTACTTGGCAAAATTCATGCATGATGCAGGCGCTAAAGTCGTAGGTATCTCTGATGCATACGGTGCGCTGCATGATCCAAACGGTTTGGATATTGACTACTTGTTAGATCGTCGTGATTCCTTTGGTACAGTTACAAAACTGTTCAACAACACGATCACCAACAAAGAGCTTCTTGAACTGGAATGCGACATTTTGGTTCCGGCAGCGATCGAAAACCAAATCACAGCTGCAAATGCTCACAACATCAAGGCGTCAATCGTAGTGGAAGCGGCAAACGGCCCAACTACACTGGAAGCGACCAAGATTTTGACTGAGCGTGGAATTCTTCTGGTTCCAGACGTACTGGCTAGTGCCGGTGGTGTGACTGTTTCCTACTTCGAGTGGGTACAAAACAACCAAGGCTACTACTGGTCTGAAGAAGAAGTAGAAGAGAAGTTGGAAAAAGTAATGGTTCGTTCGTTTGAAAATGTATACTCCATGTCTCAAACCCGTCGCATTGACATGCGTCTGTCTGCTTACATGGTTGGTGCCCGCAAGATGGCTGAGGCTTCTCGCTTCCGCGGTTGGGTATAATTTTCCAAACAACCCTCCATATATTGAGAAAACATGGCTCCGCCGTTTTGGCGGGGCCTTTTTTATTGGGGTGTGTGGCTGTAGTGGAGAGAAGAATATTTCCAGTCTAGGCTCCAGGCTCCGTCCTGCTGAGGGATGAGACTGTCCGCTCCGAAGGGATTCGCGGGGAAACGCAAAAGTGGTAGCCGCTTCGAAGTAGGAGCACGGTTGCGTTTCTTTTGCCCGCGAATCCCTTCTCCGCTCGGTAGGACTCCACATGTCGCTACGCCTGGAAATACTCTTCTCTGTCGTAACTAATCACATTCTTCAATCTTTTAGGGCATCTAAAAGCCAGAGGAAGCTCGTCGAGGAAACAGGAGAAATAAGCGAAGATCTTAGGGACACCGACCGAGACGTAATGCAAAAAGCGAAACACGCCCTTAAGCGGCCACCTCTGATAAACATCCTGAGAGGGCTACTTTGGCCGCGGTTTCGCTTTTTGCATGGAGTCGTGCAGTCAATCCCGCAGGGGGTTGGCCCTAGAATCTGAGCGTTTTCTCCTGTTTCCTCCCCACCACAACAGCACCGTTCAAGTTATGCTTTTAAGAAAAAAACCTCCTGAAGAACCAGGAGGTTTAAGTCATTTGATTACTGGTCGAACAACAGCTGTAGCTCTTTGAAAGTCCGTGTTTTTTGCAGCGTTACAATTAACTTGAGACGAGCCTTTTGCCCATTTAAGCCATTGGAGAAGATGATCCCCATCTCTTTTAGTTTGCGGCCTCCACCTTCATAGTCATAGATATCCTGCACCTGGCCATTGTAGCAGCGGGAGACGAGAACGATCGGTACGCCTTTGTCCAGTAGTTGCTGCAGGGTAGGGATTATAGCAGGTGGAAGATTTCCTAATCCAAACGCCTCTACGACGAGTCCATCAATGTGCTGCTCCAATAAAAACTGCAACCAAGCGGGCTCCATGCCAGCAACTGCTTTGATCAGCGGCACATTTGCATCAGCATGGGTAATGGCATAATGCTCTCGATCCAATGGGGCATGGTGGTATTGAACGCTTTTTTTCGCAATGGTTCCAATCGGTCCGTATTGTGGCGACTGGAAGGTAGCGACATTGCTCGTGTGTGTTTTCGTTACGTGACGTGCCGCGTGAATTTCGTCATTAAAAACAACGATGACGCCTTTGTTCAAACTGTAGGGGTCTGCGGCTGCACGAACGGAAGAAATGAGATTGACGGGACCGTCAGCACCGAGCTCATTACTGCTGCGCATGGCTCCGGTCACGACAATCGGGACGTTGACCGACAAAGTCAGATCCAGGAAGTATGCGGTCTCTTCCAACGTATCAGTCCCATGGGTAATAACAATGCCATCATAGTGATCATGTTGAAAGGCTTCCTCAATATCGAGTCGTAGCTGATTCATGATCGCAGGAGTCATATGAGGGCTAGGTAGATTGAGTACATTTTTCATGGTGACATCCGCGTGTTTTTCTAAAAAAGGAAGGATTTTGTTGACTGCTTGATCATCCAATGGCTTTACGCCTTCTGAGTCATCGACAGACATGGCAATCGTACCGCCTGTATTCACTACCAAAATTTTTTTTGACATGATCTCTCTCCTGTAGCGGGTTTTCATCAACCAGTATTCATGGTACGATGAACAATAGTCTTGTGTAAAGGAGTAATAAAAGATGATTGCTTTGATCGGCGCGGCAGTTGCCCCCGGTATCGCCATCTTAAGTTACTTTTACCTGCGTGACAGTCTCGAACCGGAACCGATTTCGATGGTGATCCGGTCGTTTATCTTTGGTATGCTGCTGGTCGTACCGATTATGGTGCTCCAGTACATCATGCAGAATGAATGGAACTGGCGGGATGGCATTGTCGCGGAAGTTTTCCAATCCGCTGTCGTAGAAGAATTTTTTAAATGGATGGTCATCTATTTTACGGTTTATAAACATTTGGAATTTGATGAGCCATACGATGGAATTGTTTATGCAGTTGCGGTGTCACTTGGTTTTGCTACGTTGGAGAATTTGTTCTACCTTGTTATCAACGGAATGAATATCGCCATCTGGCGTGCCTTTCTACCGGTATCCAGCCATGCGTTGTTTGCGGTGTGGATGGGCTATTATCTCGGACGGGCCAAGTTTTCCAAGGACGCCAAACATGAGCGGCTTTTTTTATGGATGTCGATTACCTTGCCGATCGGCTTGCATGCCCTGTACAACGTGATCTTTTTGGCAGTGCAAAACTGGTTGGTAGTGATTGTGCCATTCATGCTCGTATTGTGGTGGCAGGGCTTAAAAAAGGTACAAAGAGCACACGATTTCGGTTCTAAAAATCTCTCTTCACGTCCACAATAGACGGTAAGGAGGAGACGTGCGTGCTAAAAACCGAACGAGCAAAAGTGACAATTCTATGCAATGTATGTGGAGAAAAGTTTACACTGCGTGGTCATCGAGAACCTGGAGGGCAAATAGAAACAGGGTTCAAGCAATGCCTGTGTGACAACGATAAGCATTTTCGGATTGACGAGTCCTGATCTTTTCCTTTCCCAACTGAAAAAGCGTGACAAATCTAGGTGGGCCGATGCAAATAGCGTCGGTCTTTTTCTATATCCAGATTTACATGCATAATCCATTCTTCCTCCACCAACACTATGCAAAGATTTCAATACATGCCAAGGAGGATTCAGCCGTGCGTACAATCTGGATCGCAGGTGTGTTGGTGATGTTGGTAGCAGCGGGCTTGAGTGGATACAAGGTTGTCTGGAAGGAAAAGAATGTAGCTGCCGTACAAGAAGAGCAGATGGCTGCACCTGCTGAAAAGAAACAAACGGCCAAAACCAAAGCCAGCTTTCATCCTTCACGGGTCTCTGACAATGATTTGAAAATCATGGCGAATGCTGTTTACGGGGAGTCAAGAGGGGAGCCGTTTGAAGGGCAAGTAGCTGTCGCAGCCGTTATTTTGAACCGCGTCAAGAGCCCTTCGTTTCCTGATACGCCCTCTGCTGTGATATTCGAACCACGCGCTTTTACAGCAGTTGCTGATGGTCAAATATGGCTTACACCGAATGAAAGCGCAACGAAAGCAGTAAAGAATGCACTAAATGGCTGGGACCCGTCGGGAGGATGTACGTACTATTTTAATCCGGATACAGCAACATCCGGTTGGATTTGGACCAGGCCGCAGGTCAAAAAGATCGGGAAACACATCTTCTGCAGATGATGGATGCGTAACCAAAGGAGGAGTGGCAAGGGATGGTATATGGAGCAACAGCACGCGTGTTATTTCCCATTGCCCTAGTTGCCTTAATCGGCGCTGGCGTGTGGGGATATCAGGAGCACAATGAAAAGAACTCGGTCCTGATCAAAGCAGAAAACTCATACCAACGAGCTTTTCACGATCTCACTTATCATGTGGACAAGCTGCACGATGAGCTTGGCAAATCGCTGGTGGTCAACTCGCGCAGACAAATGACACCAATTTTGACGAATGTTTGGCGGCTTTCCTATGCGGCACAAGCGGATGTCGGACAACTCCCACTGACCATGATGGCGTTTAGCAAAACCGAAGAAATGCTGTCGAGGGTCGCAGATTTTTCCTATCGTGTCGCTGTGCGTGACTTGGACAAGCAGCCATTGAGTCAGAGTGAATACAAGACATTGAAGAGCCTGCACACCCAAGCAAAGGATATCCAGGATGATCTGCGCAAGGTACAAACCCTCGCGATGGACAAACAATTGAGGTGGATGGATGTCGAGACGGCATTGGCCACCAATAAAAACAAAGAGGACAATAGCATCATCGATGGATTCCAAACCATTGAGAAAAAAGTGCAGGAATACCCTGATTTAGACTGGGGCGTCGGTATACAGAGTCTCGATAAGAAAAAGCAGCAGCGAATCAAAGGGATTGATGGCAAAGCATCCACCAAAGAGGAAGCAGAGAAGAATGCACTGGCGTTTCTCGGGTTGAAGCCAGGAGATGCGAAAGTAGAAGTAAACGAGAACGGCAAGGGGCAGGAATACTCGGCTTATAGCGTACGTGTCACGCCAAATGGACACAAGACAGGCATTAACCTCGATGTCACCAAACGCGGCGGTAAAGTGGTTTGGATGATGAACGAGCGTGGGGTTGGCGAGGAAAAGCTGGACATGAAGCAGGCGGAAGAAAAAGGACGAGTGTTCTTGCGCAACCATGGATTTGACAATATGCAGGTCTCCGAGATTGACAGCTACGATCGCAACGCACTCTTTACGTTTGTGCCAGTTCAGGATGGCGTCAGAATTTATCCGGACGGGGTGGTCGTCGAGATTGCGTTGGACAACGGAGAGGTTACTGCTTATAACTCAACGGAGTATCTGTTTAATCACAAAAAGAGAATTCTCTCCGAGCCCCGTCTCTCGAAAGAAGAAGCAAGGAAAAAAGTCAATCCGAGCGTAAAAGTGACGGATCAGCGCCTTGCCCTCATCGAAGGGAAAAACGATGGAAAAGAAGTACTAACGTGGGAAATGACAGGCAGCTTTGAAGGAAATTCGTACATGGTCTACATCAACGCCATGAATGGAGAAGAAGAAGAAGTTGTGAAAATGGAAACGGGATCAGGACAGAACGAAGGACAATAGTGTTTAAAAAAACATGGGGAAAGCTAGTTTTTTAGCGGCTTTCCCTATTTGCTGATTCGAAACAATAGTGTATATAATGGAAAGGGTGATAGGGAAGGAGAGGAACATTTACTGTATGATGCTTCCACGAATAGGACAAACAATAAGACTAAACTTCACGAGTTCCTCAGAAGAAACGGAGCTGCAAACTTTCAAAAGCCGTGTGGCTGATTTGAAGGATGATGTAGCTTCCATCGAGTTGCCAACCAGCGAAAACACTGGACGGACGGGGATATTTCAACCAGGGACAGAATGCTTGGTTTGGTATGTTGGCGAGGATGGCTCACGCTATGAATTCCGCTCTGCAATTGTCGGCAGGCAAAACAATCACATTCCTGTTCTGCTTTTGCAACTGCCGGCCAAAGAGGAAATTGTGCGCACACAGCGACGAAACTACTTGAGAATTGACACCACGGTAGACATCGCAGTCAAACTGGATGATCCGATTCGACGCTATCATTTTCTGGCACGAACGCTGGATATCAGCGGTGGTGGGCTGTCTTTTAGCTGTGAGGAAAGCTATCATTTGAAAGAAAAAGACAACTTGCACGTCTGGATTTCTCTTCCAAACAAAAATGGACAGGTTCAACATGCTTTTGTGGAGATGGAAATCGTCAGACAAAAACCGGCGGAAGAAAAAGGTTTGCACCAATGGATTTCGGGTAAGTTCACCCAAATCAGTGAGCAAGATCGGGCAAAAGTGGTTAGAGCGTGTTACGAGAGACAGCTAGAGCTTCGCAAAAAAGGCGTTGTGGATTGACGCTTCATCAGAGGAAGTGACCCTATTGACCAGCCAGTACAACGATCGTTTTTGCAGCTTTTCCAAACGGGTAGAAAAAGGCATCATGATTGGAATTGTCGTATGTGCGATTGTACTGACTATAGGCGAAGTCCTCATTCAGTACGTACCCGCAAGACTAGTATTAATCGAAACAGAGCGCTTGGAAGGCGTGTCCAGAGAGCCCTAAAGGTTTGCGCATGCTTCCATACTATGGTACTATTATAGATAACATAGAAAACGGTCTTGGATCGTTTTTTGTAGACCGCTAGTGGTCACAGCCAAATTCGAAAAACGCAATATCGTTTTTCATCACACAAAGAATGGGAAAGGGCTTCGACAGAAGCTTTTCTTGTTTTATTCCCATCCGAACTAACGTACATAGCAGGTGAGAAGTAATGAACATTGCCATTGATGGACCAGCGGGAGCAGGCAAAAGCACTGTCGCCCAAAAAGTAGCGGGACAACTGGAATACGTGTACATTGACACGGGTGCCATGTATCGTGCCCTTGCTTGGGCAGTCCACCATCATCAGCTCCCTATCAACGATGAGTCTGCAGTTTCCGAACTTTTGCAAAAAAACAAGATTCAACTGGTTCGGGAAAACGGACAGCAACATGTATACTGGAATGAAATCGATGTCACAAGCTGGATACGTTCCACAGAAGTGAGCCAGTACGCCTCCATTGTAGCGAGCTACGGTTCCGTACGTGAACAAATGCTTGTGCTCCAGCGACGATTGGCGACTCAAGGCAATGTCGTCATGGATGGCAGAGATATCGGTACTCATGTTTTGCCTGATGCAGATGTAAAGATATTTCTGACGGCCTCCATCCAAGAGCGTGCAGAACGCCGCTGGAAGGAACTACTCGCAAAAGGTACCCAGACAGACTTGGCTGAGCTGGAAAAAGAAATCGAAGAGCGAGATCGACGGGACATGCAGAGAGAAGTCGCACCGTTGCGCCAGGCGGAAGATGCCGTTTTGGTAGACACAACAGGAATGACCATTGATCAGGTAGTCGATCGCATCTTGCAAATCTGCGAGCGAACGGGAGAGTCAACCCATTGAGTTACTATCGTTTATTCAGAGGTTTTTTTCGCATAATTTTTTCGCTTGTCTATCGTTGGCAAGTGATCGGGCGTGAACATATACCTAAGGAAGGCCCAGTGATCCTTTGTGCCAACCACATTTCTTTGTGGGACCCACCCCTTCTCGGGAGTGGCATCGAGCGTCAGGTTCATTTCATGGCCAAAGAAGAGCTTTTCAAAATTCCGGTCTTATCCTTTCTCATTACCAAATTCGGTGCATTTCCGGTCAAACGGGGTGCAGGAGATCGTGCGGCCATTCGTACGACTCTCAAATTGCTGGAAGATGGAAAAATCTTTGGAATCTTTCCTGAGGGAACCCGCAGCAAAACAGGGGAACCAGGGGAGGCGATGCCGGGTGTGGCGATGTTCGCTCTCAAGTCAGAAGCCGCGGTCATTCCGGTAGCCATTATCGGGCCATATCGACCGTTTCGTTCCATTAAGATCGTTTACGGTAAACCGATCGATCTGACTCGTCTGCGCGAGGCCAAATCAAGCGCTGACACGTTGAAGGAAACGAGCGATCTGATTATGGAGCACATCAAGCAATTACGGAACCAGCATCTCTCTTAGCAAACCGTATAGAATTGCTAAAGGGACGAATACTAAATCTGCTGGAACTTACTGGCTTCATCAGTACTAACTGCCAGCCATCAGGCGACAGTTAAAAATATACATGCTCCCGCTTCATGTAGTGAGGTTGTAAACAACCTGTACATAGACGTTTGGGACTGGATGGTATTAAGGAGGTCTTTTGAATGATGGAAGAAACGAACGTAAGCTTGACGGATGCAACAACCATTTCCGTAGGAGATGTCGTAAAAGCAACCGTAACAAAAGTTGAGGACAAACAAGCGCTTGTAGATCTAGGCTACAAGTACGATGGTCTGATTCCTATCAGCGAACTGTCTCCACTGCATGTTGAAAAGGTATCTGATGTAGTAGCGGTTGGTGATACTTTCGAAGTGAAAGTCATCAAGCTAAACGACGAGAAAGAAGAACTCGTTGTTTCCAAGAAAGCCGTAGCGATGGAATCCTCTTGGTCAGATCTTGAGCAA
The DNA here is from genome assembly GCF_949767855.1 of Brevibacillus sp. IT-7CA2. Classification (NCBI taxonomy): domain Bacteria; kingdom Bacillati; phylum Bacillota; class Bacilli; order Caryophanales; family Paenibacillaceae; genus Brevibacillus; species Brevibacillus sp. IT-7CA2. The sequence goes on from NZ_CATKQT010000022.1 coordinate 271,535, forward strand.
AAAATGCAAGCGGGTGAAATCATCGAAGCGACTGTGAAAGAAGTAGTGAAGGGCGGACTCGTTGTTGATGTAGGCGTTCGCGGCTTCATTCCGGCTTCCATGGTTGAGCGTCATTTCGTTGAAGATTTCTCCGATTACAAAGGCAAAACATTGGCTTTGAAAGTAGTAGAAATGGATAAGGAAAAGAATAAAGTTATCCTGTCCCACAAAGCGGTATTGGAAGACGAAGTAAAAGTGCAAAAGCAATCCATTATGGATAAAATCCAAGTGGGTCAAGTATTGGAAGGAACGGTTCAGCGCATGACTGATTTCGGTGTTTTCGTGGATATCGGTGGTGTTGATGGATTGGTTCACGTATCTGAACTTGCTTGGAACCGTGTAGATAAGCCGTCCGATGTCGTGAAGGAAGGCGACAAGGTACAAGTGAAGGTCCTCAAAATTGACCGTGAAAACGAGCGCATTGGCCTTAGCATTAAGGATACGCAAGCAGGTCCATGGGCGAACGTTGCAGAAGATTTCAAAGCGGGCTCTATTTTGAATGGAACGGTAAAACGTTTGGTATCCTTCGGGGCATTTATTGAGCTGGCTCCTGGAATCGAAGGCCTCGTACACATCTCCCAAATTGCAAATCGCCGTGTGAATACACCGAGTGAGGTGTTGAAAGAGGGCCAAGAAGTACAGGTGAAAGTTTTGGATGTTGTTCCACAAGAACAGCGCATTAGCCTCAGTATCCGTGCAGTAGAAGAAGACCGTGTGGAGCAGGCAGAACGTGCGAGCAAACGTGAACAGCAACAATTCACGCAAGAAAACAACCAACCAATGGGCGTGACATTGGGCGAGTTGTTCGGTGATCTGAAAGACAAGTTCAAGTAAGATAAAAAGTAGGATTCATGGGGATACGCTCTGGCGTATCCCTTTTTTCTGGGAGTGAAAGTCTAGGAGGGGTACAATGGATCGTCGTTCGATTAGAAAACTGGACCATATTCGAAATGCTCTTGTCACTGGGGAAGACGGTGCGAATAGCTTTGATGATGTTAGCTTTGTTCCGAACAGCTTGCCGAATACAGCGTTTGCTGAAACCTCACTGGACACCGAGATCGCATCCTTGCGACTCTCCTCGCCGATTATGATTAATGCGATGACGGGTGGAGCTGGTGGGACTACGCAGATCAATCAAAAACTGGCGATCATTGCGAGGGAACGCAATCTGGCTATGGCTGTTGGCTCACAAATGGCCGCTCTGCGTGATCCAGATGTTACGGATAGCTATCGGATTGTCAGAAGGGAACATCCACAGGGGATCTTGTTTGCAAATGTTGGGGCAGAGGCGACAGTGGAGCAGGCAACAGCAGCAGTGGAGATGATAGAAGCGAACGGACTGCAAATCCATCTGAATGTTATGCAAGAACTGTTGATGCCTGAGGGAGATCGTGATTTTCGCGGCTATCTCGAGCGGATTCAAGCGATCAGCGAGAGTCTGGATGTGCCGGTTATTGTCAAAGAAGTCGGTTTTGGCGTGGCGAAGGAATCAATCGAGAAGCTCATAGAAATCGGGATCAGATCAATCGATGTGGGTGGAAGAGGCGGAACAAATTTTGCTCAAGTCGAAAATATGCGAAGTGAACATCCTCACGCCATGTTTGAGGATTGGGGATTCACGACGGTGGAGAGCTTGCTGGAAGCGAATGCTGTCGGTCATCCGGGAATGTCGTACATAGCAACAGGCGGTGTTCGTCATGGACTCGATGTAGTCAAAGCCGCTTCTTTAGGCGCGTCCGCTGTCGGGATGGCGGGGGCAATGCTGCGTCTGGTTCAACGCGAATCTCTGGAAGAATGCTTGTCTACCGTCGACAGATGGCATCATCAAATTCGAGTGGCGATGACGGCACTAGGAATGAAAGGTCTGGCAGACGCGGTTTGTACTCCTGTTATGATCACGGGAGAAACAGCGGAGAGAGCTAGGCTTCGTCACATGCAATTGGAGAGACTGGCACAACGTTAGTTAGTGGACGAGCATTCGATTCATGAAATTTCCTTGGTTGAGGCATACTTTTGGGGAGACAACCATCATTTTGAGGAGATGAACATGAACGAGGGAACCGTTGCGATCCTCATCCAGTGGTCTTTGCTGTGTCTGGTCTGGATGGGAAGCTTTGACTTGCAGCTGCGAAACATGAAGATGGAACGCAGACGAGTGCTCGCAGTGATCAGTGCGTTTTTAATTTGTACGTTTGTTAACTGGGAAATCTATTTTGCCCCCATTCAAGTTAGTCTAAGTGGAACGATATTGCCACTGATCGCAAGCATTGTCCTTTACACCAAGCTCATGTCCAAAATACGCAGATTGTACTTGCTGAGTGCGCTGGCAACGGCCCTTTTGCTATTTTGGCTGCGCTGGCTGTTTTTTACCGATCCGATCTTGCTGTTTTGGGATGAGAGGATCATCGTACCCGCTGTTGGAGTTAGTACGATTTTTTTGATGAGCAGAACGAATCTAGGACAGCTGTTTCAGCTTACGCTCGCCATGCCACTCGCAGATGCAATACATTCGCTATATTTTTGGAAATTGTCGGGTTCCTGTCATTGGGGATCGGAGTATGCGCAAGATCTGCTGTGGAGTGGCATATCACTATGGGCTCTCGTCAGCATAGTCTGGTCTGCGATTCGTCGTATCCTTGGTAGAACAGAAACAGAGTCTTCCCATTCCGATACGGGCAGGTGACGCTAGGGTGTTCAAGGAATTGCTAGCTTATGAATATGTTTTTCCTTTAGTTCTGGGCTTCCTATTCGGGATTATGTGCCGGATTCATCTTTTGCGAACAGATTATCGACAATATCCAACCTATCCCCACGGAAAAATTATTCACGTTTCACTTGGGGTGATCGCATCCGCGCTCGGAGCGTTAGCGATTCCCGCCCTGCTCAAGGAGAATTACACGGCAGTCACATTTTTGACGGTGGCTGCTCAGCAATTCCGCGATGTCAGAAACATGGAACGCACTACGCTCACGGAGATCGATAAGCAAGAGCTGGTGCCCCGTGGTGGACCCTATATCGAAGGAATCGCAATGGTGTTTGAAGGACGCAATTACATGGTCATGTTTACCTCTTTGGTGACAACGACGGCTACCATCCTTTTTCATTGGTGGGGGGGTGTCATTGCAGGTGTAATTGCCTTGATGATCTCTCGCAAGCTGCGTTCTGGAAAAACACTGTCGCTGATTGCAGAGATCGAGCCGGGCGAAGTGAGAATGGAAGGAAGAGACTTGTATGTGAACGACATTTACATCATGAACGTCGGGCTGGCAGATGCCCAAGAGATTATACGTGAGCAAGGTGTGGGTTATATTCTGACACCGAGGGATGCCAATGCCAAGGTCACGATTGCCCACCCAGGACAACGGCAAGCGATTCTGCACGATGTCGCGACGCAGCTCGGTGTATATACAGATACGGGAGAGCCATCGCTAACACCGTTGGTAAAACGTGATATACAGTCAGGGAGACTGGGTGTATTTTTATTGCCGCAAGAAAAAGATGTGGAACGCGCAACGTCCGTCATTCGTGCAGTCCCGATTCTCGAAAGCGTCTTCCGAATGCCAACGAAGACTAGAATCGTGAAAAAGGAGCTGTAGGTCATGACAGGATTAATCTTGGCGGTGATTACGACGAACAGAGACAGGATTGCGGGTGGTGTCCCGATTTTTATCGAGTCTACTACGGAGAAGATGCAGAAAACCGCTTTTACTTTGGAAAAGATACTGGACGCGATGGTGCATGAAGTGAGCGACGATACCCTTATCATTGTTCGGCATAAGTAGTGTATGGTATGATTAGCTAGTCAAAACGTAAAATGAGAGAGAGTGTTGTTGATTATGGGATTACCAGTGGTAGCCATTGTGGGGAGACCCAACGTGGGGAAGTCCACGATTTTTAACAGATTGATTGGCCAACGAGTTGCGATCGTGGAGGATATGCCGGGAGTAACCCGTGACCGCCTGTACGGGAAAGGTGAATGGCTAACCCATACTTTCCATGTGATTGATACCGGTGGAATTGAGTTTGGCGAGACCGACGAGATTCTTACACAGATGCGTTACCAGGCAGAGCTCGCGATTGATGAAGCAGATGTCATTATTATGATTGCAGATAGCCGCACAGGTGTGACAGATGCGGACGTTGAACTGTCACGGATGCTGAATCGGACAGGAAAACCTGTTGTTCTCGCGGTGAACAAAGCGGACAATCCGGAAATGCGTGCGGATATTTACGACTTTTATTCCTTGGGCTTGGGCGAGCCATTCCCTGTCTCGGGTAGCCATGGTCTAGGCTTGGGCGATATGCTGGAAGACGTGGTTCAGCATTTCCCTGCTGAGGATGACGAAGAGAAAAGAGACGATGTCATTCGTGTATCCATCATCGGTCGTCCAAACGTCGGGAAGTCTTCCTTGACGAATGCGCTTCTCGGTGAAGAGCGAGTCATTGTGAGTGATGTTGCCGGAACGACCCGTGATGCGATCGATACGCCGTTTGAACGCGACAACCAAAGCTACATTCTCGTGGATACGGCAGGTATGCGCAAGCGCGGTAAGGTGTATGAAACAACGGAAAAATATAGTGTAATGCGCGCGATGCGTTCCATTGAAGATTCGGATGTTGTTCTTGTTGTCATTGACGGTGAAGAGGGCATAATCGAGCAGGACAAGAAGATCGCAGGTTATGCACATGAGGCTGGTCGTGGTGTAATCATTATCGTCAACAAATGGGATGCTGTCGAAAAAGATGACAAAACGATGCAACGCTTCACTGAGTTGATCCGCGAAGAGTTCAAATATCTGCATTACGCACCGATCCTGTATGTTTCTGCGAAATCAAAACAACGTGTTCACACGATTCTTCCAAAGGTCAATGAGGTTTCTCAAGCACATGCGATGCGAGTTCCTACCTCTGTCCTTAATGATTTGGTAACGGATGCGACAATTCGTACCCCACCACCGTCTGATCGTGGAAAGCGCTTGAAAATCAACTATACGACTCAAGCGACGGTGAAACCACCGACGTTCATTCTGTTTGTTAACGATCCAGAACTGATGCACTTCTCCTATGAACGTTACATAGAGAACAAAATCCGCGAAGCATTTGTGTTTGAAGGCACGCCAGTACGAATCTGGACGCGGAAAAAAACGTAGGGAGAGAAAAACGCCATGGTGTTATTATCCTGGGTGCTTAGCTATTTAATCGGTTCTATTAGCTTTAGCTATCTTATCGCCAAAAAAGTCGCAGGAATTGACATACGTTCTCATGGCAGCGGAAATGCCGGTGCAACTAATACCCTCCGGGTGTTAGGAAAAGGCCCCGGCATTGCCGTTCTCCTTCTTGATGCAGTAAAAGGAATAGCTGCGATGGGACTGACTCACCTGTTGACAGGGGACCCGGCAGCGTATGCAGTGGCAGGCTTGTTTGTTATCGCTGGTCACAATTGGCCGATCTTTTTTGGATTCCGCGGAGGGAAAGGCATTGCGACCACGCTAGGTGTCGTGTTAGGTTTTTCTCCCTTGGCATTTTTGATCGCTGCCGTGTTGGCTGTCTTAGTCATTGCGATCACTCGCTTTGTTTCATTAGGATCATTGGTTATCGTAACGGTTATTCCATTTACCCTTTACTTGTTGGACAAACCTGTTTCCTTTATTTGGGCGAGCTTGGCGATCGCAATCTTTGCTTACATTCGTCATTATAATAATATCCGCAATCTTCTTTCAGGAAACGAACGGAGACTAGGAGATAAGTCCAACCGGAAGCTGGGATAATGTACGAACGGACATGAGAAAAGTGGAGGGGGACGTATTGATTCAAAATGTTACGGTGATTGGGGCCGGAAGCTGGGGAACGGCACTTGCTACAGTCTTGGCGGACAACGGGCATCAGGTTACGCTTTGGGTACGGGATACCAAGCTGGCAGAAGAAATAAACAGCAAGCATGTGAATGAAAAGTACCTACCGGGAGAAACGCTTTCAGCAAACATTGTGGCGACAACCAACATTCAAGAGGCGGTAATTGGCAAACGTATTGTTCTTCTTGTTGTTCCTTCCCATGCCATGCGCCAAATTTGTCAGCAAGTGGCTCCGTACTTAGAACCGGATGTACTTTTGATCCACGCGACCAAGGGCTTTGAACTGGAAAGTCTAAAGCGAATGTCAGAAGTCATTGCGGAAGAGGTGCCAGGTGAGATTGCGTCCAGATTAGCTGTGTTGTCAGGACCGAGCCATGCCGAGGAAGTAGTCAAACGGCAACCAACGACAATTGTGATGGCGTCTGAATCGGAAGAAAGCATGCTCCGCTCTCAGGATTTGCTGATGAATACGAATTTTCGTGTGTATACCAACCCGGATTTGATTGGCGCTGAGATTGCCGGAGCGTTGAAGAACATCATTGCACTTGGTGCAGGGATGTCTGATGGCTTAGGGTACGGAGACAATGCAAAAGCGGCCTTGTTGACACGTGGCTTGGCGGAAATTAGCCGTATGGGCATTAAGCTTGGTGCTAAGCCGCTTACGTTTTCAGGTCTGGCTGGTGTTGGTGATTTGATTGCCACATGTACAAGTAAACACAGCCGAAACTGGCGTGCAGGTTATATGCTCGGACAAGGAAAAAAACTCGATGACGTCCTGGCACAGATGGGTATGGTCGTCGAAGGCGTTCGTACGACGAATGCAGCCTTTTCCTTATCGCAACGCGAGCAAGTTGAAATGCCAATCACTTCTGTTCTGTATGGCATGCTGTTTGAAGGAAAAGAAGCTCGTCAAGGCGTGGAAGAACTGATGGGGCGCGGAAAGACCTTTGAAATGGCGTACCTCAATCCCGATGCGGAATAAGTCATGAATGAAGTATCACCGATTTAGGCTTCTGCACATACGATAGGGTGAAAGCCCATGTGCAGGAGGAGATTTCACATGAATAATATGTCGAAACGACTTTTTGAGCGTTTGCAAGGGAAAGCAACGGAAAATGTCGATGAAGAAAAGCTTCGCTCTCTAGCTGGTCAGGTCAAGCGCAGTGACTTTGAAGACGAGACCAAGCTGCGTCAAATCATTCGCACACTCGCTACCCTTAGTGGCAAGCAACTAACTCCTGAAAAGGAGGATAAGGTCATTGAGATGTTTCGCAATCAGGAAATCAATCTGGGTGACATGTCCACCTTGACCAAGCTGCTCAAATGAGAGAAATGGGCGATTATGCCCGTTACCTGCAACAAAAACCGTCATACAGTAAGACTAGGAACAATCATGGCTCTACAGGGACATGGCTGACCTACAGATTGCAAGAAAAAAAGAGGGATCTTATCCCTCTTTTTTTCGTTCCTTGGAGCTGCTGCTTACCTGTGTAATCAAGTTCTGGACCAAAGGGGATTGCAGGAGACCCAGTAATTGCCCGATATCTATATTGGCCAAAAGGTTGCCTAAGCCTAAGCCTAAGCCTGATTCCTGCGGTGGTGTTTCTGCTGCCTTTTGTGGCTCTGGAGCAGCTTTGCGTTTGCCAGCAGCAGCAGGCTTTTCGGCAACGACCTCAGGCTCAGGTGTGCGTTTTCCGAGGTTCTCCATCATCTCCATCGCCCCGTATAACGAATCCATCGTGTCTTCTACCTGCCGAATCGTGCTGCCGATCCCTTTGATGTTATGGCGCATTTTCGTAACAGAGGTGCGCAAATCAACTGCGGGCAGGATTCTTTTCGGTGAAATGGAAAGGGAGACATTTTCGACTTGGTCGCTTAATTTTTTGCTGGGTATAGGCGCGTATGGATTCCGCCATTTTCGATTATTTACTTTATTACTCAACGTTTCATCCCTCCAATGGGCGAATTCATCACGATAGTCTATGCGAATGTCTAGTATTAGGTTCGCAAGCGTCAGACGAAGAGGGGGATTTATGGTATAATAAAGCAAAAAATGCAAAGGATGCTGCAGTCCCGATGTATATTGATCCTATGACAAAGATGAACATTTCCTTAATCGCCATTGGACTCATGTTCGTCTGCAATTTAGTTATGATCTTTGCCAGAAAAATAACCAATGGGTTTTTGCGGTTCCTTGTGAAGACCTTCGCATTCTTACTATTACTCGTCGTGCTTGTCATGATTTTGATTGTGATTTTTGTCTAGGGAGGATTATCGATGTCAACGATCACACTACTTACTCGTGCAGGCAGTCATGAAGTCTCGATCGAGTTGGATCAATCCATTGTTGCTCTTGCGAAAAAGAACAACATCGTGTGGGGCCATGCATGCCAAAGAGGGGTATGTGCACAATGCCGTACACATGTTGTGGAAGGGGCAGAGCACTTAAACGAAGTGACACCAGAAGAAAAACTGCGATTGCGCAAGGCTGAACGCGCAGAAGGCTACAGATTAGGCTGCCAGACGAAGATTGTTTCATCAGGAACAGTCAAGGTAGCTCATCGGCCGTACTAGTAAAGGAAGTGACAATATGGGGAAAGTAACCTTTCTCCCGAGCAAGAAGAGTGTGAAGGCGCGGACAGGGCAAACCTTGGTCAGTGTAGCTTCGTCAGCTCGCGTCGTAATCCCGCAGAGATGCGGTGGACACGCATCTTGTCTGATGTGCCGCGTGGTCGTTGAGAATGGCCTGCTATGCCCGCCAACGGCGCTGGAAAAGCGCAAGCTGCCTGAAAAGGATCTGGCGAATGGGATTCGTTTGGCCTGTCAGGCAAAAACGACGGAAAAGGATTGTACGGTCAAGATTCCAGAAAGCAAGCTGAAATCAGTGGTAGCGGCTGCACTCGAGCGACAACGCAATGAAAATGAAGATGGAATGTAAGAGGTGTATACATAAGATGTGGCAATCGTGGCGAAAATCGTTCAAGCTTGTGATCAGTTTGACGATTCTGTCTTCCCTTTTATCTGGATGCTTGTATCCGGATGAGCGCAGAGCAGAGAATCAAATTCCTAGTACCTTTTTTGTAGAAGCAACACAAAAAGCGATTGAGCAATTCCAAAAAGACACAGCAGTGTTGCCAATCGTAACGAAACCCCTCGATACTCCTATTTTTGAAAAATACGAGATTGATTTCCGCAAGATGATCCCTAAATACATGCCGGATGTGCCTGGGAACGCATTTGAAAAAGGCGGCGTATACAAGTACGTGCTGATTGACGTGGATACAAAGCCGGCAGTGAAGCTCATTCATTTGACCGCTGTCAGTACAGTAGCGGATGTACAGAGCGAAGTAGACCGTTACAAGGGACATTTCGAAAAGCTGCCTGTACTCGCTGATCTGGGGAATGGATACTATTCCATCGATCATGAGCGGCTCGGCTTAAAAGCGTGGCAGGTGCCGTCCACGATGGGGAGTTACTTATTGCCACTGGTCATGAATGCGGAAGGACAAGTCGGGATTGATTATGCTACGGATATCGCGCAATTGCTTCGGGATACAAAAGTAACCGTGCCGGAAAAAACAGACCCGAGATACGTGCTGGCGCGCAATTCCATGTTCGTGCCCGCGAAATCGTTTCCATATGAAATGGTCGATGGTGAACCGAAGCTTCTCAAACTAAATTAACTTTACGAAAAACGACTCTGATCAGGGTCGTTTTTTTTGGTTCTAGTTAACGCAAAAATACATATATTTGTACTGTCCACAAAACTAGTACGAGATTCCCTACGAAAATACTGGCGGTCAGGGATAATTCGGAAAATCGGTCATAGTGTAAAAATAGACAAATAGAAGGAGGTCATCGATGGTGGAACGAGTCGACATCTTTAAAGACATTGCCGAACGGACGGGCGGAGACATCTACCTCGGAGTGGTGGGCCCTGTTCGTACGGGAAAGTCGACCTTTATCAAGCGGTTTATGGAGCAAGTTGTCATCCCGAATATCAACTCAGAAGCGGAGCGGATACGAGCGACAGACGAGTTGCCGCAGAGTGCTTCAGGACGAACAATCATGACAACCGAACCCAAGTTTGTTCCGAATCAGGCTGTTAACGTACATGTGACAGAAGGACTCAGCATCAATGTCCGCCTCGTTGACTGCGTTGGCTATACGGTGCAAGGGGCAAAGGGCTTTGAAGACGACAATGGCCCAAGAATGGTAAATACACCTTGGTATGAAGAGCCTGTACCATTTGAGGAAGCGGCTGAAGTCGGGACACGCAAGGTTATCCAGGAACACTCAACCATCGGGATCGTTGTGACAACGGATGGCAGCATCGCGGAAATACCGCGTGTAGGATACATCGATGCAGAGGAGCGGGTTGTAAACGAGCTGAAGGAAGTCGGAAAACCGTTCGTGATCGTTGTGAACTCGACGCGTCCGCGCTCCGACGAAGCACAAAACCTTCGTGTACAGCTCCAGGAAAAATACGATGTACCAGTCGTGGCCTTGTCGGTTGATCATATGACAGAGCAGGAAATCTTGCTCCTCATGAGAGAAGTCCTGTTTGAATTCCCAGTTCATGAAGTAAATGTCAATCTGCCGAGCTGGGTAATGGTGCTGGAAAACGGGCACTGGCTACGTCAGAACTACGAGGAAGCTGTACGTGAGACCGTGCAGGACATCCGCCGGTTACGCGATGTGGACCGTGTCGTCGGCTTCTTCAATGACTATGACTTCGTAGAGAAAGCCTCCCTTGCTGGTATGCACATGGGGCAAGGGATCGCAGAGATTGACCTCTACGCGCCAGATGAACTGTATGACCGCATCTTGATGGAAATTGTCGGTGTAGAGATAAATGGTAAGGATCATTTGCTGAAAATCATGCAGGAATTCGCACATGCCAAGCGCGAGTTTGATCAGGTAGCGGAAGCATTGCACATGGTCCGAAGTACGGGCTACGGTATAGCAGCCCCGTCGTTGCATGAAATGACCTTGGACGAACCTGAACTAATCCGCCAGGGACCGCGCTTTGGAGTCAGACTCAAAGCAACAGCACCGTCTATTCACATGATTCGGGTGGACGTCGAGTCTGAATTCGCTCCGATTATCGGAACAGAGAAGCAGAGTGAGGAACTTGTCCGCTATCTGATGCAAGATTTTGACAAAGACCCGCTTTCCATCTGGAACTCCGATATTTTTGGACGCTCGCTCCATTCCATCGTAAGAGAGGGTATTCAGGCAAAAATTACCATGATGCCAGACAACGCCAGATACAAATTACAGGAAACATTGGGTCGAATCATCAACGAGGGATCGGGTGGCCTGATAGCGATCATACTCTAACAAATAGTTCCAAAGGCCTATAAATAACAAATGTAAGGAAGGCATCTGACATGACGAGATGCCTTTTTTTCTTGTATTTCGTTCAATTTCGACAGGAGGGGCTTGAATTTAAGAAATCGGTGTATTACTATAAGCTTGTCAGATCGGTAAAAACAACCATTCGTGTATAAAACGCTTCGTTTCGGTTAAGAAAAATAATAGCTAGGACTTGGTGTTCTTTGAGGGGAGGTGAATAAAATGAACAAAACAGAACTGATTGCAAAAGTGGCTGAAACCACAGAACTCACCAAGAAAGATGCAACAAAAGCAGTTGATGCAGTTCTTGACGCAATTGCAGATGCATTGAAAACTGGTGATAAAGTCCAACTGATCGGCTTTGGTAACTTCGAAGTTCGTGAACGTGCGGCTCGTAAAGGTCGTAACCCACAAACTGGTGAAGAGATCGAAATCGCTTCCAGCAAAGTACCTGCGTTTAAACCAGGTAAACAACTCAAAGACTCCATCAAGTAGTTGTTTCTTTTGAGAACGAAGCACTTACATAAAAAAATCCACATTGATAAAATGTGGGTTTTTTTCTGTGTACATACAGTTTGCCTATGAAAATTCTGGTATATCTTTTTGTCTTTTTTTAAACGATATGGTAAGATTGGCTTTGATCGCGAGCAGGTACTAAGTCTGGCACTGATTTGGAGCAGGCAGACCTTAGTGATGAGAAACAAGGCGTATGCCGTTACGTAGGAGGTACAATGATGAACGTCGACTTAGATAAAATACAGCAAGCTGTTCGCATGATCCTAGAGGCAGTCGGGGATGATCCTAATCGTGAAGGAGTGCTGGATACCCCTAAGCGAGTTGCGAAAATGTATGCCGAAGTATTTGAGGGCATGCATATAGACGAAGAGCAGTATTTCGAGACTGTCTTTAGCGAAGATCATGAGGAAATGGTTCTAGTGAAGGACATTCCGTTTTATTCCATGTGTGAGCATCACTTGGTTCCCTTCTTCGGAAAAGCGCATGTCGCTTACGTACCACGTGGAGGCCGCGTAGTAGGACTGAGCAAGCTGGCGCGTGCGGTTGATACCGTAGCAAAACGTCCGCAGTTGCAAGAACGAATTACCGCAACAGTAGCTGACGCGATTATGCGCAAGCTCGATCCACATGGCGTGGTCGTGGTTGTAGAAGCAGAGCATATGTGCATGACGATGCGTGGTGTGAAAAAGCCAGGCTCGAAAACGATCACTTCTGCTGTTCGTGGGATGTTTGAGAAAGATGCGGCAGCCCGTGCCGAAGTATTTAGCTTGATTCGTTGATAAAAATGCAAGAATAAGGAAATTATATTGACTCTATAGGTAAAATATTGTATAGTACGGATGTACAGTCGGGATGTGGCGCAGCCCGGTAGCGCGCACCCTTGGGGTGGGTGAGGTCCAGGGTTCGAATCCCTGCATTCCGACCATCTGCATATAACGATCAGAAGCCTTGAGTAAAGGCTTCTTTTTTATGTAAAATTGCTACTCTCCCAAGTAGTGCCATTTTGCTATTGGCTTCCTGATCTTTCTTTTTTATAATGATAGGTAGACAAGCTAGGGAAGGGTTGTTCAAAGCTATGAAGGTGCCTGTATCACTTCAACCATATTTGCAAACATTGCCGCAAACCTATGACGCCTCTTCGCTTTCGTATGGAGACGAGGGGCTCTTCTCGGACATCCTGCAGTCCCAGTTAGCAACAACCGGCCAGCGGGTTATCAGTTCGCAGGAGATTTTGGCCAAGTTAGATGGTTCTAGGAACTGGAAGATTCCTACCCATATTCAAAATGAGCAGTTCCTGTCTTTTGCAAAAGGGCCATCTGTTCCTACCCCGGAAATCTTGGACAAGATTGATGAGACAGCGAAAGCGATCGGAGTGGACGCTGATCTGGTGAGAGAGGTCGTCAGGGCCGAATCCAATTTCAATCCGAATGTAGAATCTCACGCAGGGGCGAAGGGCTTGATGCAGCTGATGGACAATACGGCAAAAGCCATGCAAGTCCGCAATGTATACGACCCTGATGAAAACCTTGAAGGTGGAACAAAATATTTGAAGTCGCTTTTGGATCGTTATGATGGAGATGTGAAAGTAGCACTTGCTGCTTACAATGCTGGTCCAGGTCGGATGAGTCGTCTGGGAATCAGCAGTGATGACGAGCTAGAAGCGAAGTTTGACCAATTGCCGCAAGAGACACAGCGCTATGTAGACAAGATCATGAGCCGACTGGGGTCAGAAGGGGCATCATACTAGACGTACTCGCATACCGTATTGGTCAGGAGGAAACACATTGGCACAACCATCGGGATTTAATCAGGATTATTTCGTAGTCAAAGCGAAGGAAAATGGCGTTCATGTAATCGGTTTAACAAGAGGCACTGATACGCGTTTTCATCATACAGAGAAGCTCGATAAAGGCGAAGTCATGATTTTTCAATTTACGGAGCACACCTCTGCGATTAAGGTGCGAGGAAAAGCAGTGATTTACTCGCAGCATGGCGTCGTGGATACGACCGAATAAAGAGCAAGTCGTTTTGCTAAGAAGCAGGCATAGCCTGCTTTTTTTGTTTGTACAATGGAGGAGAGGAGGGATGTCTATGCCGCGCCAATTGTTGATGGCGATTGCTGTTTCCACTTTCTTGGCTCTAATGCTATCGCTCGTTCCCACAAATCAGTGGATGCAAGCGGATATACCGACATTTCAGTCGGCACGTGCCATTCACTTAAGCGAGCAAAATGCGCTTGATTTGTTTACAAGGATGTCGACACATTATAAAATTAAGCGTATAAAATGGGAAAACCCATCGATTTATGTCGATTTTGTGGTGAAGCCTGCCGAAAAAGTAGAGTTAAACACCGTCTATCAAGATTTTTACCGTTTGACATACGACTTGCGTACCTATGCAGACAATGTCGGGCCCGTGTACTTTCGCTTGTTGGAGGAGACGGATCCACCGAAAGAATCGAGATTATTGATTGCCATACAATCGACAACTGGAAATCTCGCAGGACATGACAAACCTTTGACCGACCCTTCGGATATCCAGTCTTTTGTAAGCAGTACATTTCCCATTCGAATCGAGCCGTATTTTTATGAGCGAATTAGTCCCTGATGGAAGAAGTATGGTATGATAGTAGAGACGGCCTTTTGACCGGACGGCAGAGGAAGACCGAAGAGTAAGGAACAGTACGGAACAGGCAGACATCTTTAGGTTGTGCAGCTTGTGGAGGAGGACGCATGAGCAAAGAACTTTCCCCGAATGTAGAAGAGGTTCGGTCCATTATCGAACAAATCTACAAGAGAATCACCCATTCCTATGTAGAACATTATGTTGACGTTCCTTCCATGGCGGAAAATCGTCTAGAGCTGTTGTACCTTTTTTTGCTGGAACAAGGTATGCCGAAGGAAAAGGCTTCGGTTTTATGTACAGCAACAGGACTTGTCCAATTGGGACTGGACACGCATGAGCTCGTGAAAAATGAGTACGACTCCTCACAGAGCGCGGAGCGAAACCGACAGCTGACCGTACTTGCGGGTGATTATTACAGCAGTCGTTATTATCACCTTCTGGCTTCAACGGGTGAAATCCAAGCCATTCAAGTGTTGTCGGCAGCCATTCAGCGAGTGAACGAAGCGAAAATGAGACTCTACATCGCTGGGCGAGATAGCAAGATTTTATCAGATGAAGAGTACTGGGAACTGCGAAATACGATTGATACGGGCTTATACGTGGCTGTTGTAGAAGAATATGCCGATTCAGCTGATCGCCGTCGTTTCTGGAGCGATCTGATGAAGGAAACAGCCAAGGTAGAGAGTGTGATCGGAGAGTGGGAGCAGCTCAAATGGCAAGAACAAGTCCCTTTTGGTTTTGCCCGTTTTTTGCTGCAAAAACCTGGGGCTACACTCGCGCAAGTTTTGTCGGGCGTTGAGGGGAAAGCCATCGAATTAATCGGTTTATGTGAGCAAATGGTGCGTACGCTACATCCTGCAGAGACGCGGAACATGCTTGCATCTATTACGGCACGCTACTCCCATCGGATCAGTCGCTTGAAGAAGGTAATTGAGGAGATGTAGCCAAGTGAACCAGACACAAATGAATGAGAAAGCAGAGTACGTTCACTCCGTTTTCGAGAGCATTGCAAACGATTACGACAAAATGAATAATGTAATCAGCTTTGGCAGTCATATTGCTTGGCGTAATTACACGATGAAGCAGATGAATATCCAGCCAGGACATACGGCGTTGGATGTTGCCTGTGGTACAGCAGACTGGACGATTGCATTGGCCAAGGCAGTTGGAAAAGAAGGCAGTGTTGTTGGCCTTGATTTCAGTCAGAATATGCTGGATGTAGGGGCATATAAAGTGGCAAATGCAGGTGTTGGCAACAACGTAAAGCTAGTGAACGCAGATGCAATGAATCTGCCTTATGAGGATAATACATTCGACTTCGTGACAATCGGGTTTGCCTTGCGCAATGTACCGGATGTTCAGCAGGTCTTGAATGAAATGGCGCGTGTTGTGAAGCCGGGCGGTAAAGTCGTTTCTCTGGAAGTGTCCAAGCCCCCATTCATTCCGTACCGGAAGCTATTTTACTTATATTTCTACAAAATTTTGCCATTTATCGCGAAGTTGACAGTCAACAAGTACGAAGAGTATGCATGGCTGCCACAATCCCTGACCAATTTCCCTGACAGTCGCGAGCTGGCAAGCATGTTTCAGAAAGCAGGCTTGGACCCGGTTCAGGTCAAATTGTTTATGGGTGGCGTATCAGCCTTGCATATGGGCACAAAGCCATAGGTTGACATATGCGCTGGCGCCAAACACGTATATGGGGAGTAAAACGGTATTTCTTCACTAGATAGGAAGTGTCATAGATGGGTCTACGTAAATTGAAAGTCATCTTGGAAATGATTAAATTCGAGCACTCCCTTTTTGCCTTGCCTTTTGCTTTTATGGGAGCTGTTTTGGGAAGTATTGTAGTAGAGAATGCATGGCCTACCTGGTCGGAAATTTTTTGGGTGACGGTAGCGATGGTGGGCGCTCGCAGTGCAGCGATGTCCTTAAACCGTGTCATCGACCGGGTGATTGATGCGAGAAATCCTCGTACGGTCACACGAGCGATTCCTGCTGGCCTCATTTCGATTGTGGAAGTCATTTTGTTTATCGTGGTGTCCTTTGCTGTGTTATTCATTGCTGCGTACCAGTTAAATGATTTGGCTGTGAAATTGTTGCCGCTCGCTGTGTTTGTTCTTGTGCTTTATTCCTATACAAAACGCTTTACCTGGCTTTGCCACTTTGTTCTCGGGGTTGCCATCGGGTTTGGGCCGTTGGGTGGCTGGGTAGCGACAACGGGTCAAGTAGATGGCATCGGCCTTCTATTGTTTGCATCCGTTATGTTCTGGACAGCAGGATTTGATATCATTTATGCGTGCCAGGACGCCGATTTTGACCGGAAAGAAGGACTTTATTCCATGCCAAGCCGCTTCGGAATTGCCAATGCACTTCTGATTGCCCGCGTATGCCACGTTCTTACTTTCGTTGGTCTGATGTCGTTGTATGTAGTCGCAGACTTGTCTATTTGGTTCTTGGTAGGTGTGCTCATTTCTGGTGCGATTTTGATCTATGAACACACGCTAGTGAAGCCTACAGACCTCTCCAAGCTGGATATGGCATTCTTCAATATGAACGGCATCTTGAGTGTCGTGATGTTTACCTTTACGATGATTGATTTGGTGATTGCATGAACAAGCAAAAGTGGGCTGTCGGGATAACGGGTGCAAGTGGTGCTATCTATGGTGTTCGAGTCGTCCAGGAGCTTTTACGTGCTGGACATATCGTTCACTTGATGATTACAGAAGCAGGCTGGCAAGTATTTCGTGATGAACTGGATTGGCACACAGATGACAGAGAAGCTCTATTGCAGGAGAAGCTGCAACTAGACTTTTCGGGTGAGCTACATTATTGGGGACTGCGAGATTTCAATTGTCCCGCAGCCAGTGGTTCCTATCGCTGTGACGGTATGATCGTAGTACCGTGCTCGATGGGGACTGTTTCTGGCATCGCGCATGGCGCATCAGGTAATTTGCTGGAGCGCGTTGCTGATGTCATGATCAAAGAAGGTCGGCGCTTGGTCATCGTTCCGAGAGAGACGCCGCTCAATGCGATTCAGCTCGAGAACATGCTCAAATTAAGCCGTCTGGGAGTAAAGATTCTGCCTGCTATGCCAGGCTACTATCAGAAACCGCAAACCATGGATGATCTGATCAATTTTGTGGTAGGGAAAACTTTGGATGCAATTGATGTACCACATTCGCTGTTCCGGCGTTGGGGGGAATAAACGCATGCAAAAGTCTTTGCGTGTTGGACAAATTTTGTATACCAATGTATTGCCGGTTTACTTCTATTTTGATCAGGCGAAATTCGAAGACCGAATTGAATTCATCCGCCAAGTTCCTGCCCAGTTAAACACTGCAATGGCGAATGGCGAGATTGACTTGGGTCCGATTTCTTCGTTTAGCTATGCAGAGCATGCCTCCGAATACGTGGCATTGGCAGATCTGTCTGTCAGTGCCAAAGGGAGAGTAGGCTCCCTCTTCTTGTTCAGCAAAAAGCCGATTGAACAATTAAACGGTGCCAAAATAGCCTTGACCAACACATCGGCTACCACAGTGAACCTCTTAAAGATCATTCTCCATAAGTTTTACGATTATGAGATTTCCTACGTTACACAGGAACCCATTTTGCAAGAAATGCTGGAGGATGCTGACGCAGCGCTCTTGATCGGGGATGACGCCATTTCGGCTGAGCGAACGGCCAAAGACCTGCATGTCTATGACTTAGGAGAGCTGTGGCATCAATTTACGGGCTATTCCATGACGTTTGCCATTTGGGCTCTTCGTCGAGCAGTTATTGCCGATCATCATGATTTGATCGCGGACGTCCATGCCTCTTTTTTAGAGAGCAAAAGGAAAACAAGAGCGAATACAGCCCCATTGATTGACTACGTTCACACACATTTCGGTGGAGAAAAAGAGCAATGGATCCACTATTTCCAAGGATTACAGCACGATTTCGGTGACGTTCAGCGGATTGGACTGGAGTACTATTACCGATGCGCAGCGGAGCTGGGACTTCTATCGGCACCTGCAACCGTCGATCTGTGGCAAGCTGGCGGCCGACAGACCAATACTACGTTGACGAGATAGGTGGAACGGATGAATCTAGTCGATATATACTTCAAGATGAAAAAAGATGTCCAATACATAGAAGATGAACTGGAAAAAGCAATTGATACGCCGGTTCGAGAGCTGTATCTATCTTCGACTCACTTGCTCAAGGCAGGAGGAAAGAGGATTCGTCCCGTTTTTGTTTTGCTTGGCGGTAAGTGGGGCAATTACGATGTCAAAAAGCTAAAGCATGTGGCCGTTCCTCTCGAGCTGATCCACATGGCTTCCCTGGTGCATGATGATGTGATTGATGATGCGGATAAGCGTCGCGGAAAAGATACGGTTCGGATGAAGTGGGATAACAAAGTAGCCATGTACGCCGGCGACTATATTTTTGCACGGGCATTGGCCATTGCCTCCCAGCTCCCGATCCCGCAATTGCACCAAATTCTCTCGAATGCAATCGTCGAGGTTTGCAAGGGAGAGATCGAGCAAGTAAAGGATTTGAATAACTGGGACCAAAACTTCCGTACGTATTTGCGCAGAATCAAACGAAAAACTGCGCTTTTAATTGCCATTAGCTGTCAATTAGGAGCAGTGGCAAGCGGAGCGTCAGCTGATATGATTCGCAAAATGTACTGGTACGGCTACAATGTGGGGATGGCTTTTCAAATTACTGACGACATTTTGGACTTTACAGGGACTGAGAAGCAGTTAGGGAAGCCTGCTGGAAGTGACTTGGTGCATGGAAACATTACGTTGCCTGCGCTTTATTCGGCTCATCATGGAAAAGCACGTGCTCAATTCCAGGAATGGATCGCGCAAAATACGTTCTGGGATCATACGGATGAAGCGGTTCGTATGGTGCGAGAAGATGAGGGCATAGCTTTTTCGCAGCGCCTCGCTGAACGCTATATCTCCCGTGCGCATGCTATTCTTGCAGATTTGCCTAATAACCAAGCTAAAACATCTTTGACAGGTATCGCCAATTATATTATCGATCGCAAATTTTAATGATATTTTGACCGTCTTCCTGTTGCTTGACCACTCTAGTTTTGATAAAATTTTCAATGGTGTCTTATGCACCAATACATAGCTCTAATGGAGGCATACTTACAATGGAAAAAACATTCCTTATGGTAAAACCAGATGGCGTACAACGCAACCTGATCGGGGAAATCGTATCCCGTTTTGAGAAAAAAGGCTACCAACTCGTAGGTGCTAAGCTGATGACAGTAAGCCGCGAACTGGCTGAGGAACACTATGCAGAGCACAAAGAGCGCCCTTTCTTCGGTGAACTGGTAGACTTCATCACTTCCGGACCAGTATTCGCTATGGTATGGCAAGGTAACAACGTAATCACAACTGCTCGCGCTATGATGGGCAAAACAAACCCCGTAGACGCTGCTTCCGGTACGATCCGTGGCGACTTCGCTACTTCCGTTGGCATGAACATCATCCACGGTTCTGACTCTCCTGAGAGTGCTGAGCGTGAAATCGGCCTGTGGTTCTCCGCTGAAGAAGTTCTCTCCTTCGAGAAAACAATCCAACGCTGGATCTAAGACTGATCGAGAAGACCCCATTTATTGGGGTTTTCTTTTTTTTGTCAAAATCTTTGTCAAAACAGATAGGATAATGACGAAATATAGCGAATGAAGATAGGGAGTTTGCAAAGGGGGTACGATTCAGCATGGAAGATAAGGACTTTCTCCAATTTATAGCTAGTGTGAAGAAAATGACTGGAATTGATCTTGCCCTCTACAAGGAAGCACAGATGAAGCGCCGTCTAACCTCGTTGAGACAAAAGCGGGGGTACAACACATTTGCCCAGTATTTCGATGCCATCGCTAAAGACAAGGAGCTTTTCTATGAGTTCCTCGATAGGATGACCATCAACGTATCGGAATTTTTCCGCAACCCAGGCAGGTGGGAAGTTCTCGAGAATAAAATTTTGCCACGCTTGGCGAAGCAATCGCCGCGGGTGAAATGCTGGAGTGCGGCATGCTCGACAGGGGAGGAGCCGTACACTCTCTCACTGATTTTGTTGCGCCAGAAGATGGATGCGACCGTGCTCGCTTCCGATATTGATGAGGGTGCACTAGCAAAAGCTAAGCAAGGGGTATACACGGACCGGTCCTTGCAAGATTGCCCGAAAGACCTCGTTGCGAAGTATTTTGAAAAAGATACACTCAGCTATCGCATCACGGACGAAGTGAAGAGAAAAGTGACGTTCAAAAAACATAATTTACTGGCGGACTCATTTGATTCTCAATTTGATTTGATTATTTGCCGGAACGTGATGATTTACTTTACCGAGGAAGCAAAGCATGAGTTGTATCATAAGTTTAGCCGGGCCCTGAAACCTGGCGGGGTACTCTTTGTAGGCAGTACAGAACAAATTTTTCAGCCGCAACAATACCAACTGGAGACAGAGGATACGTTCTTCTATCGAAAAATGGGTTGATTCATGTTGGCCTTGGTATATCTCTGCTGTTTTTTCCCAAGACTAGGAATACCTACTTTGCAAGAGGAGGCAGCAGATGGATAAACACAAGGTCATCGAAGCATACCGGCGAGGGCTGATCACGCTGCAGGAATGTGGTCAGATTTTAGGGGCGGAGAGGACACAACTAGATGATTTGATACGCGTGGATCACACTCGCAAACCGCTGAGCCCCAATCCTTTTTTCAACGTGTAGGAATATATAAACGCTTCGTTTATATATTCCGGAACGCATGGAAACTTTCCTCTAAAACGCGGTCGCTCCTCCGTGAGCTATCAACGATAGAGGTTTCCTTAACGTGTAGGTATGTCAATCCTGATTCATTCGCGATAGCGTAAAGAGAGCGCTTCTCCTTATACGGAGGGGCGTTTTCCTGTAAGAAGAAAAGGTTTTTCGCAGACGTTTGCCACTTTTGTATTTCCACGGCGTACTAGGTATGATATTATAGCGCTTAAAAGTGATAAAGGACAGCACCCCGAAAAGAGAACCTTAAGGGGATACAGGCTGCCTGGAGGATGGAGGAAGGATAGAGATGCGTTACTTGACAGCAGGGGAATCCCACGGGCCGCAATTAACAGCTATCATCGAGGGCGTACCGAGCAACCTGCCGATTTCCATTGAGGAAATTAATGAGCAGTTGGCACGTCGTCAGAAAGGCCATGGCCGCGGCAGAAGAATGCAGATTGAAAAGGATCAGGTGAAAATTCTTTCTGGTGTCCGTCATGGATATACAACCGGAGCTCCTATCACACTGGTCGTTGAAAATAATGATTGGACGCATTGGCAAGGAATCATGAGTGCTGAGCCTGTAGAGGAAGGCGCTGAAGAAAAGCGTCGTGTTTCCCGTCCACGCCCTGGACATGCTGATTTAAACGGGGCTATTAAGTATCATCAACGCGATATGCGCAATATTCTGGAACGCTCCAGCGCTCGTGAGACTACAGTCCGCGTAGCTGTCGGTGCAGTAGCTCGCCAATTGCTGGCTCAATTTGGTATCCGTATTGGCGGACAGGTACTCCAGATCAATGAGATCGTGGCGAAGCGTGAAGAAGTAAGTCTGGACGAGCTGATTGCGCGCACCGAAGAATCACCAGTACGCTGCTTGGATAAAGAAGCAGAGCCACTGATGATGGCGGCGATTGACAAAGCAAAAGAAGACGGGGATTCCCTCGGTGGTACCGTAGAAGTTATCGTTGAAGGCGTGCCGATTGGTTTGGGTAGCCATGTGCAATGGGACCGGAAGCTGGATGGACGACTTGCACAAGCGATTATGAGTATTCAGGCTTTCAAAGGTGTCGAAATCGGTATCGGATTCGAGGCATCCGGTCTGAAAGGCTCGCAAGTTCATGATGAGATTCTTTGGAACGAAGAAACCGGCTACAGCCGTAAAACGAATCGTGCAGGTGGACTCGAAGGCGGAATGACGACAGGAATGCCTGTAGTTGTTCGTGGTGTCATGAAGCCGATCCCTACCTTGTACAAACCGTTGATGAGTGTGGATATTGACTCGAGAGAGCCATTCTCAGCGAGCATTGAGCGTTCTGACAGTTGTGCTGTTCCAGCGGCAAGTGTGGTCGCAGAGGCAGTGGTAGCATGGGAGATCGCAAGTGCAATGTGCGAAAAATTCCCTTCTGATTCTCTTGACGACATGGCAGAAAACGTAAGTCAATACCGTGCGTACACGGAGAAGTTCTAATGAGTGTAGAGAAGCTGACTGTTGAGCTGGGCGAGCGTTCCTACGAGATTGTGATAGGCGACGGTCTTTTGCACAATGCAGCAGCGTTGCTAGTAGAGGCAGGAATTGCTTCTACTAGCAAGCTGATGATTGTCACAGATGAGAATGTAGCCGTTCAGTACTTAGAGCCTTTGCTCGATGTTTTGCGGCAGCATGGGTATCAGGCCCACTCAGCTGTCATCGCTGCTGGAGAACAATCGAAGAGCCTGGCTGTCTACGAACGATTGATGACAGAAGCAATTGATGCAGGACTGGACAGGAAGTCTGCTGTAGTGGCTCTCGGTGGTGGAGTCGTCGGAGACTTGGCTGGATTTGTGGCTGCTACGTACATGCGCGGCATTGATTTCGTTCAAATGCCAACTACCTTGCTCGCACATGATAGCTCAGTTGGTGGAAAAGTAGCGATCAATCATCCACTCGGAAAAAATCTCATTGGTGCTTTCCATCAGCCTAAAGTTGTCATTTACGACACGAAAGCATTGCATAGCTTACCGAAGCGTGAGGTTGCAGCAGGTTTTGCAGAGGTTGTGAAGCATGGACTTATCGCCGACGCTGGCTTTGTCGATTGGCTGGAAGACAACGCGGATAAGCTATGGCAGCTCGATTCTGAATTATTAGGGAAAGCCATTGAAAAAGGTTGCGCAGTCAAAGCGGCTATTGTTTCTCAAGACGAGACAGAGCAAGGGCAGCGCGCATTGCTTAATTTGGGTCACACGTTTGGTCATGCGTTTGAAGCACTGTCTGCTTACTCCACCCTGAATCATGGGGAAGCTATCTCAATTGGGATGTGTTTGGCTGCCAAGGTAGCGGAACGGATTGGTTTTGCCGAGACAGGCGTATACAATCGCACGAAACGGATGCTGGAATTGTTCCACCTGCCAACGGCTTGGCCGGGCAATCTCTCGCCAGAAGCTGTGCTGGAAGCCATGAAACGAGACAAAAAGACGGTAGGCGGAAAGCTGGCCTTGGTGTTGCCTAGGGCAATCGGGCATGTTGAAGTCGTCAAAAATATAGAAGAAGAACTCATACTGGGAATCATGAGAGAAGAAGTGGAGGGATAAGGATGGGCATGAGAGGAATCAGAGGCGCGGTTACGGTGGAAGCCGATACGCGCGAAGAGATTGTCTCCTCTACAAAATGGTTGTTGGAGGAAATAGTAAGCCGCAATGAAGTAAACCCCGAAGACATTGGCAGCATCATTATCACGACGACAGAGGACCTCTGTGCGACTTTCCCTGCTCAAGCGGCCCGCTTGCTTGAAGGAGAAGCTTGGCAATATGTCCCACTTATGTGCGCAAGAGAAATCCCGGTGCCGGGTGGCTTGCCGCTTTGTATTCGTGTCATGATGCATGTGAATACGGACAAGACAGCAAAAGACATTCAACACGTCTTTTTGCGTGATGCAGTCAAGCTGCGCCCGGATTTGACAAATCGCGGTTGACAATTAGGGCGCTCTCTTTTACCATAAGTGAAACGAGAGCGCCTCGTTTTTTCCGGTAATAAGCAAAAGCCGGCTGAGAGCAGAGATTGAGTAGAGCAGAGTTGAGATGAGTTAGGTCGAGGAGAGAAGAGAAGGCTGGGTACATATTGACACCCAATCCAGGTCTCTTTGTCTGGATTTTTTTGTATACAAAAAATTTCTCCCCCTACCTCTCGCTCTAGGAAGCGGGTGTAGAAAAGGTGGATGCCTCATTGCCTTTTCTCTCCCACTAATTGAGGAGATGAGAGTCCATGTATTTCCCTTCCATTGCCGAGGTTAAGACCCTCTCGGCGTCGTATTCCCTTATCCCTGTAAGCATGAAACTGTTGGCGGATCAGGAGACACCGATTCGCTTGTATCAGAAGATTCGCACGAGTGATTCCTTTTTGCTGGAGAGCGTAGAAGGTGGTGCACGTTGGGCGCGTTTTTCGTTCATTGGCATGAATCCTTTTCAAATCGTGGAAGCAAAAGGAGAAGAAATCACCGTTTCCTATCGCACTGGTGAAAAGCTTGTCCACACTGGAAATCCCGTCTCCTTTTTGCGTGAAGAAACCGATCGCTACAAAAGCCCGAAGCTACCCGGGCTGCCTCGTCTCAGTGGTGGTGCGGTAGGCTTTTTCGGCTACAATACGCTGCGCTATTTTGAAAATTTGCCAGCACATCGCAAGGAAGCTGTACGAGTGCCGGATATGCGCTTTCTGTTCGTGGATGAGATGATCGCATTTGATCATTTGAAGCAGGAAATTCAATTGGTTGTGAACCTCCATGTGGAGCCAGGAGACACCGAAGACACTATTGGCGAAAAATACAAACAAGTCTGCGAACGAATCGAGGAGCTGGTTACCAAGGTTTCCGCTCCGCTTGAAATGGATCAACGCATTCAAGTAGCGGCAGATACACCAACGCCATTAACAGTAGAGCCAAATATGACGCGTGAGCAATACGAGCAGCTAGTCGTGCAGGCGAAAGAATACATCGCAGCCGGCGACATTTTTCAAGTCGTGTTGTCGCAACGTTTTTCCGTAAAGACAGATGTCGATCCTTTTGCGGTGTATCGATTGCTGCGTACGTTGAATCCTTCCCCGTATATGTACTATCTCGAATACGAGGGCGAGACAGTCGTCGGGACTTCACCAGAACTGCTCGTGCGTGTAGAAGATGAAAAAGTAGAGATGCGGCCGATTGCAGGAACGCGAAAAAGAGGGGCGACCCCACAAGAAGATGCTGCGTTGGCGGCTGATCTTTTGGCAGATAAAAAGGAGAGAGCCGAGCACTACATGCTGCTGGATCTAGGGCGCAACGATGTAGGAAAGGTCTCTGCTTACGGAAGCGTGAAAGTGGAAGAAGCATTGGTTATTGAAAACTACTCCCATGTGATGCATATGGTTTCGCATGTGACCGGCAAACTTCGTGAGGGACTGCATGCTTTCGATGCATTGCTGAGTGCTTTTCCGGCTGGTACAGTATCTGGTTCCCCCAAGCTGCGGGCGATGGAAATTATTGCAGAGCTCGAGCCTGACGCACGCCATCTGTATGCAGGAGCAATTGGCTACATTTCATTCGATGGTTCACTCGATAGCTGCATCACGATTCGAACGTTGTTCTTTCAGGATGGCTACGCACATGTACAGGCAGGTGCAGGCATCGTAGCGGACTCGGTCCCTGCGAGTGAATATCAAGAGACGGTGAATAAAGCAGCAGCGATGCTTTCTGCGTTAGAAAAAGCTGAACAGATGTTTGTCAGAAAGGTGGAGTTGTCATGCTAACATACGCGCTGGAACAAATTCTGCTTGGGAAGCACTTAACACGGACGGTTGCAGAAGAGGCCATGGGCGAGATTATGGATGGAAAGGCAACTCCGGCTCAGATTGGTGCATTTTTAGCGAGTCTTCGCTTGAAAGGCGAGCAAGTGGAAGAGATTATCGGTTTTGCCAAAGCCATGAGAGCACGGGCGATGAGTTTTCCCATCGATCTGCCAGGTCTGGTAGACACTTGCGGAACAGGCGGCGACGGAAGTCATACCTTTAACATTTCGACGGCGAGTGCAATTGTTGCAGCAGCAGACGGGGTACGCATCGCCAAGCACGGGAATCGTGCTGTTTCCAGCAAAAGCGGCAGTGCTGATGTGTTGGAAGCGATGGGAGTGCCCGTCAATTTATCTCCAAAGGACGCCGCAGATTGCCTGCGTGCGACCAATCTCTGCTTCCTGTTCGCTCCTCTGTACCACCAAGCGATGAAGCATGCGGCTGGACCGCGAAAAGAATTGGCCATTCGTACGGTGTTTAATTTACTGGGACCATTGACGAATCCAGCAGGAGCCAGCCATCAGCTGATGGGCGTGTATGATGCCAAGCTGCTCCCAAATGTAGCCGCAGTCTTACACGAGCTGGATGTGAACAGAGCGCTCGTAGTAGCAGGTTCGGATGGTCTGGATGAATTGACGGTCACGGGAACGAGCCATATTGCCGAATTGCGGGATGGTCGTATTTTGACATATGAAATCGAGCCAGAGCAGTTCGGTCTTCGCCGACATGAAAAGGATGCTTTGCGTGGCGGTGATGCCAATGAGAATGCCAAGATCATTCACGACGTGTTTTCTGGTGCACGTGGTGCAGCACGCGACATCGTTTTGCTTAATGCGGGCGCGATCCTCTACCTCGCAGATCGAGTTAGCTCGATTGAAACAGGGGTTATACGTGCAGCGGAACTGATCGACGGCGGACTAGTAATGCGCAAGCTCGAGCACGTTCGTCACATCGCAGGAGGTATGATTCATGCTTCGTAAAATCGTAGAAAAGAAACGCGAAGAGATCGCACGTCTATATACAGATACAACGGTTTCAGCATTGCTTTTTGCAACGAAGGAAGTCCAACGTCCACGCGGATTTCGTCAAGCATTGGAGACGAGTGTACGGCCTGTAAGCGTGATTGCCGAAGTAAAAAAAGCCTCGCCATCCAAAGGGTTAATCCGACCTGATTTCGAGGCAGTGACCATAGCGAAGGCTTATCAGGCCGCTCGCGCAGAATGCTTGTCTGTTTTGACAGATGAGTCCTTTTTTCAAGGGAGCCTGAGCTATCTACGACAAATTCACGAGGCAATAGATCGTCCATTACTCAGAAAAGACTTTCTACTTGATGAAATTACAGTCGTGGAAGCAAGAGCAGCAGGCGCTGATTGTGTGTTGCTCATTGCTGCCATTCTCGATCGGGAAACACTTCGCCATCTGAACCAAACTGCCGAGGAGCTGGGCATGGACGTACTGGTTGAGGTGCATGACAAACGTGAATGCGAGCTTGTTTTTCAAGCAATGGAACCTAAATTGCTCGGGATCAACAATCGAAACTTAAATACGTTTCAAACTGACCTGGCCGTTACGCATGAGTTGATTGCAGAACTGCCTGCGTCATTGACGATCGTGAGCGAAAGTGGAATTTCGACACCAGCGGATATTGAGAATGTACGAAGTGCAGGTGCCCGGGCTGTGCTGGTTGGAGAGCATTTCATGCGCCAAACAGACGTAGAGCGCGCAGTCATTGATCTCGTGGGAGAAGCAGCACCGGGGGTGAGTGTATGACTCGTTTAAAAATATGTGGGATTAAGCGAGCGGAAACACTTGTGCTGTTAAAAGAGCTGGAAGTCGATTATATAGGCCTTGTTTTTGCCCCAAGTAAGCGACAAGTTGATGCCCAGACGGCTGGACAATTGCTTGCAACTGTTCCGGGCCATCCTCCTGCTGTTGGGGTGTTCGTTAATCCGACGATGGAAGAGCTGGAGGAAGTGCTAAACGAGGCACCGTTATCCGTGATCCAGTTGCATGGACAGGAGACGCCGCACTTTTGCCAGCAAGTTCGGGAGCGGTTCGCTATTCCGGTGTGGAAGGCGTTGGCAGTGGGCGGGGAAGCGGATCCTGCTCAAGCAATCCAATCCTATCAAGGCATTGTCAGTGCCTTTTTATTTGATACGTATGACCCTAGTCAAGCAGGTGGCACAGGGAAAAAGTTTTCGTGGGAGCAAATCCCTACATTGCAAGCTGCATGCGAGGAAGCAAACTGCATCATCGCAGGAGGGATTCATGCGGAGAATGTCGGAGAATTAATGGGACCGTATCAAGCAGGGATTGTCGATGTATCCAGTGGAGTAGAGACGGATGGCGAAAAAGACGCCGAAAAAATAAAAACATTAGTGGAAAGGGTGAAGGCGCATGAACAACATTCAAACAACTACGCGAGTCGTGCCTGACGAAAACGGACGATTTGGTGCCTTCGGAGGCAAGTTTATTCCGGAAACCTTGATGAATGCGGTGACAGAGCTCGAGATCGCTTTTGAAGAAGCACGTCGTGACCCGGTATTTGTTCAAGAATTGAATGGATTGCTCAGCGAGTATGCTGGACGCCCAACCCCGCTCACCTATGCAGAGCGTTTGACGAAAGCGGTCGGCGGCGCTCAAATCTATTTGAAAAGAGAAGATCTCAACCATACGGGTGCACATAAATTGAACAATGCTTTGGGTCAAGCATTGCTTGCCAAGCGGATGGGCAAACAATCAATTATTGCCGAAACCGGCGCTGGTCAGCACGGAGTGGCAAGTGCAACCGTTGCGGCAAAGCTCGGACTCTCTTGCAAAGTGTTCATGGGGGAAGAAGATATTCGTCGCCAGTCGTTGAATGTTTTTCGGATGAAGCTGCTTGGTGCTGAAGTCATCCCTGCTGTATCCGGCTCACGTACACTTAAGGATGCGACAAACGAAGCGATTCGCCATTGGGTTTCCCATGTTGATGAAACGTTTTATGTCATCGGATCTGTTGTTGGCCCACATCCATACCCGTACATGGTTCGCGAATTTCAAAAAATTATCGGAGAAGAGACGCGCAGTCAAGTCCTGCAAATGCTCAGAAGGCTTCCAGACGAGGTCGTTGCTTGCGTCGGTGGCGGCAGTAATGCGATTGGCATGTTTTATCCTTTCATTCAGGATGAGTCTGTCGCGCTCAGAGGGGTAGAAGCGGCAGGAAAAGGAATCGATACCGAAAAACATGCGGCAACACTAACACTTGGACGCCCCGGAGTCATCCACGGTTCCTTGACCTACTTGTTGCAGAATGATTGCGGACAGGTGCAAGAAGCGCATTCGATTTCGGCTGGCTTGGATTATCCAGGAGTAGGGCCTGAGCATGCCTATCTCAAAGACAGTGGAAGAGTGACCTATACATCCGTAACGGATGCGGAAGCACTCGAGGCAGTACAAGTGCTTTGCCAAACGGAAGGCATCATTCCAGCGCTGGAGAGCGCACATGCAATAGCTGAAGCGATAAAACGTGCGAAAGAGATGTCTTCAGACAAAATACTGGTTATCTGTTTATCTGGTCGAGGCGACAAGGACGTGCTTACTATTCAAGAAGCGCTGACAGCAGAAGGGGGAGAGTAACCATGACGACAGCTGTTAACAGAATCGATCAATTATTTGCGGATCGTGATCGCAAACGATTCATCCCGTTTCTAACGGTAGGCGATCCTTCGATTGAAGCAACCTTTCATCTCGTAAAAGCGATGGTCGAAGCAGGAGCTGATCTCATCGAGCTCGGCGTCCCTTACTCCGATCCGTTGGCAGACGGACCAACGATACAACGAGCTTCAGAACGCGCGCTGAAAAATGGCGTGACGATCGGGGATGCTTTGCATTTGGTCAAAAGGCTTCGCGAATCAGGTATGGAGGCTTCCATCGTCCTGTTCACCTACTTCAATCCGGTTTTGCAATATGGTATCGAGCGCTTTTTTGCCGATCTCGCTGCGTATGGTGCTGACGGTGTTGTTATTCCTGATTTGCCGATTGAGGAAAACGGTCCAGCAGTAAGCGCAGCAAAACAGAGTGGCATTCATGTCATTTCGCTCGTGGCACCAACTTCCAGTTCCAGAATCAATACGATCGGCGCGCAAGCAACCGGATTTCTTTATTGTGTATCGTCGCTCGGTGTAACGGGTGCCCGCACGGACCTGCGAGAGGATTTGGCAGATTTTCTGGAACGAGTAAAGGCCAGCACAACGATTGCTACTGCGGTAGGCTTCGGAATATCCACACCGGATCAGGTACGAGCAGTAGCACCCCATACAAATGGTGTCATTGTGGGAAGTGCCATTGTACAGCAAATCGAGGAGCATGCTGAGCAGCTGAAAGACCCAAAACAGATGCCAGAAGCTGTAGAAAAAATAAAAACCTTTGTACATCAGTTAGCCAGTGCGCTACAATAGTGGGAAAAATGTGACTGGAGTGAACGTGGATGCAACCGAAACAACGCATACTCAATGCCCCGGTATATCAACCTGGCAAGCCCATTGATGACGTGAAACGTGAATATGGTTTGACCGAAGTCATCAAACTGGCGTCCAACGAAAATCCTTTTGGTTCCTCACCGAAGGCAAAAGCTGCCATTGCGGAACAGTTGGACAATTTGGCCCTTTATCCAGACGGTGCAAGCCTCAGTCTACGCTGGGATCTTGCTGACTTCCTCGGGGTCAAACCAGGCCAATTATTTTTCGGCAACGGGTCTGATGAAATTTTGTTGATGATCTCTCGTGCTTTTTTGGGCGAAGGAACAAATGCAGTCATGGCGACGCAAACGTTCTCGCAATATCGCTCAAATGGGATTATTGAAGGTGCAGACTTAATTGAGGTGCCGTTGAAAGATGGCGTTCACGATCTCGAAGCGATGGCGGCTGCCATCAACGAACAGACGAAGGTCGTATGGGTATGTAATCCGAACAATCCGTCTGGTACGATTGTAACAACATCCGAATTGGAAGCTTTTCTGAAAAAGGCTCCAAAAGATGTACTGGTTGTTTTGGATGAGGCTTACTACGAGTATGTGGTTGATCCAGAATATCCACAAACAGTACCGATGCTCGCTGAGTATCCGAACCTGATTATTTTGCGTACGTTCTCCAAAATTTACGGCCTGGCTGCCCTTCGTATCGGCTACGGGATCGCGTCAGAAGAGCTCATTTCCTCTCTGGAACATGTGCGTGAGCCGTTCAATACAGGCACACTTGGCCAAGTAGCAGCACGTGCGGCGTTAAAAGACCAGGAATTTGTGAAAACATGCCGAGATCGTAACCGTGAAGGCATGAAGCAGTTTACGGATTCCTTTGACGAGTGGGGGCTTTCCTACTATCCATCTCAGACCAACTTTATCTTGGTTGATTTGAAAAGGGATTCCGATGAGGTTTTCAAAAAGCTGCTCTCTCAAGGCATCATCGTTCGCTCTGGTAATGCGCTAGGCTTCCCAGGTTTTCAACGTATTACCATCGGGACCACAGAGCAAAATGATAAGATTCTTTCTGTCTTAAAAGAAATCGTGACTGGAGCATTGAAATAAAGGACTCAAGATGCCGGGCATGCCTCGGCATCTTTGTCTAAAGAGAGATGAAGGAAGGATAGAGAGTGGAGATGAAAAAAACCACCATTACTGTAATCGGCGTCGGGTTGATCGGCGGTTCAATTGCGCTGTCAATGCGACGCGATCCAAATATTCGGGTAGTCGGCTACGATTTACGTCAGGATTGTTTGGATAAAGCACTGACTCTTGGTGTCATTCATGCTGGCACAACGGATTTGCAGACCGCAGTTCGAGAAGCAAATGTTATTTTCCTCGCATCACCTGTAGAGCAAATCGTTGCAACCATTCGTTCTTTAGTGGAATTGGAGCTGCAGCCTGGTGTGATCATTACGGATGTTGGCAGTACAAAAGCAGGTATTGTCAGACAAGCGGTGGATGTTATTCCCGATCATGTTACGTTTATTGGTGGACATCCGATGGCTGGCTCGCATAAATCCGGCGTGGAAGCTGCTTCTGACCGTCTGATGGAAAACGCCTATTATGTTTTGACACCAGCGCCGAGAACACCTGAAGAAAAAGTAAAGCAATTGTCTGAACTACTCACACTGACTCGCGCAAAAGTCGTGCAAATGGACGCGGCTTCGCATGATCAGGTCGTGGGTGCAGTCAGCCATTTCCCGCACATTCTCGCGTCTGCTTTGGTCAATCTGGTGGCAGAGTACGACGAGGAAAATGCTTGGCATGCAACCCTTGCTGCTGGTGGCTTCCGTGACATTACGCGCATTGCATCGAGCAACCCTCAGATGTGGCGTGACATCTTGCTGCAAAACCGTGATCCGATCCTGAAAATCGCAAAAGATTGGGCAAACGCATTGGAAGATGTCGTTCACCTTGTAGAACAGGGAGATCCAGAAGGGATCGAGCATTTCTTCAAAACGGCACGAGAATTCCGCGATAGCTTGCCCGAGCGCAAAACGGGTGCATTGCCTCCTTTGAACGATTTGTATATCGATATCCCAGACAACCCGGGTGAAATCGGACGAATTACGACACTCTTGGGAGTAAGACATATCAACATCACGAATCTCCAAATCAGAGAGACACGAGAAGACGTTTATGGGGTGCTACGCATTACGTTCCATTCGCAACAAGAGTTGGAAAAGGGAGAGGAAGTTCTTCGCTTTTTCGATTACAATGTATACAAGCGCACATAAGTTTTTTTATGCAAACACACTTTACAACGAAGACGCTTCACAGTGCGACTGGTGATCTGGGAGAGCGTGAGAGAGAAAAGGAGTGGAAGTAATGATTCGCGTACAACAAGCCAAACAAATCAAAGGTACCGTTCGCGTGCCAGGAGATAAGTCTATTTCCCATCGTGCCGTCATGTTTGGAGCTCTAGCAGAAGGAACCACAACCATTGAAGGCTTTTTGCCGGGTGCCGATTGCTTGAGCACGATTAGCTGCTTTCGTCGGATGGGGATCGAAATTGAACAACAAGGAGACGTCGTAACCGTACAAGGCAAAGGCTGGTATGGCTTGCAGGAACCGTCTCAACATTTGGATGTAGGGAACTCCGGTACGACCATTCGCTTAATGGCAGGGATCATGGCAACACAGCCTTTCCATGTGGTGATGGAAGGCGATGAGTCCATTGCCAAAAGACCGATGCGTCGGGTGATCGGACCGCTCCGTCAAATGGGCGCCAAAATCGATGGAAGAAAAGATGGCGAATACACACCGTTATCGATTCGAGGTGGGGATCTTCAAGGGATGGCGTATCAATCCCCAGTTGCAAGTGCACAAGTGAAGTCAGCGATTATGTTGGCAGGGTTGCAGGCAAAAGGCGTGACTAGTGTAACAGAGCCGCATTTATCCCGCGATCATACAGAGCGTATGCTGCAAGCATTTGGTGTACAAGTCGTGCGTGATGGCTTGACCGTTTCAGTAGAAGGCGGACAAAAGCTGAAGGGCCGTGCGATTTCTGTTCCTGGTGACATTTCTTCCGCTGCCTTTTTGATTGCCGCCGTAATGGTCGTACCAGGCAGTTCTCTTCTGATTGAAAATGTCGGAATCAACCCAAGCCGCACGGGCATCATTGATGTTGTCAAGGCGATGGGGGGAAGCTTGGAGCTTTTGAATGAGCGAATCGTAAATGAAGAACCGGTTGCAGACCTCCTCGTGACGCATTCGGAGCTGCACGGTATTGAAATTGCCGGAGATATCATTCCGCGCCTGATTGACGAAATTCCGGTGATTGCGGTCATGGCAACGCAGGCCAAAGGACAAACCGTTATCCGTGATGCCGAAGAGCTGAAAGTAAAGGAGACAGACCGTATTGCCACGGTAGTTAGTCAACTGTCCAAATTCGGTGCTAGGTTGACACCTACCGATGACGGAATGATCATCGAAGGAAAGACAGGATTGACAGGGGCTGTCATCGATAGCATGGGGGATCACCGAATTGGCATGGCGATGGCGATCGCAGGTCTCGTTGCCGAGGGTGAGACGACGATCGAAAATGATGATGCGATTGATGTATCGTTCCCTGGCTTCCATGACTTGCTTGTGAAAATCAGTCAATCATAAAGAATGATAGAGAAGTCTGTGCCTTTAAAGGGTAGCAGGCTTCTTTTTTTGGTGCAAAGACAAAGCGTTCCGAATTTTAGCAAAAATGATTTGACAAGCGCTTACATTCCGTTTATTATAAAACTACAGTATGGTTTCTCTCCACTCCTATCCAATATAAGAAAGCACGTGTGTGCTACCGTCGTTTGAATGCGCTTACATCAACGGCGGTCTTTTTTTGTCTAAAAAACGGTTTGGCCCTAATTAGTACTTTTTCCCCTTTCTGTGCATATGCTCGTACAAGGGTAGTGTGTGCATGAGAAGTGGGAGGGGGACGAGCTATGCTGGAGCAAGGGATGGTCATACGCGGGGGAACGATTGTCACAGCAAGAGGAATGAAAGAAGCAGATATTTGGATCCGTCATGGGAAAATTGTACGAATTGCTAAAGATACCTTGACGAAAAACCCCTTCAACGATTTATTTGAAGAAATAGATGCTACGGATATGTATCTTTTGCCCGGTTTCGTCGCACTCCCGACACATTCGTTGTATAAAATCAAAGATGTAGATGTTTATATAGAAGCTATGCGAAATCTCATCAGCTCGGGATGTACAAGCCTGGTGGACGTTTTCCGGCCAGAGCGTTGGATGAGCAGACCGCAAATTCACTATCAACAAACCCAGCACTTCAACAGTTTGTTAGATTATGTTTGGCACGTGGAAATCGATGTCGCCGATCTTCACGGTGACCGCTTAGCGGAGTGGATGAACCATGGCTATTCTTCATTTCATGTCACGATTCGAAATCCAGAAGAAATTTCCACAATAAAATGGGAAACGCTTTTGCAACTTCATACGTCTAAACATACGATCTTGCACATGCAGGTGCAAAATGATCCGTTTTTGAAAAAAGAACAACGGGAACTCATTCGACAGATTTGGATGGAGGCTACTCGTTATTGGCGGTTACGCACAGTCATTACGGATTCTCAAGCGGCCTTTCATTTTGAAGAAAATGACCCGTACCTGCATATCTTTCGTTTGCCTGCTGAAGTGACAGATCAAGGTCTTCGTCAATTACATCGTCAATGGTTTGGGAGCTGGCAAGTAGCGTCTCCAATTCACGATGTGCGGATTGATACACGAAAGAGCTGGTGTACGTCTGAAGAATTGCTTTGCTTGCTAGTCAGGCTCACTTCGACAAATGTTGCAAAAGCAATTGGACTGTATCCGCGAAAAGGAAGCTTGACAACTGGCGCAGACGCTGATATCGTTTTCCTGAAAAAGGAAAACTGGTTGACAAAGAATGATCTTTCCACTATTCTCAATTTTAGTGAAATGCATCTTCCAACATCTGTTATGTCGAACGGTAAATGGATATATCGAAATATGCGATTTATCCCTTTGATTGGTATGGGTAAGTGTTTAATTGACACGAAGCCCTACGCTTATGTCATATAACCCCAGTTTGGGGGTTTTTTCGTGAATGGTTTCCAGCAGACAGACGAGAAAAAGAATCGTAAGGTCGCGCAACTTTTTACATCCCCAGCAGTCTAATTATGCAAAAGGCCGCTGAGGGATCGGAATCGCAAGGAGGTAATCCTGATCATGACCGATTCCCAGCTTATCCGAGAGATTAAAGAAGGTAATCTGGAATGCTATGCTGAACTGATTCGTCGATATGAAAAAAAGATCCTCTCATTTGTCACTCATCTTTTGCGTCAGGCACATTTAGAGCATATAGCGGAGGATATATGTCAGGAGACGTTTTACAAGGCGTATAAGAGCATTCATTCTTTCCGAGATGTAGAAGCTACATTCTCCACCTGGCTCTATACGATTGCACGCAACTCCGTACTCAGTGAATTGCGCAAGAGTCGCAATTCTGACGTGTATCTGGATGATACGTTGCAAGTGCCTATGGCATCTCCCAAGACACTGCCTGAGCAAGTTTTGCTCCGGAATGAACGGGAGAGCATGGTAAGACTGGCAATTAACAGTTTGCCAGAGAAGCAACGCTCAGCACTGATATTACGCGAGTACGAACAAATGGATTACACAGAAATCGCTACGATTCTGGATTTAACAGTGAGCTCTGTGAAGTCTCTACTGTTTCGAGCGCGGCAAAGTATTCGTGGACAGTTGGAAAACTACATCCTGGACCCTCATTTGGATGAAGCTGAAGGGATGAATCGATGATGAGATGTGAAGAAGTTCAGGAAATACTGCCTGAATACGCCGAAAATCTGTTGCCTGAGGTGACCCAACGCCGGGTTGATCACCATATGGCTGCATGCTATGCCTGTCGTTCCGACTATGAGATTTGGTCGGACAGTGGTGAGTGGATGGAAATGGATAAAGAAGAATACCATTCAGTAACTCCATCACGTTCCATTGTAGACGCGGTGATGGCCCGTATCTTATCGGAAGAGCAGTGGGCGATCCCGATTGGCAGAAAAATTTTCAGCGTGACAGCGAGAATGAGACGCATGGGTGCGAGTGTAGCTGTTTTGCTGCTAATGGTTTTTTCGTTCACTTTATATGTGAATACAAGTACCACAGAGCATGCGAATTCACTCGTTATTAACGGAGAAGTTATGGAGATTAATACGCCAAAAGCGCAAGTCATTTCTTCTTCCATGCAAACAGACGACGGTACATACGTGGTTGAAGCCCAGCCATATACGTCGCAAGGAGATTCTCTGGAACATGCTACTGCTTCGATCGTACCGCTCGATGGGAAGCCGACTTCTCCTGATTTAGCCAAGCCGAATTACAGCATTGTACTTAGTATTTTTGGAATCCTTATTACTGTTCTTACAATGAGCTGGCTAACGCGAGCATAATGGTATATGATCAAGAGTAAAAGAAAAGACCGTCTTCGGACGGTCTTTTGTGGCTATTTTATTAGAGTGGTTGTTCAGCAAGCGCGTAGAGCAACAAGGCCACGCAAAATACATATGAGGTGAAAGAAATGCCGAAAAAGTGGCTGTATGTCATAGACGAAGCGATCAAGCGGATCGAAAACGATGAATTGGAGTTGGGCTTGACCGCTTTGCAAAAGGTTCAGGAGCATGGAAAAGATTTGCCGGATGTCATGATGTATTTGGCAGAGGTTTGGTATCGACTCGGTCATATGGAAGAGGCGAGTCAATTGCTGACAGATGTCATGGCCAAAAATCCGCAAATGGAGTCCTCTTTGCGCAGAGAATGCCAGCTGCTGTTAGCGGAGATTGCTTTGGATTCCAGCGATTTTGAGACGGCGCAACACCTTCTCTATGAATGCAAAGAATCTGGCTTTGAAAGCATCCAGCTTGACTTGTTGTTAGCGGATCTGTATTCACTCCAAGATTTAGATGAAGTAGCGGTCAAGTATTTGGAACAAGCAAGACTAAAGGAGCCAGACAACCAAGATATTATGGCAGCACTGGGTAACTTGTATTTCCGCATAGGAGAAGACGAGAAAGCAATGAAGCTCCTGGAACAAGCTGGCGATGAAAGTCTGTCCATGCTTTTGACGAAGGGGCGCTCGTACGCACAAAGCGGTCAATTTGAACAGGCTTACCAAGTATTCCGTCAGGCGCTGGTCATGGATCGTTCGCCAGAAGTACTCTACGGATGTGCATTGATGGCATTCCACGTAGGACGACTGGATGAAGCAGCAGAATTGGTCAGCAGTTTGCAAGCAGTTGACGAGGAGTATGTGGCTGCTTATCCATTAGCTGCAGATGTGAATCTATCGATGGGGAAAACTGAAGCAGCTATTGAGGCACTGAAGCAATATGTATCGTTGTCAGGATTCGATTTGGATCAAATCCGCAGGCTGATTGCTCTATTGACTCAAGCCGGGCGCTATGAGGAAGCGAAAGAATACCAACAACTTCACGACCAGTGGGACCATGAATCTGAAGAGGAGCAATAAAAAATGACAAACAGGAAGTCACTTCGGTGGCTTCCTGTTTATTTTTCCGCATTTTGGCAAGAATGAGAGACAAGTAAGCCATCGTAAAGAAGGGATGCACAGATGAACTTGGCTGAGATCTTGGTGTACACCGATATCCGGCAGCTCCATCAGATTGCCAACCATTACGGATGCGAATGCAACCCTCATTCCAAAAACGAATTGATTACGTCGCTGTTGTCTAGCTTGAGGCACAGGTTGACAATCTCTCAAGAAGTTGAGCAGCTGAGCAGTGCAGAAACCCATTTTTTGCTCCAATTGTTCCTGGACAAGCGTACGGTCATGTCGCTTGAGGATTTGTTGGCGAAAGCCGGGGCGGCACTGGAGTGTGAAAAGGAAAAAAAGCAGGAGGAAGGGCGAAGGTTTGTCGCAGCTGCAATGAAGCGAGGATGGATTTTTCCGGCGAAAAGTAAAACCGTAGGGCAGTATCAAATTCCGCTGGACATCCGTGAGCCGTACTTGCAAGCGTGGCTGACAAAGTGGCGTGAGTCAAACGTATTCCTTCATCCCGGTCCGCAAGCTTACAGGGATGAAGGGACAGCACTATGCGATGATATCATGCAATTTTTACAATTTCTC
This sequence comes from Brevibacillus sp. IT-7CA2, assembly GCF_949767855.1. Lineage (NCBI taxonomy): Bacteria > Bacillati > Bacillota > Bacilli > Caryophanales > Paenibacillaceae > Brevibacillus > Brevibacillus sp. IT-7CA2. The sequence goes on from NZ_CATKQT010000022.1 coordinate 310,120, forward strand.
CAGCAGGAGCCAGTACCACTAACCGCAGAAGGTGGCATGTACAAGCGTCATCAGCAGCAGCTTTTTCAATTTTTGTACGTAAAAGAAGAGCCGCTATTGCCGCAAAAATGGCGTTTTGGGTACGGTCTGCACTTTGATTTATACCCTGACCGTTTTTCCTTGCTCTACGATTTCTGCTACTATCACCGATGGATAGAAGAAGTGGACGGCAAGGTAGCAGTAACGGAAGCAGGAAGGGAGCGACTGGAGCAACCGTATAACGATCAATTGTACCATGATGTCATTCGCTTCTGGATGAGGCTGTACAAGCGGGCTGTCCCGAACTTGCCGATGCTGGTTCAGCTCATTCCGTTGATCGCGTCGGGTGGTTGGGTAAGTCAGCAATCGTTGATGGACACGCTGCTCCATTGGATGAAAGAGTTTTACTACGATTCGCCTACGGATATCTTGGTGAATCGGGTATGCAAAATGATGGTGCATCTAGGATTGTTGCGCGTCGGCCAAGACGAACAGGGACAGTGGTTATACACCGCAACGTATGCGAGCCAGACTTGGCTTCGAAAATACAATGGTTTTACCGAAACGACTATTTTATTGAAGTGAGGGATGGGTATGGAGTGGCCGAATTTCTATTCCAACGCGTACGGAACGAACAATCAAATGGTTTCCGGTTTGCTATCTGAAATGGTGATCGACGAGCAGATGCGTCAATATCGCAAGCGCACGCTAATCCAGGAGATTGATGAGGCACTTGCATCGAAAAACAAAGAGCTGTTTTTGCGCTTAACAGACGAATTAAAAGAAATCATGGCTTACGAGCAAGCCTAAATACATAATCGTATGCGTTATTGCGAGTCTCCGACCATTCATGGTACGCTTGTTTCCAGAAATGAACAAGGAAATGAGGAGACGGCTCTATGCAGTGGAACTTGAACGATTTTGAAAACTGGGAGGAGTTGCGGTCCTTTGTGGATACCGCGCTGCTCCCTCTTTATTTGTACAACGCGGACAGAAAAGTAGAAGAGCATGTTGTACGCATGAACTACTTATTAAATGTAGCGGCCGGGATAGAGCAGCGACTAAAGGGACGCGTACTGCTATTTCCGTTAAGCTATCAAATCGGAGAAGAGCAGCTGGAACAACGAACACCGGCGGAATTCCCCTATAAAGTACTGCTTCATTTTCGCGGAGAACAGATTCAATTAAAGGAACGAGCAGAAGAAGGTGTATTGACCTTATTGGTAGGGGATGAAGACCTGGAATCTTCTTTGCGTTTCGAAGTGACCGTGGATGTGCTGTACAAAGAGGTCATCAAGTTGTGGCAAATCGTGCGGGGCTAATCGTTTTGACTTAAAAAAGAGACGCAATAGAGAAAGCGTTTTCCGGTAATACTACAGAAAAATGGGTGGGGCAAGGTCTTAAATTTGACAATCTGGCAACAATATCCTGTCACACATCGTTTGGGTAAAGACATGTCCACTGGACATTCTTGACATCTTTATAGGCGTTAGCTATGATTGGGATTGACCTAGTGTATATGTATGAAAATGCCATCGTAGCGCTATTTTACAGGATAAGGAGGGAAAAAAGATATGGGAGACAAACGCGAAATTTCCAGGCGTACATTTTTGAACTACGCCCTGATGGGAACTGGCGGATTCCTTGCTGCGGGAATGATCACCCCAATGATTCGCTTTGCGGTAGACCCCCTTCTGCAAGGACATGCAGGTGGAGATAAAGTAGCTGTCGGCAGTCCGGATGAGTTTAGTGCCGTGCCAAAACGCGTAGAATTCAAGGTCCATACCAAGGACGGTTGGTATGAATCAGAATCTACACTTACTGCATGGGTTACCAAGAACGACAAGGGTGAGATTCTTGCTCTGTCCCCGATCTGTAAGCACTTAGGATGTACGGTTGACTGGGGAACTGGCCCAGGACAACCAAATGAGTACTTCTGTCCTTGCCACATGGGTCGTTATTCGATCAATGGCGAGCACATTTTGGGAACGCCACCGACGGCTTCTCTTGATGAGTATGAGACAGAAGTCAAAGATGGAAAATTGTATTTAGGTAAAGTAAAAGCAAATCCTCGTCCGGGGGTGAACGGCTAAAATGATGCAAAAAATGTATGATTGGGTCGACGAGCGCTTAAACATCACTCCGATGTGGCGTGACTTGGCTGACCACGAAGTACCTGAGCACGTGAACCCGGCACATCATTTTTCAGCTTTTGTTTACTGCTTTGGTGGACTTACGTTCTTTATTACCGTTATTCAAATTTTGTCTGGTATGTTCTTGACGATGTACTATGTACCAGACGTTATCAATGCTTACGAATCCGTTAAGTACCTCCAGAACGAAGTAGCGTTCGGGGTAATCGTACGCGGTATGCATCACTGGGGTGCCAGCTTGGTAATCGTGATGATGTTCCTACATACTCTGCGTGTATTCTTTACAGGTTCATACAAAAAGCCTCGTGAATTGAACTGGGTAGTCGGCGTACTGATTTTCTTCGTTATGCTGGGCCTTGGTTTCACAGGTTACCTCTTGCCTTGGGATAACACCGCATACTTTGCGACCAAAGTAGGTGTGCAGATCGCTGACTCTGTACCTTTCATCGGTCCATATGTGAAAACATTGCTCACAGGCGGAGACATTCTAGGGGCGCAAACCCTTACTCGTTTCTTCGCGATTCACGTGTTCTTCCTCCCAGGCGCGTTGCTTGGTCTGTTGGGAGCTCACTTTGTTATGATCCGTTCGCAAGGTATCTCGGGTCCACTATAATCGGTCTTCGAAAAAAGGAGGAAATAGCATGGCAAAACAAGATAAAGATGCTACCTTCGTCGGAGATTCCCGAGTATCGGCGAAGCGTATTCCAAACATTTCTCCATCCTACTCCGACTTTCCAGGTAAAAACGAGCCGTTTTGGCCAAACTTCCTGTTGAAAGAGTGGATGGTGGCAGCCGTTTGCTTAGTTGGCTTCCTCGTGTTGACGGTTTCTCATCCGTCGCCGTTGACTGACAAAGCAAACCCGAATGATACATCATTCATTCCGTTGCCAGACTGGTACTTCTTGTTCCTGTATCAATTGCTGAAATATCCATGGGCTGCAGGGGATTGGGTCGTTCTTGGAATCGTTGTTATTCCAGGTATCGCATTTGGTGCACTGATGCTGGCGCCTTGGCTGGATACCAGCAAAGAGCGTCGTCCTAGCAAACGTCCAGTTGCTACAGGCTTGATGCTGACGGCACTCGTTGGTATTTTCTACCTGACTTGGGCGGCAAACCATGAATATCATCTGGCTCACCCAGATAAAGGTAAAGGAACTGGTGGTAAACAGGGATCTAGTGCAACTGCACCTGCTCCGGCTGACACCAGCTTTACAGCAGATGCGCTTTGGAAAGCGCAAACAAGCTGTATGGGATGCCATGGTAAAAACATGGAGGGTGGCATGGGTCCAAACCTCCAAAAAATCGGTGCAACTTTGGATGCAGCCAAGATTACTGACGTCATCAAGAACGGTAAAGGCGGAATGCCAGCCGGTTTGCTCAAAGATGATGCAGAAATCGCAAAGCTAGCTGAATACATGGCTGGCTTGAAATAAGCTAATAGGGGAAAAGCTGGCTGGTAATGCGGTCAGCTTTTTCGTTAGCGGCGTACACAGCGGGAGACGATTATACATGATCTGGATATGGGAGTGGTTTAGGCAATCTTTGGGCAAAAGGTGGTTTCTTTGGACGCTGTTCTTCGTCAACTTTTTGGGAACCATATATGGATTCATCTGGTATGGTAACCAATTGGCTGAGACACCAGCATATTTGATTCCTTTTGTCCCGGACAGCCCGACAGGTAGCGGACTTTTTTCGCTTGTACTCCTTACCTATTTGTTGGGTCGCCACATTCCTGTACTGGAAGCTTTGGCTGGCATCACCAATTTTAAGTATGGTGTCTGGGCCGTCTGCATTATCGTGGCTGGTTGGTTGATGGGCAATGAAGTGCGTTGGACAGACGTGATGCTGATCCTTTCCCACACCGGCATGGCTGTGGAATCTGTTTTGTATGCGCGTTTTTACAAGCTAAGTCTTCTGCCGGTGGGAATCGCTGCGCTGTGGACACTGAATAATGATTTTCTCGATTACGTCATGGACATCCATCCGTGGCTACCGAGTGTACTAGATCCGTATGAAGGCTTCGTTGGATTGTTTACGGTTCTTCTCAGTCTGATCTCGATCTCGGTGATCTGGTGGATGAATATGAAGTATACGACAAATAAGGTCTAATCTTGTCCTCCTTTCCATAGGCTGTACTAGGGAAGGAGGTTATTTGCGTTGAAGAAAAACATCCGGTTTTTATTATTCTTTCTCATGATCGGGTTGTTCTTGTCGTGGCCCATTCATAATTTGTACTCGAAGCTGAATCAACCGATAGAAGAAAAGCAGTTGGCAGCATTAGATCAAATTGCGCATGAGTTACTGACGTATGCAAAAAAGGGAGATCTTGAAGGGGCAGAGCAACGGATTGTACAGCTGGCAGAACGATTCCCGAACCAGCATTTGCCCAATCCGATACGAATTGAGAGTCTGAATGCAGTGACACAGTCCATACTAGCAGCCAAGCAAAGCTTTGCTTCCGCAAACGCAAGTGAACAGCAATTGCTGTGGCATGCCACGCGGGTCCGTATCGCCATAGACGCACTAACGCATGATCACCAGCCGATGTGGCGGAGCTACTATCCTTCTCTCGTCACACAGGTCCAAAACCTGCAACTATCGGCTGTTGAGCGGAATTTCAGTCAGTTTCGCGAACAGTTCGATGAAAATTACCGATTATTTTTGGCCATTAAGCCGGGGATGAGTATTCAGCTTCCAGAGGGCCAAATGTCCTCGATTACGGTTGCGTACGATATCATATCCAAAGAGATGCGAAACAGCCAAGTAGATTGGCAACTGGTACGAGAGGCGTTGCGAGAATTGAACGGCTCTTTTCAAGTGGCTTTTGTGGGAGAAGAGAAGAGTACGTTTGCTCGTTTAATGATGCGGCCAGATTCACCTATTGTTATTCTTGCATCGATTTCGATTGCTTTGATCATGGCCTTGTCTTATGTGGCGTGGAAGAAATATGACGGGGAAATCCGTTCGACGTAATAGAGTAAAAAACCCTTGCCTGTACGAAAAGGCAAGGGTTTTTGCTGTGCTGCTTCGTGCTAGTCGTGAAGCGGTTTCTTGTTTTCATCAAGGGTGAAGCCTTCTCCGAGAACTTCATGCACATCGTTGACGATGACAAAAGCATGCGGATCAATTTCTTGCACAATGGTTTTAAAACGCATGACTTCGTTTCGGCTGACAACGACATAGATGACTTTCTTTTCATCGCCAGAGTAGGCACCTTTACCAGCTAAGAGAGTCACACCACGACCTACATCGAGAATTTGCTTGGCGATGCTATCTGCTTCGTTGGAAATGATCGTCAATGCTTTTCCTGCATAAGCGCCATCTTGGAAAAAGTCAATGACACGTGCTGCGATAAAGACAACGACGAGGGTATACATAGCGCTTTCCAGATTCAAATAGACGAGGGACGCGCCAATGACCAAGATGTCTCCGAAAAACAACGTCCTCCCCATACTGATACCCATGTATTTCTGGAGCAGTCTGGCAATGATGTCCACACCGCCGGTTGTCCCACCGTAACGGAAAATAATCCCTAAACCGACACCAACCGCTACCCCGGCATACAGGGAAGCGAGCAAGCGATCTTTCATCGGCAACGGAAGCACACCATCAAATAAGGATAAAAAGACTGAGAGAGAAACCGTTCCCAAAATCGTGTAGAAAAAAGAAGTTCGTCCAAGAATTTTCCAGCCCAAGAAAAATAACGGTATGTTCAGGACAAAGAAGACGATTCCCTGATCCACAGCAGGAACTAACAGCTTGATCAAAATACTGATACCAGTAATACCGCCCTCAGCTAGATGGTTGGGAATGTTGAACGCGTTAATACCAAATCCCATAATGGCAGAACCGATGATAATGGCAATGATACTGTCAAGACGAATTTTCATATATCCTCCTGTTCGCCGGATCAGGAAACAGGCTTCCCCCCGGACGTGATGTGCAGGTAATACTTGTGTTACCTGAGGGCTATCCGAAAGCCATTATAAATGAACGCTCGTTTGATTGTCCATATGCTGGAAAGACGAAGTATTGTGATTTGGCAAACGAAGCCTTTTTTAGTACGATAGGTGAAAGAGAGAAGTATGTGAAAAAGGAGTGGGCGGATGGAACGGCAAAAGACTATGCAAGAGTTGCAGCAAGAAGTTGATCAATACATATCGCAGTTTAAAGAAGGATATTTTTCACCGCTTTCGATGCTGGCTAGAATGACAGAAGAAGTAGGCGAATTAGCCAGAGAGATTAACCATTTTTATGGAGAAAAACCGAAGAAAAAGGACGAAGGCGAAAAAACAGTAGAGGAAGAGCTGGGTGACGTACTCTTCATCGTGATTTGTTTCGCAAACTCACTCGGAATCGATTTACAGGAAGCCTTTGATCGTATTATGCACAAGTTTAATACTCGCGATAAAGATCGCTGGACGAGAATAGAGGAGAACGAGCAGCATGACTAAACAAATTCGTGTAGCAGTTGCAGGCGCAAATGGTCGGATGGGGCAAGAAGTAGTGAAAATGCTGGCGCAGGATTCCGCACTCGTTTTTACAGGCAATCTGGACACACGTGTGAGCGAAGAGGAAATCAATCAACAACTGGACGAAATGAAGCCGGATGTTCTGGTAGACTTTACGACACCACATACGGTATATCGTCATATGGAGCTTTGTCTGGCTCGTGGTGTGAGACCAGTCGTCGGAACAACGGGGCTGACAACTGAGCAGCTGCAAGAGATAACTGAGCGCTATAAAGAAGCGGGACTGGGTGCCATCATTGCCCCGAACTTTGCAATCGGCGCGATTCTATGTATGAAGTTTTCCGCAATGGCAGCAAAATATATGCCGCATGTGGAAATTATCGAGCTGCATCATGACCGCAAGCTGGATGCGCCGAGTGGAACTGCTTTGAAGACCGCAGAGATGATTGCAGCCGTTCGGGAAGAGCTCAAGCAGGGGCATCCTGAAGAGGTAGAAACGATTCCAGGCGCTCGCGGAGCAGATTACGAAGGCTTCCGGATTCACAGTGTCCGTCTGCCAGGTATGGTTGCTCATCAGGAGGTTTTGTTTGGTGCAACAGGCCAAACGCTGTCCATTCGCCACGATTCGATTAACCGGGAATCATTCATGCCAGGGGTAAATATGGCGATTAAAGCCGTAATGAATATGAACGGATTGATTTACGGATTGGAACATCTGATTGATTAAACGATTGATTAACATACACACGATACCCAGCCATAAAGGGAGAGGTTTTCTTGAAAATTGCATTGATTGCCCATGATCGAATGAAAGAACAGATTGTGCAACTAGCGATGGCCTATGAATCCATTTTGGCAAAACATGACCTGTATGCCACAGGAACAACTGGGTCGCGAATAATGGAAGCTACGTCGCTGTCCCTAACCCGTTTTCTTTCAGGGCCATTAGGAGGCGATCAACAAATCGGTGCGATGATCGCCCGCAATGAGATGGATTTGATTATCTTTTTGCGTGATCCGCTTACCTCTCAACCACATGAACCTGATATTATCGCACTGCTTCGACTGTGTGATGTGCACAAGATACCGTTTGCCACCAATCTCGGTTCGGCAGAAATCATGCTGAAGGCTTTGGAGCTGGGACAACTGGATTGGCGTGAAGTGGTGCATGAGGAGAATGAAGCATGAGTTCACTCGATATTTTGGCAATCGGCGCTCATCCTGACGATGTCGAGATCGGCGCGGCAGGCAGTCTGATTTTGGCAGCTAAACAGGGAAAGCGCGTGGGGATTCTCGACTTGACCTATGCCGAATTGTCTTCGAATGGAACGGTTGAAAGAAGGCAGCAAGAAGCGACTGCAGCTGACCAAGTGATGGGAGTGGCTGCTCGCTATAATTTTGGCCTGCCTGATCGTGGCTTGGAAGCAGTCAGGGAAAGTGCGATTGAACGTGTCGTAAAGCTCATTCGCGAAACTCGCCCAGCCATTGTGCTTGCGCCTTATTACGCGGATCGTCATCCAGATCACGAAAGCGTTAGTCGGATCGTTCGCGAGGCGGTGTTTAATGCAGGCATCCGCAAGTATTTGCCGGAGCCTTCTTTGCCTGCCTATCGACCTTCGCAATTCCTTTACTATTTTATTAATTCTACTGTCACGCCTCAGGTTGTCGTGGATATCACCGCTGTTTATCCACAAAAAATGGAGGCGCTGCGTTGTTACCGCAGTCAGTTTGAACTCGAAGAAGGCAGCGTTCAAACACCGCTTACCAACGGGTATCTGGAGTCTGTCGAGTACCGAGAGCGACTGTTTGGTCAGCAGGCTGGTGTGGCCTACGCAGAAGGATTTGTCAGTGCAGCTCCGTATGTATTAAAGAGCTTGTGAGAAGGAGTGACACTGTATGAAGATCGGGATTACTTGCTATCCGTCATTGGGCGGATCGGGGGTAGTAGCCACAGAGCTGGGCAAGCTATTAGCCGAGCGAGGGCATCAAGTCCATTTCATTACAGGTGGAATGCCATTTCGATTAGGTGCGTTTCACCCGAACATTTTTTATCATGAAGTAGAAGTGAACAACTACGATGTTTTTAAATACCCACCCTATGATTTGACCTTGGCGAACCGAATGGCGCAAGTGGCGAAAAATGAAAACCTGGACTTATTACATGTGCATTATGCTGTGCCACATGCGTTGTGTGCGTTCCTCGCCAAGCAAATGGTAGGTGATCATTTGAAAATTGTGACCACCTTGCACGGGACTGATATTACTGTTCTGGGTTATGACTCGAATTTGAGTGATATGATCCGCTTCGGTATTGAGCGAAGTGATTTGGTGACAGCGGTGTCCAATGATTTGATCAGGCAAACGAAAGAGCTGCTGCATACTGAAAAAGAAATTGTCCCTGTGTACAACTTCGTAGACAAGCGGCGTTATTACCCAAAAGAGGTTACGAAGCTGAAAAAGGTATTTGCACCGAATGGTGAAAAAATTCTTATGCACATTTCTAATTTCCGTCCGGTCAAACGAGTGCCGGATGTGATTGAAATATTCTCGCGAGTACGAGAAGAAATGCCTTCCAGACTGATCCTCATTGGTGAAGGTCCCGAAATGGGTCTGGTCCGTAAGATGATCGCTGAGCTCGGTCTGAACGACGATGTTTGTTTCCTCGGCAAGCAGGAAGACGTCGCCGAGGTATTGTCGATGGCAGACATCATGCTGCTTCCATCAGAAAAGGAAAGCTTCGGACTCGTCGCATTGGAAGCAATGGCTTGCGGTGTGCCTGTCGTCGCTACAGTGGCAGGAGGCTTGCCCGAAGTTGTCCTGGATGGTGTGAACGGCTTCTTACGCCCAATTGGGGACGTGGAAGGCATGGCGAAAGAAACGATTCGTCTCTTGCAAAACGAAGAGCTATACCGCGAATTCTCCGCGAATAGCATCGAGCGATCCTGCAAAACGTTTTGTCACGAAACGATTGCCTCTCAGTATGAAGCACTTTACGCCAACTTGCTGGCAAGCAAATCCGAAGAAAACCTAAGCTTTTGAACGTAAGATCGAGCTTTTGGCTAGTTGATGTACCTTGGATATAAAAATGAACAATCCATACAAAACTCTCATGAAAAACGCCTCCTTGTGTAGATCAGGCGGAGCAAACCAGAAAGGGGGGAATTGGATTGGCGATAGAATTGGCAAAGCGTGTTCTCGACAGATTGGAGGAACACGGCTTCGAAGCTTACTATGTGGGTGGTTGCGTCCGCGATTGGCTTTTACAACGACCTGTTCATGATATAGATATATGTACGAATGCCCATCCCGGCGACGTCATCCGATTGTTTCCCGATCATGTCCCGACTGGTCTGAAACACGGTACTGTGTCTGTAAAAGTCGAGGGGCAGATGTTCGAAGTAACCACGTTTCGGACGGAAGGAAAATATGAAGATTACCGTCGACCCGCTGAGGTTCAATTCGTTTCAGAACTTCGACTCGATCTGGAGCGACGAGATTTTACGATGAACGCAATGGCGATGGATCGTCATCAAGTATTGCACGACCCGTTCGGTGGACGTGAGGATATGGAGCATCAGCTGGTTCGGGCTGTAGGCATTCCGCTAGAGAGATTTCAGGAGGATGCCCTTCGGCTTTTACGAGGAGTGCGTTTTGCTTCCCAGTTAGGTTTTGCTATAGAAGACCAGACCATGTTTGCTATGAAACAGACTGCACCTTTGTTAGCTCATATTGCTGTGGAGCGCATAAGGGAAGAGCTGAATAAAACGCTCGACAGCAGAGCTCCAGAGGTAGGTTGTCAGTTGTTGAATGAAACGAGGCTCATGGCTTATGCCCCTGAGGTAGAAAAACTGTTTGACCTCTCGAATGAGCATGTCTGGCGGCTGCATCATTTGCAAACTGTGACGCAAAAATGGTCGTTGCTACTGTTTGCTGCGAATTATTCACCTGTGCAATCGCGTGAAGTATGCCAATTCCTCAAAATGTCCAAACGCGAAACAGAAGCAATTTGTTGTTTGGTTGAACTTCTGACGCGATTGCAGCCGCAATGGGATATCCCTCATGCGATTGGGTGGGGGCCACTGCTGCTTGAAGTCGGTTGGGACACGTGCAACGAGTTCTACCTTTTATTGCAAGCGTGCTGGTGGAAGGAGAGGCAATCGTTCTCGATGCAAGCACTACTCGATCAATACGAAAACATGCCTGTCAAAACCATCAAGGATTTGGCAATCACGGGGCTTGACCTGCAAGTAGCCGTTCAAAAAAAGCCAGGCGAGTGGATTGTTCGCGTCTTGGAATCGTTGCTTAGACAAACGGCTCTGCACGGTTTACCAAATACACCAGAAGCACTCGTCGAAGTTGCAAAGAAAGAGGTTGCACAAGATGAACATTAAGCAAGTCATCCTTCAAGCATTCCGTGATCAGCCAGGCAGTTTCATCTCTGGTGAAGAACTAAGCCAAACATGCGGTTGCTCTAGGACGGCGGTTTGGAAACATATCGAAGAGCTGCGCCGAGATGGTTACGAGGTGGAGGCGGTGCGAAAATCGGGGTATCGCCTGCTGGTTGCCCCTGATCGCTTGTCAGCAGCAGAAATCATGGCTGGATTGGAAACGAATCGGATCGGTCAAAATGTCATCGCTTACGATGAGGTGGTATCTACACAGCCACTCGCACACGAGGCTGCGGCAAAAGGGGCAGTAGAAGGTACGCTTGTGCTGGCAGAGCTGCAAACAGGTGGGAAAGGTAGACTCGGCCGCCCATGGCATTCTCCGAAAGGAACGGGGATATGGATGAGCTTGATCATCCGACCTGCGATTCCGTTACCGAAGACACCTCAGATGACGTTGCTAACGGCGGTTGCTGTAGCGAAAACGATCCGAGAAGAGACTGGGTTGCCTGTCAAAATCAAATGGCCGAACGATATTTTTATCGGAGACAAAAAAGTATGTGGGATTTTGACAGAACTCAATGCTGAATCTGACCGGGTCAATTATTTAGTAATCGGAATAGGGCTCAATGCCAACAGTGTTGAGTCTGATTTCCCATCTGAACTGGCACAGATTGTGACTTCGCTTCGAATTGAATCTGGCGAGCCACTCAAGCGTGTTTCGCTTATCCAACGACTCTGCCGAATTTTTGAAGAAGAGTACGACCATTATTTGCAGGCTGGCTTTGAGCGTGTAAAACAAGAGTGGGAGAATCATTCGTACACCATTGGCAAATGGGTGACCCTCCAGACGATTTCACAACAGCTTGAAGGTCGTGCCGTTGGCTTGGATGAGGAAGGCGTACTCAAGGTCGAGGATCAGACGGGACAGATTCACAAAGTTTATTCGGCTGATGTCAATTATCGTGCAAATGATTAAATCATTTGCTATACTCCAATTTGGAGGCTGTATCACCTCGTGAACGGTACTTCCGGAGTATTTTTGTATCTATCGTGTAATCTTAAATCAATATGTGCAAGGACAAAAATCTGCTCAGAGCCTGTGTGGACCGAGACAGAAGGAATCCGCTAACGCAAAATGTCTTTTTGACATGGACAACCTTCTCCCGATTGACGCGAGAAGGTTTTTTTATTCCTCACACGATCCACGGGCTTGATGCGAAAGAGGAGCAATGAAAAATGGCACAAAACGACAGACCTATTACGACTTCGAGTATCCGCAAGAAAAAAGAAACGCGAAATCCGATTACCATGGTGACCGCCTATGACTATCCGTCAGCCAAATTAGTGGATGAAGCTGGCGCTGATATGATTCTGGTCGGTGATTCATTGGGAATGGTCGTACTCGGTTATGACTCCACCATCCCTGTAACGATGGAGGACATGCTACACCATACGAAAGCAGTAACGAGAGGGGCTAAGCGTGCATTTGTCGTGACGGACCTGCCTTTTCTCAGCTATCACGGAACAGTTGAGGAAGCAGTGAAAAACGCGGGCAGACTAATGCAAGAAGGGCTGGCCAAGGCGGTCAAAATGGAAGGGGGCCGTGAACTTGCCCCAATCATTACACGCTGTGTACAAGCAGGCATCCCTGTCGTTGGACATATTGGACTTACTCCGCAATCGGTACATCAATTAGGCGGTTACAAAGTACAAGGAAGAGATCTGGAGGCAGCCAAAAAATTGTTGGACGAGGCCCTTGCGATTCAAGAAGCGGGTGCATTCGCCATTGTGCTGGAATGTGTTCCGGAAGAGGTCGCAGGCATGATTGCAGACAAGCTGGACATCGCTGTGATCGGAATCGGAGCGGGTGCGACTTGTGATGGGCAAGTGCTGGTGTTCCATGATATGGTCGGCTACGCATCGGATATCACACCGAAATTCGTGAAGCGTTACGCAAACATCGGTGAAACAATCCGTGAAGCTGTGGAGACTTATAACAAAGAAGTTGAAGCAAGAAGCTTCCCAGGGCCAGAGCATGTCTTCCATGCCTCTGAAGAAACCATCAAGGAATTGTACGGGGAAGGAGTGAAGCAGTCATGATGCAAACAATGATGCAGCAAGTCTCCACAATCGCAGAGATGCGCGTTCATATAAAAGAAGCACATCGGCAAGGCAAAACGATCGGGATGGTACCGACCATGGGCTTTCTGCATGAAGGACATCTCAGCTTGGTGAAAGCTGCCCGTGAAGTATGCGATTTGGTTGTAATGAGCATTTTCGTAAACCCGCTGCAATTCGGACCGAATGAAGACTTTGAACGCTATCCGCGTGATATTGAACGGGATAGCCAAATGGCGGAAGAAGCGGGAGTGGACCTCCTGTTTATCCCGGAAGTCAGCGAGATGTATCCGAAACCGATGCTGACCAATATTTCAGTGGCAAATGTGACGACTCCATTGTGTGGAGCTTCTCGTCCGGGTCATTTTGATGGCGTATCGACTGTCGTCAATAAATTGTTTCAAATTGTCCAGCCCGATTACGCCTTTTTTGGACAAAAGGATGCCCAGCAGGTAGCTGTTGTGACGCAAATGGTCCACGACTTGTCGATGCCAGTACAAATCGTTCCATGCCCGATTGTCCGCGAAGCGGATGGTCTTGCCATGAGCTCTCGGAATGTATACTTGTCAGCGGATGAGCGAGCACAGGCACTCGTGCTATCACAGAGTTTGAAACAAGCAGAAAAATGGCTGGGTGAGGGCATGGCTCTTACTGCGATCAAGGATCGAATCACGCAAATGATTTCCGAGAAGCCGCTGGCTGATATTGATTATGTGGAAATTTTGAGCTATCCAGCACTTACACCAGTTGAGCAGGAAACGGCAGGTCAGACGATCCTCATCGCGCTAGCTGTTCGTTTTGGCAAAACACGTCTGATCGACAATACGATAACATCAATTAAGTAGAGATAAAGGAGGAATTCTTAGTGTTCCGCACCATGATGAAAGCAAAAATCCATCGCGCAACGGTAACTGAAGCGAACTTGAACTATGTTGGCAGTATTACCATCGACAAAAATTTGTTGGATGCACTGGATATTTTGCCAAATGAAAAAGTACAAATCGTCAATAACAACAACGGAGCGCGTCTGGAAACATACGTCATCGAAGGTGCTCCAGGCAGTGGCGTCATTTGCTTGAACGGAGCAGCTGCACGTCTCGTACAAGAGGGCGATATCGTTATTATTATTGCCTATGCGATGATGACGGATGAAGAGGCAAGAACCTACAAGCCACGTGTCGCCATCATGGATGAAAAAAATCAGATCAAAGAATTGATCGCAGAAGAAGTACACGCGACGATTCTGTAGGCGATCTGTCTGTTCCTGCATAGAGCCACCTGCCTTGTGAGACAATGAAAGTACTCATGCCTCATAGGGGGTGGCTTTTCTTGTGAAAATCGAAGACTGGTTTCATACGCTTCGTAAAAAAGCGCAGTCGATTGAAGAGAAGTGGCAGGGGGCTTCAGAACAAGAACGTCTTCAGCTCGCGGAACAATTGTTTCAATTGCGCCAAGTAAGTGATACAGTCGTAGACCTGTGGCTGCAATTCGAAGAAAAATTATCGAATGCGATTCGTAGTATCAAGGAAATGGAAGGACAGCTTCCGGCGGAAGAGAAAAAGACGCATCAGTCGAAGGTAAGTGCAGAATCACCAAAGGCCGTTGAATCGAATCCATACGAGCCGATTTTTCGTCGAGGGGAAGGCTTTTATCATTTGCGCATGTTCCAAGACGCGAAAAAGTGTTTTGCAGAATTAGTCCAAAAATCGCCAGACTGGGAAAGTGGACGCCTATACTACGCTTACAGTCTCCTTTTGTGTGAGGACGATGAATTAGCCTTTCGGGAATTCCGTCTTCTCGGCAGGACAGCAAGCTCACCTACCATTGTGGCCATCAGCTTTAATGCCATCGGGTGCATACTGGCAGAAGAGGAGCAATGGCTAGAGGCGGCGCAAGCTTTTAAGACGTCTCTCGAGATCAAGCCAGAACAGGAAGAAGCCAAATACAACCTCGCGCTATGCTACTTAAGAGATGGCGATGCACAGGAAGCTTTGGACGAATTGGAACCGTATCTAGAAAAAAACGAGCACGATTGGGAAGCGCAGATGCTATGGCTGCGTGCTGCAAAATTACTGCATACGATGGACCAGACGGTGGAATGGAGCCCGCCGAAAGGCTTGCAACTGCCGACACGCGATTTGGACAGCGATACTCTTCAGGAAATGGCCTCTTTATACGAAACAGTGGGCAATTACCACCGGGCACAAATTTGCTATCACTTTTTGACGGAGCGTTCCCCAAAAGATGGGTGGACGTGGCATGGCTTGGCCTGGAATACGTGGCTCATTTCGGGTACGAAGCGCGCATTGACGCTCGTCAAAAAAGCGATCAGTCTTGCACCCGAAAATGACGACTTTCTTTTTAGTTATGGATGGATGTTGTTGTTTGACGGAAGGGTAGAAGAAGCAATTAAAGCGTTCCGGATCATGCTGGAGAAAAACCGAGACAATCGCCTCGGCCAATCCGGAATGATTTCCGCATACGAAAAGCTAGGGGATACACAAGAGGCAAAACGGTTGGCAAAGTATTTCCTGGAAGACGCTGAGCCATATGTACGTTCGTTAGGGTATTTTCATCTGGGAAGAATCGCGGTTGTGGAAGAAAATTGGCGCCTAGCTGAACAATATTTTCAACGGGCATTGCCATTCGCAGAACAGTTATGGGAAATCCCCATCTATCTGCAATTGTGTGCAAGTAAGCGCGGTCAATCAGAAATGCAAACCGAGCTCGTACAGCCTTAAATGTACAGGAGAGCAGGAATATTTCCCATCGTTGCCGAATGTGAATGGGTGCGGATTGAATGTTTCCGCCCAGGTTACGAGGTGACAACATTTGAATCGATTACTAGTTGTAGATTTTGAGACGACGGGAAGCCATCCACGCCAAGGTGACAGCATCATTCAGATTGGTGCCGTCGCAATCGATGATGGGCAGATTACCGAGAGTTTTTCCACCCTGATTCATCCAGGCCAGGATATTCCACCGTTTATTACCCAATTAACAGGGATTACCAATGAGATGGTTGCAGATGCTCCTTCCTTGGAAGAAGTGTTTCCAGATTTCTTGCGTTTATTGGACGGACGAGCTTTTGTTGCACATAATGCAAGCTTTGATCTCCAATTTTTACAAGAAGCCCTGCTGAGCCAGGGCTATTATGCGTTTGACGGCTACGTACTTGATACCGTGGAGCTATCCCGTGTTCTTTTGCCGATGCAAAATAGCTACAGACTCGGAGAACTGGCGTCTGAGCTGGAAATCGAGCACGATAATCCCCATCAAGCAGATAGCGATGCCCTTGCAACGGCGCAGCTGTTTCTCCACTTGCTGGATATTTTAAAGAGACTGCCTCTCGTGACGATCCAGCGCCTGCAGATGCTCGTTTCTTCGTTTCGCTCTGATATCGAGGTTCTTTTACGTCAGATCGAGATGGAAAAGCTCATAGAGCTGCCAGAGCTGGATGGAACGCCAACCAAAACGGATTCCTCTGACATGTGGGATGTTTATCGCCAGCTGGCTCTTCGGAACCGAGAAGAAAAATTAACAGCCTCGCTAAAACGTCCTAATGTCGATACGACAGTGACCAAAGCGTTTGCTGACCAGCTCGAGGATGTTTTGGGCGAAAATGGGCACATGCAGGCGAAAATGTCGGGGTATCAACGCCGGGATGCTCAGGAAGCGATGATGCATGCGGTCTATGAGGCAATGGAGGATGGTGCCCATTTATTGGTAGAGGCAGGGACAGGTACGGGAAAATCATTAGCCTATCTCTTGCCGGGGATCATTTGGGCTCATCACAATCAGCAGCAGCTGGTGGTCAGTACCAACACCATTCAATTGCAGGAACAGCTATTCCATAAGGAAATCGCTACCTTGCAGGAGTCTCTGCCGTTTTCCTTTACAGCTTCGACGCTAAAAGGCAGAGGAAACTACTTGTGCTTGCGTAAATTTGAACAAGCCGTGGACGAGCCTGTAGAAGGAAGCAGCCAAGAAATGCGCTTGGTCAAAGGACAGATGCTGACGTGGCTCACGCAAACCGTAACCGGTGACGTGGAAGAGCTGAGCATGCCTCCGAGTGGCCAACTGCTTTGGCAACAAGTAAAAAGTGATACGAGCTCTTGTTTGAATCGGGCTTGTCCCTGGTTTAGTCGCTGTTACTATTTTCAGGCAAAGGAACGGGCTCGCGATGTCGATGTACTCATCGTCAATCACGCCCTTTTCATCAGCGACTTGCAAGCGGAAAACAGAATCCTCCCTCCGTATGAAGTTGCCATCGTCGATGAGGCCCATCATTTGGAGGATGCCGCGACACAGCATTTAGGCAAGCAGTTTTCAACCACGCAGCTTCTTTTCTTGTTAGATCGTGCATCGGTTGAAGAGAGTGGACCAATTGCCCGCTTCGCAGAAGAGCTGCAAAGCTGGATGCCTGCGGTTCAAGAAGATGTCGCCACAAAGCTTCTGGAGCTGAGAAAACAGTCCGCTGCCTTACGTGAGAAAGCGCAGCAATGGACACAGCTCTTGTATGCATGGGCATCAGATCGTGCGGAGGAGACGGCGGACGCTGGACGTGAGACGGTACGTTATCGGATCGAATCGTTTGTAGGCAAACACGAGAAAATACGCAAAGTAACCAAAAAGCTGATTGAAGGGATGACTGTATACGCAGCGGACATCGAGCAGCTATTGCGAACGACTCCGCAAGAGGAAAAGCCTCCTTTTGCCGTACGCAGTTTACTGACAGATTTATTCGGTCTCATCAAAGACTGGCAAAACGCAGTGGAGCTGCTTCACTTCTTTTTGCTTGAGCAGGATGCCGAGTATGTATATTGGATGGAAGTAGAGTCCCGTACAGCTCGCAAGCAGGTTCACTTGTCAGCAGCACTCTTAAAGGTTGCGGACTCACTAGCAGAACCGCTTTTTGCGCAGAAGCGGAGTCTGATCTTGACATCAGCCACTCTGACGGTCAAAAACAGCTTCTCCTACATCAAAAGCCAGTTTGGTCTCGACCAACTGCCCGAGGAACGTGTGCGTACCTTGTCACTGCCATCGCCGTTTCAATATGAAGAGCAGGGATTACTGTTGATTCCATCTGATTTCCCTGCACCAGGCAAAGAGAGTGACCATACGTATTTGGAGGCGGTCATTCAAGGGTGCATGGATGTCGTACTGGCTTCGAAAGGAAGGACGCTGATCCTGTTCACCTCCCACTCGATGCTTCGACTTGTTTACCAAGCAATGAAGGAACGCCTTGCGGAGGCCCCAGAACCTTATACGTTATTCGGTCACGGGATTGATAGCAACAATCGGAGCAAGCTGGTGCGTTTGTTCCGAAGCATGGAGAGAAGTGTCTTACTTGGGACGAGCAGCTTCTGGGAAGGTGTCGATATCCAGGGGGAATGGCTGAGCAGTTTAGTCATTGTTCGCCTCCCATTTGCTCCACCGAATCATCCGGTCTATCAAGGAAGGGCAGAGCTTTTGAAGGCAGAAGGAAAAAACGCTTTTATGTACTTGTCTCTTCCACAAGCTGTTCTGCAATTTAAACAAGGGGTGGGTCGATTAATTCGCCACCACTTGGATCGCGGGGTCGTGATCGTTCTAGACACGCGTGTGGTTGAGTCGAGATATGGACGCTCTTTCCTTCAATCTTTGCCGCCATTTCAGATCGAAAGCGGTCCATGGCCAACGCTGCGAGAGCGTATAAAGCCATTCCTTAGTATGCAATCCCTGTCAGATTCATAAAATGAAGCAATAGTCTCATAGGGATTAAGGTGATAAAATAAATGTTATGGAAAAAAGAGTGGCGTTGGTGGATTGTAGTTCTTAGTGCGATTTTCCTTTGCGCATGCTCGATTGATAGCCATTTGTATTTGCAAGAAGCAGCAGTGAAGATAGATGACCCGTTTGAAACAGAGACAGAACAGGAATTTTCGGGTCTCATTATCACCTACTTGGCACTTCCACATGGTGAGAGTACGCTTTTGAGAATGCCAGGCGGCAAAACGATGCTGATTGATACGGGTACGGCAGATGATTGGCCCGTTCTCTCGGCGCGCTTGGCAGAGCTCAAGATCACACGGCTCGACTATGTAGTGTTGACGAACGACCAGCCTGAGCATATGGGAGGCTACGCTTCATTGAGCCAGCAAGTGCTTGTAGATGCCGTTATTTTGCCCAGGCTGATCGCACCATCGATTCGCCATGTCGTGCTGCTTCGCTCCAACCAAAAACAGATGGAAGCAGAGCAAGGACAAGTACTCACTCTTGACCAAGAAATCTCGATGGACGTTGTGCTCCCGGATGAACCGTTATTTTTATCGCCCCAGAACAATTCTCTCGTTTTTCGATTGACGCACGGTCAATTGCGTTTTTTATTTATGAGCGCCGTGAATGAAAAAGCAGAAGAGCGACTGTTGGAACGGCAAAATGACAGACTGAAAGCGGAAGTGCTAAAGGTAGCCGGTCAGGGGAGCAATCAAGGCTCTTCGCAACCGTTTCTGACGCAAGTCGATCCTCAGGTCGCCATTATTCAGACAGGTCGATCGCGGGATCAAATGAAAGATGGTCAGACGGAAGTCATGGAGCGCCTGGGTGAGTCATGGGCCGAGACATACGTTACCAGCCACGACGGTTCCATTACCATTTTATCGAATGGAAAAGAATATCGGATTTTGAAGCAAAAGAATTAGGGGGGAAGACCGAACGTGGCAAAACACGAAAAGATTTCAGAAGCGGTCGTCCGTCGTTTGCCGATTTATCTGCGTTACCTCAGTTATTTGCAGCAAGTTGAGGTGACCACCGTTTCCTCCCAACAGATGGGCAAGAATCTTGATGTAAATCCTGCCCAAATCAGAAAAGATCTTGCAGCTTTTGGTGATTTTGGAAAAAAGGGAATCGGCTATGATGTCGATTATCTGGTGGAAAAAATACGTGAAATTCTGAAGCTAACGGATGAAATCCGTGTCGCTTTGGTCGGAGCTGGGCATTTGGGCCATGCCATTAGTAACTACAACGCTTATTTGAAAGATAACATGCGGATTGCGGCCATCTTTGACAGTAATCCAGAGAAGCAGGGCAAAAAAGTCGCAGGTATACCGATCCAGCCTTTAGCAGAGCTGGAAGAAACGATCGTAAACAAGCAAATCAAGCTAGCGATTATTACGGTACCGGCACCTGCAGCGCAATCCGTATGTGATCAGTTGACTCAAGCGGGTATCAGGGGGATCTTGAATTTTGCCCCTACGACGATTCGCGCAGGAAAAGATGTTCGCATCCACTATGCGGATGTGACGTCCAACCTGCAAAGCTTGGCCTACTATTTGACGTAAGAATGGAGTGTATACTATGAAAAAGACGATCCTCATTCACGCAACAGTCATTACCGTTAACGATACGAATGAAGTCATTTACGATGGTGCCGTAGCATTCGAAGGCAACAAGATTACGTATGTGGGCCCAACTCCTGAAGACCTGTCGGAAGCGGGATACGATGAAGTCATCGATCAAAAAGGTGATTACATATTGCCAGGCTTAATCAACACGCATGGACATGCTGGTATGTCTCTCCTACGCGGTTATGCAGATGATTTGCCGCTGCAACAATGGCTTGAAGACAAAATGTGGCCATTGGAGGCGCAATTCACGGGCGACACAGTAAAATGGGGTACCCAATTGTCGCTTATCGAGATGATTCGTACCGGAACCACCACGTTTGTGGATATGTATGATCATATGGACGTCGTGGCGAAGGAAGTCGATGCAGCTGGAATGCGTGCCCGCCTTTGCCGTGGTATGATCGGTCTGTGCTCCGAAGAAGAACGTCAAACAAAGCTGAAAGACGCGACTCTTTTTGCAAAAGAATGGCATAATCAGGCAGACGGGCGTATTACCGTCATGATGGCACCACATGCGCCGTACACCTGCTCACCAGAATTTATTACCCAAATTATCGAAAAAGCCGATGAGCTTTCCTTGCCGCTTCATATCCATATGTCTGAAACTGCTTGGGAAGTCGGTCAAAACGAGAAGGACTACGGGCTGCGTCCAGTTGCTCATTTGGAAAAGCTGGGAATGTTCAATCGCCCAACACTCGTCGCACACGCTGTTCACCTAACGGATGAAGAAATAGACATTTTGGCAAAATACAACGTGAGAGTTTCTCATAACGTAGTGAGCAACCTGAAGCTGGCAAGCGGTGTTGCTCCTGTTCCGAAAATGTTGGCAAAAGGTGTAAGCGTGTCACTGGGTACCGACAGCTCGGCAAGCAACAACAATTTGAATTTGTTTGAGGAATTGAAACTCGCTGCGATCCTGCACAAAGGTGTGAACAACGATCCAGTAGCCGTACCAGCAGAAGAAGCACTTCGCATGGCTACTCGTTATGGCGCAGAAGGGGTATTTCAAGAGGAAACGCTCGGAAGCATTGAAGTAGGCAAGCAAGCTGACTTGATCGTGCTGGATAGCCACCAAGCCCATTTCCACCCAGCGCACCAACCGATTTCACACGTGGTGTACGCAGCAAATGGACGCGATGTGAAAGATACGATTGTAGCGGGTAAATTCTTGATGCGTAATCATAAGCTGTTGACTATCGATGAGGAGCGCGCGATTTACGAAGCAAACCGCGTATTCCAAACGTTAAAACGGTAAAAGGCTCCTGTCAGGTGGGGGACAGGAGTAAGGCAGTGCAGGTGTAGGTAGGGGAATTGGATACTACGACGTTCCGTTGTTATTTTTCGCCACAGCTTTTGTCAGGAGATGATGGCGAAAATGAAGAGTGGGTGTGTGCGACCATTGACGCAAGGGAGACGACAATCCTGCCCAGGAGACGCGGTATTCCTGTAACAGAAACCCAAGTATGTCAGGAGATGTGGGTTGTTGCGAAGATGTCACGCGCTCACCTCCTCGGGGTGTATATGTAGTATGACCGCCCGACCTTAAGCTATGATTAGCAACTTTTCCGTGTCGTTCTAAAACCTTCCCGTATAGCATAGGCTAAAGACAAAAATGGGACAGGGGGGACGACATGTACATCCGGCCCAAAATGCTGTGGTGGCTGATTCCTATCCTACTCGGTCTATTTCTGCTTGGGATTGTATTGGGGACAGTAAGTCGATCAGCCAATACAGACAGCACAGATACTGCTTCTGCGGTCAGACAAACAGCAGGAACGGAGCAGACAGCGAAGACGGTAGCGGAGCTTTTGGAGCAGATCACGAAGGACGAGGAACGTTCATTTCTGGTATACATGCAAGATCAGACCTTGCATGGGCGATATCAAAATGAGCAATTTCAGCTCACAGGAGAAATCGGTGGCCACCAGCTTGAAATAGCCAGAAAAGATAGGCAGCCAGTATCGGTACGAATTGATGGCCAGATACAGGATCATGCCGCGCTGCCGTATGCGATGTTCACCCCGTATGAGCACGCAGTATTGCTCAAGGGAGTTTTGCAAACGGTTAGTCCTGAACGCCTTGAAGATACTGCAGGGCAAGGATGGAGTGGATATCGGATAGCGGTACCACCTGAGGAAGTCTCTTCGTTATTATCGATGTGGTTAGGTCCATCCTTCCCTATTCAGGATTTGACTTCGAACGTAACGAACGGAATGAAAGTCAATTACCAACTATGGTACGAATCAACTACGGGGCAGCTTCGCCAACTGGAGCTGGATTTGCAAATACAAACGGCAGTTGGAGTGAAGAGAGACCAGCTTCGATTCCGATTGTAATGTCAGCCACGTAAAGGAGTTACTTTGCTGTGTTAGTACGAATTATCCTATCAATCGTAGCCGTCATTTTACTTACGGGAGCTGGGTTCGCCTATCACCTGACGGCAACTGTAGCAGGAGAGCGCAATCAATTTGAGGAAACCGTTCGTCAGTGGGTCCAGGATCGCACGACAATCACGGAGATTGAATCCATTGATGAATATCGAGGCAAGGAGAGCTACGCTGTCGTCATTGGGAAAAATAAGGCAGGTACACAGGTTGTAGCCTGGATGACAGATCAGAAAGTTAGCTTCGATCGAATGGATCTAGCTGTTCCAAAAAAGAATGTAGAAGAGGCGGTTTACAAGTCATTCCCACAATCGGAGATCACTCATTTGGTTCCTGGTCTCGAAAACGATAAGAAATTTTGGGAAGTCACTGTCAAAGACAAAGACGGTCGTTTTCACTATATTCACTATGATCTATTCACTGGTGCTCTGTTAACCTCATACGTGCTCGCGCCAACCTAATACGCTTGCTTGACGACAGGCCTTTTCCTTATGGGGAGAAGGCCTGTTTGGCATTCCATCCAACATCTGTATAAGAAATTGATATACTCATGTGATATACTGGGGACGTTGCAGAGAGAGAAAACGAGAACGATATTTATGGGGGGAGTAGCCGTGCAGTTGAAAAAAAGCGCAATTGGATTATCTTTGGTGGCAACCTTGGCACTCCTGTTCGGAGGATGGTTCTTGTATCAAAAGATGGAGATTGAGGAGCCAATCCGTGCAGAAATTGGACAAATGCAGTCCGCAACATTGGGCAACTTGGAGATCAGCAAAGATAAAATTCAAATAGATGTAACTGTTACAAAACCAGACGCATTTCCAGCAGAATATCGCAATCTGCTGACGGAAACACAAAAGGTCGCAGGGGAAAAAGAAGTGGTCATTGACATAGACAACCAGTCGAAAGCGATGAACGATATATGGCAGAGCGGTCAATTTGTGTTTACAGAAGCAGTGGAGTTGCATGAATATAGCCGCATTCCAGCCCTCGTGGAACAATGGAAAAAGGGGAATCAGCTGGACGAAGCATCTGCATTGATGGATGACGAGAACATTTATGTTTACTTGAAAAAAGGAACGGAGGATTTTTACACGATCATACCCCGTTCCATTGAAAAAGAGGTGACGGCACGTGCGTAAGGAAGTACTGATCGGCGTCGTACCTGCACTGTTGATTTTTCTTGTTTTTCTAGGTGTAAATATTACGCCATTCTTGGTGTTCGGAGCCGTACTGGGGGCGATTTACTTTCTGGTCATCCGTCAGCAAAATGGACAAGGCGGAAATGTCGCCCTCGGTGGGAAAAGAAAAGCAAACAAGCATGAGCTTCCGAAATCGGACGTGCAGTTTGCCGATATCGGTGGACAGGAACGCGCTAAAAAAGAACTGAAGGAATCGCTTGATTTTCTCGTGTACAAGGACAAAATTGAGCAGTACGGGATTCGCCCGATCAAAGGTGTTCTTTTGACAGGTCCTCCTGGTACGGGTAAGACACTGATGGCGAAAGCGGCAGCGAATTATACAAATTCTGCTTTTGTGGCGGCATCAGGTTCGCAGTTTGTAGAGATGTACGTGGGTGTCGGTGCACAACGCGTCCGTGAATTATTTCAAGAAGCGAAGGCATTAGCAGAGAAAAATGGGCAAGACAGCGCGATTATTTTTATCGATGAGATCGATGTCGTCGGTGGGAAAAGGGACGGTCAACAGCAGCGTGAATATGATCAAACCTTGAATCAACTGTTAACGGAGATGGATGGTGTAGCAACGACTGACAAGCCGCGGATTTTAGTCATGGCAGCTACGAACCGGAAAGATATGCTCGACGCAGCGCTGTTGCGTCCTGGTCGTTTTGACCGTCATATTAGCGTTGATCTTCCTGACAAGCCAGCACGCGAGCAGATTTTGACGATTCATACGGCGAATAAACCGCTAGGCGAGGACGTCACACTGGAAAAAGTGGCACAGGAGACATTCGGTTTTTCTGGAGCTCAGCTGGAAAGTGTAGCCAATGAAGCGGCCATTTACGCCATGCGTGACCGTCAGGACAAGATCACTGCGAAGCATTTTGGTTATGCCGTGGACAAAGTCATGCTCGGAGAGAAGGTAGACCGTCAAGCGTCAGAGGAAGAGAAGAAACGTGTTGCTCTCCATGAAATAGGCCATGCCATTGTTAGTGAGATCGTGCGACCAGGCTCTGTCTCACAGGTCACGCTGAGTCCACGTGGCAAAGCACTAGGATACGTTCGACAAAATCCAATGGAAGACCGCTATCTGTATACCAAGGAAGCGATGGAAAAGCAAATCATGGTTAGCCTTGGCGGAGCCGTAGCGGAGGAAATCTACTACGGTGGGCGCAGTACTGGATCGAAGAATGACTTTGAGCAAGCGCTGGGAATGGCACAGGAAATTGTACAAAGCGGTATGTCGGATCTGGGTATTGTACATTTGCAATACGTGGAGAAGAGTCGTATTCATGACGAGGTTGAGCGTCTGCTTGAAGGATTGCTCGGAGAAACTCGCAATCTTTTGAGACAGTTTGACTCCGTATTCCAAACAGGCTTGTACACATTGTTGGAAGCGGAAGTTCTGCAAGGCGATGAGTTCAGGACACTTTTGTCACAAACGAAAGAAGAAGTTGCTGTATAAGTGAAGATAAAGAACCTGCTTGCCAATGGAAGAGTTGGCGAAGCAGGTTTTTTGTGTTTGCTGGAAACTTAGGCCAATAAGGATGAAACAATTTTGTAGACACGGTGCCAAATAGGGAAATGGATGAATATCCTACAAAAGTGATACGGGAATGAAATCAGGAGGCAAGGAGACCCTATGGCCAATGTGAACCGGCGAAAAGCAAACAAAAGTCTGAGCAAAACCTTTAGGCAGACCATGCACGAGTTACCGCTCTCATATACATCATCACCCGATCGGGAGTGGATGGAAGACCTCGAATTAAATCTGCTTGAAAGTAATTTGGAGAGCGATCAGAGAATACCTCCCCTCTCTGCTGCCACACCGAAAGAGCAACAACCGATTCCCAAAGTACCCAAGCAGGACCTATCCTCCAAGCAGGACTCGTTTTCCAGAAAGGATTTAACTTCCAAACAGGACTCGTTTTCCAGAAAGGATTCAACTTCCAGACAGGATTCAATTTCCAAACAGGATACAACTTCCAAACAGGATACAACTTCCAAACAGGATACATCTTCCAAACAAAACGTATCTCCCAAGCAAAACGTATCCTCCAAACAAA
Organism: Brevibacillus sp. IT-7CA2; assembly: GCF_949767855.1. Taxonomy (NCBI): domain Bacteria; kingdom Bacillati; phylum Bacillota; class Bacilli; order Caryophanales; family Paenibacillaceae; genus Brevibacillus; species Brevibacillus sp. IT-7CA2. Next base: position 336,288 of record NZ_CATKQT010000022.1, read on the forward strand.
GCTCAACTGCCAATCCGAACTTTTATTCAAAGGTCATCAAAGACCGAAATGATGATCGTGTCCAATCATTTGTCTATACAGACGACTTGACAGATCAATCGGTGACAACAGAAAAAATTGCGAACCGTGCCATTGACGCGTCCAAGATTAAGCAAGGCGCCGTGGATAATTCGATTTTGAAGGATTATGCCGTGGACAGCAGCAAACTCGCGGACATGAGCGTAACCTCCACCAAACTCGCACCCCATGCGATACTGAGGGATCATCTGGGGCGGGGAATTGTAGACGGTGAGCATTTGCAGGATTATTCGATATCCGCGCAAAAATTGATCAATCATAGCATTACGTCGGAGAAGTTAGCTGATAAAACGATCGACTCCATGAAATTTGCCGACCACTCGATTCAGAGTAAGCATATTCAGGATCAAGCCATTACGAATGAGTTGATCCAGGATCAATCGATTACCACGGAAAAAATAAAAATGGGATCCATTCAAACAAGTAACCTAGCCAATTATGTGATCAACACAGTGAAGCTTGAGGATGGAGCAGTCACAGGAGATAAATTACGCGATGGAGCAGTCACTTCGACGAAGATAGACGAGGATGCAATTGAGTCTCAACATATCCGTGAAGGTTCCATTTACCGTCATCACCTCACTGAAGAGCTAATAGATGGCAGTAATATTAGCGCTGGCAGCATCACGAATCATCACATCGCATTTCAGGCCATTTACAGCCAGCATTTACAGCCAGAAGCGGTGACCAGTGATAAAGTGGGGCCAAATGCGATTTTGACTGAGCATTTAGACAACAACAGTGTCACGACAGAAAAACTCGCCAAAGAATCAATCGGTAGTACACATTTACAAGCTGGTAGTGTCCTATCGAGTCACTTGCAAGACGGGATGCTGACGTCCAAAAAAATTGGGGATCAGCAGATTACCACTGGCAAAATAGCCGACAAGGCTGTCACTATCGACAAATTGGCGAACAGGAGTGTAGGAGAGAAACACTTACTCGACGAGAGTGTGAGTTCACGACATCTGATTGACGGGTCCATTCGTTCAGAAAAGTTGGCAAGAAGATCTGTAGAAGAACATCATTTGGCTGACAGACTCATTGGGGGCAATCATCTACGCGAATACATCATCCACACGCAACATCTGCATGACCACTTGGTGACCACCTCAAAATTGGCGCCGGAATCTGTTTCCACAGACAAAATTTCAGACCTAAGCATTACGACAAGCAAAATTGGAGATGCCGTCATCACAGCCCCAAAAATAGCGAAAGATGCGATCAAGACACGCCATCTGGGCAGAGCAGCCGTCACAGGGGAAAAGATCGCCGAAAAAGCAATATCGTCTACACATCTCAACAGTCATATCATTCAAAATGAACATCTCCAGGGTAACTCCATTTCCAAGGATAAATTACAGGAAGGCAGTGTCACTCGAGAGAAAATAGCTGACCAGAGCATTGATGCGAGCAAGCTGGATAGCCATTCGATTCATGGTGCGCATGTCATAAAAGGTAGCTTGGATGGAACTCATATTATGGAGGGGACGCTCAAAGGAAATCATCTGGTCACCAGAAGCATAACAGAACAGCATCTGCAAAACCGGATCATTACGCAGGAAAAACTGGCAGAGGACTCCGTGACCGGTTCCAAAATTGCGCCCAAAGCTGTCTCTACGCTTCACATTGAGAATGAGTCGATTACGGCTGAGAAGCTGAGCTTTCCGGTCATTGAAACGCATAATCACGTAGGAATAACCTTTCAACAATACGGTTTCGTCCCATTCAGACTTTCTGCCACGAGCAAGTCCACAGATGTGACCGTTCGTTTGCCACAGCCTTATGCGGATACACATTATTGTATGGTGGCGATGACAAATCAACCGGGGATTTATACGTCGCTCAAATACACCAAGAGGACTTCAGCGATCATCACCGTGTTTCGCAATCAAGAGGGTCAAGAAGCGACTGGTGTGATTCACTGGATCGCGATTGGAGAAAAAGGAGTAGGTGTCCCACACGAAATATTGGAATGGTCAACGGAGAGGGAGCAACTGGAGGCAGAAGAAATCGACGAAGATCAGATCGAGGAAGATCAAGACATGGATGATGAAGACATGGATGATGAAGACATGGATGATGAAGACACAGATGATGAAGACACCGATGATCAATATACCGATGATGAAGACTCGGATGATGAAGACACGGATTATGAAGATACGGACGATGAAGACATGGAAGATGAGTACACGGACGAGGATGACACGGAGGATCACGACATGGATGAATATGAAGATGAAGAAGACACGGATGAAAGTGATCTCGAACAAGATTATGAAAGTAGTGAAGAATACGATAGCGATATCGAGTATGATAAATAATTCGGTAGGAAACAACAATGGGGCGAGTGGATGATTCAGAAGCAGGGAGGCCGATGTTGAGATCAGGTCTCCCAAATGTACAATTAGTTTACATAATAAATTTATGGTTAACATTATGCAGGGAGACTTTCATTGAATTTGCAGGCCCCCAATAGTATAATTGGTAGGTATACTTAGTCTGTATTTGCGTGGCATGGTAAATGGAGGGAATCATTCAATGTTGACGACGATTGCCCGAATCGGGCAGCATGTTGGACAAGAAGTACGCCTGGGTTGCTGGTTATACAACAAACGCAGCAGCGGCAAGATTCAATTTTTGCAGCTCCGCGACGGCTCCGGCTTCATCCAAGGTGTAGTAGTAAAAGCGGAAGTAGCGGAAGAAGTGTGGGAGAATGCATCACAGCTCACACAAGAAAGCTCACTTTACATAACCGGTGTAGTTCGTGCGGATGACCGCGCACCAAGCGGTTACGAACTGACAGTAACAGGTGTGGAAATTATTCAGATCGCCCAGGAATATCCGATTTCCTTGAAGGAACACGGTGTTGACTTCCTCATGGACCATCGCCACCTGTGGCTGCGTTCTCCACGTCAGCGTGCAGTCATGGCTGTGCGTTCCGAAGTGATTCGCGCTATGTATGAGTTCTTCCACGAGAACGGTTTCGTAAAAGTAGATCCACCGATTTTGACACCGACCTCTGCGGAAGGTACCACCAATCTGTTCCATACCAAATATTTTGAGGAGGATGCGTATCTCTCGCAGTCCGGCCAGCTTTATATGGAAGCAGTCGCGATGGCGTTAGGTCGCGTTTACTCTTTCGGTCCAACTTTCCGTGCCGAGAAATCCAAGACACGTCGTCACTTGATCGAGTTCTGGATGATCGAGCCGGAGATGGCTTTTGTGGATCATGAAGAAAATCTGCGTATTCAGGAAGCGTTTGTTTCTCATGTGGTACAATCCGTATTGAAAAACTGTGAGCGCGAACTCAAAACGTTGGAGCGCGATACAACAAAACTGCAAAATGTAACGGGGTCGTTCCCACGGATCTCTTACGATGATGCGATCAAACTGTTGCAGGAAAAAGGTAGCGAGATCAAATGGGGAGACGACTTCGGGGCACCGGATGAGACGATGATTGCGGACCACTTCGACAAGCCTGTTTTCATCACTCATTATCCTACCGAAATCAAGGCTTTCTACATGAAGCCACACCCTGAACGTCCGGAAGTGGTTCTGTGCGCGGATATGATCGCACCAGAAGGCTACGGTGAAATCATCGGAGGTAGCCAGCGGATTGATGATCCAGAACTCTTGGAGAAACGTTTTGCTGAGCATGAGCTTTCGGAAGAGGCATATCGCTGGTATTTGGATCTGCGCAAATACGGTACAGTTCCTCACTCCGGCTTCGGTTTGGGTCTGGAGCGTACGATTGCATGGATTTGCGGTCTGGATCACGTGCGTGAAACCATTCCATTCCCACGTATGCTGAATCGTCTCTACCCATAGAGAGTTCCTTTATCAATGAACGATCTACACCCTGTTGCGCGAGGGCAGCAGGGTGTTCCTATTGTTTGACAGCGCGTTTTACGCACTCCCTTGTTATTCCAACCCAGAGGTGAATATGCGTTATGGACTCCCATATATTGCAATTGTTGCAAGAAGGAGCAACATCCGTCTCCAACCTTCTTTTGAAAATGTATAAGCGTATGTCATTGACTGATGACGAGATGATGCTATTGATTCATCTATTATCCTTTCAGCAGGAAGGGAATCGATTCCCGACCTTAACAGAGCTGGAGGAACGCATGTCCTTGACGAGCCGGAGATTGATTCAATCTCTACAAAAGCTATTAAAAGAAGATTGGATTACGATAGATGAGTTTATCGATCCACAGACTGGCATGCGTCATGAGCAATACAATTTGACCCCCTTGTACAAAAAGCTGTACCAGACCTGGCGGGAGCAGCAAGCAGACCCGAGAAGCATGGAGCCCTTTATGGAAGTGGCCGTTTCTCTGGATGCCGAGCCTGTTGCCATTTACGCTCGTTTTGAGCAGGCATTTGGTCGCCCGTTAGCGCCATTTGAATTGGAGAACATCCACATGTGGACCGAACAGGACGGCTATCAGGAAGAATTGATTTTGACCGCTTTGCGTGAGGCTGCAACAGTAGGTAAGCTCCACATCCGCTATATCGACAGGATCTTGCTCGAATGGCAAAAGCAACAGATTACAACCGTAGAACAAGCGCGTCTTTACAGCTTGAACTTCCGTAGACAAGCAAATATGAGAGACCACGGGCAACCGCTTTGATTTCATCCAAATCAAGCGGTTTTTTCTATGTCACCGTACACGTACCCATTTTCCTTGTCTGTCATAACATATTACGTAGATGCAAGCTTCAGGAGGCGATGACTTGTGGAAAAACGGAAAAAATGGGATCTGTCTCATTGGGTAACACCAGGTGTGTTTTCAGGAAGTTATGTCGTAGATGAGGCAGTTCAACGTATTTCAATCGTAAAAGCCAATGAAAAACAGGAAGAGGAAGTAACGGAAAACGTCCAGGAGTTGGTCGTAAATACAACAGTTGAGCAGCCGAAGGAACTGGTCTTGGAGCCAACCTTCGAAATTATTATGAGAGAGACCGATGAGGCAGTCGTGGAACAGGTTCACAAGCTTGAGCAAGAAGTGTTGGAACTGAAAGAGGCGCTGGTTTCGTGGGAAGAGAGATGGGAGAAGCTTGAAGAGAACCATACAAAACAATTGCAGTACTTGTATCAAGTAGTTCTTTCACTGAAAAAGGAGTGGGAGATCGAGCGAAATGAACATCGCAATTATTAGTCCGGGTCCCTTTTCTGTACCACCGGTCAAAGGAAGCTCGGTCGAACACGATATTGACGAGGTCACAAAGATGATCGAGCCCATGCATAACGTGACGATCTACACTCGTCAATGTGCGACCTATCCAACCTCGTCCGTGGAGGAAAACCGGCAGTTCATTCGCGTCCCGTATAAAGGGCCAAAGCCTTATTTGCGCCGGATTATTAACCATATCAAGAAGAACAAGCCAGATGTCATTCTCGTAGAAAACAGACCGATCTATGTCCTCACATTAAAACGCCATTTTCCCAAGATCCCGGTCTTTGTGAATATGCACTCTCACGTGTATGGATCACAGCCGATCATCAGCAAAGAAAATATGCGGCGCGCCGTTCGACTGGCAACAGGTTTTATTACGAACAGTGAATTTTTACGTCAACATTTTATTCGGACGTGCAAGATTCCTGCAAATAAAATTCATGCGGTTCACCTCGGGGTCGATGTTACTCCTTATCAGGTTGCAAAGATCGCGGTCAAAAAAATGCGTCAAGAACTCGGATTGAAGCCAGATGATCGCGTCTTGTTTTATGCCGGCAGACTCATGCGCGGTAAAGGGGTGCATGTACTAATCAAAGCCTTTCGCCAGGTGAGCAAACAAGACCCGAAAGCCAAACTCGTCATTGTGGGCGGTACGGGATACGGCAGTAATCGCCTGAATCCGTATGTTCGAGAACTCAAGCGACTTGCGAAGCCTTTGGGTGAAAAGGTGCGTTTCGTCAATTTCGTACCATCTGCAAAAATGCCCCTTTACTATCAAATTGGGGATGTCGTCGCGACACCATCCGTTTGGAAAGAAGCGTTTTGCCGTGTCAATTTAGAGGCAATGGCTTCCGGAAAGCCCGTCATTTCCACTCCACGAGGCGGTATTCGTGAAGTCGTTGCCCACGAGAAAAGTGGCTTTATCATTCCGCCAAAAGATTGGAAAAAAGGATTGCCTGCTGTCTGGGAACTGTTGTGGAGTTCACCTGCTGTCCGGAATGAAATGGGTAAACAGGCCCTGCAACGAGCTAAGTTTTTTTCTTGGTACGCGACAGCGCAAGGCTATCTGAACGTGTTTGAAACAGTAGTTCCCAAGCGAAGTGAAGAGAAACAACCGCTTTTAAAAACAGGTTAATTCGAACGGAAAGGATGTAGGTGGCTGCCTTTTCTTGCGCCAATGTGGACGTCTGCCCTGTCCAGCTATTCAGATACGCATACCTTATAAGTATCGCAGAGCACAACTGGGGAGTGATACTTGTGAAAGGGTTAATCTTGTGTGCTGGACGTGGGACGCGACTGCACCCCTTTTCCTATTCGCAACCGAAAACCCTCCTCCCTGTGGCCAATCACCCGGTCCTACACTATTGCATTCGCAAACTGCGTGAAGTGGGCATTCAGGATATTGGCATCGTGATACATCCTTCTCAAGTACAGATTCCTCCCATGGTGGGCGATGGTAGTCAATTCGGGGCTACCATTACGTTTATCAGGCAGGAGGTACCACTGGGAATTGCCCATGCTGTCCAGCTAGCGCAACCGTTTTTGCAAGACGAACCGTTTATCTTGCTACTAGGTGATAATTTATTGATGGATTCGCTTCACGGTCTTACAAAAGCGTTTACGAAGAGAAAATCTGACGGTGTCGTGATGCTAAGTAAAGTGGAGAGACCACAGGATTATGGGATCGCAGAAGTACAAAAAGGACGACTGATCTCTGTAGAGGAGAAGCCACGTCAGCCAAAGAGCAATCTGGCGGTTATTGGCGCATACCTGTTTACGCCACCTATTTTTGAGTCGATTGCTACCCTGCAGCCATCTCCCCGAGGCGAACTTGAAATAACGGATGCGATTCAATCAATGATTAATCGCGGATTCAAATTGTCTCACTCCGTCACCAACGGAAAGTATTCGGATGTGGGAACCATCGATCGCTGGCTGGAGGCCAACCAGTGGATGCTTACGAGGGAGCTAGGCAATCAACATCAAATTGGCAAAGGAACCATTGTGAAAAATGCGAAGATTACGGGGCCTGTACTAATCGGTGATGATTGTGTGATTGAAAATTGCCAAATAGGACCGTACGTCTCGATCCAAAATGGCGTAAGCTTGAAAAATTGCTCGTATATCGAAAATAGTATCTTGCTGGAAAACTGCTCACTGCATGACATTGCATGGAAAATAACAAACAGCGTTTTCGGCCGCTCATCGATGATGACGGGTCAATCTTCTAACAGTACGGGAGTCTTCATTGTAAGCGACAAATCGTCCATTTGCATTCCGGCTGTCAAGAGGGAGGACGTATGAATCCGACCTTTACTGTAGTCATTCCGACATACAATCGCGCCAAGTTTATTCGGAGAGCCATCAAAAGCGTCTTGAATCAAACCTCAAAAGACTGGAAGCTGTTGATCATTGACGATGCGTCCACCGATCACACCAGAGGTAAAATTGAAAAATATATGTACCACCCAAACATTATGTATCATCGAATGGAACAAAATTCTGGAATCGGCAAAGTCATGAATCAGGCATTGTCCATGGTGGATACCCCTTATCTCGTACAACTCGACTCCGATGACTGGTTACCGAAACGAACGCTGGCAGTGATCAAAAAGTACATTCACAAAAGCAAGAAAAGCACAGCTCTCTTCTATGGCAACATGAACATTTGGAAAGTTAAGCGCGGAAAGTATACCAAGTCGATTAAGGTGAAGCACAAGACATTTCATAACAAATACCAGTTTCTAAAGTACAATCGCTGGATGGTTTCTCCACGTTGCTATCGTGTAGAAGCTCTGCATAAAGTGGGTGGTTGGGATACCTCGGATCGATACGAGGGAAGGATCATGGAGGATCGGCGAATCATTTTGCGATTAATTGAAAAGTATCGGGTGAGATACATCAATCAAATTCTTTACAACCGGACGAAGCATAAAGGTCAGCTCACGGACAGCAAGATGAAGTTCCGCCGTAATTATTTGCGAAAAAAAACATTCAAATTTTATCTGAAAAGGTGGGGCAAGAAGTACAAGGCCATCTATGGTTACAACAACGGTTATTTAGTCATTAAAAGGCTGAAGAAAGTGAGGCGTCGGAGACGATGAAGAAAGCTCTTGTCACCGGCTGTGCAGGTTTTATTGGGTCTCATTTGACACAGCGCTTGTTGAACGATGGCGTGACAGTCATCGGGATAGACGGGTTCATCGATAACTACGATGTTGCTGCGAAACTGCGTAATCTGGCCGAAATAGGAAAACATCCTGCCTTCACCTTCCACTCTGCCACGCTTCAGACTGGGCGTTGGGACATTTGGCTCGAGAACGTCGACGCTGTTTTCCATCTCGCTGCCTTGCCGGGCGTGAGAAACAGCTGGGGAAAGTCCTTTGCCGATTATGTTAGCCATAATATTTTGGTTACACAAGAATTGCTGGAGGCTTGCTTGCAAAGATCGAAGCCACCTGTCATCGTGGTCTCGTCCTCTTCCTCGGTTTACGGAACGATGCAAGGGACAGTTACCAATGAAAATGCGCCTCTTCGCCCAGTTTCCCCTTATGGTGTGACCAAGGAAGCGATGGAGCAAATCTGCTCGGTTTATGTGAAAGCATATGGACTCCCGGTTAGCATGCTTCGCTACTTTACGGTTTACGGCCCCAGACAGCGTCCCGATATGGCTTTTCATCGGTTCTTTCGTCAAATGTTGAAAGGCGAGCAGGTCATCATCTATGGTGATGGCCAGCAATCACGAGACTTTACGTATGTGACAGACGCGGTAGAGGCAAATCTGCTCGCTGCACAGCATGCTGTTCCCGGTGACATTTTTAATGTGGGTGGAGATCGGGAAATCAAGCTCATCGATGTGCTATCCATCATGGGCACGTTAATGAATCTGACCCCGCGCATTGCGTATCAAAATGGGCCGGCAGGTGACTCCTTACGAACCTGTGCGGATATCCAATTTGCCCAACAACGCTTGGGATACAAACCAAAAGTGACGCTAGAAGAGGGCCTTCGCCATCAATTAGCAGAGATTCGTTCGCAATCGAAGGGGTAACACCCGTCATCAAGGAGGCCAGTTGCATGCATCGGGTCCTCGTTTATCGCAGAAAGTTTCTTCCCAAGAGTGAAACATTTATTTACGAGCAATTGCTTGGACATCAAGTGGTCAAACCCGTGGTGTTGACCCGACAGCGAGCCTTTAACCGAAAACAATTTCCTTACTCGCCGGTCTATGTGCGCAAGCATATGGCCGGCCTCTCCACTTGGCTGCGACGAAAAAAAATTAAATGCCTGCATGCCCGTTTTGGTCCTGCTGGATTAGAATTGCTCCCTTATGCACAAAAAAGCAAGCTCCCCCTGATCACTTCCTTTCACGGCTTTGATGCCACCAAGCGTGTTAAAGAAAATCCATTGTACAGACGGTCCCTTACGCGTCTCTTTCGAAAGGGCCATGCGTTTACAGTCGTGAGCAATCACATGAGAAAGCGATTGATTCATCTGGGCTGCCCCCCATCCAAAATTACCCTTATCCGCTCAGGAATTGATTTGCGCAAATTTCCCATGCTGCCGCCACAGCCCGTGGAAAATGGGGAGTACCGATTGCTAAGCGTAGGGAGACTGACTGAGAAAAAGGGTATGGATACGTTAATCAAGGCGTTTACCCACGTCCATAAAAAACATCCCAAGGCGAAGCTAATCATCGTCGGCGATGGAGAAGAAAAAAAGAAGCTCAAACGACTGATCAAGAAAAACAGGTTAGGCACACAAGTCGTGCTCAAAGGAGCTCTGCCACATCGTGAAGTCCAACGTGAACTGGCCAAGTGCCATTTGTTCATCATCGCATGCAAGACAGCGAGAAATGGCAACCAAGAGGGGATACCCAATGTCATCATGGAAGCGATGGCTAGCGGACGCCCTGTCATTTCCACCTATCACGCGGGGATTCCGGAGCTGGTCGAAAACAAAGTGACCGGATATCTGGTTCCGGAGAAATCACCGACTGCACTCGGGAAAATGATAAACCGTGTACTAACAGATAGTCACGAGTGGGCACAGATCACGACGGAGGCTCGACTGAAAGTAGAAAAAAACCACGATATCCATAAGCAACGGATGAGGCTAGAAGAGCTCTATTTGCGTGTGTCGAAAAAATGATGAGGTGAAGGAATGAAAGTTGCCGTTATTGGGACCGGCTACGTAGGTTTGACGACTGCTGTCTCCCTTGCCATGAACGGTCATCAGGTGATCGGAATTGACCTCGTTGCGTCCAAAGTAGAAAAATTGCGCCAAGGGATCTCGCCGATTTACGAGCCGGGCTTAGAAGAGGCATTGAAAAAAGTATTGAGTGATGGCGCGCTAGCCTTTTATACGGATCTGACAGAGGCGAAGGACGCAGAGATTTTTTTCATTTGTGTGGGGACACCTGAAGCAGCAGACGGCACAGCCGATTTAACGTATGTACTCGGGGCTGTTTCTGACATGGAAAAGGTCCATTCGCTCGCACCGCAAGAACGCATCGTGGTAATCAAGAGTACCGTACCAGTCGGAACTGGCGAAAAAGTAGCGGGGATGCTGGCTGGCTGCCAAGGAGTATCTGTTGCATCCAACCCGGAGTTTTTACGGGAAGGGAGCGCATTATTGGACGCATTGGAGCCTTCGCGAATCGTCATTGGCGTAGATAATCCTCAGGCAGCGGCTCGCATGGAGGAGCTGTACAATGGCGTGAAGGCACCGCGAGTAATCACCACCAGAGCAAACGCGGAGCTGATCAAATACGCTTCGAATGCATTTTTGGCAACCCGAATCTCTTTCATGAATGAGCTAGCACGGTTAAGTACCGCACTCGGGACGGATATCGTGACGATTTCGCGAGGAATGGGACTGGACAGCCGAATCGGTCCGCAATTTTTACGGGCAGGAGTAGGCTATGGCGGCTCCTGTTTTCCGAAGGATACGATTGCGTTATTACAGCTCGCAGCAGAGCACAATATTCACTTAAGTATTTTGGATAAAGTGCGAGAGGTGAATGCTACGCAGCCTGTCTGGTTTTTGGAGCAGTTGTGCTTGCAGCTCCCTGATCTGAAAGGCAAACAAATTGCCGTTCTGGGGTTGACGTTTAAACCGGATACGGATGACATCCGCGAAGCGCCATCGCTCAAATTGATAGAAGCACTCCTGCAAAAAGGAGCTTCCGTGAAGGCGTTCGATCCGATTGGAGCACCTGGTGTCAGCAAGCAGTTTCCACAGATCACGTACACGCAATCCGCGGCAGAAGCATGTGAGGGAGCATACGCCGCCTTATTGGTCACAGAATGGGAACAGTGTGTCCAACTCGATTGGAAACAGGTTCATCAAAGCATGGTGCAACCGCTCTTGGTAGACGGACGAAATGCCTGGCCGAATCAGGAGGTAAAGGAAGCAGGCTTTCACTATATCGGAGTAGGGAGAAGCTGACTTTCCATTTCGGGAAAGCTCGGCTTTTTTTCTGTGGAAAATCGTGAAAGCGCCTGATTGATTTGAACCTCTAGGCATAATACGATAGGATACACATATGGATGATTTGACCATTTCATCTTACATAAATAACGAGGGAGTGATCACGGTGAATAAAAGCAAAACACTGCCGAAACGCAGTGACGTCCCCGCTGAATACAAATGGCGTCTTGAGGACATGTATCCCACTGATAATGATTGGGAAGCGGACGTACAAAAAGTAAAACAGCTCACAGAAAAAATCGCAGCAATGAAAGGCTCTCTGGCTACTTCCGGTAAACAGTTGCTGGCCGTGTTGACTCTGCAAGACGAATTATTGAAGACACTTGATCAAGTGTACGTCTATGCACGTATGCGTCGAGACGAAGACAATGCGAACAGCAAGTATCAAGGGCTGACTGACAGGGCGACCAGCCTCAGCACGCAAGTATACGGTTCCATTTCGTACATACAGCCAGAGATTTTGGCGATTCCCACGGAAGACTTGCATACGTGGATCAAAGAAGTAGAAGGTCTTGAGCACTACCGCATTTTATTAGAAGAGATCACTCGCTTCAAGCCACATACGCTATCCGCTGAGGAAGAAGCATTGCTGGCAAATATGAGTGAGCTTGCGTCTTCTCCTTCCAAAATTTTTGGGATGCTCAACAACGCTGACATGAAATTTCCGATGATTACGGATGAAAACGGCGAAGAAGTCGAGCTGACCAAGGGACGCTATACGCAGTTCATGGAAAGCAAAGACCGACGCGTGCGCAAAGAAGCATTCGAGGCGTTGTACAGTACGTATGGCAAGTTCCGCAATACGATCGCAGCCTCGCTGACATCTGCCATCAAAGGGGATGTTTTCTACGCGCGGACGAGAAAATATCCGTCTGCCCTGTACGCAGCCTTGTTTGCCGATAATGTGGAGCTCCCTGTTTACGATAACCTGATTGCAACGATCCATGAGCATCTTCCGCTCATGCACCGATACATTGCCTTGCGCAAAAAATTATTGGGCGTAGATGAATTGCACATGTACGATTTGTACGTGCCGATCGTACCCGAGACGGACATGAAAATCCCGTATGATCAGGCTGTTTCAACGATTAAAGAAGCACTTCATCCACTGGGTGAGGAGTACGGTCGCATTTTGGAAGAAGGCTTTTCCAACGGTTGGATCGATGTGCATGAAAACGAAGGGAAGACAAGTGGAGCCTATTCATGGGGCGCCTTTACGTCACATCCGTTTGTACTCATGAACTATCAGGACAATGTCAACAACATGTTTACGCTGGCGCATGAGATGGGGCATGCTTTGCATAGCTATTATTCCAATCACGCACAGCCTTACACGTATGCCGATTACAAGATTTTCGTTGCAGAAGTGGCTTCTACACTGAACGAAGCACTACTGATGAATCATTTGCTCGAGACGACGACTGACAAGAAACAGCGTATGTACTTGATTAATCATTACCTGGAGCAGTTCCGTGGAACGGTATTCCGCCAAACCATGTTTGCTGAGTTTGAGAAAATTGTGCACGCAAAAGAAGAGCAGGGGGAGCCGCTGACAGCCGAATCTCTCAGTACTATTTACCGTGAGCTCAATGTTGCCTATCACGGACCGGACATGGTCGTAGACAGCGAGGTAGATTTGGAATGGACACGAATTCCTCATTTCTATCGCGGCTTCTATGTGTATAAGTACGCGACTGGCTTCTCGGCCGCGACGTCACTTTCCAAGCAGATATTGGAGGAAGGCCAGCCAGCCGTGGATCGTTATTTGCAGTTCCTCAAGGGCGGCAGTTCAGATTATCCGCTCAATCTGCTTAAGGGCGCAGGCGTAGACATGACGTCGCCAACACCGATTGCAGAAGCATTGAGTGTCTTCAAGGAATTGCTCGAAGAACTGGAACAACTGATCGAACAATAACATGGATCAAATCCAAAAGGCAGTTCAAGTCTATGACTTGGCTGCTTTTTTTGTGAATTTTTCTTCAAGATCGTCCAATAAAAGGTAACTTTCCCACTTTTCTTGCGTATCTATTTATGCTCTGTTAGGTACTGTTATCCGTCTCGGGGCGGATATGAATTTCCACCCGCTGACTGTTTTGCAGCAGAGGTAAAAACTGGCACAATTACGCCATGAGGAATGATTGTGAAAATTTGGAGGAATTCTTGTGAAAAAACGGGCATCGATTATTCTGGCTTCGGTAATGTTGGTCGCAGCAGGTTGTTCAGCCCCAGCACCAGAGGCACCGCAGCAGACAGAGGCAAAGGCGAAGGTAGTAGAGGTAGTAAAGGTACAAAAAGCAACAAAGCCAGTGATGCTCGCAGTCACAGGGATGGTGGAAGCCAAGCGGGACGCGGTGTTGTCGTTTGGTACAGGTGGATCGATCTCAGCGATCTCCGCGACCAAGGGTGCAAAAATCGCGCAAGGTCAGTTATTGGCCACATTGGATACCCGTTACCATCAAAGAGAAATTGCAGCGGCACAGGGACAGGTGGAGGAAGCAGCAGCGCGGAAAATCAAGACGTTAAAGGGAGCGACAGCAGAAGCAATTGAGCAGAAGCGCCTGCAAGTAAAAAGCGCGCAGGACAGTCTGGATAAAGTAAAGCAGGATCTCGCAACAAGTGAGAAGCTATTTGCTGGGGGAGCCATTTCGCAAAACGAAATAAATGCGGGTAAACGGGCCGTTACGCAAGCAGAGATTACACTGCGTGACGCTCAGCTGTCTCTGAATGAGCTGCAAAAAGGAGCGGAACCAGAAGATGTCATGGTCGCCAACGCATCGATTAAAGCTGCTGCCGGCGGTGTAGACCGTGCGAAGAAGAGCTTGGATGATGCGAAAATTCAGGCGCCATTCGCAGGAACAGTCGTCGATGTGAACTTGCAAATTGGTGAGCAGGTGTCTCCCGGCCAGGAAATCATTCGCCTCGTCGACCTGTCCGAAGTGAAGGTAACCTTGGATGTTTCCAATGATTTGATCAGTCAGTTCCATGAAAAAACGAAGGTGCAGGCGTTATCTGACGATGGAAAGAAAAGTGAAGGAACCATTGCCTTTATTTCTCCAGTTGTGAACAAGGATACAGGTAAATATCGCGTTGAGATCACGATTCCGAATGCAGATGGTTACTGGCGTGGAGGAATGGCCGCGACGATTGAGGTGCCGCGCCAAGTGAATGGCTTCCTCGTGCCACTGGAAAGTGTCGGCGTGAGTCAAACAGACCATTACGTGATGGCAGTAGAGAATGGACTGACTGTAAGAAAACCAGTGAAGACCGGTCAATTGGTCGGAGACTCCATCGAAATCGTATCTGGAGTGAAAGAAGGCGACCAACTCCTGCGCAGTGGAATTACATTCTACGTCGAAGGGCAAAAAGTAGAGGCGAAGGGAGAATAGTTGCATGAACAAGATGATTCTCTTTTTGCTGAAAAGACAGCTAATTGTCTACTTGTTTACATTTTTGCTCGTCATTGCAGGTTTGGGGTCCTTATTCAGCTTTAATATCGAACTCGTTCCAAAGACGAACTTCCCTGATATATACGTAAGAATTTCCGGTGGTGCACTGCCACCAGAAGAGATGGAAGAAAAAGTAACGAAGAAAGTAGAGCAAGAACTAAAATCGATTAATGATATTAAAAAATACTCTTCTTCAACAAGTGCAGGTTCTGTCAGAATCAATGTTTCTGCAAATGAAGGCAAAGGCGAGCAGGTTAAGCAAGATGTACAAAATGCCGTTAACCGTCTCCGAAACGGTTTTCCGAAAGCCGTTGACTCTGTAGATATCTTCCAGAGCAATATGGGTAGCGATCAAATGATTGATTTTGCCGTCGTGGGAGCAGAGCCGAAGACCATGCTGAGTTTGGCAAAAACTTCAATCAAGGACCGCATTGAAGAAGTCGAGGGCGTCAAGGAAGTAATCGTAGAAGAGAAGAGCTTCGAGAATAAAATTACCATATCCTTTTTGCCACAGCGATTGAATGCCTATCAAACAACGCCAGCGGCTATCATTTCACAACTTCAGGATACAAACTGGAAGCAAGGGATTGGTACACTGGAGAACACGGGATTTGATACGGTTGTCATGATTGACAATACTTATCAGACCCCGCAGGAAATAGAGGCACTGCCAATTGATACACCGAGAGGAACCGTTTCTCTGAATCAACTGGCACAAATTGAAGATTTGCGTGGAAAAGTAAAAGACTTCGTCGCCCTGACAAACGGTTCCGTGTTTATTCAACTCAGCGTGACGAGGGCAGACGGCTATGACTTGATCACGACACAAAAGAAAGTAGAAGAAGTCGTTCGCAAAATTAACACAGAAGCAAACGGCAAATACAACATCAAAGTCATGTTCGAAGGAGCTTCCTTTGTTGAGCATGCCGTGAGCAACCTCAGCCGGGATGTCATGATTGGTGGGGCGCTTGCGATCATCATCTTGTTCGTCTTCCTTCGCAACTGGAGGGTCACACTCGTCATTGCTACGACGTTGCCACTCTCTGCGTTCATGACGTTCATCGCGATGAAACTCGCAGGCTACAACATTGATATGATCAGCTTGCTGTCGCTTAGCTTGTCAGTCGGCTTGATCGTCGATGCCGCCATCGTCGTATTAGAAAGTATCTATCACTACCGGGAAAAGGGCGAAGAGCTGAAGCAGGCTATTATTAAAGGAACGAGAGAAGTTTTGACACCTGTGTTCACCTCGCAGCTCACGATCATCATCGTCTTTTTGCCACTTGTCTTTGCTGATTTCGAAGATTGGCTGAAACCGGTTTTGGCTACAATCGCCTTTACGGTATCCGCTGCCATTATTGCATCTACAATCGCTGCTTACTTCTTCGTTCCCGTGTTTTCCAATCGCTTCTTGCAGAAGGATAAGCACGTTTCGCTAGAAGGAGAAGGCAAGGAACACTTTATCATTCGCGTATTCAGCGGCATTTTACATGTAGCGATTAGACATCGGATAAAAACGGTTTTACTCGCAATAGCATTGCTGGTTGGTTCCGCTTTCCTCACACCTTTTATGAAAATGGGTCAAGGAATTAACCCCAATGAAAATATCGTCTTTGTTACTATGAAAATGCCAATCGGTACTACGTTGGAAACAGCTCAAAAAGCAGCCGTCACCGCAGAAACATCTATGCGGGAGATCCCGGAAATCAAGGATGTATTCTTCTTTACTTCCAAGGAAGAAGCAACATTGTTCATTTCCTTAATTCCGAAAACGGACAGAACACGTGAAAAGGACGCTTTGAACGAGGATATTAACAAGCGCCTGAATGCGACCCCAGGAATCGAATCGGTCTCCATGTCTTTCGGACAACAAGGCGGAAGCGGCCCGATCCAACTGGAAGTTTACGGGGATGACATGGAAGTCATGCAGAAGGTCGCAACCGATCTGGAAGCGATGCTTGGCACGATCAACGGGCTCACCAACATTCGCAACGATTTTAAAGAAGGAAAAGAAAAAGTTACGTTGCTGCCAAAACAAGAAGCGCTTACCAGACTGAATGTAGATCACCGTTCCCTTTTGCAACAACTGAGCGTGTTAATTGGCAGCCAACCAATTACGTCCATCACACAAGATGGAATCGAAGTAGACGTCGTTGCCAAGATGCCGGATAACTGGCTGAAGCACCCGGATCAGCTCAAAACGATTATGGTGACATCGAAAGACGGAGCAGCAGTGCCTTTGGCAGATCTGGTAGATATCGAGTACAGTAAGTCTCCGATCACGATTGAGCGTAAAGAAGGCGAACGCATCGTTACGGTTTCTGCCGAGATGCTGGGAAGTGAATTAGGGGCAGTAGGCCGTGAGCTAGATGAGAAATTACCAACCGTACCTGTACCAGCAGGATATAAAGTAGAAATCGCCGGTAAGCTAAAAGAGCAAAGCACGAATATGAGCCAGGGGATCTTCGTATTCCTGGGGGTTCTGGCTCTGATTTACGTCATCATGGTTGCCCAGTTCGGGCGGATGTCCCAACCGTTTATCATCATGCTGACGATTCCAATGGCCTTGGTCGGTGTTGTACTTGGATTCGTCCTTACGCAGCGGACATTCGGTGAAATGGCGATGATCGGGATTATCATGCTTGTCGGCATCGTCGTATCCAATGCGATCCTCTTGATCGACAGGATCAACCTGCTGCGCAAACGTGGAATGGAAACCGCAGAGGCGATTATCCAAGGAACGAAGGAACGTATTCGTCCCGTTATCATGACGAAGCTGACGGCGATTCTCGGGATGCTACCGATGGGTCTTGCAATGGCAGAAGGCTCAGATTTGGAAGCGCCACTCGCAACAGCCGTTATCTCCGGCTTGATTTTCCACACGATCGTGACACTGGTGCTTGTACCAGTCCTGTACTCCCTGTTTGAGGGGGCGAAGGAAAGAAGACTGGCGCGTAAAGCGGCTCGCCAGGCGAAACGAGAAGCAAAACAAAACAAAGATAAGAACGTACCTCCGACAGAGGTATAGTGATTTGCAAGAGAAGGGGAGTATGTGCTGAACCCCTTCTCTTTTGCTTTTCCTTCGTCTGAAAGTTCTGTAGAATAAAGAGATCAAGATACATACATGAGTGAACCATGAAAGGAGCATGCACATGGATCTATTTTTGCAAGGAAAAACGGCTCTAGTACTCGCCTCATCAAAAGGATTGGGGAAGGCAACAGCGCAGTGCCTCGCCCAAGAAGGAGCGAATGTTACGATATGCGGTAGAGATGAAGCTGCTCTGGAAATCGTTCGTGCTGAGATCGAACAGGCTACTGGAAAGTCACCTCTTGCCGTAACAGTGGATGTCACGAAGGAAGAAGACATAAAGCGAGTTGTCGAAGAAACGGTCAAGTATTTTGGCAGCGTCGATATTTTAATCAACAATTCAGGTGGGCCTGCGATAGGCAGATTCGATCAGCTCACCGACGAACAGTGGATGCAAGCCTTCCAGCTAAATTTGCTCAGCTATGTACGTGCTATTCGTGCTGTTTTGCCTCATATGCGAGCGAACCAATTTGGAAGAATCATCAATTTCGCTTCCTCGTCCTTTAAGCAGCCAATTGAGAATTTGCTTCTGTCCAATACGTTTCGTACTGGGGTATTGGGCCTCTCCAAGACGCTTTCTTCAGAACTAGGACCAGATGGGATTCTGATTAACACCATCGGGCCTGGCAGAATAGCGACAGATCGGGTGGCACAACTGGATGGGCTTACCGCAGAGGCGAAGAGCATCAGTACAGAGGAAGTAAGGGAAAATTGGGAGAAGCAAATCCCATTGGGCAGATACGGTCAGCCTGACGAGTTTGCTCGCATGGTGACGTTCTTGGCTTCGCCAGCAAACAGCTACGTGACAGGTCAATCCTTCCTCGTCGATGGTGGCTTGATCCGAGCGATCTAATAAAGAGAGGGGAATTCCTTTGAGTAAAGAGAGCTCATTTGATATCGTGTCCAAAGTAGAGTTGTCCGAAGTGAACAATGCGATTCAGACCGCATTAAAAGAAATAGAAAATCGCTTTGACTTCAAAGGGAGCAAGAGCAGCATCTCCTTGGATAAAGAAGAGCTCGTCCTCGTCTCCGATGACGACTTCAAGCTCAGTCAGGTAAAAGATATTTTGCTTGGCAAGCTCGTCAAACGGGATGTCCCAATAAAAAACCTCGACTACGGAAAGATTGAACCAGCAGCGGGAGGTACTGTTCGTCAGCGTGTCAAGCTGGTGCAGGGGATCGACAAAGACAATGCGAAAAAGATCAACAGCATCATCAAAGATACAGGACTCAAAGTGAAAACACAGAATCAAGACGATCAAATTCGCGTGACGGGAAAAAGCAAAGATGAATTACAGCAAATCATCAACGCGATTCGCAAGGCTGATCTGCCGTTGGAAGTACAATTTATTAACTACCGCTAATTACTAGAAAAGTTTTTGCTTCTAACTCTCTTCACTCTCGCATATGCATGTACAAATAAGTGACAAGCACTTGCGAAAGGGAGAGTAGAGACATGAAGGTCTTTATTATCAGTATGCGCAATCTCATTTTGGGCGGAATTGTTTTTCTTGTAGTACTTGTGGCGGGCATCGTACTTCTGGTCAAAGACCCTCTGAGCGTCTCTGACTCTTATCGTCCGTCAGATCCAACTACTTCTGTTACAGCGACGGCACCCATGAACCAGCCAGCAGGGTCAGAAAAGCCGGCGCTGAATATGGAGGTCAAGATGGATGGGACGACGGCAGAAGTAGCCTTGCTTACAGAGAACTTCACGTTTGTTCAGGAAAATGGCGAATTGGCCGAGGCCCCAGTCTTTGGAGAAGGACACGCACATTTATACCTGAATGGCGAACCAAAAGGAATGATTTATCAGCCAGAGTTTTTACTGAAAAAGTTGCCCAAGGGAGAGCATGAAATTCGCGTAGAGCTCAACTACAGCAACCACCTGCCATACAAGGTAGAGGCTACGAAAAAAATCGTCGTGCAGTAAAGTAGATGGCGTTCCACAACAGGGACGCTTTCTTTTTTCGTCAAAAGAAAGGGGCGTTCCTGATATGTCAAAATCGTCATCGTCGAGCGAAGAATTGTTAGCGGGCGGAAACGTAACGAACGTTTACCGTTCTGGCAAT
The DNA here is from genome assembly GCF_949767855.1 of Brevibacillus sp. IT-7CA2. Classification (NCBI taxonomy): domain Bacteria; kingdom Bacillati; phylum Bacillota; class Bacilli; order Caryophanales; family Paenibacillaceae; genus Brevibacillus; species Brevibacillus sp. IT-7CA2. The sequence goes on from NZ_CATKQT010000022.1 coordinate 356,650, forward strand.
ACAGTCAGAAGGGAAGTAAAGCCAGGAAGCAAGAACATCCATGAATTATTGAAGCACTTGGAAAGAACAGGCTATCCGTACGCGCCGAAATTTTTAGGTATGGATGAAAAGGGGAGAGAAATCCTGTCCTTTATTGAAGGAGAGGCTGGTCATTATCCTTGGAAGGAATATATGCATGCAGACGAAGCGTTACAAGAAATTGCGAAAATGTTTCGGCTTTATCATGATTCTGTGAGTGATTTTCCATTCGATGACCAGTGGCAGTCGTTGGATCACACTCCTGGCCCGCGTGAAGTCATCTGTCATAACGATTTTGCCATGTACAATATCATTTTCCATCGACAATTACCCATTGGCATTATCGATTTTGATTTAGCGGCTCCGGGTCCAAGACTTTGGGACATCGCTTATACGCTCTATACCTGCGTGCCTTTGAGTAGATTTTCTTTAACTGAATCCGGAGAAAAAATTCATTACCAACCACTGCTGCATGCCAAACAGCGAAAACAGCGAGTGGCCTTGTTTTTTGAATCGTACGGGATGGAAATGAACGAAGGTACGCTAGAAATGGTCTTGCTTCGGTTAGAAGGACTATGCAAAACCATTGCCAGAAAAGCTAGTGAAGGCGATACTGCTTTTCAAAAGATGATCGAAGAAGGTCATATTCTTCACTATCAAGAAGACATCGCATTTATCAAGGAACATAAGAACGAATGGATATAGGACGATAACGGAAAAAGAAGGGATTGTGGCGTAAAAGAAGAATCCTACAGAATAGTCTGAATGTTTTGGGGGTGCTTGTATGATTCATATGACCACAATCGGCAACATGTTAGACGACACGGCCAGTAAGTATCAGGAAAAGGAAGCGTTGGTTTATCACGAACAAGGGCTTCGCTATACGTTTGGGGAATTTCAAGCGATATGCAATCAGGCAGCGCGGGGATTTATGTCGCTTGGCATTCAAAAAGGGGAAAATATCGCGATTTGGGCAACGAATGTGCCAGAATGGGTAATTTCGCAATTTGCCACAGCGAAAATGGGCGGTGTACTGGTAACGGTCAATACGAGCTACCGGGTACATGAACTAGAATATTTGCTGCGTCAATCAGAGTCGACGACGCTTCTTTTAATTGATTCCTATCGCGATGCGAATTATTTTGCGATGATTCAAGAGATTTGCCCGGAGTTACAGACATGTGAACCTGGAGCGCTACAATCCAAAAGGCTTCCGCATTTAAAAAATGTGATCTATTTAGGGAATGAGCGACAACCCGGAATGTTTCTGTGGAGTGATTTGCTCGAACGAGCTGCATGGGTCACGGAAGAAGAGCGGAGCGCGCGTCAGGCGACGCTCTCACCTGATGATGTCATCAATATGCAGTACACATCCGGGACGACTGGTTTTCCAAAGGGAGTCATGCTGTCACATGTCAATATCGTCAACAATGCCATCAAGGTAGCGGAATGTCAGCGGCTCGGGTTAGAGGATAAGGTGTGTATTCCGGTTCCGTTTTTCCACTGCTTTGGTTGTGTGATGGGGACCTTGGCATGTGTGGCGACAGGTGCGACGATGGTTCCTGTCATCGCCTTTGATCCTGGCGTTGTACTTGCAGTTGTGGAGGCCGAACGCTGCACAGCACTGTACGGTGTACCCACCATGTTTATTGCCGAGCTGAACCATCCGACGTTTGCCAAGCGTAACCTGAGCTCGCTGCGAACAGGCATCATGGCTGGTTCTTTATGCCCGATTGAGGTTATGAAGAAGGTCGTCGATCAAATGGGAATCCGTGACATTACGATTGCGTACGGACAAACCGAAGCTTCTCCCGTCATTACACAGACCGTACCAGAGGATTTCCTCGAGCGAAAAGTATCCACTGTCGGTCGTCTGCATGCAGAGGTAGAAGCAAAAATCATCGATCCGGCGACAGGTGACATTTTGCCGCCAGGTGTACAAGGCGAGCTGTGCACCCGAGGATATTTGGTCATGAAAGGCTATTACAACATGCCAGAGGAGACAGTGAAGGCGATTGATCATGAAGGCTGGCTACATACCGGAGACTTGGCAACCGTCGATGAGGAAGGCTACTATCGGATTACTGGCAGGCTTAAAGATATGATCATCCGCGGAGGGGAAAATATTTATCCACGTGAAGTGGAAGAATTCCTCTATACGCATCCAAAAGTGTTGGACGTCCAGATTGTAGGTATACCTGATGCTAAATACGGCGAGCAGGTATTAGCGTGCATTCGGGTAAAGCCTCACGAAACGTTGTCGGAAGATGAGGTACGGGACTATTGCGAAGGGAAGATAGCTCATTACAAAATCCCTCGCTACATACAGTTTGTAGATGAATATCCGATGACCGCTTCCGGCAAAATTCAAAAGTTCAAGCTGCGGGAGAAAGCGCTTGCGCTGTTTGGGCAAAGCAACCCCAATCAGACGGGAACTGCATAGGAAGAGGAAATGCGCCAGGGATATGCTCCTGGCGTTTTTTTAGATAGTTCTTTACTTTCAAGCAACTCTTGACTAAGATAAGTGGAAATTAAAAATGGGAGAGGTGCAGCTTAGAATGGAAGTTCGCTTTTTGGGACCAGACGATGCAGATGAGCTTATCAAAATTAGACTAGAAGGGCTGCAAACAGATCCAGATGCATTCGGCTCTACATATGAAGAGGAAATCCAAATGCCGAGGGAAGAGTGGCTGAGAAGACTTTCGCAAGGAGAGGCGGGGGATAGCGGCTATTTTGGAGCTTTTGTGGAAGGAAATCTGGCTGGCATCATCGGTTTTTTCCGCCACCGAGGGATGAAAGCAAGACATAAAGCTTCTATCGTCTCCATGTACGTGCGTGAAGCGTATCGCGGGACGGGTGTCGCACAAGCGCTCATGCAGGCAGAGCTAGCCTACTTAAAGGAGCGAGGAGATATCGATACGATACAGCTCGCTGTCGTCACAACCAATCCGGCTGCCATTCGTCTTTATGAAAAAATGGGCTTTATTCCATACGCTTTAGAGAAGCGTGCACTGAAAATCGGCGATCAATACTTTGATGAGAGCCACATGTATATTCTTCTATAGGACAAACATGAAAAAAGCGAAGGCACTCAATAGTGGATGCCTTCGCTTTTTCTATGCGCGACGCTATGAATGGAAAATTAACGACTTGCTTCGTATGCAGTGATCTTATCTTCATACTGCAACGTAATTCCAATATCGTCGAGACCATTCAGTAGGCAATAACGACGATAGGAGTCTACCTCGAACGGGTAGGAGAGACCTTCACTGTCACGAATGACTTGTTCTTGCAGATCGATGGTCAGCTGGTAGTTCGGCTTGTTTTGGGTACGATTGAACAGCTCATCGACTTGCTCTTCACTCAATTTGATCGGCAGGATGCCGTTTTTGAAGCAGTTGTTGTAAAAAATGTCCGCAAAGGATGGAGCAATCACACAGCGGAAGCCATAATCAAGGAGAGCCCATGGCGCATGCTCACGAGAGGAGCCGCAGCCAAAATTGTTGCGGGCAAGAAGGACAGTAGAGTCCTTGTACCCAGGTGTATTCAGAATGAACGTATCGATTGGCGCACCATCGACAGTAAAGCGCCATTCGTAGAACAGGAATTGACCAAAACCGCTGCGCTCAATGCGCTTCAAGAACTGCTTAGGAATAATAGCGTCCGTATCTACGTTTACACGATCGAGTGGGGCTACCACTCCGGTGTGGATGACAAATGGATTCATTGGAATACCTCCTTGCTAGCGTTCTCGCTTTTCCATTCACGTACATCGACGAAGTGACCTGCGATAGCTGCTGCTGCTGCCATTTCCGGGCTAACCAGATGCGTCCTTCCGCCGCGTCCTTGACGTCCTTCGAAGTTCCGGTTGGAGGTAGAAGCACAACGCTCACCCTCGGACAGGATATCCGGGTTCATCGCCAGACACATGGAGCAACCAGATTCGCGCCAGTCAAAGCCAGCTTCTTGGAAAATAAGGTGCAAGCCCTCTTGCTCAGCGAGCTGCTTAACTGCTTGAGAGCCAGGAACGACCATCGCGTGTACGGAAGGGGAGACCTTGCGTCCTTTTGCTACTTCGGCTGCTTTACGCAAGTCCTCGATCCGACCGTTCGTACAGGAGCCGATAAACACGCGATCGATTTTGATATCGCTCATAGGGGTGCCAGGTGCAAGGTCCATGTATGCCAGAGCATCTTGTGCCGCTTTGCGCTGTGCGGTTGTCTCGAATGATTCAGGGTTTGGAACTGTGCTCGTAATGTTCGTACCCATACCAGGGCTCGTTCCCCACGTAACTTGCGGTGCGATCTCGGCTGCCTCGATTTCTACACAGGAATCAAACGCAGCGCCTTCGTCTGTGCACAGCTCTTTCCAAGCCTCGACAGCTACTAGGAAATCTTCCCCTTGCGGAACGAAGCGCTTGCCTTTCAAGTAGTCAAAAGTAGTCTGGTCAGGAGCGATTAGGCCGGCACGAGCGCCACCTTCAATTGTCATGTTGCACACAGTCATGCGCTCTTCCATGGTCAGGTTGCGGATCGCAGCGCCTGTGTATTCTACGACGTAGCCAGTTGCAAAATCAGTTCCGTATTTTGCGATAATCGCCAGAATTAAATCTTTTGCACTGACACCGAATGGCAGGTCGCCGTTTACGCGTACTTCCATCGTTTTTGGTTTGGATTGCTGCAAGCATTGCGTTGCGAGTACATGCTCCACTTCGCTGGTACCAATACCGAAGGCGAGGGCACCGAATGCTCCATGAGTGGAGGTGTGGCTGTCACCGCAGACGATTGTTTTGCCTGGATGTGTGAGCCCGAGCTCAGGACCAATGACGTGGACGATCCCTTGATCTGGGCTGTTCAGATCCGCGAGTGTTATCCCGAATTCCTCACAGTTCGCCGTCAAGGTTTCCATTTGTTGACGAGAAATCGGATCTTTGACATTAAAACGGTCAGCTGTCGGTACGTTGTGGTCCATGGTTGCGAAGGTAAGCTCTGGACGGCGTACTTGGCGGCCAGCCAAGCGGAGTCCTTCGAAAGCTTGCGGCGAAGTCACCTCGTGAACCAGGTGCAGGTCGATATACAAAAGGCTCGGTTTGCCTGCCTCTTCGTGAATAATGTGATTGTCCCAAATCTTTTCAAACATCGTACGGGCTGTCATTATGTTTCCTCCTTCGTTCAAAAACTCTTAACAAGGTTGTAACATGGCAAAGAGAATAGTTCAAAGATATAATAATTATAAGAAGGATAGTTTTTGCCTATCGGGAGGTCTATATGGAGTTACGACAAATTCGTTATGTACTTGCTGTTGCGGAAGAACGCAGTTTCTCTCGGGCAGCCAATCGATTACATTTGGCCCAACCGTCGTTGAGCCAACAAATTGCGAAGCTGGAAAAAATACTCGGTGTCAGCTTGTTCCATCGCTTGCCGCAGCACGTAGAACTGACTGATGCGGGACAGCGCTTCATACAAGTGGCGCAAACGCTCGTCGACATGTCGGAGGGGCTAGAGAGGGAAATGCGAGCTTATGCCATAGGAGAAAGCGGCAAATTGCTAGTAGGAAGCTTACCGATCACAGGGGCGTACGTGCTGCCAAGGGTGTTGCCTACGTTTACAAAGCAATTTCCCGGTGTCGAGCTGCAATTGATGGAGGAAACGTCGAGTCATTTGGAGCAGCTACTCGTGCGGGGTAAAATTGATGTAAGCCTGCTAACCATGCCCATCAGTGATCCGTCTCTGGAAATCATCCCCGCGATCAATGAAGAAATCTTTTTGGCCGTACCAGCCAATCATCCGCTCGCGAAACGGAAAGAAGTCGATCTCGCAGAGGTAGCCGATCAGCCTTTTATCCTGTTAAAAGAAGGACAAGGCTTCCGTACGATTTCGCTCCGGCTCTGTGAGCAGGCGGGATTCCGACCGCGAATCGTGTTTGAGAGCTCGAACATCCAGACGGCTCAGTCACTTGTTGCAGCAGGCATGGGGTTGTCGTTTGCGCCGAAAATGATTACGCTCGCACCCGGAACGATCGAGCCGCCAATTTATGTGCGGATAAAAACAAAACCTTCTCGCACACTCGTTGTGGCGTATCGAAAGGACAAACCGCTGTCACGCCCGGCTGAAGCGTTTGTGCAGTGTCTCATCGAGCAGGGTGGAAAAATATAAAGGCAAACAAGAAACCCAGTCGCCGCAATCATTTGCGCACACTGGGTTTTTTATCTTGCGACTCTGTATCTTGAACAAGTTCGGAAAAGACGACTAGCCTTCGAGCATGCTCCTGTGTTTTCTTGTTAAATTTGCCGGAGCAGGTAATCAAATTCAGCTGGGAGCGCTCTGCATTCCCAAAAATCTGATCGATGGGGGCTTCGGCAGTCTGGAAGCTTTCTACTCTGCGAACCTGGAAGGTAAGCGTTCTTCCTTTTGCTTCACGTACCGTGATTTTGTCACCGGACTTTAGTTTTTTCAGATGGTAAAAAACAGCTGGACCCGTATAATGATCGAAATGACCGGCGATCACTGCATTCCCCTTCATCCCGGGCTTCGTCCATGGCGCCAAAATACCCACGCGATCAAAATCCTTTGGGACGTCCATTTGCCCATTCGGTAAAACGCCGACCGGTTCTACACGAGCTTGCAGGTTCAGTTTTGGAATATGTAGAAGTGATGGCATGATTCCGTCTGGAAGAGGAGGGGCAGGAAAAAACGTCGGTTGAGGTGGCAGCGAAGGACCATAAACGGTAACCGTTCGTTTGATAAGGATGGGCCCTGCTGGTTTTGGCATGGTATTCGTGATTTTTGGCGCTTCGACCGGTTGTTTAGCTGTATGACCGCAACCAATTGTAACCAAACTAATGAATAGAAGGAAACCCAGCAGTTTTTTCATAGATCGCAAAGAAAAGGGGGAAGAGCCCCCTTTAATTGCTTGCCCCACCCATACCAGTTTTCGGCATAGCCTTGATATGCACTTTGCCTTTGTGTGCTTTGGTTTTCATATGGTGAGCTTTGGTCTTCATATGATGCGCTTTTGTTTGTACCTTGTGGTGTTTTTTGTGACCGTCATGTGTCGCAGCAGATACAGGAATTGCAGTAGTTACCAAGCATGCAACCATCAACAAAGCAGCGAATTTCTTCATGAGGAGCACCTACCTTCAGAATTATTGGCTTACAACCAATAGGATTTCCGATTGTTGTTTTGTTAGTGATGGCAATTGTTTCTCCTAAACGTCCCAAACAGCTCGCGGCTGTGGTACACTATTTCCAAATCATTCTGGGAGGAAGATAACATGAGAGAAATTAAGACAGAAGCTGAGTTCGAGCAAGTAATCGCAGCAACCAAGCCAGTCATTGTCAAATTCTTCACGGATTGGTGCCCAGATTGCCATCGTATTGATCCATTCATGCCTGCCGTGGAAGAAAAATACAAAGAACAGCTGGACATGATTGAAGTCAACCGTGATACTCTCCCGGACTTGTCCCAAAAGTACGATGTCTTCGGGATTCCGAGCTTTATTGCGTTCCATAAAGGAAAAGAACTGGTTCGCTTTGTTAGCAAGCTCGGAAAGAATCGTGAGGAGATCGAGCATTTCCTGGACCGTGCGATTCAAGTCAGTAAAGGACTCGAGCAAGCGTAATTGCATGAACATAGAACAGGGAGATAGACAGAAATGTTATTCATGAAAAAAGAAGGAGAATGGCTCGTTGCTCACTTACGAGACGAAGATGATGCCATTCCGATTGGGAACCTGCTGCGCGAAGAGTGGAAGCTGCCTCGCAAGCAGGTCCATCTTTTATTCCAACACAAAGAAGTACTACTGGATGGCGCACCTGTTGCTCAGCATGTTGTTGGAAAAGTAGGGCAGGAAGTTCGCCTGCGGATGTGCAAGCCTGAGCCATTGGGGCTTGATCCGGCTAGTGAAGCTCCAGAGATCTTGTACGAGGATGATCATTTGCTCATCGTGAATAAGCCGGTTGGTCTTCTGTTACATCCGACCGAACGATATCATCATGTGACGTTGGATCATCTCGTGTCGGGGCACTTTTTCCGTACAGGTTTGGAAGCAAAAGTCCGCCATGTCCATCGGCTGGATCAGGATACGTCAGGCGTCGTTCTGTACGCGAAGCATGCGTGGGCTTCTGCACTGTTAGATGAAATGCTGCGTGAGCGCACAATCAAACGTACATATGTCGCGTATGTTTCGGGACAAATGCCCAAAGAGCGCGGGAAAATCAATGAGCCCATTGGAAAAGATCGGAATCATGGGACGCGCAGAAGGGTCACACCTAACGGCGATTCAGCGATTACCCATTACCTGGTCATAGAACGTTTTCAAACAGCTACGAAAGTAGAATGTCAATTGGAGACGGGGAGAACCCATCAAATTCGCGTTCACTTCAGTCATATTGGGCACCCGCTTTTAGGGGATGAACTGTATGGTGGCAAGCGTGAACTCATTAAGCGACAAGCGCTGCACGCAGCAGTTCTCAAATTTGTGCATCCATTCGGGGGAGAAGTCATCGAAGTCACGGCTCCGTTGCCACTCGATCTGTTTCACTTGGAAAAGAAGCTGAGATAATCGCCATTTGACTACGGACTGAATAAACTGCCAAGGAGGAAACGAGAGAGGGTGGTCTTTTGAAACGACCCATAATCGGCATCTTGACTTGGCGGGAAGGCAAACGCTTTGCAGAGCCAACCTATTTTCGGCGACTACTAAAGGCTGGACAAGAACTAGGCTGTACCGTTTTCTTGTTTTCACCAAATGATGTTCTTGGAGCTGGCAGGCAGGTGAGAGGGTATGTCCAGGGGAGCAATGGTGGCTGGCAAGCAAGGATATTTGACCGTCCAGACGCTGTATTTGACCGATACCGCTATACACCGACACAAGCGTTTAAGAACTATGTGGCCTTTCGGCGGACGAGTAATTTTTTGTATGCAAACAATCGCTTGGCAAACAAATGGCGTGTACATGAGGTGCTGCATCGGGACCCCAGAATGCATCGCTGGCTTCCGGAGACCCACCTCTATAACCGCCAAAGCCTGGTCAACATGCTAGGGAAGCATCCATTACTCTACGTAAAGCCACTCAATGGAACAGGGGGAAGAAACATCTTGTCCATTGAAAAGCGTGGCGACGAACTTCGACTGCTCGGCCGAAATAAGCAAAGGGCGAAAGTATCCACAGTAGTAAGAGACAAAGCTGCTGCCCAGAGATGGGTAGATCGTTGGACGAGACAGGAGAAATACATCGTTCAACAAGGTCTTCGTTTGCAGCTGGTTCCTTCGCGTGCAGTAGACATGCGCCTCTTGATTCAAAAGAATGGGCAGGGTGAATGGAGCATTACAGGTCATGGAATTCGCGTGGGTCCAGAACGCAGTGCCACCTCTAATCTGCATGGAGGTGGAGAAGCTATCCCAGTTTCGGTATTTCTCCGACCGAGGTTTGGGGAGGAGCGCACTGCGCAGATCGTGCGTGATTGCGAACAGCTCGCTTTTCAAACAGCGGAAACACTCGAGGATCATTTTGGACGGATGGTTGAATTTGGACTGGATATTGGCATCGATGTAGATGGTCGCGCTTGGCTGATCGAAGTGAATCCCAAACCAGCTCGGGAAATTTTCCGGGAGATGGGGGCAACGGGGCAGTACAAGAATGCCATTACTCGACCGCTTGAATACGCCATCTACCTTGCAAAAACACAAGGACGCGAAGGTCGCGAGCCACTTTTGAAGAGAAAGGTCGCCAGAGGATAGCGTGAAAGCAGAACAGCGGCAGTCAGGGACACGTCTGAAGTCCTCGTCTGCCGCTGTATTTGCTAGGTGGAGATAGAAAGTGGTAATTGCAATTTGCTCGGGATGTCAGGGGCGTAATCGGGTGTATGGATAACAGAAAAAGAGTATCCTTCCCGGACGAACGTAAGCTCATGGGCATCCGAATGGAAGAGGACATTACTTTTTTCAAAGCGTCTCCGCACTTTTTGCAGGAACGTTTGGTCAGGTGTTCCAAAAGTGACGTGCATTTTTGGTGGTAACGCTTTCATCGCAATGGGAATCCAAGGCCTGTTTTTCCATGTGGCTACAATATGTGCCGTTCCCCCGATGACGAAGTTAAAAATTTCGCCATCCTCGTATGTTTTCATGCTAATATTCGATTTTAGCCATTGCGTAAAAACAGGCACACTTTCCACGGGACAGCCCACTTCTCGTAAATACAGAATGTGCAGGGGAGTGGATGGCTCGACGACCTCTTCTGACACATACTCGTGGGCAATAATCTCAAGAAGATTCCCGTCTCCATCGCGGAAATACAGGTTCATCCGCCCTTTTTCCAGATCAATGTCATGTCCATCCTCCCATCGAACAAGCAAAAGACCAGATTCTTTGATCTTTTTCGCTGATTCATGAAACAGGGAATAAGGCACTTGAAAAGCAATATGGGCGGGGGAAATCGGATTATACACTTCTTCAAAGGTTAAACGAAAATCGGGTGTGACTTGAAACGTAATCTGTTTGTCTGTTTGAGATGAAATCGGAAAGCCGAGACGGTCTGCGTAAACCTGGTGTACCCCTTGGATGGAAACAGTTTGTAAGGTTAACTTAGAAAAATGCGTGATCACCTGGCATCACCTTTTCCTATAAAAAGATAACATAATATAAATTATGTATACTCATTTGGTTCACACTGTTTCTAGACAATCTTCTCAAATATCTTGAGAGAGGCGAACCATATCTACCACCTGAATCCCGTTTTCGTAAATCTCTTCCTCATAATGCCGCAAGAAAAAGTCCCGATCGATCCAATTCATCCGAAATCCACACTTTTGATAAAGGGCGAGCTGACCCACGCTAGAATTCCCTGTGCCGACCTCGATCGTCTTATAACTGAGCGATTTGGCTACTTCAATCGAATGAAGAACGAGCTTTTTGCCAATGCCCTTCCCTTGATGGGCTTCATCGACGGCAACATTCACGAGTTCAATCGTATCCGGTCTGGTTGGAATCAAGACGTAGACGCCTACGATGCTATCTTCCAGAACAGCGACATAGCATTGACCTCTTTGTAAATAATCTTGTACCAATCTGACAGAGGGGTCAGCCAATAAGAGTAAATCCATTGGTGGTTGTTCTTGTGCTGCAAGCTTGCGAATTTCCATCTGTGTTTCTCCTCCGATTCAAGTTGTAACCGGCTTTGGCAATGGAGCTGTTTCATAGTTGACAACCTGGTTATTTTCGTACGTAAAGAAATGCTGACATGGATCAGTCTCTTCCAACATGTATGGTAAAAACTTGGGAAGGTTTTCTGGGACGCCAGCATTGTCAGGGTCCAAGATCCACGCTAGCTCTTTCCAGTCAAGTATGCCTTCTTCCACTACCTGTGGGGTTTGAGAGCGCTCGTAGTCTTCTGGAAGATGAGCGAGAAATGCATACATACCGCCCGTTTCTATTCCATCGACTAGCCAAGAGACAATTCCTTTGTAGCAAGCGGTTTCTAGCAAAATGCCTGTCTCTTCCCGAACCTCGCGAAGAACACTCTCCAGTGGAGTCTCTCCGTGCTCTAGCTTACCGCCTACGCCATTCCATAGCCCCATCAACGGTGATTTGTTGCGATTCAGCATGAGTATTCCATTTCTATGCTTGAGAAAGCATATGGTATAGCGATACATGTTATCACTTTCCTTTTTGTTACAGTCGACTTCGTTAACACGACCATTGTATCAAATGAGTGGATTCATCTGTAATTTTTATTTGGTTTTTCGAAAGAAGTTTCGTAATATTTCGTTATAATAACAAAGAAGATGGAAGGAAGAATAGGGGGCTCGTTCAAGATGGGAAACAATGAAAAGGTGGAAGGGCTAACAATGGAGGAGTGGAAAACGAAATATCCGCTTCTTCCTAACATGATGGAGACGGATGAAGTTTTCTGGACGAACCCTAGCTATGTTGAGATCGCAAAAGCAACTCTCTCCGTTACGCCAGAGGAAGTCCAGGATGCAGAAGAACGCTTGCGGCGTTTTGGCTCGTTCATTCAAGTGGCTTTTCCCGAGACAAGAGAAGCTGGTGGACTGATCGAGTCCCCACTCGTTCCGATAAAAGAGATGCAAAAGCACCTAGAGTCTCGCTTTGCGTCGGATATACAGGGGAATCTCTGGTTAAAATGCGACAGCCATTTGCCTATTGCCGGTTCCATCAAGGCCCGTGGCGGCATCTACGAGGTGCTGGCACATGCAGAAGAATTGGCCAAAAAGCATCAGATGCTGCAACCGGACAAGGACTATGCTATTTTGGCTTCGGATGCGTTCCGGGAACTGTTTTCCCGTTATTCCATTGCGGTAGGCTCGACAGGAAATCTCGGTTTGAGCATCGGGATCATTAGCGCGAAGCTCGGTTTTCAAGTCACTGTACACATGTCAGCGGACGCCAAAGCATGGAAAAAAGAATTGCTGCGGGCAAAAGGGGTCCAGGTTGTGGAGTACGCATCGGATTACGGAAAAGCGGTGGAAGAGGGCAGGAAACAGGCAGAAGCCGATCCGAACTGCTATTTCATCGATGATGAGAACTCCAAGCGATTATTCCTCGGCTATGCAGTAGCAGCAAAACGACTGAAAAGGCAGCTAGAGGAACAACAAATAAAAGTAGATTGTGATCACCCGCTGTTCGTCTATCTTCCGTGTGGGGTTGGTGGGGGACCTGGTGGTGTAGCGTACGGGTTAAAGCTTATTTATGGGGACAATGTTCATTGCTTTTTTGCGGAACCAACTCATTCTCCCTGCATGCTGCTTGGTTTAATGACAGGCCTCCATGACAAAGTCTCCGTTCAAGATTTTGGGATAGACAACAAGACAGAGGCGGATGGTCTGGCAGTTGGTCGGCCTTCCCGATTTGTAGGAAAAATGATGGAGGACTTGCTGAGTGGCGTGTTTACAGTGGACGACGAAGAGCTATACGCTTTGTTGCGTGCCTTGCGCGATCACGAATCCATTCGATTGGAGCCGTCTGCATTGGCTGGCATGCCAGGACCTGCTAGATTGTTTCAACAAGAGACAGGGCGTCACTATTTGGCGAAGCAAGGTCTAACGGAAAAAATGAAAAAGGCGACCCATATCGTATGGGCGACAGGTGGGAGTATGGTGCCGGAGAAAATCCAGGACGAGTACTATGCGAAGGGTCTGAAAGCCAAAATCGATACAGATACATAATAATTGTTATGTAAACAATTTGAGTTCGAAGACAAAAAGTCCTTGAAGGAAAGCCCGGATCACTCCTCCGGGCTTTTGTTCATTCATTTCGAAGTCTTCTGTGTCTTGAAAATAATAAACGTCGGTCTTCTTACTTCTGAAATCTGATGCGGCTGCAAGAGGAGTCCTTCTGGCGTGCAGGTTGGCTCGATGATCTCTTGGAGGGTAAGCCCCGCTTGGATTAACGTATTGATGGCAGTAGACATGGAGCGGTGGTAAAAAAGGGCCTTTCTGCCGTTCATCATGTGCATTTCTCGTTCTCCATCTTCCAAGTAGTTGTCCAAGGGCCAGAAATTCTTATGGCCTTCTTCGTCGCGTACCCAGCCCTCGACCTTTTTGCGAGCGGTAATATGCGGATGGAGTGTAGAGTAAACGAAATGGCCTCCGTTGCGCAAGGCGTGGCTTACTTTGTTGATCACGTGCTCATAGTCACGAACATAGTCCATGACGAGAGAGCTCGTAATGAGATCGTAGTCATGATTGGCAAGCTCAATGTCCTCCAGGGAGCCATGTAGATATTGAATGTTTTCATGACTGTTATTCTTCCGGGCAAACTCCAGCATGTTGTGAGAGAGATCAACACCGATTACTTCACTTGCTCCTTGCTCCACACAGTACATGGCAAACTGTCCGCCACCACAACCGAGGTCGAGTACACGCAATCCTTTTAGGGAGGGGAGACAACCGCGAAAAGCAGGCTGTTCGATAATATCATTCTCCGATTCACCCGACAGACGGAGCTTTTGATAGTCCTGATAAAAATCCAGTTGATCATACAGATTTTGTTTCATCCCATATCACCCGTTTCCATTTTTTCTCGGATTCCTATTATGGATAAAAGATGATCATGGTGTCAATTATTCGTTTAAAACGATTGAAAATGAGAGCAGGAGTTTGCTTTTTTTACGAGAATAAGTGAAAGACAACCCATTTTTGCGATTCCGTCCGCTTTGCTGTGACGGTTTTTTTCTGTTAGAAGATTTGGTTTCGGTATTTTTTGGCGAGACTGAAATCGAAGGAGGGATAAACATGGACCAAATACTTCAACTGATCAAAGATTACTGGCCGATTGCGCTAGCTGTCATAATCATTATCATGGCTGCCCAATGGGTGGTACGAAGTATCATTCGAATTATTTCGCTTGCTGCTATTATTGGTGTTGTGCTCGTGTTGTTTTTCCAATTCAGTCCTGAAGAAGTGATCCAAATGGGACGTCAAGCAGCCGTAGCTACACAGGAAGTCGTCGATAAGACGATTACACCAGTCTTGGACAAAGAGCTAAAGGATGCCGATATTTCCTTCAAGGAAGACGGAACCTATGAAGTGAAGACAACGAATATTCGTATCGTAGGCAAAAAAGGCGAATCCAAAGCGACTGTTTATTACAAGGATGAGGAATGGGAAGTAAATATCGGTCAATTGAGCAAGCTGTTCCAGGATCGACTAGGTAAAGCGGAGCAAGAAAGCAAGACGATGTAGAAAGGGAAAAACGCATGGGGCCAAAAAGGTCTCATGCGTTTTTTGCTGGATAGGCGAGTACTTCCTTTACCCATGTATCTAGCAGATGCTGATATTCTTCGCTCGTTTTGATTCCGGGGGCTGAGGCAACTTGTTTTTCGAGTGGGAGCGTGCGTAGTTTTTTAGAGAATCTCCCCTCGATATCATCTTCATCTTCCAATAGCAGATATACGACATCTTCCAAGGAGCGAAAGTTCGTAACGCTATACTCGATTCCATTCATCGTCGTTTGAAAATGACCGTGAGTATAGTGGCAAAGGATGAAAGTGAAATTTAGGTTGTTTATGATTTCCAAAAATCTGTTCAAAAACGCCGGTTCCACCATGATACACTCTAGCCAATGGTGTGGATCATGAGAATGATTGATGTGAAATTCTGGAATAATTTCGATAAAGTCCTGCTGTTGTTCAGGACTGGCTTTGTCATAGTAATCATAGTTGAATTTGCGAATGATTTTCTTTAGATGCTTGAAAGGGATTGCTGTACCAAGAAAAAGTCCGTAATATCGGTTCATTCTGTGCTTCCTTTACGCTTTCGTCATATTCGGAGCTACACGCAGTTGAGTTGCTTGCTCATAAGCGTAGGCCAGGCGAAGAAGAGTAGGTTCCTGGAATGCCAATCCAGTCAGCGTGATACCAAATGGCTTGCCTGCAGAAGTATAGCCAGCTGGAACCGTAATCGAAGGGTATCCAGCTTTGGCTGGGATAGCATAACCCGTACTGCCGGGGTACAAGAGGGCATCGAGTTCGTGCTCCTTCATGACAGCATCAAGGCCTTGTTTTTGTGACATTTCCAAATCGAACAGGCGATTTGCCAGATACTCCGGCTCAGTCAGTGTGCCACTGGTTTGCTCGGATTCCTCCAACAACTCTTGCCCATAAAGCAGGGCTTGTTCCTCATGCGCCCGATTAAAAGCAATGACATCCTGTAAGGAGCGGATCGGGTAGGAGGCTGGTAACGTTTTTAAGTACGCATTTACACCAACCTTGAATTCATGCACGAGAACATGTATATCCCATTCGGCATTTTCTGTCGGAATGGTGACCGCATCTATGATAGTTGCGCCAGCCTCTTTGAGCTTTTCAATTGCTGCTTCATACAAGGCGATTTCTTCGGCTTCACACTCAGCCAAAAATCTGGAGCGTACAATGCCGATGCGTGCACCCCGCAACCCATCTGCATCGAGGAAGGGGAGGTAATCGGTCTGCGCGAGACCCTCGCTTTTTCCAGTCACCGGATCATTTTCATCTACGCCAGTAAGCGCGCCTAGCAAAATAGCTGCATCTGTCACGGTTCTCGCCAACGGTCCGGCTGTGTCTTGGCTATGGGAAATCGGGATGATACCCGAACGGCTGATTAAGCCAACAGTAGGTTTGATTCCCACGAGCGAATTTTGTTCTGCTGGATGGAGAATCGATCCGGAAGTCTCCGTACCGACTGCCACAACGGCAAAACCTGCGGCAATCCCAGCAGCCGACCCCGAGCTAGACCCGCCGACATCGAGTACACCTGGACCGTATGGGTTCAACACTTGTCCACCGCGCGAGCTGTAGCCATCTGGCATGTCATAGGAGATAAAGTTAGCCCATTCCGTCAGATTGGTTTTCCCTAAAATAACAGCGCCCGCTTCTCGGAGCTTGGTTACGACGAATGCATCCGCAGAGGCAAACGAATCAGCTAAAGCTAGCGCTCCAGCCGTCGTGTGCATCTTGTCAGATGTCGCAATGTTATCCTTGATCAATACAGGGATTCCGTGAAGCGGCCCGCGACTGCCTGACACCGCTCGTTCCCGATCCAGTGACTCTGCGATCGCCAGTGCATCTGGATTTAGCTCACAAATGGCATTGATTTGGATGCCTTGTTTGTTGTAGGTGGCAATCCGCTGTAAAAAGGCGAGAGTCAATTCCCGGGAAGTCGTGGTTCCAGCTGTCATTGCAGCTTGCCATTCGAGAATGCTCGTTTCATGAATCACTGACATAATGTATCCCCTTTTATGAATGATTTGATTTTTATTATAGTACCAAATTCAGGTAAAGGGAAAGAGAGGGGAGTGTGAGCCTTTTGTCTATAAAAAAACAAGCTGACTCTACAAGAGAATCAGCTTGTTTGTGTTTGGATAAAATTATGCGTTTGATCCAGCAGCTTGCAGCTTCGCTTTTTCTTCCGCTTCTACATAACGGTTGCGAGGGTGCTCGCGGCATTCATCGGAGCAAGAACGCTTGAATTTTGTCTCACATTTTGTGCAGCAGAAGTGCTGTTTGTTGCAGAATGGGTTGGCGCAGTTGAGATAGCGGTCTTCCACAGTACCGCAGTAATGGCAACGGCCAATTACAACGTCTTCTTCTGTATGGTTGATCGGTATGGAGATGCGCTCGTCAAACACGTAGCATTTTCCATCCCACAGGCGCCCTTGGACTTCTGGATCTTTTCCATACGTGACAATTCCGCCCTCAAGATGGTAAACATTTTCAAAACCTTGTTGCAGCAATACACCTGTCAGTTTTTCGCAACGAATACCTCCTGTGCAGTAGGTGAGGACTTTTTTATCCTTGAACTGGCTCATGTTTTCACGAATCCACTCAGGGAACTCACGGGATGAATCCACTTCAGGGCGAATCGCACCACGGAAATGTCCCAAATCGTATTCGTAGTAGTTGCGACCGTCAAGGATCACGACGTCTTCTTCCTGCATCATTTCGTGCCATTCTTTTGGATTCAGATAGGTGCCGACTAGTTTATTCGGATCAACATCTTCCTCCAAACGCCAGGTTACAAGCTCTTGTTTCGGACGCACAAACATTTTTTTGAACGCATGTTCTTCCGACTCATCTATTTTAAACCACATATCACTAAAACGTGGATCTTTTCGCACATATTCCATGTAGGCGTCGGTTTGCTCAATCGTTCCGGATACGGTTCCATTAATTCCTTCCGGAGCTACGATAATCCGCCCTTTCAGCCCGTTATCCTTACAAAATTGCAAGTGCTCGGCTGCGTACTCCTCATAATTTTCAATAGGAGTATACTTGTAATACAACAAAATGCGATATGGTTTTTGTACTTGCAAGGTACAATTCCACCTTTCTTTTTTCAATTGTGATTTTAGATGCAACGGTGATTATATCACATTCCATTGTTAAAAGCGCTGAAAAAGAAAGGGATTTGTGAGGTTTTTATGAAAAACGGTGCTTCTTGCTGGAAGTGGACGCATCCTGTACACTATGAATGGTATTCAGCTGACAGGCTATAGAGGAGAGACATTACATGAACATGACAAATGAGCGCCTGGTTACACAGGTGAAAATTAAAAAGCTTCACCAAGACGCCGTGATCCCAGCGTACGCGAGAGCAATGGACGCGGGCTTTGATCTGGTCGCGGTAGAGGATACATTGATTGCCCCTGGCCAATCTGCAAAGGTTCCAACTGGCTTAGCGTTCGCGCTTCCAGAAGGATTTGAATTGCAAGTGCGCCCTCGCTCCGGGATCAGTGCAAAAACAAAGCTGCGCTTGTCCAATGCACCTGGGACTGTTGATGCAGGCTATCGCGGTGAAGTATGCGTCCTGATGGATAACATTCGAATCGCATCCGGAAAAAGTGGCCAGGTATGTCTGGGCGCTAGCGAAAACGAAGTAACCGTTGAACAAGAAGTAGATGCACATAGCTACTTGATCAAAAAAGGGGACAGGATTGCACAGGGAGTCATTGCAATCGTTCCAGTCGCGCAGTTCGAAGTAGTCGATGAGCTGGATGAGACAGAAAGAGGAGCGGGCGGCTTCGGCAGCAGCGGAATCAAGAGCTAATTCAATCGAGTTAAAAATACAAGACCCCTGATCATCGGCCGTGTAAATGGACTTGAGCTGATACGTCAGGGGTCATTGTTTTGATCAAATCCTCATCCTTTGGCGGATAAAAACTGGTCAATTCTCGAAAGATCGTCAGCCGTCAGCGAACGTCCATCTGCTTTGACGAATACGCAAGGTCCATAGACCCAGTCTAAAAAACCGTCTGATGTGATGGGGAAATTGTTCGCTTGTACCCCGCGAGCATCTTCATTCACAACGAGGGAGATTCCCTCCAGATGGTCATCTTCCACTACCTCATAGTCACCATCCACCAGCTCCTGTAGTTCATCCGTCCCAGCGATTTCTCGAACAACTGCATTTTCATGGGGAAGCTTTACGTATACCGTAGTCAAGCACAATCACTCCTTCTGACATCCATCATAACGTATCACCAATGAATTGTGCGATAGGGGAGCGGATGCCTGTTGGCGTGTTGGTTATCCTAATGGTTGAGAATTGAAGTAACGTCCGTATTGATACTTTCAGCCTGAGGGGACATGCTGATGATATTCGTGACCGGAAAACTGTATTGGCCAGAAACATTGCCAGCACCACCTCTATATCCCGCTCTGACCGAGGATGTGAAGTGTGATGTCCTGATCATTGGTGGCGGAGAGGCAGGAGCACTCGTTTCCTATTATTTGAAGCAGCATGATGTGGATGTTATCCTCGTGGATAAACGGCGGGTGAGTGAAGGCAGCAGCAGCGCTAACACGGGTTTGCTGCAAATATGCAACGATAAAACGTTGACAGCCTGTATCCATTCTTTCGGTGAGCAAAAAGGAGTTCGTTTTTACGAACTGACGCGGCAGGCTGTTGATGAATTGGAAAAAATCTCTGGGCAGCTAGACCAATCTCCAGATTACATAAGGCGTGACAGCCTGTACTATGCCAGTGAACCAGCCGATGCGGAGAGCTTGCGGACAGAGTACCAATTATTGAAGAAGTACGGCTTTCCAGTCACGTATTTCGATCGACCGGATATAGAGAAGCGATTCTCCTTTTCGAAGGCAGGGGCAATTTATTCCAAGGGAGATGCGGAGTTCAATCCATACAAATTTGCCAACGGTGTAATCGCCCACTCTGTGAAAAAAGGGATGCGCGTATACGAAAACACGGAAGTCGTGCATCAAAAAGTGCAGGACGGAGGGCTTTTGGTTTATACCAAAAGTGGTCACACAATCAAGTGCAGGCGTGCCGTGTTTGCCACTGGCTACGAAGCACAAACCATGAAGCGTAATGCCAACGCTGTGATTGCCAGCTCGTTTTCTATCGTGACCAATCAAGTCGAAGCGCTTACGGGTTGGCCGCATGCATGTTTAATCTGGGAAACAGCCCGCCCCTATTTGTATATCCGTACTTGTCCAGAAGGGAGAATCATTGTCGGAGGACTTGATGAGCCTTTGAACGACTTGCAAAAGAGGGATGCTTCTAGCCTTAAGAAGCGGGATAAATTGCTCGCAAAGATTCAAGAGTTATTTCCACAGATTCCAATGCGAGCCGAATATTATTGGGGAGCGACTTTTGTCGAAACCCATGACGGACTCCCGCTGTTTGGGGAGCAGGAGGGCTATCCGCACTGCTTGTTCACGCTAGGTTACGGTGGGAACGGAACCGTCTATTCGACCATCGGCGCGCAAATCATCAGTGATCTGATTACAAAAGGAAGTCATTCGGACGCCGATCTTTTTGCTTTTGACCGGATGAAATATGCCAGTGTCACAGTCTGATCGAAAAAGCTTTCCCATTCAACGGGAAGGCTTATTTTTTTGAAAATGTCAAAACGGGCGGGCCCAAATTTGCTGGATGGGCAAGTATCATTTGAACGTGGCCTACCTGCCTAGCATAGGGTAGATGGAAATATCGTTGACAGGAATGAAAAGGCAGGTATAATCTTCAATAACAGAGTATTCCGAGTAAAATACTATAGATTAAAAGAGGAGTGAAGGTGAGCTGTATGAAAACCACGAAAGGCAAGGTCCAGACGATCCTGCAACGCGTAGGAATCGTTGCTATGGCGGCTGCTATGGCAGGCTGCTCGGCTGCCGCACCATCAGAAACAGGTAATGGAGCGGCGGGCAGCAACTCTACGGTAGAGCTGCTCAATGTTTCCTACGATCCGACGCGAGAGTTTTACCAAGATATCAACAAGGAGTTTGCCTCAGAGTGGCAACAAAAGACAGGTCAAACAGTGACGATTAAGCAATCACATGGCGGGTCAGGCAAGCAATCCCGCTCCGTCATTGATGGTTTGGAAGCAGATGTAGTCACCCTAGCCCTCGCCTATGATATTGACGCGATTGCCGAACGCGGTCTGATTCCTGCCGATTGGCAAAAGAAGCTCTCGGACAACAGCTCGCCTTACACCTCCACGATTGTGTTTCTCGTGCGAAAAGGCAATCCGAAGCAAATCAAAGATTGGGATGATTTGATCAAGCCTGGTATTTCCGTGATCACACCGAACCCGAAAACGTCTGGGGGAGCCAGATGGAATTACTTGGCTGCTTGGGGTTATGCCTTGAAGACAAATGGAGGAGATGAAGTGAAGGCACAAGAATTCGTGGCACAATTGTTTAAAAATGTACCCGTCCTCGACTCTGGGGCGCGTGGTTCGACCACTACTTTTGTCGAGCGTGGCATTGGGGATGTGCTGATTGCATGGGAAAACGAAGCGTATCTCGCGGTCAATGAACTAGGGAAAGACAAGTTTGAGATTGTGAATCCGTCCGTGAGCATTTTGGCTGAACCACCTGTCACCATCGTTGACAAATACGCTGACAAGCACAAGACAAAAGAAGTAGCAGAAGCATACCTCCAGTTCCTGTATTCCAAAAAAGGCCAAGAACTCGCAGCCAAGCACTATTACCGTCCTCGTTCACAGGAAGTACTCAAAGCACATAAACCCGCATTTCCTGACATCCAATTGTTTACCATCGATGAGTGGTTTGGTGGCTGGACGAAAGCACAAAAGACTCATTTTGCAGATCAAGGTGTCTTCGATCAGCTTTATAAACCATAGACTTACACTTTCCTCAGAGGAGTTACCTTCATGAGAAAATCATTCCGCAACAGAGGGTTTTTGCCAGGCTTTGGCATGACCATGGGCTATACCATTATCTACCTGAGTCTTCTGGTGCTGATCCCTCTGTCTGTCTTGTTTTTAAAAGCTTCGGCGATGAGTTGGGAGCAATTCATAGGGACGATTATGGATACGAGGGTCCTTGCCTCCATTCGTGTGAGTATTATGACTTCTTTTTTCGCGGCTTGTCTCAATGCAGTGTTCGGTGTCTTGGTGGCATGGGTGTTGGTACGCTATCAGTTTGCGGGGAAGCGGATCATTGACGGCATAGTTGATCTGCCATTTGCTTTACCTACCGCTGTAGGCGGGATTGCCTTGACTTCTATTTACGCTGAAAATGGCTGGATCGGGCAGTACCTGGCGGAGTGGGGGATCAAGGTAGCGTACACCCCCATCGGTATTTGGGTTGCACTAACATTCATCGGTCTTCCTTTTGTCGTCAGAACCGTCCAGCCTGTGTTACAGGATTGGGATTTGCAAATGGAGGAAGCGGCGGCTACGTTGGGCGCTACTCGATGGAATACATTTTGGCGGGTGGTTTTGCCGCATCTGTTACCGGCGATCATTACGGGATTTGCGCTCGCCTTTGCCAGAGCACTGGGTGAGTATGGCTCCGTCGTGTTCATCTCCGGGAACATGCCATTGAAAACAGAGATTGTGCCTCTCTTGATTATGACCAAGCTGGAACAGTTTGACTATGCAGGCGCTACGGCAATTGCAACGGTCATGCTAGTGATTTCCTTTATCATGCTTTTGATCATCAACTACTTGCAATGGAAAATCAATAAATTCGATGCGGCCCGTTAGGAGGTATCACGTATGAAGCATTTGACGGAGCCAGCCTATATCCGATGGACACTGATTATCGTGGCCTTGCTCTTTCTCAGCTTGTTTTTGATCCTGCCGCTAGTAGCCGTTTTTACAGAAGCGTTTCGGCAAGGAGCGGAGGTATTCGTGGCGTCCATTACAGAGGAGGAAACGTTATCCGCTGTCAAGCTTACCTTGCTTGTCGCAGCCATTAGCGTACCGCTGAATGTGACGTTCGGAATCGCTGCTGCATGGGCAATAGCCAAGTTTTCGTTCCCGGGTAAAAATGTGTTGCTTACGTTGATAGACTTGCCATTTGCCGTGTCTCCAGTCATTGCGGGCCTTATCTTTGTCCTCCTGTTTGGGAGTCAAGGTGTGGCGGCGCCCTTGCTTGCGGCGTGGGACTTCAAAATCATTTTCGCGGTACCAGGTATCGCGCTCGCGACGACCTTTGTTACCTTCCCGTTCGTCGCTCGTGAACTGATTCCGGTCATGGAAGCACAGGGAAGAGACGAAGAGGAAGCAGCAGTCTCACTCGGAGCAAGCGGCTGGAAAACATTTTTACGCGTCACGCTGCCAAATGTAAAATGGGGACTCCTGTACGGGGTCATTTTGTGCAATGCCCGCGCCATGGGTGAATTCGGGGCAGTATCCGTCGTTTCCGGTCATATCCGCGGCATGACCAATACGCTCCCGTTGCATGTGGAGATTCTCTACAACGAATATCAATTCGCTGCTGCCTTTGCGGTAGCCACCTTGCTTGCTGCCTTAGCCCTGGTGACGCTTATTCTGAAAAGCTTGATCGAGTGGAAAACCGAGCGGCAGGCAAAGCTGGATGAGGAACAACACTACGACGTGACAGGAGAGAGAGCCGGATGAGTATCGAGGTAGTGAACATTACGAAGTCATATAAAAGCTTTACGGCGCTGAAAAATGTGAATCTGCATATCCCGGAAGGCGAACTCGTAGCGCTTCTCGGGCCCTCCGGATCGGGAAAGACGACCCTTTTGCGTCTCATCGCTGGACTGGAGCAACCGCAGGAGGGGAGCATCCTCTTCCACGGAGAGGATAATACGAACCGCGACGTGCGCGAGCGGCAGGTTGGGTTTGTTTTTCAGCATTACGCCTTGTTTCGGCATATGAACATCTTTGACAACATTGCGTTTGGATTGTCAGTGCGCTCCCGCAAAACACGACCGAGCAAGGAAGAAATCAGTGAAAAGGTTCATTCACTGTTAAAGCTCGTTCAGCTAGAAGGTCTCGCGCATCGCTATCCATCGCAGTTATCGGGCGGACAACGCCAGCGTGTCGCATTGGCGAGGGCGTTGGCAGTGGAACCAAAATTTTTACTGCTGGATGAACCGTTTGGCGCTTTGGATACGAAAGTGAGACAGGAGCTGCGTCGCTGGCTCCGTCATCTGCACGGAAAGCTCGGGCTGACGATTCTGTTCGTCACGCACGATCAGGAGGAAGCGATGGAATTGGCGGATCAGGTAGTTGTGATGAATGAGGGGCGAGTGGAACAGGTAGGATCGCCCGAAGAAATTTATCATCATCCGGCGAATCCGTTCGTGTACAGCTTTCTGGGGCGGGTCAATCTGTTTCACGGACGAATCCAAAATGGCAAAATCAAGCTGGGTGAGGCAGAGTTCGAGACAGATTGGAAGGATAAAGCGGTGGAGGCTCCCGCTGTCGGATACATGCGGCCACATGATGTAGAGATTTCGTTGCGTCCACCTGAGGGGAAGTCTGCCAGATCTGTTCAGGCCGAGATTAACCATATTTCGCTCTTGGGTCCGATCGTTCGCCTTGATCTGAAGCGTTTGGACACGGATGAGGTGTTTGAGGCAGAGATGAGCAGGCAACGTTTTATGGAGTTGAACGTAGAAGAGCAGAGCGTTGTGTATGTGACGTTGCACAATGTATCGATCTATGTGGATTCACAGCCTTTACAGACGCATCGCCCTGCCCTCGTACCGTTGCAGGCAAGTGTTTGATCCAATTGATTGTAAATAAACCGGTCTGCATTTGCCGCAGGCCGGTTTTTAATGGAGGCACTCTCTACTCGCCACGTTGCTTGGAGCGTGTCTGTTCTTTGCTAATTGTGTTCGATCTACGGGTTTGCGAAGGGTTTTCTTTCTTTCCCATCTCATTTTTGACACCATTGTGCTTGGACATTTCTCTGCCTCCTTCCCATTGGAATTGCCATGGTAGTTTTCCCTGTGAAAATGAATTTCATGAATCAAGTGTTTTTTGCTGTGCGCGAAATCGTTTACCTTTTGCAAAATGAGGTCATCTCTGGTAAGATAAGTGTTTGAACGATTCAAAAAAGGCAGGTATTGCGACGATGATAAGCACTCAGAACGTGACGCTGCGCTACGGTAAGCGCGCACTGTTTGAAGATGTATCCATTAAGTTTACCCCAGGTAACTGTTACGGCCTCATCGGTGCGAACGGTGCAGGGAAGTCTACCTTCGTGAAGATCCTCTCCGGAGAGATCGATCCGACGAGCGGTCACGTTTCGGTGACACCGGGCGAGCGTATCGCTGTATTAAAGCAGAACCACTTTGAATTCGACGAGTACGAAGTGTTAAAAACGGTAATTATGGGCCACAAGCGCCTGTTCGAGATCATGGAAGAGAAGACCGCTCTTTACATGAAAGAAGATTTCTCTGAGGAAGACGGCAATCGCGCGTCCCAATTGGAGGGAGAATTCGAAGAGCTGAACGGCTGGATGGCCGAAGCAGATGCAGCTAGCTTGCTGATCGGCCTCGGTATCCCGACAGACTTGCACGACAAGCAGATGAAGGACCTCTCTAGTACGGAGAAGGTACGTGTTCTGTTGGCGCAAGCCCTGTTCGGTAATCCACACATCCTGCTCTTGGATGAGCCGACGAACCACTTGGACATCGAGTCGATTCGTTGGTTGGAAAACTTCCTGGCGGATTATGAAAACACCGTCATCGTTGTATCCCATGACCGTCACTTCCTGAACAAGGTGTGTACGCACATTGCGGATATTGACTTTGGCAAAATCCAAATGTACGTGGGTAACTACGACTTCTGGTACGAATCTAGCCAATTGGCACTGAAAATGGTTCGTGATCAGAATAAGAAGAAAGAAGAAAAAATGAAGGAACTGCAAGAGTTTATTGCGCGTTTCTCTGCGAATGCTTCCAAGTCCAAGCAGGCGACTTCGCGTAAAAAGCTGTTGGAGAAAATTACGTTGGATGACATTCGTCCTTCCAGCCGTAAGTATCCGTTCATCAACTTCAAGCCAGAGCGTGAAGCGGGTAAAAACCTCGTAGCCATCGAAGGCTTGAGCAAGACGATTGAAGGCGAAAAACTGTTTGAAAACCTTCACCTCACCATCAACAAAGGGGACAAAGTTGCGTTTGTCGGACCGAATGAGCTGGCGAAAACAACCTTCTTCCAAATTTTGATGGGTGAAGTTCAGCCTGATAGCGGTTCTTTCGAATGGGGCGTTACGACTTCCCAAGCGTACTTCCCAAAAGACAATGCGGAGTACTTTAGCTCCGATTTGAGCCTGGTTGACTGGCTGCGCCAATACTCCAAAGATCAAGACGAGACATTCATTCGTGGATTCCTCGGTCGCATGCTGTTCTCTGGAGATGAAGCGCTGAAAAAGTCAAACGTATTGTCCGGGGGAGAAAAAGTTCGTTGCATGCTGTCCAAGATGATGCTGGCGAGTGCCAACGTATTAATCATGGACGAACCGACGAACCACTTGGATTTGGAATCCATTACTGCATTGAACAACGGCTTGATTGAGTTCGACGGTACACTTCTGTTCGTATCTCATGACCACCAGTTCGTTCAAACCATTGCGAACCGGGTCATTGAGTTCACGCCGAAGGGTGTTATTGATAAAATGATCACGTATGACGAATACCTGGAGAGCGATGAAATCAAACGCCTGCGTGACGAGCATTACGCGTAAGCTGCCTACGCACATATAAAAAGCCCTTGGCTTCGCACAAATCGTGCTGAAGTCAGGGGCTTTTTCTCATGTTACGGGGTCTTCCACGAACTCGATTTTGTTAAGGAACGCTTCCTTGCTCGAGAAAATAACGCGCTCTTTTCGCGGGGAAGTAAAGAACACCACGATGTACTGGTCATCTATGTATTCTACCGTGCCTCGTTTCTTTGGTCTCTGTATCGTCTTCACGGGTTTATTCAACCATTCGTTCATCTGTTGTTCCTCCTACCTGGCTTTCCCATTCATTATACCAAGATTAATGACGATGCCCAATGACATGTGCAGTTATGGCGATGCGCAGCAGCATTTGATCGTGCCCGTTTTCCGCATTCAATCCGGTCCACTCACGTATGAGCTGGATGCGGTATTTGATTGTGTTTTTATGGACATACAAACGACGCGCGGCTTCTGCATAATTACCATCCACTTGCAAAAACACTTGCAAGGTTTGCAAGAGCTGTCCGTTCTTTTCTCGATCATAGGTTTGGATTTTGCCCAGACATTCTTCTGCAAACGCTTGGGCTTCTGTCGCTGGATCGTCTGCGTACATGATTCGCTCGAGTCCTAAGTCATGGTAGCTTTTGACGCGAAGAGAAGCGACGTTGGCTGGGCTTGCAGAATGTAGAGCGGTTCGCAAGCTGATCAGCGCTTCCCGATAACTACGAGCGATGCCTTCTCGCACAGGATGATATCGCCCAATTCCTGCAAAGACGGGCTGATCCAGTTGCTTGGTGATCGTCCTCAAGCACTGTTCCTGCAGCCATTGCGAGAGCGATTCAGTGGGGGCATGAATAGACATAGGCACGAGCAAGAGGACACGATTTTCCTGATCCAAACCATACAGAATCGATTCATTTGTGGAAAGAAAGCTGTGTAACGCGTTCAGAAGATGATGGTTTTCTTTCCAAAGTTCCATGCCGGTTTTGTCATGGGGGGAGGTGCTTAGGAGCGTCGCGATATAGTGATCGGACAACTCCCAGCCGACTTCATCCGCCTTTCGTATGAGCATTTCATGTGAGACGATCTGGCCACTGATGAGTTGTTGCAAGAAATCATTGCGAAAACGCTGGAATGTTTCCTGGATGGCTCGTTGTCGCTGCATTTCAAGTGACAAGAGGGCAGCACTTTGCTCGATGGCGACTTTTTCCCACGCGTATAGATCACGCTCCCGCTGTCCAATGATGATGGTTCCTTGCACGATTTGGTCGTGGAGAAGCCACCGGACATGGATGCCCTCTTTTTGTCTGCTAAGAGGCTCTTGCGTTAGTCGGATCGGGGCGCGTTGACCATATAGCTTGTCCAATGAATCATCGAGGGGGAACGGACGAAGCGAGGAATCCCATTTCCATTTATGCTGGGGGACATGGATGGAGACAGGAGCATCAAGGATATCGGACAGTAAATCTGTCAATGTAAAAATCGGAGCTCCTCCCGTCAAATAGTGATGAAACCGTTCATAAATGGCATGGGTTCTGTCCAGCTCGATGCGCTGTTTGTCATTGATGTATTGAACGACTGGCACGATGACATCCGACCAAGCTTTATTCATCGGAAAGGACAGGATGGGAAATGCCTTATTCGTAGCGTGGGAGAGAACGGCTTCAGGAAGGTCCTCGATGTATCGGCCTAATTTGATGGCAAGCCCGGGGGTGCCGATGGCGACTAGCTCATCGATGAGCGTAATCAGCCGTTTCGTACATGTTTTTTGCTGAGAGAGAAATGGAAAGCCTGTCGTCAGAACGAATTCACCAGCACGCAGCCACCTGTGGCCATCGGGAGAATCAAAGGAAGTAACATTCAACAGTTCATTTTCTAAAGAGTCCGCGCCTGCAAGCACTGACGATTCATCAAAGCCACCAACTTGTATGAGCTCACGGACAGTAATCATTACGCTCACCATGCCTTCTTCATCTTTTAGCTACTCGCACAAAAGCCTGTTCGGTTTTCTAGCCATGTGAACAAAGGAGATATTTGAATTTTTCGATAATACTAATGTACATGTCCAGGATGTGTACAGGCAATGGGACAAATCGAGGAAACTGGGGGGAGTCGTATGAAAGCGAGAGATTGGCTAGGGGTACTGCCGTTCATAGGGATGCTGGGAGGAATTCCGTTTGTGAATCGGGTTGAGCCTTACGTATTAGGCATGCCGTTTGTCCTGTTTTGGATCGTTCTCTGGGTTGTCTTAACCTCCGTCATCATGGCATTCCTCAACAAAATCGACCCTGCTACGAAGGAGGACGGCCAATGAATATTGCCTTGATCATTATTTTTGCCTTTTTATTGCTGTCCTTCTACTCCGGTATTCGTGCACAGCGAGGGAAAGACATGAATATGGAACAATGGACCGTTGGCGGCAGAGGATTTGGTTCGATCTTTATTTTCTTGCTGGTAGCAGGCGAGATTTATACGACATTCACCTTTTTGGGGGGCAGTGGTTGGGCGTACTCCAAAGGGGCACCTTCTTATTACGTTCTCTCTTACATTTCGCTGGCCTATGTCATTTCCTACTGGCTCTTGCCGCCAATTTGGCGGTATGCCAAAGAGCACAAGCTCGTCTCCCAATCCGATTTTTTTGTGAGCAAATACAAGAGTCCGATACTCGGCATTTTGGTTGCTACGGTCGGAGTCATTGCGATTATTCCGTATCTCGTCCTCCAATTCAAAGGCTTGGGGATCATCGTATCGGAAGCATCCTATGGCTCGATTTCGCCTGCTGCTGCGATATGGATCGGGGTCATTGCTGTGACCATTTATGTCATGATCTCAGGAATTCACGGTTCGGCTTGGACGGCTGCGATCAAGGACATCATGATTTTCTTTGTCGTCGTTTTCCTCGGGTTTTACCTTCCGTTTCATTACTACGGGGGCATCCAGCCAATGTTTGAAGCCGTACAAGCCTCCAATCCTGGTTTCTTGACGTTCCCTGAGGAGGGATTAAGCATTTCCTGGTACATTTCAACGGTGCTGGTCACGGTGTTCGGATTTTATATGTGGCCGCATACGTTCGGCTCTGTGTTTTCAGCGAAAAATGCAAATGTGTTCCGCAAAAATACGATCATGCTGCCTCTCTATACCTTGATGCTTTTGTTTGTGTTCTTTGTCGGCTTTACGGCAATTCTGCAAGTACCCGGTTTAAAAGGGGCGGACGGTGATTTGTCCTTGCTCCGTCTGTCGTTGCAAACATTCGATCCGTGGGTAGTCGGGATCATTGGAGCAGCAGGCTTGCTAACTGCGCTCGTACCAGGCTCGATGCTATTGATGACAGGGGCGACGCTCTTGGCGAAAAACGTGTACAAAGTCATGGCTCCGAACACATCTGATGCACAAATCGCCCGGATTGCCAAATGGTTGGTGCCTGTCATCTCATTGATCTCGCTGTATTTTTCACTGAGTGGGGGAGATACGCTCGTTACCCTGTTATTAATGGGCTACAGCTTGGTCACACAGTTATTCCCGGCATTGCTTTTCAGTCTCCCTACCAAGCCGTGGGTAAATAAATACGGCGCGTTTGCCGGGATTTTATGTGGGGTGTCAACTGTTGCGTATGTGACGATTTTCCAAGTGACGATTGCGACCATGTTTCCGAATTGGCCAGCCGTTGTCAAAGACTTGAACATTGGTGTCGTGGCGTTGCTAGTCAATCTCGTCGTGATGTTTACTGTGACGCTTGTGACGAAGAATCTTTTTGCTCTCAATCGTCATGCAGCAAATACGGAAGGGACACCAACTCTTTAATACTAATTTCCTAAAGGAGGCAGTTATATGGCGGATACTGTTTTTCTCAATGGACAGGTGATCACGGTAGATCATGAGAATCGGGTGGCAGAGGCAGTGGCAGTCAGAGGGAATCGCGTTCTTGCTGTTGGGTCTAGTGAAGATGTGAAGCAGTTGATTCAATCACATACAAACGTCATTGATTTGCAAGGGAAGAGCCTATTGCCTGGCTTCATCGATGCCCACCTGCATATTACGATTTACGGTACGAACAAGCTGGGGGTCGATTGCAAAGCGAGAGGGATCAGGTCGATTGATGAGCTGCTCACTGCACTGAAAGAACAAGCAGAAAAAACACCAGCAGGGGAATGGGTGAGGGCATGTGGTTTCGATGAAAATCTCATGATCGAGCAGCGCTATCCGACACTCGCCGAGCTGGATGAAGTAACGACAGCGCATCCTGTTTTTGTCATGAGGACGTGCGCTCACCACTCTGTCGTAAACAGCAGAGCGCTTGCCATAGCGGGTTACGATAGAGACACAGCCGATCCCCAAGGTGGACGGATTGATCGTGATGAAGCTGGCGAGCTAACCGGATTCCTCATCGAAACGGCACATATGAACATGTTTGAAAAAGCTGCTTTTACCGAACCCGAGTACATCGAAGGCCTGCGATTGGCTTCGGAAGACTTTGTTGCTGCGGGTATTACGAGTGTCCACGATGCGGGAGGATACGGTCCAGAGAACTATCGGGCGATGCAAAAAGCGGTACAGGAAGGTGACGTGAAAGTTCGCATCTACGCAATGGTTTGTGCGCTGAATCAATCCGATGATTTTGTTCGAAAGATGATCGATGCCGGGATGGTAACGGGTACGGGGAATGCTCGCTTCCGTATCGGACCCGCGAAAGTTTTTACCGATGGAGCAAGCATTGCGCCCACAATGGCCATGCGTGAACCATTCACCAGCCGACCAGATGATTACGGAATTCTCTACTATGAACAGGACGAGTTGAATACCATTTTGGGAGAGGCACATGCAAGAGGTTTTCAAATTACCGCTCATGCCCAGGGAGATCGAGCGATTGACATGCTGCTGACATGCTTTGAAACGGCACTAGAAGCACATCCGCGTGAGAATCACCGACATCGGATTGAACATGCGGGTGTATCTGCGCCTGATCTGTTGGACAGAATGGCTCGGTTAGGCGTCGTACCCATCCCGAATCCAGCTTTTATCTACGATTACGGCGATTCATATGTGAACAACATCGGAGAGCGTGTCGGGCATATGTTTCCGGCGAGGGATCAGTTCGACGCGGGGATCATTATGGCAGGAGCGTCGGATAGTCCCGTGACTGATTTCAACCCGCTGATTGGGATTCATGCTGCTGTTAATCGGTTGAGTAAAACAGGTCAGGATGTGGGGATCAATCAAAGGGTCAGCATCAT
This sequence comes from Brevibacillus sp. IT-7CA2, assembly GCF_949767855.1. Taxonomy (NCBI): domain Bacteria; kingdom Bacillati; phylum Bacillota; class Bacilli; order Caryophanales; family Paenibacillaceae; genus Brevibacillus; species Brevibacillus sp. IT-7CA2. Next base: position 388,306 of record NZ_CATKQT010000022.1, read on the forward strand.
GGAGGCGATTCGCATGTTTACTTGGAACGGAGCGTACGCCAGTTTTGAGGAGGGGATCAAAGGGAGTATTGAAGTCGGGAAGCTGGCGGATCTCGTTGTGCTGGACGGCGATATTTTGGCAACGCGGGCAGATCGTATGAAAGAACTGCGCGTAGACAAAACGATGATCGATGGAGAGTTCGTCTATCAACGCCAAGATGAGGAGGTTCTACAAGATGAACGTAAAAGCGAGAAAGCTTGCGATCAATGAAGAACGACTGCAAAAACGAATCGAGCAATTAGCGCAAATCGGGAAAATAGGCGAAACGGGTGTATGTCGACTCGCTTTGTCTGCTGAAGACCGGGCAGGCGTAGAGCTGGTGCGTAGCTGGATGGAAGAAGCCGGTCTTCAGACGCGGATCGATGACTTCGGCAATTTGATTGGTCGGATGGCGGGGAAGGATGAGCAAGCCCAGATCTTGATGATTGGCTCGCATATCGATTCGCAGCCATACGGTGGTCAGTACGATGGTGTGATCGGGGTATTGGGGGGACTAGAAGTCGTCCAGACGTTGAATGAACAAGGGTTCATGCCTGCACAGTCGATTGAAGTCATTGCGTTTTGTGATGAAGAAGGATGCCGGTTTCAAAAAGGACTGTTTGGTTCCAAAGGTATTCTCGGCATGCTAGACCCGACGGACTTGGAGCGGACGGACAAAAACGGGATCACACGCAGGCAGGCACTCGTTGATTTTGGATGCGACCCTGATCGCCTACAAGCGTCTATTTATCCAAAAGGCAGCATCGGTGCTTATCTGGAGCTGCATATTGAGCAGGGGCCGATTCTCGATGATGCGAGAGAAGCGATTGGAATCGTGTCGGCGATATCAGGGCCTTTGTGGTGGACGGTCGAGCTGACTGGCTTTGCCGGACACGCTGGTTCCGTACCGATGCCGATGAGAAAGGATGCACTAGTGGGAGCGGCAAAAGTAATTTTGGCAGTGAACGAGCTGGCAAAGCTAGATCCAAAAGCGCCAACAGTCGGTACAGTCGGTCACTTGGAGGTTTTCCCAGATTCGCGCAACATCATTCCCGAGCGTGTGCGTTTTTCGATTGATTTGCGGGATATCGATTTGAGGCGTCGCGATGAGCGAGAACAAGCGTTGCGCGAGGCGATTGAGCTAGCCGCTGTAGAAGGTGGATTGCAATATACCATTACGGAAGATACAAATAGTGACCCGCGTTACTGTGCCGACTGGATTAAGGCAATTATGCATGAAGAGAGCAGCAAGCTCGGTGCCACTGTGCGCGAGCTGATGAGTGGTCCTTTCCATGACGCTTTGGCGCTCTCCTACGTTTGTGATTACGGGATGATTTTTGTCCGCTGTAAGGACGGTATCAGCCATAATCCGCAAGAATACGCAGCCTATGAAGACGTGGCACTGGGAACAGAGCTGCTCTACAAAACTGTATTGCGGATGAGTACCAACCAATAAGAGAGAGAGTCGCCCGTCTAAGTGGATAGGCGACTTTTTTCATACAGTCAATGACGAGACTTTACAGACTGTTTTTGATATATTTTAGTCTGAGAGGTTCTTATCACGTTTGAGGAAGGAAGAATGGCATGAAAATGCGTGTTTCCGCTGTGCAGTATCATCTGCATACCATACATAGCTTTGAAGACTACGCCAATCAAGTTGAGCACTACGTGAAAAACGCGCAAGAGTACGACACAGAATTTCTCCTTTTCCCGGAGCTGTTTACGACTCAACTCATGTCGATCGGAGACGAGCAGGGAAATGCGCTGCCGATTACGGCATTGCCGTCATTCACGGACCGATATGTCGAGCTATTTCGTTCTCTCGCTGCCAAATATGAGATGTATCTGATTGGTGGAACGCACATCATAGAGGAAAACGGCAAGCTTTACAATACGGCTTTTCTGTTTTACCCGGATGGACGTGTAGGCCAGCAGAAAAAAATCCATATCACGCCATGGGAAGTAAAAGGCTGGAACATGGGGGCTGGCGACTCGTTGCAAATCTTTGAGACCGACAAAGGGAAGGTCGCGATGATTATTTGCTACGACATCGAGTTCCCTGAGTGGGTGCGCATCGCCAAAGCAAGGGGCGCAGACGTCATTTTCTGCCCTTCCTGCACGGATGATCGCCACGCGTTCCATCGAGTACGTTATACCAGTCATGCCCGGACGATTGAAAACCAGGTGTATGTCGTGCTGACTGGAACAGTTGGTTCGCTACCGACAGTTGATTTCATGCGAGCGAACTTTGGACAAGCGGCGATCTTGACACCAAACGATGTTCCGTTCCCTCCACGAGGCATTCTTGCTGAAGGGGAAATCAACCACGACATGATGGTAACCGCTGACCTCGATATCCAATTGCTATACGACGTGCGGGAAAAAGGCTCCGTCACAACGTGGCGCGACCGTCGCACCGATTTATATACAGACTGGAAGTAAGCAATCCATCGTGATCTGGACAGCAGGAGGATGAATATGTACAGAAAAGAGCTGTATGTATTTGAAGGGAACAAGCCACGCAAAGCCGTCATACGCAACTACAATCGATCAGACTTCTTCGAATTGATCCAAATACAGGCGGAGAGCTTTCCCCCGCCGTTTCCGTCTGAGCTATGGTGGAACCAGGAGCAGTTGACGAACCATATTACGCTGTTCCCGGAAGGGGCCATTTGTGTAGAAGTGGACGGCGTTTTGGCAGGTTCGATGACAGGACTGCTCGTGAAGTTTGATCCGGCTCACCCTGAGCATAAGTGGGAGGATGTCACGGATAGCGGTTATATCCGTAATCATGATCCTGAGGGGGACACGCTGTACATCGTAGACATATGCATTCGTCCGAGCTTCCGCAAGCTGGGATTGGGTCAACAGATGATGCAAGCGATGTATGAGCTGGTGGTACAAAAAGGACTGCGCAGATTGCTCGGCGGAGGTCGCATGCCAGGATATGGGCGTTATGCAGACCAATGGACACCTGAGCAGTATTTGGAGCGTGTTCTGACAGGGGAAGTAAGAGACCCAGTGATTACATTTCTCATGCGATGTGGTCGCACGCCTGTTCAGGTCGTGGCGAATTATTTGGTAGATGAGGAATCTCGCAACTACGCGACACTCATGGAATGGAAAAATCCATTTCAGCAGCATCGGTAGGGCATTTATTCGACATAATCGATCGAGAGGGGATTTGACTGATGGAATTCGTACGTATTCAACATATTGACAATCCGCTGTTTGCGAAGATGCACCGTTTGATGCAAGAAGTTTTCCCGCCTGAGGAAGTATTGGAGTACGATCTGTGGAAAGAACCGCTAGAAGATCCGGGCATTCGTGTATTTGTAGCTGTACACGAAGGAGAAGTTGTGGGCGCTACCGAATACCGTTATTACACGGACATGAACGTAGCCATGACAGACTTCACGATTATTGGTAGAGAAGGACTCGGAGTGGGACGATTCCTCGCCAGAGAGCGTCAAAAGGACCTACTCGCTCTGGCTGCTGAAAACGGCAAGGAGCTATACGGGATGTTTGCAGAAATCTACGACCCGTACCGTGTGGAAGAACACAACTTTGGCGGAATCAAGCCAATGGACCCATTTGTACGCCGTGAAGTGCTCTCTCATTTGGGCTACAAACGTACAAACTTTACGTACGTACATCCGTCCTGGCAAAATGACGGCGAAGCAGTATCCGGGCTCGATCTGGGCTTCATGCCAACAAACGAAGAGCAAAAGACGCTCGAAGCGGATCTGATCGTCACGTTCTTGAAGCGTTATTACGCTGTGCTTCCACAAAAGCCGCAGGCATGGCTTGACATGGTGAAAGCCTTGGAGAGCAAAGAAACGGTGGAGCTGCTTCCTATCTAATCGCAAGACAACAAGAACCAACTCTCCTGTGGAGCTATGTTCACGGCTCCATGGGAGTTTTTCGTAGTAGGATAGTCAGATTATTACGAAAAATATAAGCCATATGAAGAGGGATTCAAAATGAAAATCATCACCCTATGCGGGTCTACAAAATTCAAAAAGGAATTTGAGCAGGCGAATACGTATTTGACGCTCCAAGGAAACCTCGTGATGAGTGTAGCCTTTTTCGAACAGAGCGAGGGCTTTGAGATATCACAAGAGCAAGCTGATCTACTCACAGACATTCACTTTCGAAAAATCGATTTGTCCGACGAGATTTTTGTCATCGATGTAGAGGGCTATATCGGAAACAGTACAGGCAAGGAAATTGCGTATGCAAAAGAACAAGGAAAGCCGATTCATTATTACTCCAAGAGTGGGATCAACGATAAAGTGATTGCCGCATTCTTTCTCTAACCAGAAAAAACAGAGGTGAAACAGGTGAAAGCTCAAAATCTAGCATCGATCTTCCTTTACATAGCCGTCATCTTTCACTTGCTGGGCATGAGTGGCTGGACTTCTGCAAAGCTGGCACAACTAATCGAACTCGCCATCCTCGCGCTAATGCTCCTGGCCATTTTCATATTACGGAAAAAGAAACGAAAAAAGCGTCGGGCAAGAAGGCCTGCACCGGAAGTAGCAGTCATGCTTGAGCATGCCGAGGAAGGGGAGCCAGGCAAATGATTCACGACATCCACATGCAGGCGATTCTGGACGCTTCTCACGACGGGATCATTGCGGTCGATCGGGATTCCATTATTATCGGGGTCAATAAAAACGCGATGGAAATACTCGGTCTGCCAGGCAATATTGTTGGACAAAAAATTACCCGATATATTCCCAATTCAGATATGTTGAGAATTTTGGCAACGGGAAAAAAAGAGATAGGGGACATCGCGACGGTCCTGAACCGACAAATTATCATCAACCGTTTGCCGATTGTCGTAGCGGGTGAAATCGTGGGTGCGGTTTCCACTTTTAAAGAGATCACCGACATTCAAAAAATGGAGATGCGCATTCGCAAGCAGAGCATGGAGAGCGGCTTGGAAGCCAAATTCCGCCTGGAGGATATCGTTGGAGAATCGTCTGCGATCCGTGAAGCGAAGGAATGGGCGGAAACTTTTGCAAGGACAGATGCGACGGTTCTCATCCAGGGGGAGAGTGGGACCGGCAAGGAGTTGTTTGCCCAAGGGATTCATTTGAGCAGCCAGCGTGCAACCGGGCCGTTCATCCCGGTTAACTGTGCGGCTCTCCCCGGCAATTTATTGGAGAGCGAATTGTTTGGATACGAGGAGGGCGCTTTTACTGGCGCGCGAAAAGGCGGAAAGCCAGGGCTATTTGAATTGGCCCACGGAGGCACTCTATTTCTCGATGAAATCGGAGAGATGTCGATCCCGATCCAAGCGTTGCTCTTGCGTATCTTGCAGGAGAAAAAAGTGCGCAGAATCAGCGGGGAGCGCATCGTACCTGTCGATGTGAGAATTATCGCGGCAACGAATCGGGATTTGGAACAACTGGTAGAGGAAAAGCAGTTTCGCTCAGACCTGTACTTCCGCTTGAATGTGTTGACGCTTGAGCTGCCTGCTTTGCGAGAGCGAATTGAAGATATCCCGCTATTGGTGGCATCGATCATTGGAGAAATCAAGGAACGGGAAAACAAAAGGCATCTGAAAGTCGAAGAGGCCGTTTTCCACGTTTTCAAGCAATACGACTGGCCAGGAAATGTACGAGAGCTGCGTAATGTGGTGGAAAGAATGGTCTTGCTCTGTAAGAATGACGCGCTAGGCAAGGAGGACACTGCTTTTTTTGCGAAGAAGCTGTATCAGCGACAATCTTCCCGTGATCAAGAAGAGAGAGAAGCAGAAGTCATCCGAAAGGTTTTGGCGGAAACGAAGGGAAACAAGGGAGAGGCGGCGAAAATTTTGGGAATGGATCGATCCACGCTGTGGAGAAAAATGAAGCGCTACGAAAGGTTGTAGAAATTGATGCAACTGCAACATCAGCGATGCATGTTTGCAACAGGGTGGCTCCTTTAATTGTTTAATTTGCAGAAAATTTAAAACATATTCATTTGGCATGGTAGTTGCTTATTTATGGAGGACACAGCACATACGACTTTTACGAAGAGGCGAGGGGAGAGCATGACACCACAACCGATTATTCGTGTAGAAAATGTCTCGTTTGCCTATCAGGTTAACCAAGATCAACAAATTCCTGTCCTGCAAAATGTCTCCCTAGAAGTGTTTCCAGGAGAGTATGTCGCCATCATCGGTCATAATGGGTCCGGTAAGTCAACGCTGTCTAAGCATCTCAATGGAATTTTGACTCCAAACGATGGCGATGTCATCGTTAACGGAATCAACACGCGTGAAAAACAGCGAATTCATGAAGTGAGGAGCCGTGTCGGGATGGTTTTTCAGCATCCGGACAATCAGATTGTCGCGACGATTGTAGAGGACGATGTGGCTTTTGGATTGGAGAACATAGGGACATCTGCAGAAGAGATGAAAACACGAGTGGATTTTGCCCTAGAGGCAGTAGGAATGAGTGCCTTTCGCCATCGACCGCCTCATCATTTGTCTGGCGGACAAAAGCAACGGATCGCCATTGCGGGGATATTGGCAATGAGGCCACAATGCCTCGTCATGGATGAAGCGACGAGTATGCTGGACAGCTACGGTAGACAGGATATACTGGCAGTCGTTCGCAAGCTGCATCGCGAAGGAATGACGATTGTCACAGTGACCCATCACATGTCAGAGGTAGCAGAAGCAGATCGCGTCATCGTGATGGAGAGCGGCAAGATCGTATTGGAGGGTACTCCGCGTGAAGTATTTTCCCATCAGGAAAGACTTCGCGAGTTGCATCTGGATGTTCCAGACGCGAGTCGAATTGCTCATCTCGTTCACTCCGAATATAGCGAATTTACACGAGATCTCATCCACAATGAGGAAGTTGTCGCGGAGGTTAATCGTCTATACGTCAGACAAGCGGAGGCGAGTGGTTCATGACGCAACCGATCGTAAACGTGGAAAATCTATCTCATGTCTACATGCAAGGAACGCCTCTCGAACATCGGGCTCTCGACCAGGTAACCATACAGGTGGAAGAGGGCGAATGCTTGGCCATTATCGGTCATACAGGATCGGGAAAATCGACGTTAATCCAGCATTTTAACGGCCTGATTCGCCCGCAATCCGGTACAGTCATCATCAATGGAATGGACGTATCTTCACCCAAGATTGATATTCGTACGTTGCGCAGACAAGTAGGGCTCGTTTTTCAGAACCCGGAGGATCAGCTGTTCGAAAAACTGGTCGGTGATGATGTAGCCTACGGCCCTTTTCGGATGGGGCTGCCTTTAGAGGAAGTGCGGCGACGCGTTCAATGGGCGATGGACTTGGTCGGCCTCTCGTTTCAGGAGATGAAAGACCGTCCGACTTTTGCCTTAAGTGGCGGACAGAAGCGCAAGGTGGCATTGGCTGGTGTCCTTTCCTTGCAACCCAAGGTTCTCGTGCTTGACGAGCCAACAGCAGGGCTGGACCCGCGCTCTCGTCATGAGCTATTGGAGCGCATCCGCCGTCTCAATCGGGAAGAAAAGCTAACGGTTATTTTCGTGTCACACAATATGGAAGAGGTCGCCAAGCTTGCTGATCGTGTCTACGTTATGGCAAACGGCAAATCAGTCTGCGATGGGACACCACGACAAATTTTTGGCAATCAGGAATTGTTGCGGCAGCATCATATCGGCACACCGGAATCGGTTGATATTTTATACAGACTCCGTGAACAGGGCTACAGCATTGATCCTAGCGCTTTTTTACCCGAAGAGACAGCGATGGAAATTTTGAAACTGATGAACCGCTAAGGAGGGGGTCCACATGTCAGCGGAATTTGAATTGACGCGCAATATTACCATCGGTCAATATTTACCCACTGCTTCGGTCGTTCATCGTCTCGATCCTCGTTTCAAGCTAGGTGCTTTCGTCATCCTCATCTTAGCGATTGCCATCTGCGATACATACGTGGGTAACCTGTTTGCTTTAGCCATTTGTATCTGGATGTTTCAAATCTCGAAAATCCCGCTTCATTACGGCATATCCGGGATCAAGCCCGCTATCCCCTTTATCATTATTTTGGCGATCATGCAGTTGCTTTTTTACGGGGAGGTTGTCAATGGCGGAACCGTTTATTTGAAATACGGCTTTATCACGATCACGAGTGAGAGTGTACGCCTCGTCATTGTGTCTGCCATGCGCTTTGTAGAAGTGATCTTCTTATCAAGTGTCCTCACGCTCAGCACTTCAACGACGGAACTCACACACGGAATGGAGCGACTGCTGGGGCCTTTGGAAAAAGTAAAGTTTCCGGTTCATGCGTTTGCATTGATCATCACGATTGCTGTGCGCTTTGTACCTACCTTCGCGATGGAAATGGAAAAAATGATGAAAGCACAAGCATCCCGTGGTGCAGATTTCGGTACAGGAGAATGGTGGCGGATCATCCAGAGAACAAAAGATATGTTTCCCATCATCATCCCGTTGTTTAATGTGGCGCTCGCCAGAGCAGAAGATTTGATATTAGCAATGGAAGCCAGATGCTACACACCAGGTGCCGCACGGACCAGATACACCCAATACAGGGCGGTAGGCAAAGATTACATCGCGCTAATCGTGAGCATAGTCATTTCTGCCGTCATGCTCGCCATACCTTGGTAAGGGAGACTAGGGGAACTCGCCCGAGTAAGGGCATTCCACATAAAACTCGTAAAAGGAGGAGTATGCATGGAAAAAGGCTTGACCGTTCGTAAGATTGTCATTGCAGGCGTTCTGGGCGCGATAGCGATTTTGCTCGGGGTGACACGTCTTGGCTACATTCCGGTTCCGACAGCAGCGGGCAATGCCACTATTATGCACATCCCGGCTGTTATCGGAGGCATAATGGAGGGCTGGGGCGTTGGTATGATCATTGGCCTTATATTTGGAGTCTCTTCTTTCTTAAATGCCACCGTTCCGCTTTTTAAAGACCCTCTTATAGCCATCCTGCCGCGTCTGTTCATCGGTGTGACTGCTTACTTGACCTACGTTGGTTTGAAAAACGTCAATCAGTACTTGGCGATTGGTGCCGCTGGCTTTATTGGGGCGATGACAAATACGATCCTGGTACTGGGCATGGCCGTTGTTCGAGGATACATGACCCTCGGCGTAGCGACCACAGTCGCAATCACGAACGGCTTGCCAGAAGCAATTGTTTCGGTCATTGTTACATTGGCTGTCGTTGCAGCTTGGAAGAAATTGGGCTCAGCGGGCAGGCAAAAATCAAAAATTTCAGGAGACTTATAATGACCGGAACGATTGTTGATGTACCCGGCGTTCTCGTCGGGCATGCACAAAACAAAGAAACATTAACGGGATGCAGTGTGATTATGCTGGAAAAGCCATCTGTTTGCGGCGTGGATGTCCGGGGTTCTGCCCCGGGCACCCGCGAGACGGACCTCTTGGACCCTGTCAATCTGGTGAGTGTCGTCCATGCAATTTGCCTTTCGGGTGGCAGTGCATACGGTTTGGATGCTGCAACAGGTGTCATGCAGTATTTGGAGGAACAAGGCATCGGACTGGATGTTGGCTATGGCGTCGTTCCGATCGTTCCAGCAGCAGTCTTGTTCGACCTGGCTGTAGGCGACTATCGGGTTCGACCGGATCGTCAAATGGGCTATGAGGCAGCACAGGCTGCAAGCCGTGAGACAGTAGAACAAGGAAACGTCGGTGCTGGTACAGGTGCTTCAGTAGGAAAGCTGAATGGATTTGGGAACGCGATGAAGAGCGGGTTGGGCACAGCTTCTGTGATTTTACCCAATGGACTCGTCATAGGCGCAATCGTCGCTGTAAATGCGGTCGGTCATGTCGTAGATCCGCAGTCAGGGACGATCATAGCCGGACCGAGAGATGAACAGGGAACCATTCGGGATAGCATGGAGATAATGCGCCAGCAAGCTTTTGCTCCGATCCCTCCAGGTACGAACACGACGATTGCCGTAGTCGCGAGCAATGCCCGCTTGTCCAAAGCCGAAGCAAACAAAGTAGCGCAAATGGCTCACGACGGACTTGCCCGTACGATTCGGCCGATTCACACCATGTACGATGGCGATACGATCTTTGCAGTAGCAACAGGCGAAGTAGAGACAAGTGTAGACTTGGTGGGCGCGTTGTCCGCAGATGTGCTGGCAGAAGCCGTCATCCAAGCGGTTAAGCACGCAGAGGAAGCAGGGGGACTGCCATCTTATCGCAGTTACTTCCAGGAATAGGTGTAACATAATTGGATGCAGAGGAGAGGATTGGCGGATGAATCAGGTGATATCCTTTGTTGACGAGCAGGAAGTTGTGCGCCTAACGCAGGAGCTAGTTAGAATTCCGAGTGTGTTTCGCCCAGATCAGGCAGGAGCGAATGAAGAGCGGGTCGCGCTATTTGTCGCCGATTATCTTCGCAATATGGGTTTGCAGGTCTTCTATGAAGAGGTTGTTCCAGGCAGACCGAATGTCATCGCTTTTTACGATTCGGGCAGGCCTGGCAAAACGCTATTGTTCGAAGCCCATACGGATGTCGTAACAGAAGGGGATCGGGATGCTTGGAGCTACGACCCTTTTGGCGGGACAATATCTGGTGGACGTATCTACGGGCGTGGCTCCTGTGACACAAAAGGAAATCTGGCTGCCGCGATATGCGCCGTCAAAGCTATCCAACGATCCAAACAGTCTTTTACAGGCAAAATCCTCCTGTGCATCCCTTGCGATGAGGAGAGCATGATGATCGGGATCAAAGATTTCATCCGTCGCGGTTGGGCCAACAACGTCGATGCGGCGATCATCTGCGAACCAGAAGAAAATCAGCTCTGCATCACGCAAAAAGGAGCCATGCGAGCCATTCTTCGTACATTTGGCAAGATGGCGCATGGTGCCATGCCACTGACGGGAATCAATCCGAACACAAGGATGGCACGCGCCATCGTGGCGTTAGAGGAGCTGGAACGCAAGGAAATGGCTCGTCTGGGCGAGCATCCGATGTTGGGGTGGCCGAGTATCACTCCGACGATTTTGCAGGCGCCGGTCAAAGGAGATGCCCAAATCAATGTCGTACCCGATCAATGCATGACTACACTTGATATTCGCACGGTACCCGGGCAGGACCACCAAGAGCTGTACAAAGAAATCAGTGCCATATTAGAAGGATTAAGCAAAGAGGATGACAAGTTCAAAGCCACCTTGGAACTCATCGAAGAGCGTCCTTGGACGTTGACTGGCATGAAGGAAGAAGTCGTGACTTCTGTCGCGAGCGCCTATCGGGAAATCACGAAAAAAGAACCCGTATATAATGGTGTTCCAGGTGCGACAGATGGAACCTTCCTGCACAAAGCCGGCATTCCGATTTTGACGACAGGCGCAGGCGATCGCCACATCCCTCATCATGCAGATGAGTACGTAGCGATTGACCAATTGGTGGAATCCACCCAGCTTTTTGCCTTATCTGCATTGACGTTTTTGACGCAGCCTGTACGAGCTTGATCACCTACAAAAGAACTCTGCTTACGCTAGCGGCAGAGTCTTTTTCTTCTCACAAAAGAAGTTTTCTTAGTAAAAACTTGCAGAATCCATCTAAAATTTTTTACAATAGGTTTGTTACATAAGCGAAAAGGAGGCACGTGCCCATGAATATGCGCTGGAACTTGAACGTCTTGTATTCCTCGTTTGACGCGCCCGAATGGAAACAAGATTGGGAGAAGTTAGTAGGTGAAATGGAAGAGATCAAAGGCTGGGCAGTTCAAAACTTGCAATCTTCAGAAGATGCAGTAGCGAAGATGGAGACATACATAACGATGATGACCTCCGTTCTGCAAACGCAGTTCCGTTTGTACGCCTACGGAGAGCTGACTGCAAGCGTCGATGCCAAGAATGAAGCAGCATTGCTCGCGATTGAAAAAGTACAGAATCAGGCAGTTGAGTTGGTTGAACCAGGCGTGCAGTTCCAAAAGTGGCTAGGAACGCTGAGCAATCTAGACGAGTTGATTAGCCAATCGGATCTGTTAGAGACACATCGCTTTATGTTGACAGAAATGTCAGACAAGAGCAAATACATGCTGAGCGAAAAAGAAGAAATCGTCCTGGCAAAAATGAAAAATACAGGGTCAAATGCATGGACAAAGCTCCATGAAATGCTGACTTCCACCTTGCTGGTAGACATTACAGTCGATGGGGAGCACAAACAGCTTCCATTGCCTGTGGTGCGGAACATGGCGAATGAAAAAGATCCGCAGCTTCGCAAAACGGCATACGAGGCAGAACTTGCCGCTTACAAAAAAATCGATCAAGCTGCTGCTGCCAGCTTGAATGGAATTAAGGGCGAGGTTATTACCGTAGCGAAGCTCAGAGGCTATGAATCGCCGCTGGATAAGACGTTGCAAGACTCCCGCATGGACCGCGAGACGCTCGAAGCGATGCTTCAGGCGATGCGTGAGAGCCTGCCATCCTTCCATCAATACTTCCGTACAAAGGCGAAGCTACTCGGTCATGAGAGCGCTCAATTGCCGTTTTATGATTTGTTTGCGCCAGTGGGTGAGGCAGACATGCGGTTCTCGTATGAGGAATCCCGCGACTTCATCGTGAAGCATTTTGGTAGCTTTAGCGAAAAACTCGCCAACTATGCAGCACGAGCTTATGACGATCAGTGGATTGATGCTGAGATTCGTGAAGGCAAGCGTGGAGGGGCATTCTGCTACAACCTGCACATCGTAGGGGAGAGCAGAATTATGTCCAACTACACAGGCAGCTACAGCGATGTGAGCACAATGGCACATGAATTGGGACATGGCTATCACGGAGAATGTCTCGTAAACGAAGCCTTCTTGAATAGCGAATATCCAATGCCAATCGCCGAAACCGCGTCCATTTTGTGTGAAACCATCATTGCCAATGCAGCGCTTGAACAAGCGACCTCCGAGGAAGCATTTGCGATTTTGGAAAATGATATTAGCGGAGCAAGTCAGGTGATCGTCGATATTTATAGCCGTTACTTGTTCGAGACTGCTGTATTTGAGCGCAGAACAGAAGGTGCCTTGTCTGTTTCCACTCTAAACGAACTGATGCTGCAAGCGCAAAAGGACGCTTACGGAGATGGTTTGGATCCGGCAGCCCTACACCCGTACATGTGGGTATGCAAACCGCACTATTATAGCGCGGATTACAATTTCTACAACTTCCCGTATGCTTTTGGGCTCCTGTTCGCGAAAGGCTTGTACGCAGAGTATCTCAAGCGCGGGGAAGCTTTTGTTGAGCAGTACGACAAGCTCTTATCTGTAACGGGCAAAATGAGCGTTGCAGATGTAGCAGCCATCATGGATGTTGATGTACGCTCAGTCGATTTCTGGCGGAATTCACTCTCTTTGGTTGCAAAAGATATCGACAAATTCGTTGAGCTCGCATCTGCACGTCTGAACTAAATAGGAAGAACGTCCGCTATGTCATTAGCGGACGTTTTTTATTCATAATGCAAAGCGTTTTTGTGCGCATAGGGAAGAGAAGGGAAGGAGAAAGTAAGAAAAAACAGATGAGGTGATTACGTGGTAAACGGATTGCAGTTACTCGACCTATTGCGGGAAACGGAGAACAAGATGCTGCATTTACATAGAGCCATCGACAGAGTAAGCAGCGAGCCGGATTTCAAGGAGTCTGTCAGTGTTCTTACCGTAGTCGTTCGTGATTATCAGCTTCAGCTCGACAAAATGAAGCAAGCGTTGGGCAAAATCGAAATCGGAGGGCAACAACAACAACAGCAGGTCCATAATACCGAAATACACTAAACACAGAAAAACAAACAGCCCTCGAACTGCTGCAAAGGCAGATAGGGCTGTTTGTTTGCTTTTATGTGTAGGAAAGCCTACTGGAAATTAGCGTAACGCTTCACTCCGTAAAACGGGTAGAGCTTATGCATGTATTCGACTTTGCCATAGCGAACATCTTCGCCATTCGCATGAACGATTGCCCCATTACCCAGATAAATCGCTACGTGGGACACGCGTCCTTTTCCAAGCGCATCGTAGAACAAGAGGTCACCAGGCTGTGCTTGATCCAGTGATACTTCTTGGCCGCCACTGAATTGATCTTCAGAAGTGCGCGGAAGTGTAACCCCAAGCTGCTCAAAAACGTATGAAGTAAAGCCACTACAATCAAAGCCATTCGGAGTAGTTCCGCCTAAGACGTATGGTGTATTGAGCAATGGCTCAAAAATTTCCTTCATACGACCCAGATCTTCTGCATTTACCTCGGCAGGCAGCGAAACGGTAGAAGTGAGATTTGGACTTAGGAACTCTGTAGCAACATATGCTTCACGATCTTCGAATTCGATTTTCGTCCATTCACTACCCGTTTCTACGACTTCTACAATGGAACCGACTCTTAGCTTGCCTAACACTTTTGCGTCAGTCGAAGGCTTTTTACGCACATTCAGCACGTCACCAGTGACGCGGGCCTTTTCACCGGCGGTTAGTTCTTTAGACTCAGTGGTAGCGTTATCATTCTGATTGACAGCTACATCGGAAGGAATGTCAGTCGCAATGGAGCCAGAAGTGTTTGCACCATGAATAGACAAAGTTTGTCCAATTGACAATCTATCATCATTCAGTTGGTTCCATTGAATGATTTGATCCACCGATACTTGATGCTCGCGAGCGATCTTGCTCAGCGTATCACCTGCTGATACCACATATGCCGATGAGGATGCATGGGCAGCAGTAGGCAGCAGAGTGAAGAGGGCGAGGAAGGTGAGTAGCCTCGAAGTCTTTTTCATGTCATCGTCTCCACCAATCTACTAAAATCTGCATATCTATCTAAAATTCTATCGGATTTTCGTTGGTAAATCTATGAAAAAAATAATCTTTCACTATTTTTTAAAAACTATTGCTTTAGGAGATAGAATCGTGCTATATTACAAAAGTCGCCGCAAGATGGAGACGAAAACCAAATGGAGCTGTGGTGAAGTTGGAGTTCACGCCGGTCTGTCACACCGGAGGTCGCGGGTTCGAGTCCCGTCAGCTCCGCCATTCTATCTTTAGAATGTGCGAATTACATAGTTTCTCGTAATGTGCCGGTATAGCTCAATTGGTAGAGCACCTGACTTGTAATCAGGGGGTTGTGGGTTCAAGTCCTATTGCCGGCACCATTTTTATGCGGTCGTGGCGGAATTGGCAGACGCGCTAGATTCAGGTTCTAGTGGTGGCAACACCGTGGAGGTTCAAGTCCTCTCGACCGCACCATATGACAAACAACAGGTTCGTAAATTGGCTGATGAAGCTAATTACGAGCCTTTTTATTTTTTCTGGAATGTTGAATCCTCCTCCATTTTCCATTACAATCACATTGTGATAATGAATCTCATTTTCATTATTGCTTTTGATGATTCATAAACAAACAAGAAAGATAGTGGAGGGGTAGTTGTGGAAGAACAGTTGGAGCTGTTTGATGTAACCATTATTGGCGGTGGCCCTGCGGGGATGTACGCTGCCTTTTATAGCGGAATGCGCGATATGAAGACGAAACTCATTGAAGCGAAAGAAGAGCTCGGTGGACGAATGTTGATCTATCCAGAAAAAATGATCTGGGATGTAGGCGGTGTACCACCACAACTATGTGAAAAGTTGGTTGCCAATCTGGTGGAGCAAGCGAAGACATTTGATCCCACCATCGTGCTGGGCGAGGCGATCATTGGACTGGAGCCACAAAATGACGGCACGTACATACTCGTTGCAAAATCGGGGAGACGGCATTGGACCCGCACGATCATATTGGCTTTGGGCCGAGGTATTTTGAAAATGGCGAAGCTGGAGATCGAAGGAGCCGAGCGCTACGAGGTGACAAATCTTCATTATACGGTGCAGGAACTGGAGCCATTCCGTGGTAAGCACGTCCTCATCTCAGGGGGCGGGGACTCCGCGGTCGATTGGGCAAACGAACTGGTGCAAATCGCAGCGTCTGTAACTGTCGTGCATCGCCGTGATGTATTTGGTGGACATGAGCGGAATGTGAAGCGGATGAAAGAGTCATCTGCGATCGTTCGCACCCCGTATGCGGTCACACAATTGCAAAGCTCAGACAAAGAAACGATCGATAAAGTGACGATACGTCATCTGGAGACGGACGAGACGGAGCAAATCGATGTAGAGGCCGTCATCGTCAATCACGGATTGAAGGCCGATTTCACAGGGATTAAAGAGTGGGGCTTGGATATGGATGAGTGGAACGTGTTTGTCAGTCCTCGTCTGGCAACGAATCTACCAGGCATTTTTGCGGCAGGAGATTTTGCGAGCTTTGATAGCAAGATTACGCTGATCGCGGGAGCATTCACCGATGCTGCTGTGGCCGTAAACAGTGCCAAATTACACATAGACCCGGTAGCAGATCGGATGGCCTATGTTTCTTCCCATAACCAGCGCTTTAAAGAAAAGAACAAAGCACTCGGGGTTATCGATGAGGATGACGAGTAGAACCTGAAGTAGGACAAAAAGCCCAACATTTGCAGGTTGATTGTCGCTTTTCCCATACGTTACATTGGTAGAGGCAAGGTGTAATAACAATGACAGTCTATATAAATAGGGAACTTCGCGTCAGTAAACCGATCAACAAATGTGGGAGAGGAAGTAGAAATGAAAAAAGTTCGGCATTGGCCGATCAGTATGGCGACAGTGGTCCTCGTGTTCTCGCTCGGTATGAACTACGCGCCTGAGCGTGCAATGGCGTTACAAGTGGATCCGTTATCTCCTGCTATTGAGTTACAGGAAAAGTATGTGGAGAAGATGGACCTCAAGGAAGAGGAGGTTCTCGGCTTTTATTACTCATCGATGAAAGACAGCACAGATGCGCGTAAACATAACATCAAGCAAGCATTGAGCAAGCTTCATAATGAAAAAATCAAGCCGCAACAGGTGTTTTCTTTCAATGAAATAGTGGGAAATTCGAATTTGTCGGAGGATGGTTGGCAAAAGGCCGGGGTTATTCAGAACGGCCAGCTCGTCGATGACTATGGAGGCGGGATTTGTCAGGTTTCCAGCACGCTTTTCAATGCAGCTGCTGAAGCGGGGATGATCATGGTGGAACGGCATAACCACAGCAAATCAGTGGGATACGTGCCAGTGGGTCAAGATGCTACAGTGGCGTATGGCTATAAGGATTTTAAATTTACCAACCTGTATGATTTCCCTGTGAAAATCAAAGCAAAATCATACGATGACGAACATGTTGTGATTGCGATTATACGTGCGTAGCTTAGAAGGAATAAAGGGGGCATCCTATGGATGAACCCTGTTTTTTTCGGTATTTCGTCAGGAAAAAAATGGATGGTCATTTAGTTTTGAGTCATGCATTCCTGACCATACTGTTTTTAGAGGGAGGTGCCGTGATGTTCGTTCAGGTGACAGGTGATTCACACAATCAAGAGGTTCTCGTCATGGGAGAACGGTTAGATCGCCAGGAGGATGGTTACTATCTTTTGCCTGGGAGACTTGTCCACGCATTGAAGCCACATGATTTGCCGGTAGGAATCCCATTCAAGCTCTCAGGTGCGCTGCCCTCTGGCTACGGGTTTTATCGGGAGGACTCTGTTATTTTTCGGCGGACGAATGATACTCCCTCCCTGTGGATTGATGTTACTTCTACATATATGGTTGCTGAATGGGATGGTTTGTTCTCGGTAGAAGCGACGGTTGAAGCCAGAAAGCATGTCGTGGAACAACAACAGCAGTTTGCGTTTGTCCTCTCCGAAGCGACAGAGCAGCGAGTGATTTTCCATTACGAATTTTCCTGGAGCTCTGAGCAAGAGATGGACCTGGAGAGTGCGTTGGAATCCATTTGTGATACCATGATTGAAGTAGAAGCAAGAGGGAATGCCCGTCTTTGGCCTGGCTATCGTAACTGCATGGAAGAGGGCGAACAAGACAAGCTGTAATACGCCGTGCAGCCATGATATAGTGAAAAAAGAGACAGCTACCAAAGGAGAGGACAAAATGGAGTCAGTCAAAAATATTTACTGTATCGGTCGCAATTATCGATTGCATGCTGCGGAGTTGGGGAACGACGTGCCAACCAGGCCAATGATCTTTGATAAGCCAACACATGCGCTTGCAATAGCAAATGGCGAGGCCATTGAGCTTCCGGCATCTCGTGGAGAGCTCCATTATGAGACGGAGCTTGTGATTCACATCGCGAGACCGTATGAGGCTGGAGCTATACTTGACGATATGATTGACAAAATAGCACTCGGGATCGACTTTACTTTGCGGGATGTTCAGAGCGAGCTGAAGAAAGCAGGGCATCCATGGTTGTTGGCAAAAGGGTTTAAAAATTCAGCCATTTTGACGTCTTTTCATCCTTTTCCTGGTATCCATGAGCTGCACCAAACCGATTTCTCCTTGCTGAAAAATGGAGAGCAAGTGCAACGCGGCAATCTCCGTGATGTGATTTTTGATTTGGAAACCATTATTGCCTATATTTCCGAACATCTAGGCCTGGATCAAGGGGATATTATTTACACGGGTACGCCAGCGGGGGTAGGACCTGTTACGGATGGAGATGTCCTCACTCTCAAGTGGGGAGAAGAGACCTGGGGGCAGTTTACGGCGAAAATGAAATAGGTACGAATGGAGAACCATCTTCTGACAGAAACATGCAGAAGATGGTTTTTGTTTGGGGTTCGGGCCAGCAAAATAGCCGTTTTATGCGACGAAAATCACCTTTGATACCGTTTTGTAACTTTTATGGTTCCATGGAACTAAGAGGTAGCAACTGCCTACGTTACACCTTGTTTTCAGACTAGTCCCATGCTACCAATTCCATCATTGGAAAATTTTACGGTCTTATCCTCCTGTTTCCTCCTGCGCTATTCTGTCCATGTACCCAAGACGGGTGCCACAACATGACAAGGAGGAAAAGAAAGTGACGAAACGAGATTGGGTAATGAAGTCAACAGTAGCAGTCATGCTGAGTACGTCCCTGTTAATGGGTGGTCAAGTTGGAGTAGTGGCCGCTAAGACACCAGATTCAAAACAGTCAGAGGTTGCAAATATTGCTACTTCTTTGATCGGGAAGGATTACGAGTACAAAGCAAAGGGACCGAAGCAATTCGGATCAGCGGAGCTGGCTACGTATGCGTACAAACAAGTAGGGATTTCCATCGGGAGCACAATCTCTAGCCTGTACAAGACTGGGACTAAAGTATCCGAAAAAAGCGTGGCGCCAGGAGATTTGGTGTTCTTCGCCTCTAGCGGAAGCGGCAGCCCAACTTTTATGGGAATATACATAGGCAGTGATCAATTCGTTTATTCTTCGAAAGGGGAAGACGAGGTAGTTGTAAAAAAATATTCGGAGTACAGTGACAAATTTGTAGGGGCTCGTCGTGTTATTGATTCCTCAGAGAATACGCCTAGCAAGCCAGAAAAGCCGGCAACTAATATTGCCGACCAAGTGATTAAAAATGGTGAAAAGTATATGGGCACAAAATACAAATACGGCTCAAGCAGCAGTACGACCAATACATTCGACTGCTCTTCCTTTACACAGCGCGTGTTTAAAGAAGCGGGCATTACATTGCCGCGCGATTCCCGCCAGCAATCTGCTGTGGGGAAATCTGTTTCCAAGAGCAATCTGCAAAAAGGTGATCTGATCTTCATGAAGGCATCGGTAACCAGTTCTTCTGATCGGATTACACACGTAGCTATTTATGCAGGGGATGGGAAAATTCTGCACACGTACGGTAGTCCTGGTGTGACTTATTCCAAGTACGATGGAACGAACTGGGAAAAGCGCACAGTTAAAATCAAGCGCGTCATTTAAGCATCAAATCCATTTCAGCTCTCGTGCATTCGCATGGGAGCTTTTGTACTATATATGACGCTTGTTCTCACAGATCGTTTCGCGTCAATTTCTGCCAATAGGGCAAAGGGAATCATACCGTTTTCCGTTTGCTGAAAATGAACAACGATAAATGTGTTGTAATATTTAGAATTATACATATAATAAAAACTGAGAGGTGATTCAGGTGTCAGAAAATAGTCTACCTACCCCTGTTTTGACCAAGAAAGGACAGGAAACCCGCAAAAAAATACTGGATGCCGCAGAGCATGTGTTTGGCGAGCTGGGCTATTATGATGCGTCTATCGTCTTAATCACACAGCATGCACAGGTATCTCAAGGAACGTTTTACAATTATTTCGAGTCGAAGAAAGCGATCTATGATGAATTGATCAGGCAGCTGAGCAGGGAGCTTCGTTCGACGATCAAAGAAGCGATCATGGGAGCAACCACGCAAGAAGAGAATTTGCGCCTGGGATTTCTGGCCTTTTTTCGTTGGATCAAACATCATCGCAACATGTACAGCATTATTCAACAGGCTGCGCTCGTCGACCAGGAGCTGTATCGCTGGTATTACGCCAAACTGGCAGCGGGGTACGTACGAAGTCTGAAGAACGCCATGAACGAAGGTGCGTTTCGAGAGATGGATCATGAGACGCTGGCTTATTGTCTCATGTCGATCGGACAATTCATCGGGATGCGTTGGGTTTACTGGGAAAATGAAGACGTACCGGAAGAGGTGTTAGAAACAGCCATGTCGATGATTATGAAAGGGATTGCTGCCAAGCCGTAACCGATCCATTTTATAGGCAAAGGAGTAGAGTTCATGCACGGAATTGCTTATTGGATTGAAAAGCGAGCCCGAATCACTCCGACGCGGATCGCAGTGATTGCCAACGATCAAGCACTTACGTATCAGCAAATGAATGAGCAGATCCAACGTCTTGCCAACTATTTACGACATGAGCTACAGGTCATAAAGGGGGACAGGATCGGCATTTTGTCCCAAAATAGTTTGGAGTATGTGCTTCTGCTGTTTGCCATCGCCAAACTCGGTGCGATTGCTGTCCCCTTTAATATCCGCTTGACCCCTGCCGAATTAGACTATCAGTTTGAGGATAGTGGTATCCGCGTGTTATGTGCTCAGCCCCAGTTCGCTGCCACCATTGAGCTGATCAAGGCAAAAGTCAGTGTTGCGCACATGATATGGCTGGAACCGGGAGAACTCCCCTGGAGCCAGGATGGCCCGAGCGAGTCATCCCAGCACAGTAGGCCCGAGGCAGATGACGGCAGTGGAGATGATCCATACATCATTTGTTATACATCAGGAACGACAGGAAAGCCTAAGGGAGCAGTGCTCACCCAAGAAAATATGTTTTGGAACGCCGTACACAATGTAGCCGCGCTTGATCTCACCTCAGAAGACTGCTCGATTGTCTTATTGCCACTCTTTCATATCGGGGGAATCGGACTGTTTGCCTTCCCTACTTGGCTTGCTGGCGGACGCGTCGTTGTCGCCGGGAAGTTCGACCCTGATAAAGCGATTCAATTATTTGAAACACACCGCGTCACCATCGTGATGGGTGTGCCCGCCATCCATGAAGCCATTCGTCAAAGTCCCTTATTTGCTACCACATCATTCGATTCCGTCCGTTGGTTTTACAACGGCGGCGCTCCATGCCCCATGGAACTCATCCAGCATTTTCAGGAGCGAGGCCTCCCTTTTGGACAAGGATACGGCCTGACAGAAACATCCCCCACCGTGTTTATGATTGCGAAGGAAGATGCAAAAAGAAAAGCTGGCTCAATTGGCAAGCCCGTTATGTTTTGTGAAGTCCGCTTGATCTCGGATGACGGAAAAGACGTGGATCAGGGCGAAATCGGAGAACTGCTCGTCAAAGGTCCGAATGTGATGAAGGAATACTGGAACAGACCAGAAGAAACAGCCAAGACCATCCGGGATGGGTGGCTATACACAGGGGATTTGGCACGTTTTGATGAAGAAGGGTTCGCCTATATCGTAGGCAGGCGCAAAGACATGATTATCTCAGGCGGGGAGAACATTTATCCGCTGGAGCTGGAACAGGTCATCGGCGAGCTGGATGGCGTTCAGGAAGCCGCAGTCGTCGGTGTACCCGATGAAAAATGGGGAGAGGTCGCGAAGGCGTTTATCGTGCCCAAATCAGGTGTCGTCATCACAGAAGCACACATCAAATCGCACTGTGAGCAAAGACTGGCGAAGTATAAAATCCCAAAGTCATTCGTGTTTTTAACCGAACTGCCACGCAATGCAACAGGGAAAATCATCAAACAAGCATTGACCAGATTGAAGAGCAATTCTATTACGCAATGAGGTGATTCGCATGGCGAGATTTGCAATTGGGGAGCAAGCATCTTTTAGCAGAACGATTACGGAAACAGATATCGTTCTATTTGCGGGAATGAGTGGGGATTACAATCCGGTGCACATCGACCAACAATACGCAAAAGACACGCGATTCGGCCAGCGTATCTCACATGGACTGTTGACGGCGAGCATGTTGTCCAGATTGCTCGGGATGCAGCTGCCTGGCATCGGTTCCATTTATAAAGACCAGACCATTCAGTTTACGGCTCCGGTATTGATCGGAGATACGATCACTGCGACCGCCACTGTGCTGGAATATCAGGAAGAGCGGGGCATCATCCGATTGCTTACGGAATGCACGAATCAGCATGGAAAAGTAGTTCTAACTGGAACAGCGACGATGCTCGTACCGAGGGAAGGAGCGAAAGTATGAATCATCTTGAAGCGAATACGATCCACGAGCAGACCATCGGAGTGGAAGCGACGTCCGTATTTTTTCCGGAGGGAGTAGAAACAGCTGAGCGATTGGCTGAAAAGACCGGAATCCCCACGCGAGTCATTATCGAAAAATTCGGTCTATATCAAAAGCATGTCGCAGATGACACCCTTCATGCATCAGACCTCGCTGTGCTCGCTGCCCAACAGCTGACCGACTCGGTGATCGATCCATCTGAAATTGACGTGATTATTTACTTCGGCAGTCCGCACAAAGATTACTATGTATGGTCCAGCGCACCGAAGATTACATACGAACTAAAAGCGACAAACGCATATGGTTTCGAGATGATGAACGTCAGCTCGTGCTTTCCAATCGCCTTGAAGGTTGCCAAAGATATGCTGACGGCAGATGCATCCATTGAAAACATCTTGCTGGTTGCTGGCTGTAAAGAATCACAAATCGTCGATTACGACAATCCTCGCTCGCGCTTCATGTTTAATTTTGCAGATGGGGGCACAGCGGCTCTCGTAAAGCGTGGTGCTACAAAGAGTAGAATTCTCCACAGCTGTGTTATTACCGATGGTTCTTTTCACGATGATATAAGGGTTCCCGCAGGCGGCTCTAAGCAACAACCTAGTCATGAAACGGTGGAAAACAGACTCCACTACATCGATGTGCCGAATCCGAGCGATATGAAAGAACGACTTGATCCCATCTCGATACCGAACTTTGTCCATGTGGTAGAGCAGGCATTAACAAAAAGCAATCGTTCCTTGCGGGATTTGAAGCTGCTGCTACCTTTGCACACAAAGCGTTCAATGTTCTTGGAGTTGTTGGAACGATTGCAACTTAGCGAGGAGCAGGCCGTCTATCTCGATCATTACGGGCATTTGTCTGCACTCGATCCGTGTATTGGACTTCATGTCGCACAGCAAGAGGGACGTCTTGCCCCAGGGGATATTGTCGTAGCTGTCAGTGCTGGAACAGGATATACGTGGGCTGCAACTGTACTGGAATGGTTAGCCGAATCGCAATGAACATTTTGACTCTTGAGGAGGAACGGGTGTGAAAAAAAGAGGATGGAAAATGTTGCTCCCGCTAGCGATGTCTGTCGTGCTTGTTGTTGGTTGCAGCCAAAATGAAAGCGCTTCATCTGGTGGTGGTAATACGATTAAGGTCGGCGTACTCGCCTCGCTCACGGGGCCATTGGAGAGCTACGGAAAGCAGACGGCGCGAGGTTTTGAGCTCGGACTCGATTATGCAACAGAGGGCAAGCGAGAGATCGCTGGAAAAAAGATCGAGTTCGTCGTGGAGGATACGGAGACGAAGCCGGATGTTGCCGTCCAAAAAGCGACGAAGCTCCTGGAGACCGACAAGGTAGATTTTCTCGTAGGCTCTTCGAGTTCAGGCGATACGCTGGCTGTCCTTCCCTTGGCAGAAGAGTACAAAAAAATCATGGTCGTAGAACCTGCTGTAGCAGATAGTATCACCGGAAAAAACTGGAACAAGTACATTTTCCGCACGGGTCGTAATTCTTCGCAGGATGCAGTTGCTGGCGCAGCGGCGATTGCTTCCAAAGGAACGAAGATCGCGACGATGGCTCAAGACAGCGCATACGGTCGAGAAGGGATCGAAGCCTTTAAGACCGCGGCTGAAAAATTAGGGGCAGTCATTATCGAAGAACAATACGTGGACACGAACACGACTGATTTTACAGCCAACATCCAAAAAATTATTAGCGCCAAACCCGAATATGTGTTCATCACGTGGGCAGGCTCAAACTCCCCGTGGAAACAGCTTCAAGATATGCAGGTTCAGCAAAAAGGCATCAAAGTATCCACGGGAGCACCTGATATCGCTGCCTTGAAAACGATGGAGGCAATGATCGGAATGGAAGGTTTCTCGGTGTATTACCATTCGCTCCCGAAAACGAAAATGAACGACTGGCTCATCGATGAGCACAAGAAGCGTTTTAATGGCGAGATTCC
The DNA here is from genome assembly GCF_949767855.1 of Brevibacillus sp. IT-7CA2. Lineage (NCBI taxonomy): Bacteria > Bacillati > Bacillota > Bacilli > Caryophanales > Paenibacillaceae > Brevibacillus > Brevibacillus sp. IT-7CA2. Next base: position 412,888 of record NZ_CATKQT010000022.1, read on the forward strand.
AGATTTATTTACGGCAGGCGGGATGACGGCAGCCGTAGCGATTGTGGAAGCATTGAAAAAGACGAATGCCGATACAGATTCGGAGAAGTTGATTGCTGCGATGGAAGGCATGACCTTTGATACGCCGAAGGGTCAGATGCAGTTCCGGGCGGAGGACCATCAGGCACTGCAAACGTTGTACGCGATCAAGCTGGAGAAAAAAGTCGGAGTCGATCATCCTGTGCCTGTACTCGTCCGGGAGATGACGATGGAAGAGACAGCACCACCTGTCAGGAACTAGAAGTAGAGGAGGTGTGTGATGAGTTACTTGTTGGAAACGGTTGACCTCAGCGTAGCATTCGGGAAGCAAACAGTTATAAACAAGGTATCGCTACGCATACCGAAGCAGCGATTTACTTCGATCATTGGACCGAATGGAGCCGGAAAGACGACGCTGTTTAACTTGTTGAGCGGGCAGCTTACTCCATCGCAAGGAACGATCAAGTACAAGGGGCAAGAGATTACACACTTACCCCCAGCAGCACGAACGAGATTGGGTATTGGTCGATCGTTTCAATTGACAAACTTATTTCCCAAGCTAACGGTGCGGGAAAATATTCGATTGGCCGTGCAAGCGGCACAGGGAGTTCGGTTTCGTTTATGGATTTCCCAGGCAGATCAGATGCGACAGGCAGAGGAAGTTGAGCGATTGCTGCATCTGGTATTGCTCGAGAAAAAGGCGAATGTGTTAGCGAGCCTACTGGCGCACGGGGAGAAACGAAAGCTGGAGCTAGCGATGCTCCTTGGACTGCGTCCAGATGTTCTTTTACTCGACGAACCGACGGCGGGGATATCGTTGGAGGAAGTCCCAGCTGTATTGAAGGTGATCGAATCGATTAAGGAAAGCAATTCGTGCACGATCATCCTCATCGAACACAAGATGGACATGGTCAAATCACTCTCCGATCACATGGTCGTTCTGTTTCATGGAGAGCTATTGGCTGAGGGGACACCGACTGACATGATGCGAAATGAACAGGTGCAATCTGCCTACTTGGGAGGGTTGTATAAGCATGATGTTGCAACTTGATCTGATTGAAACATACCTCGACCAGTTTCACATCTTGCAGGGTGTCTCGCTATCCGTGCAAGCCGGCAGTATTACCGTGTTGTTTGGACGAAACGGCGCTGGCAAAACTACGACGCTTCGTTCCATCATGGGGCTTGCCCCGATCCGTCATGGCCAAATTCGCTATCTAGGAGAAGAAATCGGACATCTGCCGACCTATTCCATCGCGCGTAAGGGGATTGGCTATGTCCCCGAGAATCAAGGGATTTTTCATGATTTTACGGTAGAAGAGACGTTCCGGCTCGCCATGCAAAAAAATGACGACGAACAAAAAGAAAAGCTCGCGTGGATGCTGGATCTATTCCCTGACCTACGTCACTACTGGAAAAAGAAAAGTGGGCACTTAAGCGGAGGTCAAAAGCAAATGCTGGCCATTGCTCGAGCTTATGTGAACAGCAACGGACTCTTGTTAATTGACGAGCCGAGCAAGGGACTGGCGCCGATCATGGTTGAAAAGCTCATGTTCCACATCGAATCGATGAAGCAGAAAACGACCGTGCTTTTAGTCGAGCAAAACTTTATGATGGCGAGCATGATCGGCGAGCAGTACTACTTGATGGATGAAGGGAAAATTGTCCGCGGTGGCGCGATGCAGGAGTTGAAGGATGATGCAGATACGCGACAAAAATATTTGGGCATTGCCTGAGCGTATAACAGGGAGGGGGAGGATGAAATGGATGTCGCGATTAATTTGCTTGTAAATGGACTGGCGACAGGCATACTCATTTTCTTGCTCGCTTCCGGGCTCACGTTGATCTTTGGCTTAATGAGTGTGTTGAACTTTGCCCATGGTGGATTGTTTGCCTGGGGAGCCTTTGCTGGTGTATGGCTTTTCGGATTAACGGATAGCTTTTTTCTGGCCATCGTAGGTGCTGTCGTCATCGGGATGCTGCTCGGTTTCGTGTTAGAGCGCGTGCTGATCCGCCCCGTGTACGGTGATCATATTCAGCAACTGCTCGTGACATTGGGCGGGATGCTCGTGATAAGTGAATTGCTCAAGGTATTTTGGAGCCCCAATCCCATTCGGGCAGTATTACCGGATTATTTGCAAGGGAGCATCGAGCTTGGCGACATCATACTGATCACATATCGCTTGTTTGTCATCGTAGTGGGAATAGTTGTATACGTCGGGTTGCACCTGTTGTTAACCAGAACCAGACTAGGCTTGATCGTCCGAGCGGGTGTGATCGATAAGGAAATGGTGCAGGCACTCGGCATCAATATTAAACAAGTGTTTACCTTCGTCTTTTTGCTGGGGGCAGGCATGGCTGCGCTCGGAGGAAGTCTGCTGGCACCGTATTCTGGGGTTATTTTTGCGGAAATGGGTATGCAGTATGCGATTCTGGCATTCATCGTCGTCATTGTCGGTGGGATGGGAAGCGTTCAAGGCTCTATGATTGCGGCGGTTTTAGTAGGGGTGCTTGGCTCGTTCATGGCTTACTTCGTTCCAGAGCTTTCACTGGCAGTGAACATGCTGCTGATGCTGGCAGTGCTGCTTATCAAACCATCCGGCCTGTTTGGAGCGAAGGGGTGATCATGCGTTGACTACATCTGGATTGTTGAACCATCGATTTATTGTGTTTGTCTTTCTATCCTTGGCAGTTTTGCCGTTTCTTTCAGACTCGCGAAGCATGTACATCTTGTTCACCCAAATTTTTATCTTTGCGATTTTTGCGATGAGCTTTGATTTGTTGCTTGGCTATACGGGGATCGTCTCGTTCGGGCACTGTATGTTTTTCGGAATAGGTGCGTACTCCGTGTCTTTATTCCTGAAAAACTTTGACGCGACGATCAGTTATTTCTTGCTTGGCGTACTCGTTGCCATCGTGCTCTCCGGTATTCTCAGCTATTTGATCGGGATGCTGTCCTTGCGATTGAAAAGTCATTTTTATGCGATGCTGACCTTGGCGATTTCCCAGCTGCTATTCGTATTGGCAGAAAAATGGCGATCGTTGACGATGGGTGGGGATGGCTTCACTTTCCCTGTGCCTGAGCTATTTCGTGATCGTTTGTCCTTTTACTATGTATGCCTGATCCTATTGGTCATGCTGTTCGTCATCTTGCGGGCGTTTACGCACTCTCCACTCGGCAAGGTACTGAAAGCCATCGGTCAAAATGAACAACGTGCGGAAGCGTTAGGCTATCAAATTCTTCATTATAAGGTAATCGTCAGCATTGTCGCTGGAGTAGTTGCTGCGATTAGTGGAGGCTTGTACGCGGTCATGTTGCGATTCGTGAACACCCAAGTGTTTTCGATTGAGACGACGCTAGATGCACTCTTGATGAGCATGATAGGTGGGCTGGGAACGTTATTTGGCTCCATTTTGGGGTCGGGAATCGTGGAGCTGGCGCATCACGGGCTGACTGAGTTGGCGAAGCTTCACCCCATATTCGAGAGATGGGTCATCTTCCTCGGTTTGCTCTATATTTTGGTCGTGCTCTGCTTTCCGAGCGGAATTGTCGGTAGCTTTCAAGAGTGGAGGGAAAAAAGAAAACAGCGTTCCGTTCAGGCTGCAACGATCACGGATCAAGTAGAGTGATAGGAACGAAAGAAGGGAGGTCAACCCATGCAAAAGGTTGGCCTTTTTTTGTCCCATTTTTGTCGAAAGAAAAAGGTGAGAATTATAGTGATGTCGAATTATTATTCATCAATCTTAGAAAAGGTGGAGATGTGCCTATGGAACTAAACATGCCAGTGAACTATAACTTCGCTGCCCAGGTGGACGAATGGGCGAAAAAACATCCGGAGAGACGAGCGGTTTGGGAGTTAGATGAACAAAGTCAGGAACATATCCTTACGTACGAGGATTTGCGCCAATATTCAAACAAAATTGCGAATGGTTTAGGGTCCATCGGAATCGAGCATGGGGATCGGGTACTCGTCCTGGTTTCCCGAGGAACATTGGCTTATGGTCTCTATTTGGCACTGCTGAAGCTGGGGGCAGTGATATTGCCAGGGTCTGAGATGCTGCGTTCCAAAGATATCGAGTACCGGATCAATCATGCAAAAGTCAAGGCTGTGATCAGTTTCGGGGGAGCAATGAGTGAGGTTGACCTGACGAGAGGCAACTGTACTACCCTGCAACACTACATCACGACGGGCGAAGAGAAAGAAGGGTGGATTTCGCTTGAGGGCTTGCTCCATGGGCAGGACACTGAATTTGAAGTAGTAAACACGAAGTCGGATGAGCTGGCCTTCCTGTCTTATACATCAGGTACGACTGGGGGACCAAAAGGGGTTATGCACGTTCATGGTTGGCCGTTTGCGCATTTGGCTGTGGCCGCTACGCAGTGGCTGGACGTTCGCGAAGGTGACGTGGTTTGGGCAACGGCTGGGCCTGGTTGGGCCAAGTGGATCTGGAGCCCGTTTGTCTCTACGTTAGGGCTGGGAGCGACCGCGTTTGTTTATAAAGGAAAGTTTTCTGCGGATAATTATTTGACGATTCTGCAAAATTATCCGGTTTCTGTCTTGTGTGCAACGCCAACCGAGTACAGAATCATGGCAAAAGTAACGGATTTGGAACAATACAAGCTGTCCGCCTTGCGCTCCGCATGTTCCGCCGGTGAACCACTCAATCGGGAAGTGATCGACACATTCCGCCGCGTATTCCAGTTGACCGTGCGAGATGGATACGGACAGACAGAGAACACTTTGCTGGTGGGTACCTTTGTAGGCATGGAGCCAAGGCCAGGTTCAATGGGCAAGCCATCGCCAGTTGTGAGGATCGCCATTATTGACGAAGAAGGAGCGGAGCTGCCAGTAGGCAAAGTGGGCGATATTGCCATTGATCGCCATATGGTAGCGCTGTTCAAAGGCTATCTGGATGATCCCGAGCGCACTGCCAGAGCGTTTCGCGGCGACTGGTACGTGACGGGTGACCAAGGTCGCATGGACGAAGATGGCTACATTTGGTTCGAAGGACGTTCGGACGACATTATCATCTCGGGTGGATATACGATTGGTCCGTTTGAGGTCGAGGATGCGTTGGTGAAGCACGCGGCAGTAGCGGAATGTGCAGCGGTTGCCAGTCCTGATCCAGAGCGTGGGAATGTAGTAAAAGCCTTTGTCATCCTGAAAAAAGGGAATGAGCCATCCGAAGAGTTGATCGTGGAATTGCAAAATCATGTCAAGCAATTAACCGCTCCGTATAAATACCCGCGCAAAATTGAATTTGTACAGGAGCTGCCGAAGACGACCTCCGGTAAAATCAGAAGGATCGAGCTGCGGCAGCAGGAGGCACAGCAAAATCAGCATTCGTAGGTAATTGTTTGTCTTACGAAATTGTAAGATTGCTGTAAGTGGATTCGATGGGACGAAATGCGCGCATCCCCTACAATGTGAGTAGAAGCAAGGCAAGGGGGAATGCAGCATGAACCACCTTCCAATCCCATTAGGAAGAAACACCGACTTGTATGAAGCGGCGAGCATGCCTAAAAGCATCAAAAAACTCGGTGTTCGTTGGAAAAAACGACTGCGTATCAGTTTTCTCGTGATCATGATGGCAGCCATTCTGGCGCCGATCGTGCTTGCGTGGACGGGGAATATATGGATAGATGAAAAGAAACTGGCTGCTGTACAGCAATCCAGCAGCTATGCAAAGCTGGACGAAATGCCTGATCATGTGTGGAAGGCGTTCGTTGCGATAGAAGATCATCGGTTTATGCAGCATCCAGGAGTGGATCCGATTGGATTGAGCCGAGCGATCTGGGTGGATATCAAGGAAGGTGCCTACGTGCAAGGCGGAAGTACAATCACCATGCAGTTGGCGCGGAACCTGTTTCTGACGAACGACAAAACGATGACCAGAAAAGTGAAGGAAATCGCGATCGCTTTGCAATTGGAACAGCGATACAGCAAAAAAGAACTGCTCGAAATGTACCTCAACGTCATTTATTTCGGGCACGGAAAATACGGGATTGGCGAGGCTGTTCCCTTTTACTTCGGAAAAAAAGCAACAGAAACAGGGGATCGAGCGGTAACACTGGGAGAAGCGGCAATGCTGGCTTCTTTACCGAAAGGACCAGAGCGTTACTCACCGGTAAAGAACTGGGACCGAGCCAAAGAACGGCAAGCGGTTGTGCTGAATCGGATGAACGAATTGGAAGTGATCGATCAAAGCGAAAGTACATTGGCAAAGAACGAGCAGATATCCGTTGTTCCTACTGCCAAACGCGCAGCTAACTAATCGAATGTGGTAGAATCCCCTGTCTGGATGGCAGGGGATTTTTGCTATGGAACAGATCAAGCATGCAGAATGGTAAGGAACTTCCTGTGCACTCACCCATCCCAACCCTTGGGCATAAAATACAGGGAGGAACTACAGGAAGGAGTCCAAAAACGTCATGAGTTCGTATCCTTTTCAGACACAAGCACAACCAGCATCGAGTACCCCCTCTATGAATTCCTTCATTGACCCTTATTTGTACCAGACGTTGCAGAGTGTCATACGGCGTGAAGTTGCCATTCAAACAACCCAAGGAAATGTCCGTGGAAACGTTGTCGATGTGCTACCTGATCATGTGGTACTGCAGACGGGTGGTTCTACGTTTTTTGTACGCATACAACAGATCGTCTGGGTCATGCCGTTTTAAACTGGTATGAAACAACCCTTCGCCCACATAAAACAGTACAGGTAGGTGCAAAACGGGGGAGGGAAGCAGGGTGTTTACTCGTATCAACAGGTTGGCAATTGAGCTGCCAGAACCGGCTTACGGAGATGCCAACGCCGCTGCGGCCGTCCAGGAGCTATTGGGCGGTCGTTTTGGTGAGATGTCAACGCTAAACAATTATTTGTTCCAATCCTTCAACTTTCGCGGCAAGAGCAAACTGAAGCCGTTTTATGACTTAGTCGCCAGCATTACGGCGGAAGAAGTCGGGCATGTGGAGCTGGTCTCCAATGCAATCAATTTGTGCATGAAAGGCATTACGCGTCCGGGGGACCCTGATACAACTCCACTGAATAACGGATTGAATAAGCGCAATACGTACCATTTTATTGCGACCGCACAAACCGCGATACCAGGAGACTCCATGGGAAAATCATGGACAGGTGATTACGTATTTTCGAGCGGGAATCTGGTGCTTGATCTTTTGCACAACTTTTTTCTGGAATGTGGCGCACGTACTCACAAAATGAGGGTGTACGAAATGACGGACCATCCCACAGCTCGGGCCATGATCGGTTACTTGCTCGTTAGAGGGGGCGTCCATATCGTAGCGTACGCCAAAGCCTTGGAGATCGCTACGGGTGTGGATATGACGAAAATGCTGCCTGTTCCCAATCTGGATAACGCACAATTTGATGCGACTCATCCGTATATCGCGATGGGATTGAATCGCAAGCTGTTTACGTTCAGCTATCAGGACTATCAGGATATTGCCATGATTTGGCGCGGCCCGTTGCCTGATGGTGGAACAGCGGAAGTCATTCAAGGCGTCCCGGATGGCGGCCCTGTTCCGGACTTAGATGAACTGCCAGAAGAATTTGCGCCAGGTGTATCGCGGGAAGACTTTATGAAAATAGCGGAACGCTTGCAAAGGTCAGCGGGGATGTAGAGTGAAGGGGAAAATGATCGTAAAAAAGTGACCAGTCGGCAGTGGCACATGTGTGCTTGCAGATTTGGTCACTTGTTTTTGTTGACGTATTGCTTAAGTAGTTCGGTTCACAGCCTTGCCCAAAGCATCTTCTAGTACATGGGCATACTGCATGGTCGTTTCAATTTTGGAGTGCCCCAGTTGTGCTTGTAGCTGATGGGGGTCAGGATTCAAGCGGAGAAACTGTGTAGCAAAGCTGTGACGAAGCTTATGGACAGACAAATCGGGGATGCCAAATGCTTTGGCGTACTTTTTGACCAGCTTTTGGACAGACCGCACTTCAATGCGATGCCCATTCGGATTGGTAGGGGAAACTGCGAGAAAAACAGCGTCCTCTTGCGGTTCGGGATTGTATTTGTCACGTAGCTGCAAGTATTTGGCTAAGTACTCCTTGCCCCAGTCACTGAAAAAAGGAGCGTCCTCTTTCTTTCCTTTGCGGATCAATTTCAACTGGTTTTTTTCCATAATAATGTCGGATAGATCGAGACTAACGATCTCTGACACACGGAAGCCACCGGAGAGAATCATCGCGATCAAGGCCGTATCCCGGTCGCGGTTTTGCATGTGATACTGCTTCTTTTTTTCCGTATCACAATGGGCCAGATATCCGTTGTAGACAAAATCGACGAACTGATAGATTTCGTCGTCAATCAGGATTTTTGCCCGAATGGCGTGGGCGCGTGCGAGGGGAGTCAGCTCCGTGATCTCCAGCTCGATTTTGGCGAGTACATTCCGCGTCAAATACGATTCCCCATTCTCATCCTCAGCGAGGGCAGACAAGTAATGAAAAAGCGATTTCAGACTCGATATTTTTCTGCTGATGGTGCGGTCGCTATACTCTTTCTTCGCGCTTTTGGTAGGGTTCGAGAGCAAAACGGATCGCTCATATAGATGCGACTCCTGCAAGTATAAAATATAGCTTTCTACCGTTTCCTTCTTCAAGTCATTCAAATCGCTTAACGGAATGTCCTTCATATCCGTCGCGGTACTCAATCCTTCTGTCATCATCCAGCGAAAGAAAAAAGAGAAATCGCGGAGGTATCCAAGCAAGGTAGAGGGTGAATTCTTTTTTGCTTTTTTATGCTCAATAAACTTTTCGACATACCATGGGTAGGAGCCCACTGTTTGCAAAAGCTGCAAGGCATCGCGCTGTTTGGTAACGGACATGCTTTCACCACCAACTCTTTTTGTAAATCGTATACGAACATATATTCTATCAAAAACCAAACGTTCTGGGAATTGCAAATTGAACAAGAAACCGTCATGATGGGGAGAGTGGATGGATGTTGGACAAGAACGGAGAGGATTTGTAGTGGCAACATGGGACTTATCTCAGACAAAGCATCATGTGCTGATCTGTAATGGTGGAAGCTGTATGCGCAAGGGTGGCGAAGAGGTTACGGTAGCGATACGTGAAGCGATTACCAACGCAGGTTTGGATGACTATGTACATACAACCCGCACGCGTTGCAACGGGCGATGTGAGGACGCATGCGTGATGATCGTGTACCCCGAGGGAATCTGGTATGAAAACGTGACGCCAGAAGATGCACAGCTGTTGGTGGAAGAGCATTTTCAAAACGGCAGACCAGTAGAGGCCTTGATGACGCATCGCTTCGAAACGAACGGTTTTGTGCGTACGATAGACACCAAGCCTGGTATCTTAAAATCACAAAAGGCAAAAAAATGAGGAAAATGCCACGATCTGCTCACATGAAGCAAGAGAGTGGTTTTTTCATTTTCGGGAGTCTACGAATTAAAACAAAAGGAGAAAGTAGGAGAGATGACATTATCGAAAGGAAAATGATTGAAAGCGTTAACAATATGTCTTTGTGATGTGGACGTTTTAAGTAAATGGTGGTAAAATGTCTGTAGATTAAGTTGATTTTATGCGAATTTTATCAAATTGATGTGTCCATACAGCGTGAACAATTGTTTTTGTGGAACTTACTAATCGATGGCTGAATAATGGAGGGATTCTCGTTGGCGAGCAAAACACTTGAACATTTTTTACATGAAAATCTGGCAGATTTGAAGAGCAAGGGACTGTACAACGTCATTGACCCATTGCAAAGCGCGAACGGTCCTGTTATTACGATTGCAGGAAAAGAACTGATCAACCTCTCCTCCAATAACTATCTGGGCTTGGCTACTGATCAACGCCTTGTGGACGCTGCGATTGCAGCAGCAAGCAAATACGGCGTAGGGGCAGGGGCTGTTCGTACAATTAATGGTACCTTGGACTTGCATGTGAAGCTGGAAGAAAAGCTCGCTGCCTTCAAGCACACGGAAGCCGCTATTGCTTACCAATCTGGTTTTAATTGCAACATGGCTGCGATCTCCGCTGTCATGGACAAGGACGATGCGATTCTTTCTGACGAGTTGAACCACGCCTCCATTATTGATGGATGCCGCCTGTCTCGTGCACAAATTATCCGTGTGAATCACTCCGATATCGATGACTTGCGTGCAAAAGCGAAGGAAGCGAAAGAATCTGGCAAATATAAAAAGCTGATGGTCATTACTGACGGCGTATTTTCGATGGATGGCGATGTTGCCAAGCTGCCGGAAATCGTAGAGGTAGCCGAACAATATGACTTGATTACGTATGTAGACGATGCCCACGGCTCTGGTGTTCTCGGTAAAGGGGCAGGAACGGTTAAGCATTTTGGCCTGTCTGATAAAATCGACTTCCAAATCGGAACACTTTCCAAAGCAATTGGGGTAGTCGGCGGTTATGTAGCGGGACGCCAGGATCTGATCGACTGGCTCAAAGTACGCAGTAGACCGTTCCTGTTCTCGACTTCGCTGACTCCAGCGGATGTGGCTGCTTCCATTGCGGCTATCGATATTTTGATGAACAGCACCGAGCTGCACGACAAGCTGTGGGATAACGGACATTACCTCAAAAAAGGCTTGAAAGAACTCGGCTTCAATATCGGGGAGAGCGAAACGCCTATCACTCCTTGCATTATCGGAGACGAGCAGCAGACTCAAGAGTTCAGCAAGCGACTGTATGAAGAGGGCGTGTACGCGAAAGCGATCGTGTTCCCGACTGTACCAAAAGGAACCGGCCGTGTACGGAATATGCCAACAGCGGCACATAGCAAAGAAATGTTGGATCGTGCCCTTAGCATCTACGAAAAAGTTGGGAAAGAAATGGGGATCCTGAAATGAAAAAAATTCTGGTAACCGGGGCGTTAGGACAAATTGGTTCCGAACTCATCATGAAATTACGCGATATTTACGGAGCGGATCAAGTCATCGCCACAGATATCCGGAAAAACGAAGACGATCCTGTCGTGCAATCGGGTCCATTCGAAGTTCTTGATGTCACTGACGGGAACCGGATGTTTGAGCTGGCGAAGAAACATGGCGTGGATACCATTATGCATTTGGCTGCCCTGTTGTCTGCAACAGCTGAAGCAAAGCCTCTCTTGGCATGGAACCTGAACATGGGCGGGCTGGTAAACGCTCTGGAAGCAGCACGTGAGTTGAACTGCCAGTTCTTCACACCGAGCTCGATTGGTGCTTTTGGTCCAACTACACCGAAGGACAACACGCCGCAGGACACGATTCAACGCCCTACGACCATGTATGGTGTAAATAAAGTATCTGGTGAGTTGCTCTGCGACTACTATTATCAAAAATTTGGGGTAGATACGCGTGGCGTACGCTTCCCAGGTCTGATCTCGTATGTAGCGCCTCCAGGTGGTGGTACGACTGACTACGCAGTAGACATTTACTACAAGGCGATCCAGCATGGAGCGTATACGTCCTACATCGGCAAAGGCACGTACATGGATATGATGTATATGCCTGATGCGCTGAATGCGATTGTTTCCCTGATGGAAGCAGATGCTTCCAAGCTCATTCACCGCAATGCGTTCAACGTGACTGCGATGAGTTTTGAGCCAGAAGATGTAGCAGCAGCGATCCGTAAACATATTCCTGAGTTTACGCTCTCTTATGAAGTCGACCCTGTGCGTCAGGCGATTGCCGACAGCTGGCCGAACTCTATTGATGCTACGGCTGCCCTGCAAGAGTGGGGCTTCAAAGCAGAGTATGACCTGGACAAAATGACTGAGGACATGCTCGCAAAACTGCGGGGGAAGTTGCTCCAGCAAGTCGGATAAACGAAGAGTGAAAAAAGAAAACTGCCATTTCTTCTTGTACGTGATACGAGAGAGATGGCAGTTTTTTTGTTTGTCCAATCACATGCACTGTGCAAGACTTTTGAATGCCTTTCCCGTTCTATGGGCACATTACGAAAAGAGAGGGGGAAAACCATGGATTTACCAAAAAACTTGCAGGACAACCATTCGAAGCACGACGAAGAAGGACAAGTCATCCCAAATATACAAGACACTAAAGGCAGTAGTAATGAGGAACGACCAATAGAAAGCTGGGGCTGGTCAAATAATACAGAGACCGTTCGAGATCGCTGACACATGGTAACAAAAAAACCTTCCAGAATCGGGGAGGTTTTTCTCGTTCCCGGTTGCTATATGCTTCGCACAAATTGAAAACCGTCCAAACAAGGACGGTTTTTGTGGCTTACAGGAGCATTTGTTGTTGAGGCTGATAGGCGTTAATCATCGTGTTCATGGTGTGATCGGCGAGCTGCGGAGCTTGGTAGTAGCCTCTTGCATTCAAGTATTGCCAAGTTTCATACGCCATTTGCTGGCATGCATTCGCGCCATTTACATGATATTGTCGGATACCTGGGTCCACACACTCTGCAGCCCACAGCATTCCGATAGCGGAGCCCGCTTTATGCCAGTTCAACATCAAGGTAGCGATCGTCATATCAGACAAGCGGGTTGGATTCGGGTTGGGCGCAGCCATCTGTGGGTTATTTAGACCAACTGCAGTCGGTTGGGCTACCCGCAATTGAATAGGGGCTGGCGCTATGTTGAATCCTTTTCCTTGCAATAGGCTAATCCCTTGCTGGTATGCAGTCATGATCATTTGCTGATGCCGGTTAATGATGCTTGTTAATTGAGGGTCTTGCGCCATCTCGGCAAGTAATCCATGCATTTCTATTGCGGCGTGTTTGGAGCGGAGTGCTTCTTGTGTTTCCAAAAATTCATGGGCAGCAAATCGTTGCATAATGGCCTCCTGTAATCGAATTGGGTTACTGTCAACCTTTGATAGTGTTTGTATAGAATCAATGGATATTCTGGGTATAAATGGAGAAAGATTAGCCGGAGATATCAACCGGGCTTTAAAACATGTTTTCGTAGCCAGTGCGTGGTATTTCGATATTCTTGTGCCCAGCATTTCTATCGATTTTTCCGTCGTTTTTACCTTCCATGAATTGTCGCTGACTTGTTCGTGTGTAATGGCGAGTCCTTGATCTGTCAACGATTTATTTTTATAAAAGGATGGGTCGGACATTTTGCAAAGTGGTGCTAACTCACGTATTCAGCTGAGTACGAATTGAAGCCTGCATGTACCAAAAGCAACGTATTTGCATAGCCCACCAAACGATTAACGGTCTCATCTACCACTGCGTAGACTAGCGGATGCAGAGTAGGGTCATGAAGTTTTGGGTCATCGAAAATTACGGTGGTGTTGATGAACACATCCCGATTTCCGATCAAGTCGTAATGAATGAATACTTTCCCGCAAGCTCCTTTCCTCCGTTCCGAGAAAATAATGTTTTAGACTCGCAGGTTCATTACGATAACGGGCAATTATGAGCAATTATGTTACGATTTTTAATTGCATGAATGGGTTATAACGCCCTATTCTCCCGCAAACCTGTTCAGTTATTGGCTAGGCAGTTAGATTTATTGGGGTGTCATTTTAGTATGTTGCAATGTATAAGGGGGTATGTTAAGATCGTTCTGACACTTAAAACGATTGGAGTTGAAGAGGATAATGTAATGTTTTTTGCCACTTTTTGAAGAATAAAGCAAAGTTTGTTTTGTTCTTCATTGGCAAGAAAGTTACCTTATTCTTTTCACTCAAAAAATATACCGTTTCATTCCCTGAACCGGGGTGGATTTGCCGTATTTTTTTGAGCTACAAGGAAGGTAACTTTCTTGTAGCTCTTTTTTATTTTGACAAAGGAGATTACCAACATGTCATTGATCAAGGTAACGAACCTAACGTTTGCCTATGACGGCAGTTACGACAACATCTTTGAGAATGTAAGCTTTCAAATCCGAGCGTTTCTCACGTTTCGATTCATTACAGCGAGAAGAAGGCTGCTGCGACGTCGGCTTTACTGTGGAGCAAGGGGACCGCATTGCGCACTCCGGTCTGAACGGTTCAGGCAAATCCAGCTTGCTCAAACTGATTTACGGCGAGGAAATTTCTTATTGTGGCCCGTTTCGAAGAGGGAGCCAATTTCGCGACAAAGATTGTGGAACTAAAAAGAGATAAACCATTTCTAGGAGGATGAAAGCGATGGAGATTGAGGTTGTAGATGATTGTGTGAACCGATTCCTGTTAGGTGAAGCGGTTCACAAAAAAACAAATCGGTTGCCGGAGGTTTACCAATCTATCGATAGGTGCACGTAGCGACCCGTCTGCAAACGTATGCGCTTTTTCTGTATAGTTGGTTAACGACGTGTCAAAGTACCAACTGACGGTTGCTTTTTTACGTTTTCTCCGGCGGTAAGGAGAAGACATGAGACTATCCTCGAAATATGAAACGATTCGGCGAATATTGTCCGACTTCAAGCAGCCCGAGTATCGGTATGCTCAGATTATGGACGCGATTTTCAAGCAAAACATCGGCGAATACGGACGGATGACCATACTGCCCAAATTTTTGCGCGATGAGTTGACCCGGATACTTGGACCGAACGTTTGCAGCATCGTTCCGGTAAAGGAATTCACGTCGAAACAGGTCAGCAAGGTGCTGTTTGCCATTGCGGGCGACGAACGCGTGGAGGCCGTACGACTTACTTATGAGCGGGGGTGGAAATCGTATTGTATTTCCACACAGTGCGGCTGCGGATTCGGGTGCAGGTTTTGCGCCACCGGTACCATTGGCTTGAAACGAAATCTGACCGCCGACGAAATTACCGACCAATTGCTGCACTTTCGCTTGAACGGCCACGCCTTGGACAGCGTCTCATTCATGGGCATGGGGGAGGCGCTTGCCAACCCGCATATATTTGATGCAATGACGATTCTGACCGACCCGCATCTCTTTGGTTTAGGACATCGACGAATTACGATTTCCACCATCGGCCTGTTGCCGGGGATTGACAAGCTGACACGGGAGTTTCCACAGGTCAATCTAACCTTCTCGCTGCATTCGCCGTTTGATGATCAGAGAAGCGAGCTGATGCCGATCAACGACCGATTCCCAGTCCGCGACGTGCTGAATGAATTGGATCGTCATATCCGGCATACCGGGAGAAAGGTGTATATTGCGTATATTCTTCTTCGAGGAGTCAACGATTCGACGGCGCATGCGGAAGCGGTTGCCGAGTTGTTAAAGGGAAGGGGACCTGGCGAACATCTCTATCACGTTAACCTGATTCCATTCAATTCGACCGAAGTTACGCCAGACAGCTATCAGCAATCTGATCCTAATCGGATTAAAGCGTTTGTTCGGATCTTGAAGTCAAAGGGTATCAGCATTACGGTTCGAACTCAATTCGGATCGGACATTAACGCGGCATGCGGTCAGCTATACCGCTCCAAATAATCGATGTCGGAAACTCAATTTATTGCGACGGACGCTGCGGATCTACGACTGTCTAGAACTTTATTTTCAACGAGCAACTGTGCCATGTTGAATAGGTGGGTAGCGTTTCAATATACGGAACTTTTTGCTCTTGGCGCCCAAACATCCTGGTGGCGCAGGCTCATCCGGGACTTATTGAGAATTGCCTAACACAACGTAAAAAGAAGCGCCTCTGCCACGGCTATAGCCGGACGAGGGCGCTTCTTTTCATGATTCTTACAGTTTTTCACGTGCATGTTTAAGGGTTATCGAATTGGCAATGGCTGTCCACATATCAGTTGATTCAGAGCCAACGTACCAGTACGCCAGTCCACCTATTTGCCATTGCAGACTAGCCTGAGCTTTCAGCCCAATCGAACGGCTTTCTTCCAGCCAAATCGTGTGCGTGACGCCTTGCTTTTGATACGTCGAACGGTATTGTCCAACTTTATCGTCCCAGACTGTTTTTGCTCTGTATTGCGAGAGCAACTGGTAAGACTGAGGGATGCTGATATCTGTCGATTTCAATGACCCACTCGATTGGTACCAGTCGCGTGTGTAAAGAGGCATTCCGGCGATCAGCTTTTGGGTCGGAACCTCGTCAAGCAGGTCGGTAATGACTTTCGTAAACCATGGCAAAGATGCCACGGAGCCTGCTTTTGACCCGCCTACCCAATGCTCTTCATAGGCCATTACTACCAAATAATCCGCATGCTTTGCTAATTTAGCAAAATCAAAAGGATCGCTCCAATCTGAATCACCATCAGGCGGAATATCTACTGACAGGACAGCACCTTTTGCGTGAAGAGCAGTCGCGAGCTCCTGTATAAACAAGGTGAAGTTGTTGCGATCCGCAGGGGAGAACCCTTCAAAATCGATGTTAATCCCATCTAGCTGGTACTTATCAATGAACGAAGAAAGCTTTTGCACGGCTGCTTTTCGTTTATTGGGATCGGACAGCATGGTGTGGGTAGCATCGGGATCGAATTTATTCCCGAATAGCGGCCACACTTGCTTGCCATTCGCATGTGCCCAATGGACAAGTGAAGTATCCGTAGAGTCGCTGATCGTTCCGTCTTTTTGCAGGAAGTACCAGCGCGGCGACAGCGTGTTGACTCCACTTTTCTTGACTTGTGCAATGAACTCCTCTGTCGTGGATTGGTATTGCCATCCGAGAGAGACCAGAGGCTTTGCTGTAACGTTTTGCTTCTTCAGATTCTCCTGAATTCGATGCAAAATAACAGCCGTTTCTTCTTTCGATAGTGCTTGAGTCGGGCGGAAGTAGCCATTGTAGCCAACCAACCATTTTTTCTGCATGGCGTGGCTGACGGAGGCACGTGCCCAGCTCGAAATCGCATTGGCATCCTTCACGGGCAACTGGTAAGAAGACGAAATGCTCTGTTCCAGTGCGCGTACGAGAAACGCAGCGGCCTCTTCGCGTGAGATCGTCCGCTTCGGAGCAAAAGTAGTAGGACCGATGCCATTCGCGATGTTAAGTCCAGCAGCAGCTTGTACGTACCCGTATGCCCAAGAGTTTTTCGGGACATCCGAATAGGCTGCGACGTTGCTGACCACCGGTTTAATACCGAGCGTTCTTGTGAGCATCGCGACAAACTCAGCACGCGTCACCGGGCGAGTTGGGTGAAAATACCCGTTTTCATCCCCAGCGATGACACCTGCCGCTTGTAGCGAACGGATTTGCTCTTTCGCATAGCTGTTTGCGATATCTTTTAAATTTTTCGTCGATGCTGTAGATGCAGGGACTCCTATGGCAAAAGAGAGACCGTACACCAAAAAAGCAAAGGAGACTAACCAGATATGTATGTTTTGTTTTTTCATCATACATCCAGTATAAGGAGAGAGAACCATTCTTTCATTGGTCAGATATTGGTAGAAACCTTGCAGGCGTGCCCGAACTCTTTTTCTGGGAATGCGGTATGATATGATGGAGGAATAAGAATAGAGAGAATGAAGCGAGGCGGAGAGAAATGGAAGACGTACTGATTGTAGGCGGTGGGCCTTGTGGACTGGCAGCGGCAATTGCCTGCAAGCGAGCTGGACTTGATCCCATCATTATTGAAAAAGGGTCACTTGTCCATTCGATTTATCGCTACCCGACCTATATGATTTTTCATAGCACACCTGATTTACTGGAGATCGGGGGCGTCCCTTTTGCAACGGCGAACGACAAGCCGACCAGACAGGAGGCACTCAATTACTATCGACTGGTAGCAGCGCGAGAAAAATTGCGCGTGAACGTATATGAAACGGTGACGGAAGCGAAGAAGACGCCAACTGGCTTTCAAGTCATGACAACGGACCGATTCGCCAATAAACATACGTACGAAGCGAAAAACATGGTGATTGCCACAGGTTACTTTGATAATCCGAATCGACTGCATGTACCGGGCGAGGAGTTGCCGAAGGTTTCATCCTTCTATAAGGAAGCACATCCTTATACAGGGCTAAAAGTAGCGGTAATAGGGGGAAACAACTCTGCCGTAGACGCGGCGATGGAACTGGAGCGGGCTGGAGCAGAAGTAACGGTGATTTGCCGCCGAACAGAGCTATCTGACAAGGTCAAGGCATGGACAAGGCCTGTTTTTGAGAGCCTGATCAAAAAAGGACGCATCCACATGCTTTTCGGTGCAACAGTCGAGAGCATTGAGGAGCGTTCCATCAGGGTGAATACAGGGGAGGAGGTCATTACGCTTGCCAATGACCATGTGTTTTCTTTGATTGGATACCGTCCGGATCGTACATTCCTTCATTCGTTAGGGGTTATGATTGAAGAGGAAACGGGAATCCCTGCGCATCATCCTGAGACGATGGCGACGAACATTCCAGGTCTCTATATAGCAGGAGTTATTGCGGCGGGCCATCACGCAAACGCCATTTTTATTGAAAATGGAAGGTTTCACGGTGAAGGTATCGCCCGCCACATTGCCACTCAAAGGGAGCAGTAGCTGCTAGTGATTAGAACTGCCACTCCAATTGTCTGCCTCCGATGAGGTGGTAGTGCAGATGGAAGACGGTTTGTTGTCCGTGTTTGCCAATGTTGGTCACGATACGGAAGCCATCCTCGTTCACGCCCATTGTCTCTGCTACTTTTTGCAGTGACAGATGAAGGTGCCCGATCAGCTCCTTGTCCTCAGGCTCGATAGCCAGAACGGATTGAATATGCTTTTTTGGAATCATCAGGACGTGTACAGGGGCAACAGGGTTAATGTCGTGAAAAGCCAATACATGCTCGTCCTCATATACTTTTTTAGACGGAATGTCTCCGTTTACAATTTTGCAAAATAGGCAGTCCATGGCTATACATCCTTTCTAAAATGATAGATAAAGCCTACTTCGTCATGCGAGTAGGCTTTCCCTGTTTTTTACTCTGGAAAAGTCTGTTCCAAAAACTGAAGAACCTCACGCCAAGAGTGCTCGGAAGCGTAGGCGTTATTTTTGGGCGTACCACCATTGAGCTGTGTGCGGGTAGTCGGTATGTATGGAAAACGGATCCCATGTCCTGTATCCGCGTAACGCAAATGTACCACTGAATGAGCAAACTGATAATCCTTCAACCGCTGTACCATTTGCTCGCAATGCTCTGCTGCTGGCCACCAGTGATCGTCATCCGAGGAGAGGAAGAGGATCGGGCCATTGATATTTTCCACCGGTATTTCGGCATCTTCTAACCACTCACAAGCAGCCCAGGCTTCGGCATGGATGTGATCAATCCGTTGACCTGCGTCGAGCCGCTCCTGTGAGACTTTTGTCTGCTCCTCCGTCCATGGCACGAAAGGAAGTGGCTCTCCTTGAAACGACCAAGAGGATTGCGGGGAGAACGTGTCTGAACCAGCAAATGCCTTATCCGTCCCGATAGTAACAGTAGAGCTGGGACTCGAAGCAATGACAGCATGAACGTGTTGATCGATCGATGCTGTGACTAATGCCAATTCTGCTCCTTTGGAACGTCCGAATAACGTAATTTTATCAGGATGTACGGAGGGCTGCTGCTGTAACCAATGAATGGCGCGTTGAACATATTCGATCGGGATCTGGCGAATATCGTCAGGAAGATCGTTGCATTGGAAGTAAGCGAGTGCTAGAGCCGGATAGCCGTGAGAGGCGAACAAAGCAGCGAATTGTGAGCAGGAACCAATTCCGCCTTCGCTTCCACCTAGTACGACAATGGCGGGTCTTTGCTCTGTGTGGGGTTTTGAAAAATACAGACCGACTAGACCTTGGTCTGTCACTTTCTGTATCGATACGTCTCGGGAGACAAAAATACGTTTCACGACTGCTTTCGCTACGGGCTTATCGTAGACTTCTGCCGTTAATTCTATCTCGGTGGAGCGTGGGGTGAACTGAAAGTCGTCCAGAGAATAAGCATGATAAAAACGCATGGTCTGTACATTCATAGACCAGAACAGCCCCATCGGATCAATTCCTTCATAAGTACCAAACAAGGGGGCTTGAGAAACCAAATCCACTGAGCCATTTACGTCCGCTTGAAAGATGGCATGTGATGATGCAGTCAAATCTCCTCCAGGCAACCCATTTTTTAGAGTGGCATGAAGGGTGATTAATTGATTCGGGACAAACCCGCTGAGAGTAATATGGACGGGAACATCTATCAAGGCTGTAGCAGGCGTAACTTCAATTTGTGGAAGCATCATTTTTGTCAACACTCCTTCCAGATTACGGGAACACTTGACACAGTCATTATAGTAGAATGAATAAAAGTTCGACGTGACGAAATGTGACGGTATGGTTAACTTGACTTCTCGCATGAGGTGTAACTATAATCATTACAACGAAAGGGTGACAACGTATGAAAATCAGCAGCCGTTTCTCCATTGCGGTCCACATCTTATCACTGCTCTCCATTGATTCTAATTCGCATTGCACTTCCGAATGGATCGCAGGTAGTGTGAATACGAATCCGGTTGTGATCCGACGTGTGCTGGGGCTGTTGAAGAAGGCTGGGCTCGTGAAGGTACGTGCCGGAGCTGGCGGCGCTTCTCTCGCCAAGGAACTGGATCAAATCACGCTTCTAGAGATTTACCGTGCAGTCGATGTGGTGGAAGAAGGGCAACTTTTTCACATCCATGAGCAACCGAATCCCGATTGTCCAGTGGGAGCGAATATACAGTTTGTGCTGGAGTTGATTTTGACTCGTGCGCAGCATGCCATGGAGGAGATTCTGGGCGGAGTGAAAATGTCCGAGCTCGTAGATAACCTACGCCAAAAAATAACCGAAAAAGCGCAGTAAGAACAAAAATGCCCTTGCGTAAGCGAGGGCATTTTTTCGAGGAAGGAGTGCCCGCATCCATTTTCCAGATATTTCACGAATCAGAGTCATGGGGCGGGTGTTTCCTTTTCATGATGAAGCAGCCAGCGTTTGCGTGAAAGTCCTCCTCCGTACCCACCCAAATCACCATTGGAGTTGATGACACGGTGACAAGGAATGACAATCGCTAACTGATTCGCACCATTTGCTTGAGCGACAGCACGAAAGGAGCTTGGTTTCCCAATAGCTGCTGCAACATCGGAATAGGATGAAGTTTGACCGGGGGGGATCGTTTGTAAATGCTCCCAGACCATTCTTTGAAAAGGCGATCCGCACAAAAACAGAGGCGTTGCAAATTCTGTTAACTTTCCGTCAAAATACTCCTCTAACTCACGTTCAATTGAACGGATTGGCGCTGTGGAACCAGGGATAATCGCTGACTTCGTTCTTTGTCTAAGACGTTCAACTTCTCGTTCCAAGCCGCGGCGATCAATGAATTCAAGTAGATATAGCGCTTCTTCATCTGCGATAGCTATCATGGGACCGAGTCGCGTATCCAGCCACGATGCCTTTAAGACATGATGATCTCCAAGAAGAGTAGGGGCTGCCCCCATAATTCGTGAAAATGCGTCTCGAAAACCACTGCTGGACTCGTACCCGGTGGATAGTTGGGCATCGATGATTGCTTTTCCTTCTCTGATTTCTTTTAGCGCAATCCCCATCCGTCGCGCCCTTGCATATTCGACGAACGTCATGCCAAAACGCTTTTTGAATTGGCGTCGCGCTGTTGCAGCGTCCACGGATAATCTTTGAAAGTCTTTTTCCGTCCAGCGCTGCTCCGGGTTTTCTTCTACAGCATTTACTAGCAGACGCACAAGTTCTGAAACATGATTGGGATGTGAAAGCGGACGGCAGCGCTGGCAGGGCCGGAATGAGGCCAGAAGTGCTTGTTTGGCATGGTCAAAAAACTCACAATTAACAAACTTAGGCTTTCTTGCTGGACATGTCGGGCGACAGAATACGCCGGTTGTCCTGACTCCAACAAAAAAGACACCTTCGTATTCCGAATTTTTATCCAGTAACGCCTGATAATACTCGGACTTCATCTCGGCCGTTATCATTCGTTTCCCCCTCCATTTTTATGTTTTCATTTTATCGCTCACCAAAAATGGCTGCAGCCGAAAATCGTACATTGATTTTTTTCGGAGGTGTCATCGCTCATGGCATGATGATCATGGGATTTATTGGTCAGGCGATCGGTACGTGGAAGTGTCAAGCGGTAGCAGTGAATGAAACAGGAGAGATAAAAGTCACATCCACCTAATAAAAATACAGGTAAGGGTCTTGGACTGGATTTAAGCTGGAATTAGCCTGAAAATATAGATATAATAAACGTATTCAGAAATATGCGATAAACCGACAACGGCGTCGGTTGCGTATGGAAATGATAAGTAGTTGGCACGTCCGTTCACTGGTGATCGGGAGGTGGAGTATTGCGTCTGCATTATCGAGTCATCATCATAGACGACGACCCCATAACGCGTATGGACCTGGTCGAGATGTTGCAAGAGCAGGGATATAATGTCGTAGCTGAAGGAAAAAACGGCAAAGAGGCCGTTCGATTGACGCAAATGTGGAACCCGCATCTCATTATTATGGATGTTAAAATGCCAATTATGGACGGTTTGACAGCGACTGGGATTATCCGAGAGCATTCGGACGCGGCTATCCTTCTCTTGACTGCTTACAGTCAAAAGGACATGGTCATGCAAGCCAAAGCGAAAGGGATATGTGCCTATCTGGTCAAACCCGTCATGGAAGAAGAACTGCTACCGGCAGTGGAGTTCGTGCTTACGGGCAAACAATGAACGCAAAAAAGTGAATCGTATGAAGAGCAACGGCGCTTGGACCAAGGCGAGCATTTCGTCTTATGTTTCGAAGCGCTTTTTTACGTTCCATGAGATAGAGTTTACGGAAAGTTGAAAAGAAAGTGAGTGAAGCTAGAGATGAAATTGGCTTGCGTTGTACGTAAACAGCATTACCAGTTTACTTCCGTACGTGATGTATTGGCTAAAGCGAGTGAAGAAAAGTCTGGCGATTACATGAGTAAACTAGCAGCCAATTCCGCACTGGAGCGGATGGCGGCCAAAGTCGTATTAAGCGAAATGCAACTTCGTGATATATATGAAAATCCAGTCATTCCGTACGAAAAAGACGAAGTGACACGGATCATTTATGATGATATCAATCTCTCCATTTACGATGAGATTAAAAATTGGACAGTAGGGGAGCTACGGGAGTACATCTTGTCGTTTTCCACAGGAATGCCTGAGTTGACACGAATTAGCCGTGGGCTGACCAGCGAGATGATTTCCGCTACGGCCAAGCTGATGTCCAGCATTGACCTAGTCATGGCTTCACAAAAAATGAAGCATCAAGCCTACTGCAACACACTGATTGGCGAGCCGGGAAGACTGGCGTTCCGTTGCCAGCCGAATCACCCCATCGATGATCCCGATGGTATTTTGGCTTCGATGAAGGAAGGCTTGTCATATGGATCAGGCGACGCTGTCATTGGAATTAACCCCAATAACGACTCCGTTGAAAGCGTTACCAAGCTCTTGAAAATGACACATGATTTCATGCGAAAGTGGGAAATCCCTACGCAAAACTGCGTACTGGCCCATATCACGACACAAATGCAGGCTCTTCGTGGCGGAGCGCCCATTTCCCTGATGTTCCAAAGTCTGGCAGGCTCACAACGAGCGAATGATGCGTTTGGCGTGAACAAGGAGATTTTGGATGAGGCAATGGATTTGATGCTTCGAAAAGGCACAGCGTCGGGACCAAACGTCATGTATTTTGAGACAGGGCAAGGCTCCGAAGTGTCGCTGGACTCTCATGAAGGCGTCGATATGCAGACGCTGGAAGCGCGTACGTACGGTTTTTGCCGTCACTGGAAGCCGTTCATGGTCAATAACGTCTCTGGGTTTATCGGACCAGAAACCCTTTATGATGGCAGACAGATGATTCGTGCCGATCTGGAGGACTTGTTCATGGGCAAACTGCATGGTTTGCCGATGGGAATCGCTCCGACTTATACGAATCACATGTATGCGGATCAGAATGACCAGGAAATTGCAGGGATGTTGACGACTTTGGCAGGGGCGAATTTTTATATGGGCGTACCAGGTGGGGACGACGTCATGCTCAGTTACCAAGACACGAGCTACCACGATGACGCCAGCTACCGCGAGCTCTTGGGACTGCGACCTCTCCGGGAATTCGAGAAATGGTTGGAAAAAATGGGCATTATGGAAAATGGTCGTTTGACAGAGCGTGCAGGCGATTTAACCATTTTTGACTAACGAGTGGGGAGGGAAGCAAGATGAAACAGATCAATATGGACGATTTGGTCCAGCGCGTAATGGATGAGCTGTCCAAAATAGGGCAGGGCGTGATTGATTTTCCTGAGCAAAAGCAATGCGGGGTAAAGAACCCCAACAATCCAGAAGCATTGGAGCAAGCGATGAAGCGAACGCCGGCTCGTATCGGAATCGGTCGGGCGGGTACCCGAATGAAGACGGGTAGCTATCTGCAATTTCGCATAGATCAGGCAGCGGCTCGCGATGCGGTCATGAAAACAATCAGTCCGGAACTGATCGAGAGCTTGCAGCTTCCTGTTCTCCATTCAAGAGCGACGAGCATGGAGGAGTATTTAATGAACCTCGACTCGGGCCGGATGTTATCGGATGAATCCGCCCGTTGGCTGGAGCAGAATGGAGATAAAGGAAAAGACGTTCAAATCGTCATCTCGGACGGACTCAGCACCTCGGCGTGTGAGGCGACGATTCCAGACTTGCTGCCTGCGTTAATCCAAGGTCTTTCCATGAGAAACATCAGTGTAGGAAAGCCAGTGTTCATTAACAAAGGTCGCGTCTGGATTCAAGATCAGGTCGCGTCCATCGTAAAATGCAAGGTCGTCATTTCCTTGATCGGGGAAAGACCTGGGCTGGCAACGGCAGAAAGTCTCAGTGCTTACATGATTTACAAACCGGATGCGAATACGGTAGAATCAGATCGTACGGTTATTTCTAATATTCATAAGGGTGGCACGCTACCGATTGAGGCAGGTGCGTACCTTGCAGAGCTTTTGGAGGAAATTTTGAAGTTCCAGGCGAGCGGTGTAAAATTATCACAGCTTCGGGCGAATAACGGGTAGATTCCCACTGGCGCTTCCTCCTGTCTTGCACTAGAATACATAGAAGATAACCAATTTCTATGAGGAGTTGCTACGCATGACGGAGCCAAACCAAAACGAAAAAGAAACCACTGAGCAAAAGCCTGGGAAGATCAGCCTGCAAGAGGCGATGAAGCGCAAAATGGCGGAGAAAAAACAAGCGCAAGCGCAAGCCAATAATCCGTTGAATCAAAAGGCGCAAAATCAGAGCATGAAAAGCCAGCTCACCAAAAAACCAAACAATCAACGCAGACGTATGGGCGTATAGTTTCGAATGAGCAAGGCAAAAAGGGAATGTGCAGCAAGTTTAGGCTGCAGATTCCTTTTTTGTATGATCATTTATGCGGATGATCTCTTAAGTTTTAAAATGTATCGATAAACCAACAAAGCTGGTGAGAAGAAAAAGCATAGGGCTCGTAGACCTTGACAACTCCTACCCAGTCGTAACTTCAAAAAGGGGACCCGCTTGTCGAACACTTCTTCCTTGAGAAACTTCCGCCCATAGGGTGGCTTTGGCTCGACGGTCCCCTTTTTGAAGTGGAGACGGACAGTCAATCCCCCCTTGCGGGCGTGTCAGAGTCGAAGAGAACTGTGCTTTTTCTTCTCCACCACTATGTTGACTCAAAAGAAAAGTGAGGGCGATCATGAAGGTAGAACGGCTACTCGCTATTGTTATCATGCTGTTGAATAAGCGCCGTGTGAGCGCTCGTGAACTATCCGACCACTTCGAAGTATCCTTGCGTACGGTCTATCGGGATTTGGAAACGATTAACGCAGCCGGAATTCCGATCGTAGCGTACCCTGGGGCAAGCGGCGGATACGAGATCATGGAGAATTTTACGATCGATCGGCAATACTTATCCTTGGACGAGCTGGTAGCGGTTATTGCTGCGCTAAAAGGGGTTCATTCCTCCACAGACGATAAGCAAATCGGACAGCTTCTGGAAAAAATAAAAGCGTTGCTCACTACTGCACCATCCTCTCTGCAAGGAAGTGCACATCCCGTTGTTTACGACTTTAATCCGTGGGGCAGTACACCGGCAATCGCCGAAAAAGTAAACAAGCTGCGGGAAGCCATCGAGAAAAGACTTCGTGTGCGGATCACCTATACGAAAATACAAGGCGATGCGACAGAGCGCACCATTGAGCCTGTAACACTGATTATCAAAGGCTATGTGTGGTACGTGTATGGCTATTGTTTACAGCGCCAGGAGGATCGTCTGTTTCGCTTGTCACGGATTGCAGACATGTCTATGCTGACAGAGGAATTTTCGCCTCGCCCGTATCATGTAGATAAACTGGAATGGCTCGAAGAATGGGATACAGCAGAGCGCATTTCTCTTGTCCTCGAATTTGCGCCGCGTGTACATGTAAGGGTACGGGATATGTTTGCGCCAGAAGCAATAGAGACCATGCAGGATGGCTCGTTACTGGTACGAACGAAGATGACAAACGATGAATGGTTAACTGGTATGCTGCTTAGCTTTGGCGATGCCTTGTGTGTACACGAGCCTGCGCATGTGAGGCAGAGAATTGGGGATACGGTAAAAAGAATGGCGAAACTTTATGAATAAACGTTGGAACGTTGACAGATAGTTGTCAGGGTATGGTCGTTATACTAAGTCATGTAAACAAACTCTTACAGGAGCGTGGTTAATGATGAACCCAACGATTGTCAAACTCGATGAAATGCGTGTAGCAGGCTTGCAAATTCGGACAACCAATGAGGCGGAATGCGGACCGAATGCGAAAATTGGGGAACTGTGGCAGCGCTATTATCAAGAAGAGCGTCCCTTCAAAACTCCCCATCAAAAAGAGCCGGGTGTTGTTCTGGGTGTGTATTCCGATTACGACAGTGACGAGACAGGCGAGTACTCCTTGTTAGTAGGAACCGTTGTAGAAAAGAACGGTGAGCTTCCTGCTGAACTCACGGTCAAGACTCTGCCAGCTTCTACCTATGCCGTATTTACGACTCGCGTAGGCCCGATGGTAGAGGTTGTGATGGAAGCATGGGCGAAGGTGTGGGAGTGGTCCCATCAACCGGGGAACAAGCGGACTTTTACCGGAGATTTCGAGCGATATGACGGAGTGCGCTGCGCTGATCCCAACAACGCGCAAGTGGATTTATACATCGCGATTTCAGAAGAATAATGATGCAGCAAATCATACAAGCAGTCGTAGTCGATCAGGCTACGGCTGTTTTGCTTTTTTCCATGATTTCTTCACAAGTTTCGTTTACTCTAGAGAGAGAGTGGCAGAGGGGAGTCATACAGACGGATGGATTGGATAACGAATATAGAAGCCCTGGCAGAGTGGATTCGCTCTTTGGGAATGCTGGGGATTATCGGTAGTATTTTATTGAACATCGTAATCAGTGTGGCAGGTGTATTGCCGTCCATTTTTTTATCGGGTGCGAATGCGGTCGTGTTTGGCTTGTACGGAGGGTTCTTGATTTCTTTGACGGGAGAGGTGGTTGGTGCTTGCATTGCCTTCTTCCTTTACCGCTACACGATCCATAAAGCAGATCGGCGCGAAAAGCTGAAATCGTTCAAATGGGTACATGCCATCAATGGAACGACGAGTTTTCGCAAATGTCTTGCCATCGTTTTACTCCGGTTGAATCCGATGATGCCTTCCGGTGTGATTAATTTAGGGGCGGCTTTGACGAATATCACCTTTGTGCAATTTTTAGTAGCGACCTTGATTGGAAAAGTGCCGTCGATGGTTTTTGAAACATTCGTCGGTCATGATCTGATTACTTTTAGTGAAAACAAGTTTCGCTTGCTCTTTGCCTTGCTGGCAGGTGCTCTCGTCTTTTTACTTTTCTGGAAAAAAGGAAAGGATCAAACACAAGAGGAGTAGGGAGGATTCACATGTCTACCATTTTGCTAGTCGATGATGAGCCGCAAATCTTAGAAATATTGTCCTCCTATCTGCAAAAGGAAGGCTATCATGTTCTGACCGCCCAAACAGGCAAGGAAGCGGTGGAAATGGCCACGACAATTTCATTGACCTGTATCATTTTGGACCTGATGCTACCTGATCTGAGCGGGGAAGAAGTCTGCGTCCAAATTCGCAAAGAGTCTCGTGTCCCGATTTTGATGCTAACGGCGAAAAGTGGAGAGGCGGATCGGATTCGTGGGCTCACGATTGGCGCTGATGATTATTTGATCAAGCCCTTTAGCCCGAGAGAACTCGTAGCACGTGTTCGAGCCGTCATGCGTCGTGCGGGCGATTATTCAACACTCTCCGATTTCATCGAGGTGGGAGACTTGACCATATCGATGAATGAGAAGAGAGTCACGAAAAATGGAGTCGCTTTGGAGGTTACGCCAAATGAATATCGCTTGCTCACAACGCTTGTCCGTTACCCGGGGAGAACGTGGGGCAGGGAGGAGCTCGTGCGTGAGGTCATGGGCTTTGATTTCGAAGGATACGACCGAACCATAGATACGCATATCAAAAATCTTCGCCAAAAGATAGAGGCAGACCCGAAGCAACCGGAGTATATCAAGACGGTGTATGGATTGGGCTATCGCTTTGACGATCCCATGAAGAAGTGAGGCCACGATGAAGCATATTTGGGTAAAGCTCGCCTTTGTGATCATGACTGTCGGTGCATGCGCTGTTCTTTTTTCCTCGTTGTTGTCCGTAAAGGAAATGGATGTTCATTTTTCCATGTATGCCAATGAAGTGAGAAATCAGCATAACCAAGAAATATCGCGTGTCGCACTCCAGGCGTATCAGGACAATCAAGGCTGGGGAGCGGAAGCCGATCATAAGCTTGAAGCAGTTTCCGAGGTCTTGGGATTGCATATCACACTCCTCGATCAACAGCAACAAGTGAAAAACGAGTGGGGTAAGCGGCCAGTCCATACGAGCAATTACAGTGTAGACAAGATTCCCCTTGTCAGTAAGGGGGTCATGATCGGGCAATTGGTGATTAGTCACGATGACCGGAGTGCGTATATGACCTTGGAAAGTCATTTCCAATGGGCGCATAAAAACACGACCTTGTGGACGATGGCTGTGCTGCTCTTCCTGGTCATTATCATCAGCATACCGCTCGCCCGGACCATGGTGCGTCCAGTCGTACAAGTGAGCACCGCAGCGCAACGAGTCGCACGGGGTAATCTGTCCATACGCGTACCGGAGCCTCGTGGCAAGGATGAAGTTACGTCATTGGTCACTGCTTTTAACAACCTGGTCCAAGGTCTTGAGCATCAGGAGGAGCTGCGCAAGCGACTGACCTCCGATATTGCCCATGAATTGCGGACACCGCTGAACACCTTGCTGGCGCAAGTAGAGGGAATGATCGACGGCATATGGGAAGCAACTCCCAAAAATCTCGAAAGCACAAGGTCAGAGGTACTGCGTTTGAGTCGTCTCGTTCGCGATTTAGATCAGGTGATTCAGGTGGAGTCGGGTTCCTTGCAAATGCGCAGTGAAGAGGTGGAACTGCGTGAGGTTGTCAAAGAAGTCACAGAGTCAATGAGTGCTACGTTTGCCCGTGCGCAAGTGAATTTTCACTTCAAAGGAGATCACGCTGCCTGGATCATAGGGGACAGGCAGAGACTGGCGCAAATCGTGGCCAATCTGTTGACGAATGCCTGCAAGCATACACCAGCCGGAGGAGAAGTCGTAGTCACGGTAGACAAACCGAGTACGATGATCCGTTTGCAAGTGAAGGACAGCGGCACGGGCATCGATCAAAAGGACCTCCCGTACGTCTTTGAGCGTTTTTATCGGGGAGATCGCTCGCGAGCAAGGGAACGTGGCGGAGCAGGATTAGGGTTGACGATTGTAAAAGGGATTGTGGAGGCACACAAGGGAATCATCTCGTTGGATAGCAGAGTAGGGGAGGGAACGACCATCACGATTTTGTTTCCGCCACAAGCTCATGAAGGCGAAAAGAAAGCCTAAACCATATCGTTCTCGCTGCACATCGTTTATGATATTAAGAGAATTTGAATATTCGATACAAAGAGGGAGAGCACATGTTTGATTGGACTACCATGGGAGCATTTTTGGCTGTTGTGATCGGCCTCTTTTTAATTCCGGGACCCGCTGTCCTGTTAACTGCGACGCGTACCGTACAGGGAGGCCGTAAAGCTGGGATTATGGCAGGGCTGGGCATTGCTACAGGCGACTTCATTCATACGATTTTTGCTGCGGTCGGCTTATCCGCGATTTTGA
Source organism: Brevibacillus sp. IT-7CA2 (assembly GCF_949767855.1). Classification (NCBI taxonomy): domain Bacteria; kingdom Bacillati; phylum Bacillota; class Bacilli; order Caryophanales; family Paenibacillaceae; genus Brevibacillus; species Brevibacillus sp. IT-7CA2. The sequence goes on from NZ_CATKQT010000022.1 coordinate 443,004, forward strand.
TGACATCTGCATGGGCATTCAATCTCGTAAAATTTGTGGGAGCCGCTTACTTGGTCTATTTAGGGGTTCGGGCCATGCTTGAAAAACCGGTTGACCCAGAGCTGCCAAAAGTAACACCGTTGCCACCGCTGCAATCGTATGGGCAAGCCATCCTCGCAGAAGTTCTGAATCCGAAGACGGCGTTGTTCTTTCTGGCGTTTCTGCCGCAATTCGTACATCCGGAGCGTGGGGGAGCCATCTTCCAATTCCTTGTCTTAGGACTGATTTTCGCCATTCTGGGGTTCTTTTACACCGCGTTGATTGCGATCAGTATCAGACCATTGGGGCATCTGGTGAAACGAATTTCCTGGCTGGGCCGCTGGAGTGGCAAGATCGTAGGTTCTGTTTACATTTTATTAGGATTAAAAGTAGCACTGCAAGAGAGATAAGGTAATGAGTCGGGGAGACAGTCTTCCCGGCTTTTTTTATTGCTTGGTTTCTGATGTAAGGTACTTTTTAGTGCCTATGATACTTGAAAGTACGTACTTCCTATCAAGTGAGGCATGAGACATAATAGCATTCAGAACCAACATATTCGCCAATCATGATAAGTAAGGGCCCTGCTTTGTGAATGGCAAGAAAAATAAAGGGAGGATACAACTCAGATGAGCACGATTACATCCAAAGTGAAGCAGCAAGCAACTGGTGCGAAAAACTCCACTCTTGCTTTACTTGCTCTCGCAATCAGCGCATTTGGTATCGGGACTACTGAATTTGTTATCGTCGGTTTGTTGTCTACAGTCGCACAGGATTTGAAAGTAACCATCACCTTGGCAGGACTTCTTATTTCTGGATATGCATTAGGGGTAGCTATTGGAGCACCGATCATTACAGCACTTACAAGTCGAATTCCTCGCAAAATGCTACTCATGCTTTTGATGATTGTCTTTGTTGTCGGAAACAGTGCGGCAGCCTTGTCGAGTAGTTTTACACTTTTAATCATTGCCCGTTTCTTTACTGCGTTTTCTCATGGGGTATTTTTCTCCATCGGTTCGACGATTGCAGCCGATCTGGTGCCAGAAAACAAGCGTGCCAGCGCGATTGCGACTATGTTTACGGGCCTGACTGTTGCAACCGTTACAGGCGTACCTTTGGGAACGTTTATTGGACAAATGTTTGGTTGGAGAGCGACTTTTTGGGGAGTTGCCATTCTTGGAGTGATTGCACTTATTTCGACAGCGATTCTGGTACCAAGCAATTTGAAAAAAGCCAAGCCTGCTTCCATTAAAGACCAAGTGAAAATAATCACAAATTTGCCACTGTTGCTTGTCTTTGCGATTACGGCACTTGGCTACGGCGGTACCTTCGTAACCTTTACGTTCTTAGGTCCGATTCTGGAAGAAATCACAGGTTATAAGGCAAGTGCCGTCAGTCTGATTCTTCTCGTCTATGGGATTGCGGTAGCGATTGGAAATACGGTCGGAGGAAAAGCGGCTGACAAGAATCCGTTAAAAGCGCTGCGCTGGATGTTTATCATTCAGGCGATCATTCTGATCCTCTTGACATTTACTGCTCCTTTCAAATGGGTGGGAACCCTCACGATTATGCTGATGGGACTCTTGGCTTTTATGAACGTACCGGGCTTACAGGTATATGTCGTGCAGTTGGCTGAAAAATACGTGCCAAGTGCTGTTGATGTAGCTTCTGCCATTAACATTGCGGCATTTAATCTCGGCATTGCGATTGGAGCCTTCGTGGGAGGAATCATCGTCGATACCATTGGACTGATTCATACACCATGGGTCGGCGGAGTGATGGTGTTAGGTGCAGCATTACTCACGGTGATCAGCAGCAAGCTGGAAAAAGCTCGTCATTAATCGTACAAAGACGGCGGATGGATGAAAGCGTGTGTCCGCCGTTGGTTTCCAAATACATCACGTGAGGAGAAAGCATCGATAAGCAAATTCGACGGTCATTATGGTTTTCAGCGAATGTTCCAAGAAGAAGTATTGCCTTATTTTCCGGCCCATATCGATTCACCGGAGCGAGTTTGACAACAGCTTCATATGAGGAGGGGAGGACATGGAAAAATACAATATCCCTGTAGAGGCAACATTGGAGGTCATTGGAGGGAAATGGAAAGTGGTGATCCTCTGCTTGTTAGCAAAAGGGACGAAGCGGACAAGCGAACTGAAACGATCAATGCCTGCCATCACGCAAAAAATGTTAACGCAGCAACTGCGCGAATTGGAAGCGGACAACATCATCACCCGCAATGTTTATCAGCAGGTTCCCCCACGCGTCGAGTATGACTTGACTGAGTACGGCAAGACACTGTCGAAGGTCCTGGATGTCATGTGTGAATGGGGAGAGAGTCACATCGAAAACCAATTGCGAAAAATAGTCGAATGAAAAGGGGAAGTTCGATGAGAGGAATTGGCATTAAGCAATACGGTGGCATCCAACAGTTAACAGAAATTGAACTGCCAACAAAACCAATCGGGCCGGACGATTTGCTCATATCGATAAAAGCGAGCGGGGTAAATCCCGTGGATTGGAAGGTGCGGGAAGGACTGTTGCAAGCAGATTTTCCTTTTGAACTGCCACTTATTTTAGGGTGGGATGCAGCGGGCACGATAACAGCTGTCGGTACGAATGTGCAGGATTTTCAAATCGGGGATGATGTCTTCTTTCGTCCAGAACTGGAAAGAGAAGGGACATACGCAGATGAAATTGTCGTTCCGGCGAATATCGTAGCCCCGATGCCACGTGGGTTGTCGTATGCTGAAGCGGCTTCGTTTCCGCTGGTCGGACTAACGGTTTGGCAAGCATTGGTGGAGGTAGGGAAGGTACAAGCGGGAGAAAAAGTCCTGGTGTTGGGGGGAAGCGGCGGGATTGGTTCTATGGCGATCCAGCTAGCAAAAGCGCTAGGTGCCTATGTGGCGACGACAACCAACTCCAAAAACAGCGATTATGTCCGTGAGCTGGGAGCAGATGAAGTCATCGTATATGATCAGGGATCACTTCACACCCCTACAGAATTTACATTCATGCTGGACACGCTGGGTGGAGCAGCATACGGAGAAGCTATAAAATTTATGAAACAGCAAGGAAGAGTGGCAGCCATTATCAGCGAGCGTGATGCCAAAAAACCTTCGTTCGCTGATGCGGTTGAGAAAGAACGAGAGCTGGATGTTACTTTTGTGTTTACGCGTCCAGATGGGGCAAACATGAATCATATCCGTGAGCTAGTGGAAGCCAAACACGTAAAGCCTTTCTTGACAGAGATATATCCATTGACCATTGAAGGGGTTCGAGATGCGCATCTCTTTAGTCAAACAGGTAGAGTGCGTGGCAAGATTGTGCTCGTCCATTCATGAGGGGGAGACATAGCACGAGTAAGTTGCGCGAATGTAACATCGGCGGGCTAGGATTGGATTTTTCAATCGAGCCCGCTGCTGTTTTCATGAAAAAGCCAGCGTGACGGTGTAAATCACCTTCGCTGGTAACCGCCAGCTTCACCTCTTGCGAATCACGGCCCCCTGCAGAACAAAGGTAATCCCTAAGATTCCTACGATAGCAAGCAGGCGAATGAAACCGTTGGAAACAAACAGATTGACACAGATCAGCCCAATAATGATCAGAACAAGCAAGATCACCGTTTTCCCCGACATGTACGTGTTCCCCTTTCCCCAAACAAAATGAGTGGTCTCGTCAAATCGAATTATCGGGTCGTTCCATGGCGTATGTAATTTGACTTCGTGGTTGTCAGAATCTTCTGTTCATCCTTTGGATACGTACTATTGTAGCGAATACAATCGTGGAAGAAAAGGCGGGATAACGTGAAAAAACTCCCATCTGTCATCGCCAGGTGTTCACCTGTACGCATGAGAGGGAGTTTTTGCTTTGTGATCGTGCTACACTCGTTACTTCGTCGCTAGCTGACGGTCCGTTGTCTGCTGCTTCAACGGCTGTCCGGACAATTGTGATCGTTTGGATCGAATCACGATGGCAGTAATCAACAGCGCAATGCCATTGATGATAAATACGAAGCGAATCGGGATGAGTCCTCCGAGAAAGCCGCCAATGATTGGCCCCATCATCGTCGCGAGCTGCGTCGAGGATTGGTTCAAGCTAAACGCTCTGCCGCGAAATTCTGGTTCCGTGACTTTTACAATCATGGCGTTGATCGACGGATAAACAGCGGCAAAAAACAGTCCGTACGCGAATCGCAAAATGCCAAATCCATACAGATTGGTGAAGAAGAATTGCAGTAAATTTCCGATCGCTCCACCCATTAAGCCGATGAACAAGATTTTTGAATAGCCGACCTTTGTACCGAGCTTTCCCCACTGTGGAGCAGCAATGACCGTCGCGATTCCTACTGCCGCAAAAATGATGCCGGAGCTGAGGGAAGCGTCTTGCTGCGAAGCGCCCAATTGCATGACATACACAGTTAATAAAGGTTCAAGAAGCATAACGGAAATCGTGACCATCAGGCTCATACCCAGTATGGACATCAACGGGCGGTTTGCTATCGCAGCGCGGAAATCTTCTCGTACACTCGAGCGGCTGCCGGAGCGGTTCAAATTCGTTTCCTTTACGAAGAAAGTTGCGATCAGCGCTGCTACAAGCACGACAAATCCTGAAAAAATGAAAGCTTCCGCGTTTCCCCATACATGACTGACGACACCGCCAACCAACGGACCGATGATTCCTCCTGTTGCACCCGAGGTCGCCATAATCCCCAGTGCGTACCCGACGTTTTTTTCTGGTGTATTCGTCGCTACCAGCGCAATGGCGGCAGGTACGTAGCCGGCTAGCAAGCCCTGGAAGATCCGTAACACAAGAAACAAATAAGGGTCTGTAATCAAATAAGTCAAAAAGTACAACAAAGCGAGGCTAAATCCAGAGCGAATCAACATAGGCTTTCGTCCATATTTGTCCGCAAGAGAGCCCCAAAATGGCGAGATGAGTGCACTTGCTAAAAACGTGATGCCAAACGAAATGCCGGACCAGGCTTCCAGATGCTCATTGACCCCCAGTGAAGTATGGAGGAAGATGGGCAGGAAAGGGATGGAGATGGAGTAGGCGGTGCTACAGAAAAATACTCCAATCCATAACACAATCAAATTACGTTTCCATGAAAATTCCATCTTTCTGTCACAACCTTTGCAGTTAAAAAGCAGGAATATTGTTACTGATCATTCTAGCACTGCATTTTACTGCTGACCAATTCGGAAATATGATCGGACTATTGCAAAAATGAAATAAGAGGAAACCTTGACTTCATTCGGACAAAGGGAAATCCCCTAACGACAAGAGATGAAGATCTTGTATCCGTTAGGGGATTTCCATGTAAACGGCAGGTTAATGTCCGGCAGGAGTACTTATACCCACACGATCAATCAGTCGCTTGCTTTCATCATTAAGTCCGGTGATGACGACGAATTTGTCCAGCTGTCTGTATTTCTCTACGACTTTCGAAATAGCCGTTACAGCTGACAAATCCCAGACGTGGGAACGAGAAAAGTCAATGATAATCTGATCGGGATCATCCTGAAAGGAAAACTGATCGACGAAGTGTGTCATCGTACCAAAGAACAGTTGACCCGTGACGGCGTACACTTTTTCGCCAGTATCGCTCTCGTAGGAGGTGGCATGCAAGCGAGCCATTCTCCAGCCGAAAATGACGGCACTTAGGATCACACCAGAAATGACCCCTTTTGCCAAATCGTGAGTAGCGACGACGACGATCACCGTCGTAATCATGACAACGGCATCCCCAAAAGGAATTTTCCGCAGATCCCGTATGGACTGCCAGTTAAACGTCCCAATCGATACCATGACCATGACACCGACGAGGGCAGCCATTGGGATTTGTTTGACGACGTCTCCAAGGACCAGTATCAGGAACAAGAGAAAAATCCCTGCAACCAAGGTGGACAGACGACCACGCCCACCTGATTTCACATTGATGACGGACTGTCCGATCATAGCACAACCAGCCATTCCGCCAAAGAATCCGGTGATGATGTTGGCGATCCCTTGGCCTTTCACTTCCGTGTTTTTGTTACTTCGTGTATCTGTCATTTCATCAAGAATGGCAGCAGTCATCAATGATTCCAGAATCCCGACCAATGCAAGTGGAAAGGAGTAAGGCAGTATGATCATGAGTGTTTCCCAGTTCAACGGGACACTAGGAAGGTGGAACATCGGTAATTGACGTGTGATTTCACCCATGTCTCCAACGGTCCGTAAATCAAGACCTGCCCAGATGGAAATGACAGTCATGACGATGATTGCTACGAGAGCAGAAGGGACTGCTTTGGTGAGACGCGGCAACAAATAAATGATCGCGAGCGTTCCAGCCAGCATGACGTACATAACCCAGGATGCCCCAATGAAATGGGGAAGCTGAGCCATAAAGATGAGAATAGCCAACGCATTGACGAAACCAATCACGACGGTATGAGGGACAAAGGTCATCAGCCTGCCGATTTTACAGGCCCCCAGTACCAGTTGCAAAATACCGGTCAGAACAGTCGCCGCAAATAAATACTCGATGCCATGCTCCTTGACCAGGGTAATCATTAATAACGCCATAGCACCAGTAGCTGCGGAAATCATGCCTGGTCTTCCTCCGACAAACGCAATGATGACTGCGATGCAAAAGGAAGCGTACAATCCAACCATTGGATCGACACCGGCAATAATAGAAAAAGCGATGGCTTCCGGAATCAAGGCAAGTGCAACCGTAATACCTGCCAGCATGTCAGCACGTACGTTGGAAAACCATTCCATTTTTAGTTGTTGAAGGTTCAAATATGTTCCTCATTTCTGTTTCGTATCGTGACTTTCCCCTTTCAGAAAAGTCGGGGCCGTTTTTCACAGTTTTTCATTATAGTAAAAAGGAGTCATCCTCGCCATCCTTTTTTAACGGAAACGGTAAAAAGGCAAAAAGATACACGACTTTCCTACCAAAAGTGCAGAGGGGACCTGGGAAACGAGAAACAGATTTGTTGAATCCGATCAATTCTGTCCAGGAGGTCAATGCTATCGCTTTAACAGGGGGCAGTGCCTATGGATTGGATGCAGCAAGTGGAGTCATGCGTTATATGGAAGAACAGGGCCAAGGCTACAATGTCGGGGTGGGCGTCGTCCTCCCCATTCCAGCTGCGGTTATTTTTGATTTATCGATCGGCGGTGCCAAGCACAAAAGGGAATGGGCGAATATTATGAGGCACTGGATACGTTATTAAACCTGCAAAAACTAAAGTTGTCCATGTAGAGCAAGTTAATACACATATAATTTATACTCGTCTTTCTGGAATTAGTGATGAAGACTCCTTAAACATTCCAAACTTTACTGTAAAAAACATTCAATGCAGTGGAATGGTTTATATGGCAAAACAAATCCTTTATCGAGATGGAAAATTTGAAGATAGGGAACAGTATTTTGAGATTTGTAAAAAATTTAGAATTAACAAAATTAATAATAATGGTTATGAAACGTATAATTGGTTTCCAATCAAACAATTCGTAAATATGGATATGATTCATCAATTATATGGAGCGGACAGTCTGTCTTAATGACAGGCTGTTTTGTTTTAGAAGCGAACGAAAATAGATCAATAGAAATGGTCAATGTGCCTATCTCTCGGTAGTCAAAGATGGGGCGACGAAACAGATATTACACATATATTAACAGAACAGGCTTAAGTGCCAGAAGGTTATGTGGCGTTTTCAATAAAAGAGATAGAAATCGTTATACCATTTGAATAAAAGAATCCATTTTAAAAAATATAACCAGTTTGACCATCATCCAAATACTGTATAATATGTAAAATAATATTGAAAAGGAGAGGGAGACGTGAATAGAATTAGAACTATTATTACTGCAACTGCTTTGGGTACTTCTTTGTTGTTAACAAACATAAGTCCAATCAATGCATATGAAAATGAAACCGCAGTAGAAATTGATGACACTAACAGATTCCGAAAGGAAATGGGTCTAGATGAATTATCAAAAAAGGACTTAGAGAATGACGAATATAAACTCTCTAAGTTCGGAGCTTATTTAACTATAGAAGAAGAACAAGACCTTGATGAAAGAATAAATCAGCAAAAAGAAAGTATTCCATCAATAAAAGCATTTATTGAAAAAAATCTTAAAGAGGAGTTTGCTGGGATATATATTGATCAAGAATCAGGCGGAGTAGTTAATATTGGATTTAAAGTCAATGCTAAAACTAATGTAGAAAAACATCTTGATGAATTGCGAGAGTTGTACGAAGAAGACAAGTTAAACATTTACTTTACAGAATACTCAGAGGATGAGCTGAACAAAATAGCTGATAATGTCTTTCAAAATAGATCAAACCTTATAGAAAAAGGGTTAGATATAGTTTCTGTTAATGTTGACTTGCCAACTCAAAAAATTAACATTGGAGTAAAAGAAAAATCATCTGCAAAAACGGCAGCAAAGCTTCTTTTGGCAGAAGTAGATGAAGAGAATGTATTAGCTGAAATGGGCTTGAATGTTGATATTTTCAATATAAAGGAAGAAGAAGCACGCAAAGCTCAGGCTCAGCCAAGTGACAAATTTAGACCAATTCAAGCTGGCTTAAGAATAAAAAATACTACAGAAGACCGAAGTTGCACTTCTGCGTTTTCAGTGCAAAAGGATAACGATTTTTATGTTTTAACTGCTGGACACTGCACAGAAAATGTTGGGGATAGATTTGAGCAAGGAGGAGCAAGGTTTGGTAAAACCGCAGATTTTAATTTCGGTGGTAGTGTGGATGTAGCACTCATCGAACTAACAAAGGGATCTGACGATGCTACTTACTATGTTTTTGGAAATTATAAATCAGAATACAATACTATTACAGAGGTTCAGAGAACAAGGGATGAAACCATTGGAGATACAGTTTGCATTTCAGGAAGTCAAATGAAAAAAGTGAAGTGTGGAACGTTGAAATCAACTAATTGGAGGGGGAATATAGAAAGCCCAAATGGAGACACACAATACTTTACTAACATGAGACAAGCTAGTTATTCAGAAGTACAAGGGGATAGCGGAGGGCCTATATTTTATGGTGGAACGGCAATAGGAGTTCATAGCGCGGATACTGGAGTTTACACACATATCAGCGAAATAGAAGATTATTTTAACATTGATTCAATTTTTACTGGTAACTAGTTGAAATAAAGTTCCCCATGAGAGATGGTTTTCTAATGGGGAATAAGAAAGGAAATGAGCACATTGAAAAAGGCTTTGACATTAATCATTGCAGCATTACTCATAACTGGATGTGCAACTACTCATGAGAAGGTTGAAAAGCAAGCATTAACAGGATACGTAACTGAAAAAGATTTTGAGAAAAAAGGTCTCTTAGTTATAGAAAATGATGAAACCAAGACAAGCGATGAGAATTTCTATGCAGCAGAGTGGTATTTCCCAAAAGAAGAAGCCGTATTCCTCGATAGCAAGGGGAATAGCATCTCGTATGATGAAATCGAACTTGGTCACACAGTATCTACATGGTCAACAACACCATCAGCGCAGTCTTATCCCAGTGGCGCAGAACTCAGTAAACTTGTAATTAATGAAGAAAGTAAAAATCCTATTAATCAAATGGATGAAAAAAGTGCGATTCAACACGCAATCAATTACTTAAAGAGCACACATAATGATGGAATCATTATTAAAAGTGCAAGTGGACAGAAAGATCATTGGCTCATAAAAGCAACCGACTATGATCATAAAGCAGATACTATTCTACAAATCAATGCACAAACAGGAGAAGTAAAAGAGCTTTAAAATTTATACCCTACTGCATCTAAAGAAAGGAGGTGATAAGATTCTCATAAAAGTGTCATTTTATAAGAATATAATATAAAAAATGATAAAACCATTATTTGCTTGGGTGATGTTAAATTATGAATACAGAACGAGGTGATACATGCGTGATGGAGAGTAATTTTATAGTTCGGCTTAATGGGGAACGTTTGTTTGACGTCCAATTCAAAGGTGCGTGCTTATAACGATTTGAACAAGATGAAGCAAAAGAAGAGGTAAGCAACTGTAAAGAATGGGTTCAAAACATCATGAATTGTGTAAAAGATGTTGATCTATTTACAGCACACAATCTCAGCATCAAAGATTTAGGTGGGCTTGGGACAGCTTCTCGCCGCCTGCCAAATGGTCTCGTCGTAGGTGCAATCGTAGCGGTGAATGCCGTAGGAGAAGTGCGGTTACCCTCCACAGGAGAAATTTTGGCAGGAGCGAGGGGAGAGGATGGCAATATCCGCGATAGCTTATCCTGGATGATCGATGCGGCAACTCCCCCGGTTCCAGCAGGGACGAACACTACCATCGCAGTGGTTGCGAGCAACGCGAATTTGAATAAAGTACAGGCGAATAAAGTCGCGCAAATGGCCCATAATGGACTCGCAAAGACGATTCATCCGGTTCACACGATGAGTGATGGAGACACGATTTTTGCCATCGCCACAGGGGGCGTGGATGCTTCAGTCAATCTCGTTGGGACACTAAGTGTAGAAGTGCTGGCGGAAGCGGTCATCAATGCGATCCTTTCTGCCAAAGGGGCGGGTGGGGTGCCTGCTTATCAAGATTTACGCTGAGTGAAATTCCGGTTTGAGCCTCTCATTCCTTTATGGATAAGGAGGTTCGAACCGTTTTTTTTCTGCAATGTGCTCCGTGAAGAAAAAAATTCCAATAAATCATCGATATAAAAGGCAAATCCATATATAATGAAAATGATTTTCAAAATCAAACACTTGATTGATGTTGTTCTTGAGAGAGAGGAGTTGGTGCTTCAATGCTTCGCAGATTTTTTTCTTACTATCGGCCTTATCGTGGATTATTCATCCTCGACTTCGCGTGTGCAGTATTCGTTGCCTTGTTGGAGTTGGGATTTCCGCTTGCAGTGAATATGGTTGTCGATCAACTACTTCCAAGCAAGGATTGGAACATGATTGTGTGGGCGTGCATTGGACTTTTGGCTTTGTATGGTCTTAACTCCGGGATGAACTATGTCGTTACGTACTGGGGACATATGCTTGGAATTAATATCGAGACGGATATGCGGAAGAAGCTGTACGACCATATTCAAAAGCTCTCTTTCCGCTTTTTCGATAATACCAAGACGGGGCATCTGCTATCTCGCCTAACGAATGACTTGATGGAGATCGGGGAGGTCGCTCACCACGGTCCGGAAGATTTGTTTATCGCCGTGATGACGCTGATCGGTGCTTTTCTCCTGATGTTCAATATTAATGAAGAAATGGCGCTACTTACGTTTTTGGTGATTCCGCTCTTGATATTCTTCGTCGTTCACTTCAACGGTAAAATGACGAGAGCGTTCCATCGTTTGTACGGCGACATGGCGGATTTCAACGCACGTGTTGAGGACAACGTAGGCGGAATGCGTGTCGTACAAGCTTTTTCCAACGAGCAATTTGAAAACAAAAGATTCGCAGAGAACAACCAGCGTTTTCGGATTACCAAGCTGTTGTCCTACAAAATCATGGCCCAAAATATTTCCGTCAGTTACGTGCTAATGCGTTTAGTCAATTTGTTTGTCCTGATTTGCGGCAGCTGGTTTGTTATTCAAGGTGCACTGACTTACGGTGAATTTGTCGCTTTCTTGCTGTTAACGAATGTATTTTTCCGTCCATTGGAGAAAATTAATGCGATTATTGAGAGCTATCCAAAAGGGATTGCCGGCTTCAAGCGCTACATCGAAATCATGGACACAGCACCGGATATTGCGGATGCTCCAGATGCGATCCAGGTAGAGTCGTTGAAGGGCGATATCTCGTACAAGAATGTTTCGTTTAGCTACGACCAAGAGTCTTCTGTTTTGCAAAACATTGATTTGAACATCCGGGCGGGCGAGACAATTGCGTTTGTAGGCCCTTCTGGAGCAGGAAAAACCACGTTGTGCAGCCTCTTGCCGAGATTTTATGAGATCGACGGGGGCAGCATCACCATTGATGGAATGGATATTCGCGAAATCACGTTAGCGTCATTGCGCAGCCAAATCGGGATCGTTCAGCAAGATGTGTTCCTCTTTTCAGGGACGATTCGCGAAAATATCGTGTACGGAAAACTAAACGCTTCTGAGGAAGAGATCTGGGAGGCAGCGCGTCTGGCTAAACTAGAAGAGTTTATCCGTTCTCAGCCTGCTGGTCTGGAGACGGTCATTGGTGAACGCGGAGTCAAATTGTCTGGTGGTCAAAAACAAAGACTGGCGATTGCGCGCATGTTCTTGAAAAACCCACCGATCCTGATTTTGGATGAAGCTACTTCTGCACTCGATACCGAAACGGAGGCGGCGATCCAGCAGTCCTTGCAGGAATTGTCCAAAGGCCGTACGACATTGGTGATCGCCCACAGATTGGCTACCATTAAAAATGCAGACCGAATCATCGTTGTAACGGAACAAGGCATTACGGAGCAAGGCAGTCATGATCAGCTCTTGGCTCGTGAAGGCATCTATAGCAGATTGTATAAAGCACAGTTCGGCACGTACCTCGACCAGTCAAACAGCGTTTTTTCTTGATATTGAATAGAGAGGTGAGATCGTGATGCAAGAATGGGATGACGATTTTATCGCACAACGGTTTGATATTTCTTCAAAACCGAGACCCAATGCCTTATTTTCCATGAAGGCTAGAGATTTAGTAGACCCAACACATATGAATGAGCTCGTACAAATTTATGCTCCGCTAATCAAGGCACATGAGCTGACTGCTGCTGGTACTTACATCAGCAGTTGGCTCACGAGCCCTTCACTCGGTCTTTTGTACATGATCTCTGTTTGGAACCGTGCACTTACCATGACTCTGGATAATATGACGATTGAATTGTTTTACGAGGATGATTATCCGCAATTCGTCTTTGTGATCCCGGTGTATGAGATCGTAGAAGCACCTACCAGCGATGCAGAGCGCGCAATCTGGCTGAAGGAATGCTATCGTGCGTATTTCCAAGACTTCTTGCACCCGTTGCTCACGACTCTTGCAAAGGTAACGGGAAACCCCGAAGCGATGCTCTGGGGACAGTTCCCGACCAAGTTCAATTACTATACGGATGCTTTTGTAGCGTTGGTAGAACAGGATAGAATCAAGCAACAAGTGAAGGCTGATTACGATGTCCTCTGTAATCAGCTGGAAGGCGAGAGCTTTGGATTGCAAAAAAATCCATTTCGCGTGGGTGTGCGCTGGATCGAAGATATGCGTGATCCTCAAGCGAAAGTTCGCATCAAGAATCAATGCTGTTTGTACTATAAGACGGGGGAGCAAAAGTATTGCTATACCTGTCCGCGGATAAAAGAAGAAGAACGCGCTCTGATGAGAATTCGCGCGTAGTTGACCCCTCCCATTGTGGAGGGTTTTTTCTATACACCGTAGACGTATGGACATGTGCTAGCCTCTTCCTATAAAGTAGAGTTAGGGGTAAAGTTGGAAAAATCAGAATGATTTCCAGGAAGGCGTGGTTCGTATACAGACAATGAACCAAAAGGAACTGGATCGCTACGTTCGAGATTTTCATCAAGCGGTTGTCAATCAGCAGCTTAGCCTTTATTATCAACCACTCTACGACCTGAGAACAGGCAAAATAATCGGAGCAGAAGCTCTGGTAAGATGGAACCATCATCAAAGAGGGCTACTGCCCCCGGATTGGATATTTTTATTAGCGGAAAAAAGCGGTTTGATTCTTTTGGTAGAGGAATGGGTGATCAGAACGGCTTGCAAGCAGAACAAAGCTTGGCAGGACGCTGGACTACCACCTCTTGTGACATGTGTGAATCTGTCATCCTATACCTTTGAATCGGACCAGTTGGGTAGCAGGATTCAAGCGATCTTAGACGAGACGAACATGCAGCCTCACTATTTGGAGCTGGAATTTACCGAGGATTCTGCCAGAGATGGGGAGCGTACCATCGAGATTTTAGCAGAATTAAAAAGGATCGGGGTAAAAATCAGCTTGGATGATTTTGGGAAGGGCTATAGCAGCATTCAACATCTATCCCGCTTTGCCATGAACAAACTAAAAATCGATCAATCCTGTGTAAGTGAATGCATGAGCGATGTCACACAGGCGACCGTTATCAAAACCGTCATGGCGATGGCACGAAGTCTGGGCGTGCAAGTAACGGCAGAAGGTGTTGAGACGCAAGAGCAACTGGATTTTCTTTGGCAGCTTGGTTGTGATTCTGCTCAAGGATTTTGGTTTAGTGAGCCCATGCCTGCCGAAGACTTGGCTCGTGTTTTGAAGCGTGAGGAAAGGTTTAGGAACAGTGCATTTCTACTACTCAATGGTGGACAGCACCGAGCTTTTGATACATACGAAGTGGATCAGAGTGAGCGAGGAGACGTTCTTCGCAAGCAACAAGGAATGACATTTGCTTTTCGGAAACAGGGAGATGCATTCGTTCATACGCTGTGCGAAGGAGAGATGCTTTTTCGCATGGGGTTGACACCGGAACAAGTGATTGGACAAGATTTGCTGAATATGATCCCGGCTGAAGAGATTCCACGCAAAATGGAATCGTATGAGCGAGCGTGGAGCGGGGAGCAAAACGTGTATTACGAAGGCAGTGTCAATGGGATTCGCTATCTGGCTGCTTTTCGTCCGATCTTTTCCGATGGTCGTGTGAAGGAAGTCATTGCTTCTTGTGTCGACATTACTGAGCTAAAAAAAGCACAAGAAGCAGAACGTGTGAGCGAATCGCCCTATCGATTGATTGCAGAAAACTTGTCTGATATTATCGTGATCATCAATAGTCAGGGGATCATTACGTATATTTCACCATCCGTTCAATCCGTTCTGGAGATCGCTCCTGATGAAGTAGTGAATCGCCACCTGCTAGCTGTACTGCCACTGGAAACGGGTAGGCTTGTTATGCAAACGATTCGTCAGATCACGGTGGAGAAGCAGCCTCGTCTCATTACATTTACTTGCCCGGACCGGAATGGCAAAAAAATCACGCTAGAGGCAAAAGGCACCCCGGTGATTCATGAAGAACATGAGCCGAACCAAGTCATATTTATCATTCGAAATCACACGAAGCACGTGCAAACAGAAGAGTTTTTACAAAAGATAGACAAGCTATCCGTCATTGGGCAAATGGCTGCCGGGGTTGCACACGAAATACGAAACCCGGTAACTTCCATCAAAGGCTTCGTCCAATTGCTCCGTCGAGACCAATGGAAGAGGGAATACTTTGATATTATGCAGGCTGAATTTCACCAATTAGAGAGTGTCCTGCGAGAATACGTCTTTTTATCAAGAGAATGCACAGAACCGTACGAACCAAAAAATCTAGTGAATTTGCTGCGAGAGGTTACACGATTGATGCAAGTAAAGCTAGAGCGTCATCATCTGGTGCTAGATGTCAAGGAAGTGGAAGGAACCACGATTTTGTGCGATCAGAATCAAATTCAGCAGCTTTTTATGAATCTTCTGTCAAACGCCGTTGACTCGATGCCAGATGGTGGGACGATTCAGATCGTGGCTTGGCGTAAAGAAAACGAGCAAGTGATGATTAGAATCATTGATCAAGGCTGCGGTATGGCGGAAGAACGGCTGAAACGACTAGGGGAGCCTTTTTATAGCACAAAGGAAAAAGGGACCGGGCTAGGACTCATGATTTGTTATAAAATCATTCAAGCACACGACGGGTATATCCATTTTTCGAGTACCCCGCATAAAGGTACGACAGTGGAGGTTTCCTTTCCACTAGAAAAATCAAACCCAAGGCTCGATCCATAACGTGATCAGGCCTTGGGTTTTCATACTTACTCTTTCTTTGTTTGGTTATCGGAAAATTGTTCTTGAACAGCTTCCAAAAAACGCAGCCATGCCTCGGGCAGCTTGGGTTCTTCTGTAGGGCGGCGCATAGTGGAATTGCTGTCGTTTTGTTGCACTGGCTCCATTCTCCATCTATCCTTTCGTGTCTAGCCAATCATGGCGCAGGGTGAACAAGTCCCGCAGCTCTTCCGTTGATAGCTCCGTGATCCAGCTTTCGCCCGCCCCGACAATTTGCTGGCTCAACGATAGCTTTCTCTCCATCATTTCATCAATTCGTTCTTCAATTGTCCCGAGCGAGATGAATTTATAGACGTGAACATTGCGCTGCTGTCCTATGCGATGAGCACGGTCAGTGGCCTGATTTTCTACCGCAGGATTCCACCAGCGATCTACGTGAATGACGTGGTTGGCTTCCGTCAAGTTCAAGCCGGTTCCACCCGCACGCAAGGAAAGAATGAAGACAGCCCCGCGTTCATCGTCCGGAAGTGTCGAGTCTTGAAAACGAGCGATCATCTCATCGCGTTTTTCTTTCTTCGTGGACCCATTTAGGAAGTAGACAGGTCCATAGCCTTCTCGCGTCAGCACCCGTTGGAGCAAATTGCCCATTTCGATATATTGGGTAAAAATCAGACAACGCTCTTTCTTTTGGCGAATATCCTCCAACAATTCCAGCAGTCTTTCCAATTTGTGCGAGCGACTGGCTTCATCTGTTGTTGAGATTTCATTCAAAATGAGGGCAGGGTGGTCACACAATTGTTTGAGACGTGTCAGTGTCGTCAGAATCAGACCGCGCCGCTCCATGGGAGAGGCTTTTTCCATACGATCAAACATATCTTGAATCGCTGTCTCATAAAGTGCGCCTTGCTCGGTAGTCAGCGGTACATATTCCTTACTCTCATTCTTGTCTGGCAAGTCGAGCTGAATGTTCGGATCGGTTTTCACACGACGGAGCAGGAAAGGCTGAATGAGTCGTTGCACCTGATTGATGAGGTGTTGGTCTTGGTCGCGTTCGATGGGGTGGACAAAACGCTGGGTAAATTCCCCGAGACTTCCCAAGTAGCCAGGATTCAAGAAATCAAAAATGGACCAGAGCTCACTCAGACGATTTTCGATCGGAGTGCCTGTGAGAGCGATCCGGTGCCATGCTTTCAAATCGCGCACAGCAGATGCTTGCTTTGTATAGGCGTTTTTAATATTTTGCGCCTCGTCGAGACAAATCGTATCCCAAGTAACCATTCCTAGCTCTTGCTCATCTAAATGGGACAGGGCGTAGGAGGTAATGACTAGATCCGCTCCCTTGATCGCTGGCAAGAACGCCTCCTTCTTTTGACGATCATTGCCATAGTGAATCATTACTTGAAGAGAGGGGGCGAAGCGCTTCAGCTCTTTTTGCCAGTTGCCTATGACGGAGGTCGGACAGATTAAGAGAGAAGGAGTACTGGCTGGGCCATGTTGTTTGACATGAAGCAGGTACGTAATAAATTGAACCGTTTTCCCCAATCCCATGTCATCGGCCAGACAAGCTCCCAACCCAAAGCGGCGTAAAAAGAACAACCACGAACTGCCCTCCAGCTGATAATTTCGCAACGTCCCGTGAAAAGTAGATGGCTGCTCCATAATCGGGATGCGCTTCGTTTCTTGCAATTGATTCAACAGTTCTCGCAAATGCTGGTTTAGCTGAACTTCAACCGTTAGAGAAGTGTCGAAATCGAACTCATCATCGGGTAGCTCCTCAAGCTCCACAGTAGGGGCGAGGTGCATTCTCATGACGTCACGTAGGGACAAGCCGTTTTTCGCTTGGTTTTTCTTGAGCGCTTCCTGCAGCTGCAAGAATAGATCGGGCGTCAATTGTACCCAATGCCCGCGAATTTTCAGCAGGCGTTGCTTTTGTTTAATGAGTTCCTCAAATTCCTCTTCGCTGAGCTCCACAGGTCCCAAGGCGAGCTTCCATTCAAAATCCATGAGCTGGGAGACACCTAGGAAGGACTGTCTGCTAGCCCCGACAGAGGTTGTAATCTTGGCTTTTAGCTTCGGTTTTACCCGGCGTACTTGTTCCCACCATGCTGGCAGAAAGACGTGAATACCGGCTTGCACCAACTGCAAACTGCTCGACGTTAAAAAGATCCATGCTTGCTCGTTCGTCAGTCGGGTGAGAAAACGGCTTTGATTCTCCCGAGTGTCTTTTTGCCACGGGAGAATCTCTTTGCATTTGGCAAGGTCCGTGAGAAAACGATTCCAGTGCTCACGCCAGTCAGCGGGGATGCGAGCGGTGGCTGCTCCCTCAGCCGTCAACTGGTGTGGCTCAATGAGAAATATCTGATCTGGCTCTTCACGATTCTGCAAATACACTTGGAGTTGCCAGTCATTGGGATGCTCCTCGGCCTCGACGATTTGCAAGCATGTGCGAAACGGTGTCGTATCTGGCAGCCAGCCTATCGATTGCAACCATTCCTGTTCCTGAAGGTGTGGAGAAAGATCGGCGCCCATGACGTACAGAGCCGGGAATTGCGTCAATAGCTGCTCCCACTTTCGTCCAATCTCACCAGCGCCTTGCGAGGATTCCTCCACGACGAGCGAAAGCCACTTGTGTCCGTACTCCGGAAAATCGCCAGGAGTATGCAGGGCTCTCCAGCCTATTTGTCCTTTTTTCCAGGAAGAAAAATCAGGGGCAATGGAGGCTTGTGCGAGCGTATTCCGGATCATTTTCGCTACATGCGTAAATTGTTCAAATGGCGTGCTGGATGAATAGGTCCGATGCAAAAGCCACTGGGGGGAGACGAAAAAGGAGAGGGCCTTTGCAGGACTGAGCAGTACGCCTTGCTCGTTTTTGTCCAGGAAGGTTCCGTAATAGGATGACTCATCCCACGCAAACAGTGTTCCTGCCAATTCTTCTGGATCGACCACTGCTCCTTGCGTGTCTTTGCCAGTAATCAAGAATTGTCCGTCTGCCAAAAGCTCTCCGTCTAGAACCAATGTAGTGACGGTATTCATAAGTTGAAATTTCCTCTCCTTAGCTCTTCTTGAAAAGCACGTAATCGATTATGTTTGACAGATAATTGTTCCACGTATCGTTCCCAGCGCGTATCTTGGTTTGCTCTGTTGTAAATGGTCCTTACCTTTTTCATGAGCTTGATCGCTTCTTTGTAGGCCGTTCGATTACGTTCCGAAATAAGTCTGTTCACCTCACGCAAATAAAAAGGGAAGAGCAGAGTTGGCTCGGCTTCCTCGATTTCTTTCACCTGCACGATCGAAATATCTACCATGGGCACTTGAAACGACATTTGCAAATCAATCCATTGCTGAAACTGTCGTTCTTCATATAAATAGGCGGCATATTCGTGATAACTGCTCGGTAAGAACTGCTTTAGCTTGGCGCCGCACTCGGCTGATCGTCCCACTTGCTCCATCGCTTCCTGCCAAATGGCGATAACGAGTCGGTATTGTTGTGTCTCGGCTTGACCGATTAAGGACGTCAACGAAGCAGTCCAATCCAGAAATCGCTGCCATTCTCCATTGCGAGCGAATGATTTCATATAGGACAAGTAGAAGGAGAGGTTCAAACGGCTCATTCTTTTCCAGATTTGTAGAGCAGCTTCGTCCTCCTTTTCCATCACATGAAAGTGGGCACGGAGCAGTAGCCCTTTTTCCTTTTCGGCGGCAGAACTGTTTTCATCGTTGATAAGCTGATCCAGTACATGGATCTCCTCTTGCATCCACTCCGGCTTCTTCAATAGCATCCACCATAACATTTGATAGGCGAAAATCCAGTAGAGGGAAGTGGCTTCGTTTTCTTTCAATTGCTTTGTCAGTTGAAGTGTATCTACGATGGCATCCTGGTGGTCAGTCAAGAGAGCTGGGATATCCGCGAAGTACAACGTCCCTTCTAATTGATCCAATAGCCGCTCGGCTGTCTGAACCAAATCCAGAAACCAGTATGATTGTCGGTACGTTTTGACGTATTGTGTAAGCTTCATGAGATGAAACAGATTGGCATGAATGACAAAGAGTTGTGCCCGATCCTTCGGCCACGAGGCAGCAACACTTAGCACATTTTGATAGCTCGATAATAACTCAGAGGAAGCTCGATACGATTCCATGGCCGCAAACAGGTTACGTGTCCAGCTCTCAAAAAATGCCCACCATTCTTTGACGGAGCTGTTCGCGGTAAGCGGAGAGGAAACAGACGCTGTATCCTGCTGAGCAGGAGCGGTATGACTGTATTTATAAGCAGGAATCAGCAGATGAGGAGAAAAAGTAGCTCGTCTTGGTTGTTGGGAGCGGGTCAAAAATGTACGAGGATTCTCGAACACACTGTACATCTGAAAAAAAGTAGCCGCAATATGCTTGCAAATGCGCGAATAAGGGCAGGTACAGGTACTATTTTGAACCGTTTCCATATCGAGGCGAACACGATACACCTCGGAACCTTGAACATCACTCGTTAAATATTGGCCTTGTTCTACGCGTGTATTGAAGACGACGCCATCAGAAAAGTACGTATAGCCCCGTTCAATGATGTGTCCTTCGACGGCAATTAGGATTTGCTCGCCTACCTGTATCGCTTGTTCCCGAGTCAACTCTCTTTGCAACATGTAGTCAGATCCTCCGAACGAAGTGTCATCCCTCCATTATAACCCAAAATGCGGAGAATGGAAAAAGATGCGTGTGTTCGCAGCATCAATAAAATGGTCAGGGCCATAAGCAGAAACAATGCTTAATTTTTGCGAGGACTGGGTGTATACTGTACACGTCGAATGAAAAGCAACTAAACGCAATGTGTTTTATTGCCTTTGGTTGTTTTTGTACAACAAGAGAAAGAAGGGGCACACATGCTATCGATTTCGATTCTGCTCGTATTATCGTCAGGTCTTGCGCACGCAGTCTGGAACCTGTTCACGAAAAAAAGTGAGAACAAAATGGCGTTTCTTTGGTTGATTACATTGCCAACAACCGTGATCCTCTTGCCTATTCTCATTTGGGAATTAATGCACGTACAACTGACATGGTCTTTGGTTCTTTTTCTGTTTATGTCCTTTTTCTTTCAAGGATGCTATACCTTATTGGTTTCAAAGGCGTATACATACGGGGATATCTCACAGGTTTACCCTATCATGAGGGGGACGGGGACACTTCTCATTCCGTTTTTTAGCGCCATTTTCTTTCAAGAGTATTTATCTGTACCGGGATGGCTGGGGGTCATTTGCATCGTGATCGGAGTCTTCGCCATTAGTGGGGTGATTGGCACAGATCGTCAGGCTCAACCAGTGAATCCGCTCGCCCTGCGATACGCTTTTGCTGTTGGACTATGCATTACAGGGTACACGTTAACCGACAAGCAAATCGTACAACAATTATCTCCATTCGCTTTATTGGAAATAACGAACTTTGCCTGTCTGATTGTCGCTGGGGGCTTCGTTTGGAAGAAGGGACTCATCCGCAGTGAGTGGCAAAAAAACTGGCGAACGATTGTACTCGGTGCAGTCCTTTCACCAGGTTCGTATTTGTTGTTTTTGTTTGCCATGACATTGGCACCACTGGCAGCTATTGCGCCCATTCGTGAGGTAAGTACGGTTTTTGGTACGCTGCTTGGGGTTTTTTTACTAAAGGAGCGCCAACGCGTTTGGCGTTTGTCCATGTCTTTGATGATCACGATTGGCATTATTTCCATTGCCGTTTGGGGCTAAAGGATGATAAAGAGTCGGTTGGGAGAAATCCTGGCTGGCTATTTTTTTTGCTACCAGGGAAAGATGAAGTGGTAAGAAAAAAACGGCTAAGGATGATCAAAATGGATGCAAAAGCAATTGCTCCGATCACTCATAAGCGGACGAAAAAAAGAAGGATCGCAATAAGAGCTCTCGTAATCATCATTGGAGCTTTGTTGGTGGCAGTCGGACTGGAAATCTTTCTGGTCCCAAACAACATCATTGACGGTGGTGTAACCGGTGTTTCCATTATGGCCTCAAAGCTGACAGGAGGCCCACTCGGATTATTTTTATTCCTGCTGAACCTGCCCTTTTTACTTATTGGCTACAAGCAAATTGGCAAGACATTTGCCATCTCTACGCTGTTCGGTGTCGTCGTGATGTCATTGGGAACGAGCTACCTTCATCATGTCCCTAGCTTGACGGACGATTTGCTTCTCTCGGCTGTTTTTGGTGGGATTATCATCGGAATCGGTGTGGGACTCGTCATTCGCGCGGGCGGCTCCTTGGATGGAACGGAAATTGTTGCGATCCTGATGACGAGGAAAAGTCCGTTTTCGGTCGGCGAAATGGTCATGTTTTTTAACATTTTTATTTTAGGCAGTGCCGGTTTCATTTTTGGGTGGGACCGGGCCATGTACTCGTTAATTGCTTACTACATTGCTTATAAAATGATCGATATTACCATGGTCGGGCTCGAACAATCCAGATCAGTATGGATCATCAGTGATTATCCAGTCGAAATTGGCGATGCGTTAACCGCGAGACTGGGGCGGGGAATAACCTATTTGAATGGAGAAGGTGGCTACTCCGGAGATGTCAAAAAAGTCATCTTCTGTGTCATCACCCGATTGGAAGAAGCGAAGCTAAAATCCATCGTGGAGGAAATCGATTCCGCTGCATTTTTAGCAATCGGTCATATTCACAATGTTTCTGGTGGACGGTTTAAGAAAAAGAATATTCACTAAAACCTTATGTACAAATTACCCCTGAGCCAGTAGGTAAAACAACCTAATTGCTAAGGGGTAAAAATGTATTGACGAAAATAACTGAATTCATTTAATATTGTGTCATGCCAAAATACAAAATAACGTTCCGTATTTTGGGACAATTGAATGGTGATGAAAATGGACAAAACAGAAAAAACGGCAAACCGAAGTGTGTTAAAAACGCTAGAGTTTCTAGAATATTTTATCCAAAACAGTGAATTAAGCCTGGCTGAGCTTGTCGAGTTGTCAGATATGCCGAAGAGTACGGTGTTTCGAATTCTTCAGACGCTCGAAATGCGCGGCTTTGTCTCCAAAACGACCACTCATAATCCGCCTAAATACCAATTGGGATTGAAGCTGCTGGAGTTTGGGAACATTGTTGCCCAACGGCTGGAGATCAGGAAAATTGCGCTCCCGTATATGCAGCAGCTACGGGATACGGTGGATGAGGCAGTCAACTTGATTATTCGTGATCAAGACGTAGGGGTTTACATCGAAAAAGTCGATACCCGTCAGTATGTTCGTGTATATACGCAGGTTGGTAGAAAATCACCGTTGTACGCAGGGGCATGCCCGCGCATTTTACTTTCATTTCTGCCGGATCATGAGATCGAAGAATTGTTGAACCGGGTAGACATGAAGAAAATCTCACCAGACACAAATATAGACAAAGATCTACTATGGCAATGGATTCACGATGCACGTGAAAACGGCTATACAGTAAGCTACGGTGAATTGGAGCCAGATTCCGCAGCAATTGCTGTACCTATTCGAGATTTTACGGGACAAGTAATTGCTGGCTTGAGCTTGGCTGGAGCTACATCACGCTTTCAGCTCGATCGATTGGGGTATTTGGTACAGGAGACAAAAGCAGTAGCGAATGAAATCATGAGCAAGCTGGGCTATTCAGATGCAAAGGCGGGACTTTGATGCTGGAAATCAAAAATCTTCAGACGAGATTCCGAACCGATAATGGAGAAATTACCGTTTTAGATGGAGTTAGTTTTCAAATCAACAAAGGTGAGACGATTGGAGTAGTAGGGGAGTCGGGGTGTGGGAAAAGTGTCACCTCTCTATCCATCATGGGGCTTCTGCCGAGAACCGCGCGAATTACCGGAGGAGAGATCCTGTACAACGGTGAAAATCTGGTTGCCTTTTCCAAAAATCAGATGAGGAAGGTACGAGGAAAAGAGATCGCGATGATTTTTCAAGAACCGATGACCTCACTGAATCCGGTTTATACAATCGGGGCGCAGATCATGGAGCTCGTCTTGAATCATACAAGTATGAACAAAAAACAAGCCAAAGAGCATGCGATCCAAATGCTGAAGCTGGTCGGGATTCCGAGAGCGGAAGAAATCGTTGATGAGTATCCGCATCAGCTATCTGGCGGGATGAGGCAGCGTGTGATGATCGCGATGGCGATGTCCTGTAGTCCATCTCTATTGGTTGCAGATGAGCCTACGACCGCACTAGACGTGACCATTCAGGCGCAGATTCTTGACCTGATGAGAGAGCTACAGCAGAAGAGCGAGATGACCATCATGCTGATCACGCACGATCTTGGTGTGGTAGCAGAGATGTGTGATCGGGTGGTCGTCATGTATGCAGGGCAAGTCGTCGAGGAAGCCGAGGTAGAGAAGCTATTTGCTACTCCAAAGCATCCGTACACGGTTGGTTTGTTGGGCTCGATCCCGGATATGGACACAGAACAGGAGTACTTGTTTACGATTGGCGGGACCGTTCCGAGTCCAGGTCAGATGCCCGCAGGATGCCGTTTTGCTGAACGATGCCAGAAGGCTATTGACAAATGCTACGAGCAAGCTCCACCGTTGTTCGATCTGAATGATGGTACAAAAAGCAGATGCTGGCTGTATGAGTAAGCGGAAAGGACGTGAATCTTTTGGAAAAATCAGAATGTAATCCCTTGCTTGAGGTGAGAGGGTTAAAAAAATACTTTCCGATTCGCAGTGGATTATTGAAAAAGGTAACGAATCACGTCAAAGCTGTTGACGATCTCTCTTTTACCGTTGCAACGGGGGAGACGCTCGGAATTGTAGGTGAATCCGGTTGCGGGAAATCAACCACAGGCAGAGCCATTCTACGATTGCTCGAGCCTACGGGTGGCGAAGTGATTTTTCAAGGAGAGAATTTAGCGGCACTTTCCCCAAATGAGATGAGGATGAAGCGAAAGGATTTGCAAATCATTTTCCAAGACCCGTTCGCATCCCTCAATCCGCGAATGACAGTTGGGGAGATCATTGAAGAGCCGATGATCATATTCGAACTGTATGAAACGTCAAAAGAACGCAAGGAAAAAGTAGCGGAATTGATGCGGGTGGTCGGTCTGAAATCGGAAAATTCGGAACGTTTCCCTCATGAGTTTAGTGGTGGTCAGCGACAGCGGATCGGCATTGCACGTGCGCTAGCGCTTAATCCCAAGCTGATTGTGGCAGATGAGCCAGTATCTGCGCTCGATGTATCGATTCAATCCCAGGTATTGAACCTGATGAGAGATTTGCAAAAGCAATACGGACTCACTTACATATTCATCTCTCACAACTTGAGCGTCGTGAAGCATTTTTGCGACAGGATCGGCGTGATGTATTTGGGACGGATGGTTGAGCTGGCACCCAAAAATGCGCTATATGAAGAGCCGCTGCATCCTTATACGCGCTCATTACTGTCCGCAGTTCCGATTGCCAAGCCAAAAACGAAGCGTGAGCGCATCATCTTGACTGGAGATGTACCGAGTCCTGCGAATCCTCCGAGTGGCTGCACGTTTCATACGCGTTGTCCGGATTGTATGGAAATTTGCAAAACGGACAAGCCCGAATTTCAATCGATGGGCGATGGCCGGTATGTTGCCTGTCATTTGTATAACCAATAGGAACAAATGACGGCTATCATATTTTTTCAACATGAATTCCAGAACGAAAAGAAAAGGGGGACTTGTTTTGAAAAAGAAGGTAGGTATTACCGCTTGCTCCGCATTACTCGTGCTAGCTGCTGCTTTGGGCGGATGTTCGAGTAAGCCGGCTGACACTAGCACACAGGCAAATCCGCAATCTAAGACAGAAGCGAAAGCTCCTGCAAAAAATGAACTTACACTTGGTGTGAATGGAGACCCGCACTCTTGGGATCCGATTGATACGTTTTTGCTTGATTGGAGTACTGTAGCAACATCTGTATTTGAAGGCTTAGTCGAGCGTACCACTGACTTGAAAATCCAGCCAGGACTCGCTGAATCGTGGGAGTTCAAGGATGACAAGACACTTCAATTTAAACTTCGTCATGGAGTTACCTTCCACAACGGCGAGCCATTCAACGCGGAAGCAGTGAAATTTACATTTGATCGCCTGCTTGGTGAAGAAGGGAAAAAAGGACCACAGCAAGCGAACTATGCTTCGATTGACCGTGTAGAAGTGGTAGACGAGTTTACAATCAACATGATTCTCAAGGAAAAAGATCCTGTACTCATTACAAAGCTGGCAGGTTATGGCGCTGTGATCGTTCCGCCTAAGTATTACAAGGAAAAAGGGGACGAGTACTTTAACACGCATCCAGTAGGTACGGGTCCTTTTAAAATGGATAGCTATGAAAAAGATAACAAGGTTGTCCTGGTGAAAAATGAAAACTATTGGAAGCAAGGTCAACCGAAGCTGGAAAAAGTAACGTTCCGTTTTATTCCAGAAGCGACTACACGTCTAGCTGAAATGCAAACAGGTGCCATCGACATTATGAAAAAAGTCGAGATTAGCCAAACAGAATCCATCAAGGGCATGTCTGATCTTGAACTGATGCAAGTCGGGTCGCCAACCGTTTATTCGATTCGTTTCAATACATCGATGAAGCCAGTCGACAATGTAAAAGTCCGTGAAGCGATTGCTTACGCGATTGATGCAGACTTGATTATCGAAACGCTGCTCGGCGGATATGGTAAGCGTGTCAATTCATTCCAAAGCGATATGTCTTTCGGCTATGATCCTAACCTGCCATTACGTAATTATGATCCAGAAAAAGCAAAACAACTGCTCGCAGAAGCAGGTGTGAAGGAAGGAACTGAGCTTGATCTCTTCCTCCCTGGTACAGATGCTACGTTTAAAGAGGTAGCGCAAGCGATCGAAATGCAATTAGGCCAAGTCGGTCTCAAGGTGAAGCTGAATCTGGTGGACGCCTCCACATTTACTTCTGACCTCATTCCGAACGGAAAAGCAGGACATATGTACCGGAATGGCTGGGGTGGATGGACGCTCGACTTTGATAATACTGCCTATCTGATGTATCACAAAGGCGAGTTCTGGAACCCTGATTTCTATGACGAAAAAGTAGAGGAGCTCCTGAAAGCAGAACGCTCCACGTTTGACCAAGAAAAGCGTCTGACAGCATTTAAAGAGCTGAATCAACGTCTGTATGAGCTAGTCCCAGATGTACCGCTCTATCAATCGATCAACCTGTGGGCTGTAAACAAGCGAGTAAAAGGCTTCCAACCTCCGACAGATGAACGTATCGATTTGCGCGAAGCATCGGTTGAATAAAGTATGTTTTGAACAGGGGAGTAGAAGATGTCTCTTCTATTCCCTTCATTTTTGATAAAGGAGGAGCGGGATGGCAGCCTTTTTAATTAGACGTCTACTACATAGTGTTTTTGTCGTTCTTGCTATTACTCTTGTCATTTTTGTCCTGGTGCGAATGACTGGTGACCCAGTATCGATCATGTTTCAAGCAGGTGAGCCTACCAAAGAGGCAATTACTGAGCTTCGGAAAAATCTCGGTCTGGACGAGCCCGTTTATGTACAGTTCGGGCTTTATTTAAAAGATATGTTTACCGGTAACTTTGGCACCTCTTTCCGTACGGGTGAGAGCGTGGTCGACATGATGAAGGAGAAGATGGGAGCAACTTTGCTGCTTGCCTTCGGGGGAATGTTTGTCGCCCTGTTGATTGCGATTCCAGTAGGTATCATTTCCGCTGTTTACAGAGGCAGCGTAGCTGACTTTTTCGGACGTATTTTTTCATTGCTAGGAATCTCTTTTCCTAACTTTTGGTTAGGGATTATGTTAATCATCATATTTGCCGTTAAGCTGGGTTGGTTTCCTGCTTCTGGTTATGAAGGACTGGAGTATTTGGTTCTGCCTTCCGTTGCACTCGGACTCATCTTGTCAGGAATTTTGGCTCGATTAGTTCGCTCTTCCATGCTGGAGGTAATGAATCAGCAATATATCAATACGGCCCGTTCCAAAGGAATCAAGGAATGGCTTGTCATCATCAAGCATGGCTTACGAAACGCATTAATCCCAACGGTAACCTTTATTGGATTGCAATTTGGAACGTTGTTGGGCGGTACCGTGATTATTGAGCAAGTTTTTTCATGGCCAGGTATCGGGCGTATGCTGATTGATGCGATATCGCAACGTGACTTTCCAGTGATTCAAGGCTCTGTGATTATCTTGTCTTTTTTGATGATCTTCGTGAACCTGTTGGTTGATATCAGTTATGGCTTTATTGATCCACGTATTAGGCAGGGAGGAGGAAAAAGCGAATGACGACAGCGACAGTTACAAACAATCAGACCAATCCACCAATCAAAAAACGTGGAAAATGGAGCAAGATGGGCAGAAGATTCGTTCGAAATCCGTGGGCAATGACGGGGATGTTCTTGCTTATGCTTACCGTCGTATCCGCACTTTTTGCACCGGTAATTGCGCCATCCACTCCTGATAAAGCTGATTTGCGTGCACGGTTGGTTGCTCCCTCGTGGATGGACGATACGGGGAAATCCGAGTATTTGCTAGGTACGGATCAGGTAGGACGTGACTTACTGAGCCGAATCATTTACGGAGCGCGAATATCGTTATTGGTTGGTGTCGTATCCGTACTGATTTCCTTAGTTATCGGGGTGATTCTGGGCCTCATAGCAGGCTTTTACGGGCGCTGGGTAGATGATCTGTTAATGCGCTTGGCAGATGTGCAGCTGGCATTCCCTTTCATTTTGTTTGCGATTATCGTCATGACGGTCTTTGGGGCAGGTCTATGGAAGCTCATACTTGTTCTGGGGATCAGTAACTGGGTAGGCTTTGCGCGACTGGTTCGAGGCCAGGTCATGAGTGTAAAAGAAATGGAATACGTCCAGGCTGCCAAAGCAATCGGGGCTACGAATTTGCGGATCATCAGAAAACATGTCCTGCCAAACGTTTCTTCTTCGATTATCGTATTGGCAACGTTAAATGTAGCCACCAACATTTTGTTGGAAGCATCGTTGACGTTTATTGGATTGGGTGTA
Organism: Brevibacillus sp. IT-7CA2; assembly: GCF_949767855.1. Taxonomy (NCBI): domain Bacteria; kingdom Bacillati; phylum Bacillota; class Bacilli; order Caryophanales; family Paenibacillaceae; genus Brevibacillus; species Brevibacillus sp. IT-7CA2. Next base: position 471,802 of record NZ_CATKQT010000022.1, read on the forward strand.
GACCCTTCGATTCCTACATGGGGCGGCATGCTGGCAGACGGTCGCAACTATCTGGAGACGGCATGGTGGGTTGCTACTTTCCCTGGCATCGCCATTATGATTACGGTGTTTGGAATTAACCTGCTGGGCGATTGGCTGCGTGATGAGCTAGATCCAAATCTGCGCGTGTAAGGGGGCTAACCAATGAGAGGGCTAGGTGATATTTTTACAACGAAAGGGTTAGTTGCGGACCGAAACAATGACGGTGTAGCTGATTCATTGTCTGTTGCCTTCTGTTTTCAAACGGGAATCGTCGTAGAAGGATTCATTGATTTTTGTGCCCGATTAGGCCTTGAAACAAGTGAGCTGGATCTGCCTTTCATTCGTATGGAAGATTCACCGATGGTAGCTAGCAGCACGAAAAGCGGTGAGTGGTTTTGCACAGTATGTATCGAGCCATCCAGCGACGTGGATGATGCGTCATGCACTCTCGATCGAGGGAACAATCGAATTGCTTTCGCTGGTGGAAGCGAGGAGAGTCTTAGCCGATTACTGCGCTGGATGGCGGCATATTGGACAGATGCAGCACCGGCAACGACTTCACTCGGCGACATTGAAAGGATTCGTTGTTCTTTACATGAAGTTCAACTATATGTTTGTGCGGATGCTTCACCTGTCTGTCAAATTGCGATACCCCAGTATGCGCTGATGAGCTCGCATGAGGGAAGTCCTATCGTAGAGAGACCAACTCCACTTGATAGTCTGACAGAGCTTTGGACAACGGCAGGGTTCTATCAGGCGGGGCGTACGGATTTAACGAGTCGGACAGATGTATTTTTTACAGGGATCCATACTGCAGAGGCGGTTATGTCTGCCGCACGCTTTGCAGCTCGGATTGGTCTAGCCTCGACCGGGATACATTTCCCGCTCACAGGAGAAGCAAATCGGATTGCGGAGCTCACTTTTTCCTTACACATGAATTGTGAAGCACCTCTAGCAAGTGGAGTGGTCGAGGTAATCCCAGACCCTAAAGAAAAGACAACAAGAGTCATCCAGCTTTCAGGGGGAGGACAAGCGATTGTTGCGGCGCTTGATTATTTCGGGACTGCCACTTCGCACCGACTCGGGGGGACTTTTGGTGCATGGGAAGAATCAGACGAGCCAAAAGAGAAGGAATTCCCCTTATTTATAGAGAAAACTTGGAAAGACCAGGGCGAACGAAATGAGATAGAACAGTTGTTTCATGAGCAGTTGATCGCGATTGTTAGTCAAATGGAGACGGCCGGGTGCTTATCTTCTCCGCTTGCGGTCACCGCGTTTTTGTCAGAACCAAAAGAGATTCGACGTGCGCTGGAGCGATGCTGGAAGAGCGCAATCACGGAGCTGCTTCCGGATAACGATAGTACGGTACATATTCACTCTGCTTTTAAACCAGGTTTGTGCTGGATAAAAGAAACGATTTTGCCGTCTCTTGTACGTACAGGGGAACGAGTAGAACGAATGTTGATCTCTTTCCAACGAGAAGAAAGAGAAGGCGGGATGGAGCTTTCTCATCGATGGCTTCAGGAATTATACCCGGTTGATCAGTTGTTGGAAAAAGAATTGGGCTTGTCCTTGTCGCAAGTATCATTCGTGATGGATGAGAACCTACCGACTACTTACCAAGTCGAGGCTTGGGGAGTCGGGCTTGCGCACTTAGGTACATGGTATTTGGATGTACCTGTATCCACAGTGCCGTATGCCGACGAGCAAAGTCGAGCTTATCCAACTACGTCAGGACTCTTCTTCTCCTATGGAACAACAAAAGAACAATTCTTGGTTCCTACGGATCGAGAGAAGTTTTGGCAATTCTATACGCAGCAATTTTTACCTGAGTTGACGGAAGAATTGTTATGTAGACAAAATGAACCGTATCAAGGAAACATTCCGCTCTTTCATTCGATAGAGGTAACCGTCACTATGAGTGAACAGGAAGAACGGCTAGACATAGACGAAGAAACAATATCCTCGTTAGAAGCGTTGCATGAAGATATTTATTTTTATACGCTGGACTACTATGCGTATTTGGGTGAAAGAAAAACGGGAGTGGCGTGGAGTTCTCCTGGGGCGGTACGACCATTTGTAAAGGTCAAACCAGCAAGCTCTCCAGTGGCAACCATTCGCGTAAAAGAATATAAAGAAGAACAAGCTTTCTCTATCAAAACGACTCATTTATACTTCGAGGCAGAGCAATCTGCTCCTGTAAAAGCACGCATCCTGAGAACGAACGAAAAGAGTAGCAGCATCGAAGAACGGAAGCTTCCTTATCTACACCAAAACCATCATCCTGATATGGGCGAATGGGCAGAGCTGGCTACACATCCGTCTGTGCATATCTGGGAAGTAGAGAAATCGTTTGAAGGACGGCCGATTTTTGCAGTAGAGGTAACAGCACCCCAGATTTCCACTTACGTATCAACTCACAAGCTATCTCTGTATAAACCAACCATTTTGCTCGAAACCGGACATCATCCAAACGAGGTTTCCAGTATGCCTGCTGCACGTGAGCTGGTGGCAGAGCTCATAACCGAAAAAATGGATTGGCTTACTCGTTTCAATCTGGTCGTGATTCCATTTGCCAATCCGGATGGGGTCGCACTTCATCAAGAGCTCGTCAAAGATAATCCATTTTGGAAGCATCATGCTGCCCGTTATAATGCCGTTGGATTAGAATATACCAATCATCGTTTTCAGCCGAGTGTTTTTGGCGAATCGCGGGTAGTTCCCCAACTGTTTTATCGCTGGTTGCCGGATGTGATCATTGATGATCATGGAATCCCTTCGCATGAATGGACACAACCATTCGCCGGGTATAATAGCCCGCCGAGATTCCCTGTATCTTATTGGATGCCGATCTCACTCTTTTACGGAATTGGCCGCGAGATGGAGCGATCTGACTATCCTCATCATGCTGTCGCTCTTGATACGATTCAAAAGGCAGCCGAGGAAGGGCTGAGACATCATCCACGTCTGTGGAACAAAAATAAACGCTTTATTGAGCGCTACATTCGGTATGGACATAACTGGGAGCCCGCCATTTTCCCATTGCCTACTGATCAAGATTTCTTGTTTTATCGTTGGCCTACAAAGCCGAACAGAACCTCTCCTTCCTTACTCTCTCGTTTTCCTGAATGGGTGACGCTTGATTTAATAACGGAAGCGGCTGATGAGACGGTCGCGGGAGGAGCATTGCGAGATTGCATAGAAACACATAAGGTTTTTAATCGTGCTGTCATGAAGTGTGTGGCATCCAGCCCACGGCGTGTTTCGCGACAGTATGGACAAGCCCATATTCGACTCTCACGAATGAGACCGATGCGGATCGGAGGAGACAATCATGAAGACCATTTTAGTAACAGGGTTTGATCCTTTTGGTGGAGAAACGGTTAACCCTGCTTGGGAATCGGTAAAAGAGCTGGGAAAAATCGAGTCTGATTGGTATAAAGTAGAGCTACGCCAAATTCCTACAGTTTTTGAAAAATCTATTGAACATCTGTACGCAGCGATAGAAGAAACGAATCCGGACATCGTGTTATGTATCGGTCAAGCAGGTGGACGAGGAGATATTGCGGTTGAGCGTGTAGCGATTAACGTCAATGATGCTCGAATCCCGGATAATGAAGGAAATCAGCCGATTGATACACCGATTAGGGAAAACGGTCCTACTGGCTACTGGTCAACATTGCCAATCAAAGCGATTGTACATGAGTTAAAAAAACAAGGAATTCCGGCTTCCATATCGCAGACGGCGGGTACATATGTGTGCAACCATCTTTTTTATGGATTGATGCATTACCTTGCTGAGAAAAAAGCTTCCGTACGCGGAGGGTTCATCCATATCCCTTATTTGCCTGAACAGGCAGTAAGGCAAGCAGGGCAGCCAAGCATGGCGTTAGAAACAATTGTAAAAGGCTTGCGATTGGCAATCGAGACGACCATATCTAATGATCGGGATATTGTCATGGAAGGCGGACAAATTAGCTGAGCAGGAGGAGAAACCCTCCTCCCTTCCATTCATGTGGCAGTGCCGATATTCGAAAATGGAGGGAAAAACGTTGCCTAGATATGAATTCTCTCCTCTTGGGGACTCGGGTGTCATGGTCAAACTAGGAGAGGTTATCGATCAACAGACCCATGAGAAGGTCATCCTATTCTCTGAATACCTACAGGAGCATCCTTTCCCCGGGATGATCGAGTCTGTACCTGGCTTTACGACTGTTACAGTCTATTACGATCCGATTACTCTTTTCGATCCACTTGATGATATTTTGCCATACGATCGTGCCGTTGCTATTCTTGAGCGAATGTCGCAGCAAATCTCCAACACTCACTCTAAAGAGTACAGACTTGTAGAAATCCCAGTTTGTTATGGTGGGAGCTTCGGGCCAGATATGGAAGTAGTTGCCAAACAAAATGGTCTTAGTATAGAGGAAGTGATTTCGATCCATTCAACAACAGAGTACCTGGTGTACATGATCGGATTTGCTCCTGGCTTTCCGTATCTCGGTGGAATGGATGAGCGACTGGCCACGCCGCGACGTTCCTCGCCACGACTATCTATTCCGATGGGGAGTGTAGGAATCGGAGGATTGCAAACAGGTATTTATTCGATAGAGAGCCCAGGTGGGTGGCAAATTATCGGAAGAACACCACTGAGCTTATTTCAGGCAGGTGAAAGTTCTCCAAGTCTCTTGTGCGCTGGTGATAAAGTTCGCTTCCGTCCTATCTCCGAGCGGGAATACGAAACCGGGGAGAAGGTGTACTAAGTGAGTATAGAGGTGATTACGCCAGGACTTTGCACGACCGTTCAAGATACAGGTAGATTTGGCTTTCAGCAGTATGGGGTCAGTGTCAGTGGGGTGATGGACAAGCAAGCTGTACAGACTGCGAACATGTTAGTTGGCAATCAACAAACGGATGCGGTTCTGGAGCTGACGATGAGAGGTCCAAGCTTATTGTTTCATAAGGACATGCTAATAGCCATTTGTGGTGGTGACTTCAAGGTCACGATCAATGATAGATCCGTCTTGCCCAATCGAGCAGTCTGGATCAGGAGTGGAAGCATCTTGAAGTTTGGCCTGGCCAAGGAAGGCTGTCGCGCCTATCTCGCAGTCGCAGGCGGATGGGATGTGCCACTTGTGATGGGAAGTCGTAGTACGAATCTCCGTGGAAGCTTCGGAGGCTTTGCGGGTAGAATGCTTGTGGCAGGAGATAGGCTAGTTCAAAGCTCTCCAGGTTCATTCAGCCAATTTCTCGCTAACCAATTGGAAATAAAGGCAGGAGCAGCTCCCTTCTACCAAGCGAATTGGTTTATTCCTTCAAGTACGCTTGTAAAAAATGGGGAAGCGGTTGTACGGGTGATAAAAGGCGAGCAATTCGCAGATTTTTCGGAAGAGAGTCGTCAAAGCTTTTTCGAACAAACCTTTCAAGTGTCTACTCAATCAGACAGGATGGGGTATCGTTTAACAGGACCGGCGCTCGAACTTACGCAGTCAATGGAACTGATCTCGGCTGCGGTCACCATTGGTACGATACAGGTTCCGCCAAACGGTCAACCTATTATCCTGATGGCAGACAGACAAACCATTGGCGGTTATCCGAAGATAGGCTATGTGCCAACGATAGATTTGCCGATCGTCGCCCAGTTGCGGCCAGGCGAAAAGATTCACTTTCAAGAAATTTCTCTGCGTGATGCTCAAAAGGCGCTTATCGAGAGGGAGTCATTGATGAAGGCGATCAAGCTTGGTATAGAAGTAACCGTGGGATGGAGGTAAAAAGATGAAAATAGTAGATCTAAACTGTGATATGGGAGAGAGCTTTGGCGCCTATCAGTTGGGCAACGATCAAGAAATTTTGTCCTATATCACCTCTGCAAATGTGGCATGTGGTTTCCATGCTGGTGATCCTGCGACGATGAGAAAAACAGTAAGAATGGCTTTGGAGGCAGGTGTGGCAATCGGTGCGCATCCGGGCTTTGCTGATCTGGTCGGCTTCGGTCGCCGCAACATGGAGATTTCCCCTGAAGAGGCGTACGATTTAGTCGTGTACCAAATCGGTGCCCTGCAAGCGTTTGTACGGGCAGAAGGGGGCTTCATGCATCATGTGAAGCCTCATGGAGCCTTGTACAATATGGCAGCCACAAGACCCGCTCTGGCCGAGTCTATCGCGTTGGCCATCTACAAAGTAAACCCGGAACTGGTGTTGTATGGCTTGGCCGGAAGCGAGTTGACGCGTGCAGGGGAAAAAATCGGTCTTGCTACAGTGCACGAAGTGTTTGCCGACCGTACGTATCAGCAGGATGGCACACTGACACCGCGCAGTCAGCCGAATGCGATGATTACGGACCAACAGCAATCCCTTCAACAAGTCATTCGTATGGTGAAGGAGGGACTCGTCCTGACCCAGCAAGGCGTGGATATCCCGATTCAGGCCGATTCCATTTGTATTCACGGCGACGGTGCCCATGCGTTGGAATTCGCGCAGAGCATCCGAGAAGCTTTGGCAGGAGCAGGCATTACAATCGCAGCACGATTTGCTCGATAGACATCTATCGGGCTTTTTCTGTTTCCGCCCCGGGAGTCTGGTATCCTGTGGTACTTCGCTTTTTTCCCCAGAGGAGGAAGAGCAAGAACAACAGCGGGATATAGCCATAAATGAAAACGATGCTAACTTTCCCGTAAAAATCGAGTGCCAAGAGCAAAGGAGTCGTACCTTCGAGCAGATAGGAACCCATTGCCAAAGAGACTAGGAGAAGCAAAAGGGCTCGGATTTGACTGATGCCAAATATCTGTTTCATTCCGCGGGTAACCCCCCATAGATTGAGACAAATGTTTGGCAAAATCACGAAGAGCCATAGAGATATCACAATGAATTCCAATCGCTGCAATATCGGAATTTCGACGATTTTGAGCATGGTCAAGGTCGGCCAAATAATCTTATCCAGTTCACCATGGCTAAACATGAGGAATGTTACGATAGCGACGGCTACATACAGGAGCGTGCTGAAAAGAACGCCAGCGTGGGCCCATTTTTGCGAGTGAGCTGCTCGTTTGATAAATGGGTAGTAGAAGAACAGTAATTCAAAGCCCATATAATTGATGACAGCGTCTTTGGCAGACGCGAATAAGGAGGGGAGGTTATGCGAAAACATCGGGAACAAGTTATTCGGGTGAGCGTACTCGAATGGGAATAGAAACAAAGGAAGCATCAAAATCGCCGGAATCACAACACCGAAAAAGCAGACGCCCGTTACCGTGCGAAAACCACCAGCGACAATGTACAGAATGAGGAGCAAGATAATCAGCGTCGTGCTCCAGGTATGCATGAGAGGGAAAATAAATTGCTTCACAATACTGACGTAAGAACGCAAGATGAGAAAAGCAGCCATCCAGACGTAGATCAATACGACTAAGCTCATCAACTTGCCTAGCCATTTTCCAAAGCAGAGCTCGTGAAGGGAGAACAAATCATGGCTGCCCGCATTTAACATGGAATAGAGCATCCAAACAATGAGATGGATGCTTGCCCCTGCAAGTAGAAGGGAGATCCAGGCATCGTATCCAGCATGGGCTACGATTGTCCGTTGAAACCCTAATATCCCGACCCCCACGATATTGGCATGCACGAGAAAGAATACAAAAAAAGGTGAAACCATAGCGCTTTCCCGAATGGAAGTACTCACCTGATCCCTCCTGGTTATTCATTACTCCCCCGTCTGCTCCAGCTTGATTGAGGCCGTCACGGCGATTTTCATCTCTGGATAAATCTTTTTGAAGTGCGAGTAGTTCCACGAAGCGCTTCGACTACGAACCAAATCACCAAATCCAACCGGATCAACTCCAAGCTTCTGTAAATGCTTCACAAAGCTCGCCGCCTCCTTTTGCAGGTACGAGGAAAGTTCTTTTTCCATTTCATGTAGGACTTGTGGATTGGATAATTGCAGCCACTTCGAATAATCTTTGATTTGCCCATTTACCGTGAGCTTTACCATAATGCTGGGGACAGGCTCTGCCGTATTGATAGCGAATGCGGCATGGGAATGAAGATTTTTCAACAGTCCGGATTCTTTTCGATTGTTTATCGTCACTTCAAATGGAATTTGACCACTCTTGGCTTTTTCGACCATGATTTTTAACAAAAAGCTCTCTTTCGAATTGATGCGATGCACGAATTTGTCATCTCGAAAAAGCGCGAGACCATCCAGCTTCACTCTGTCATTATGCATCACGAAATAGGGAAGGTAAGGATCACGGCCCTCGCCGTATAAATTGAACAAGAAAATATGCAGGTTGGTCTTGGGCAAATTCAGCGTTTTGATATTTTGAGCGACACTATCGGAGATGAAAAAAGGAACTTGCATTTGGCGCATGCCTTTCAAAATCGTCAATGCTTTTGGTTCCGCAACAGCGAGTTGAAGGCGAAAACCGATAGCGGGATCGCGGCAAAGCGTATGTACCAGCGTTTCCACTCCGTTTCTGGCATAATTCCGCCCGACAACGACGGAGCGCAATTGCCCTAGCTCCACTTGAGAAGGTGTGAGGGCGTTAAAATCAGGGAGGATCGTAAATAAATTCGAGCTTTTTGTTTCCAACAGCTCTACATGAGTCTTTTCCTTTCCGTATATGTGAGTGATGGCTGCCCCTTTTATTTTTTGGTCTTCGAGATCGAGACCCAGTGAATGAATCAGTTGTACTTCGCTGACAATTCGAGTTGAAGAGCAGCCAGCCATGATCCATATCAATAGCATTAGTATCCATTTCCTCTTTGCAATCATGGTTTCCTCGATGGCTCCTTCATCTATTCATCAATGTCTCTTTTCTGAGTGGCCTTGTCAGGATCGTATCTCCACTGCGAGATGACGCGCATAACAGCAGACCTTCTGGCTGTTCTGCTGTAGGAAGAGCGAATGAAGCTGTCCGCGAAGCTGCGTCTGCGAAAAGGGTAAAGCGGAGCCAGGTAAGGCGTTCCTAACGATTTAAGCTGAAGAAGATGAGTCAGCATGAACATGAGACCGATGGCAATCCCAAGCCCTCCCCAAATTCCAGACAAAATAATGAGCGGAAAGCGCAGGAAACGGATCGTATTTGACATTTTGTAGATGGGGGTGGTAAAAGAGGCAAGCGCCGACAGGGCTACGATGATCAGCAATATATTACTGGTCAAGGCAGCTTCTACTGATGCTTGACCAATGACGATTCCACCAACGATTCCAAGAGTCTGTCCGACCTTTGTCGGGAGCCTTGCACCTGCTTCTCGCAAGAACTCGATCGTCAGCTCCAAGAAGAGCACCTCTAAAACGGGGGGAAACGGGACGTACTTCCTCGATAAAATAATCGGAGCCAGCATGTCTTGCGGAATCATTTCCAAATGAAAAGTGAGAACCGCCGTATAGGCAGGAGTCATCAAAATAGAAAAAAGCACACCAAAAATACGAATCAACCGAAACAAGGACGATAAGATCCACGGTAAATAATAATCCTCGGGAGAAATGAAGAAATCAAAAATCGTGGTTGGACCGGTAATGACATACGGAGATGCATCGGAAATAATCACGATCTGCCCGAGAGTTAACGCATAAATGACCCGGTCAATCCTTTCTGTAGACAGAAACAGTGGGAAAGGAGTATTCGAATTATCACTCATGATTTGATCGAGCTGTGATGAATCAAAAATAATATCGAAGTCGATCGTCTGTAGTCTTTGTTCAACGGTTTCAATGTGCTGAGGATTCGTAATACCAGACAAATAGACAACGGCGATGCGCGTATGAGAGAGCGTCCCTAAGGTTAACTCTCGAATGATTAATTTGGGTGTGCTGATTTGTTGACGGATAAGATGCAGGTTGATATCGATGTTTTCAACAAAGCCAACCTTTGGTCCAACGACACTAAACTCGTTTTCCGTGTCGTTGTCAGTTCGCAGGCCTTCAGTCGGATTGGATAGATTGATGAGGGCGAAGAACTGTAGATTGTCTTTCGATTGGATGGCAGCATAGCCTGTCATGATTTTGGAGACGACTGTCTGTATGTCGTCTGTATAAATAATATCCTCCACATAGATAAAGCGGGAAAAGTGGCGCAGGTCCGTGATCGATTCATTTGCTTCCATACGCTCTTGAATGGGGCGCAAGAGATTTTTTTGCAGTAGCTCTGTTTTTATTAAGGTTTGATAGTACGAAATAAAAAAAGGACTTTCCTCGTTCAGCAGGGGGTAATGCTTAAAATCATTCGATTCTTGTGCAATGGATAGAAACTCATTCCATTTCGTTATCATGTCGGTTTCGCTCCATAAGCTGTTGATCATTTGTGTTTTACTATGTCCGGTTTGTAGTGGAATTATCATCTAGGAAATAGAATGATTTCCTATGGGGAGGGGAACAATCAAACAAAGAACGAAGCGTGAAGAGAAATTGAAATTGAGGGGTTCATATGCTGGAAGTTAACTGTGATACATCATCGTTGAAGGCTGAATTGCTGCAAGAGCTGAGGGGAATATCCGTTACGTTAGATGAGAGCATACATGCGTTAAAAAATGAAAACGAATGTGTGCTCGGGACGTTTGATCAAATACGGACGAAGTTTAGCCGACTCGAAACAGTAGCAGCCTCCTTTTATTTACAGTGCTATCTCTCACCCTATACGGAAAAATATCTGGATTTATCTAAGGCCGTGCAGCACTTGGCCAAAAGGCGCCAAGGAGCATTGATTGTCGTTGAACGTGAGGACCCGCTTGATCTGCTGCTGCAAGCAGGCATACCGATTGGGGCAACGATGAGCCATTCCTTGCTGGAGTCAATCTTTTATCCGGGCAGCCCTTTGCATGATGGGGCCGTCCTGATTCGGGAAAATCATATCATTTCAGCGGCCAATGTGTTGCCATTATCCCAGGTTGTGGTAGGGGAAAAAAAGCTGGGAACCAGACATCGTGCTGCTTTGGGGTTGAGTGAAAAAAGCGATGCACTGATCATTGTTGTTTCCGAGGAAACGGGGAAAGCGTCCTTTGCCATGCAGGGACACTTGTATCCGATTATTTCCCCTTCTTGAAAGAGCTACGCGAAAAGCTGTTGTAACCGAGAAAAGAACGAGGCTGGATTTGTCATGGTGATGACACAAATCCAGCCTCTCGCTATGCCATTCTCAGGTTAGATTCAAGCCCAATTTCCGTTGCGGAAGAGTGGTTCACGCTTGCCGTCAGCTGTTTCCCCATCAATGTTCATCTCGGCGGAGCCGATCATGAAATCGACGTGAGTGAGGCTGATATTGATACCGCGGCTAGCCAGTTCGTCATTGCTCATGTCAGCGCCACCTTCAATATTCACACTGTAGGCGTTCCCGATCGCCAAGTGGTTGGACGCATTCTCATCAAAGAGCGTGTTATAGAAAATGATATCTGATTGCGAGATAGGGGACAGATGAGGAACCAAGGCCACTTCCCCCAAATAATGCGAGCCTTCATCTGTTTCAATTAATTGCTTTAGGGATTCTTCTCCCTTTTCAGCAGTTACCGAGACAATTCTTCCTTTTTCAAAAGTCAGCGTAAAGTTCTCGATCAAATTCCCATGATAGCTCAAAGGCTTGGTGCTGCGAACGGTTCCGTTGACGCCTTCTTTTAATGGCGCGGTGAATACTTCTTCTGTCGGCATATTGGCCATGAAGGAGGCACCATCTTTATTTACGCTCCCGCCGCCAATCCAAATGTGGTTGGCAGGCAGCTCAATCGTCAGGTTGGTACCAGGAGCTTCGTAATGAAGGTAGCGGTACTGTTTGGCATTTAGCTGATCTACCTTGCTGTTCAGTGTCGCATGATGGTCATGCCAAGCTTGGACAGGGTCATCCATATCTGCGCGAGTGGCGCGGAAGATCGCATCCCACAGAGCAAGCTCCTGTTCCTCTTGTGGCAAATGAGGGAAAACCATAGCGGCCCATGCAGGTGATGGAACTGCAAGCACGCACCAGCTCACTTTATCGGACATGGTATAGCTGCGGAATTTATGGAGAGCTTGACCAGCTGTTTTGTTGGCAGTAGAAATGCGGTCAAGACTTACCCCTTTCAGCAAATCGGGATTCGCTGCAGAAATGTAGAGAAACGCCGCGCCATTTTCCGCCATTTCCTCTAATCCCTGTACCTTCCATTGCGGGTATTCACGAAACGCTTCATCAGGAGCCAAATCATATTTCATCCGTGTGAGTTCATCGTCGGTCCACTCAATATGTACGTGCTTGGCACCCGCTTCATACGCTTTTTTGGCTACCTTTCTCACAAATGGAGCAGTAGATAGCGGAGCTGTTACTACTAACGTTTGCATAGGCTGTACGTTCACGCCGACTTTCACAGCCAGATCAGCGTAACGGTCAAACAAGATTTCAAAAGACATGGCTTATTTCCTCCTTTTAAGAACAAAAGGCTTACTTGCACTCTATCTATTTTACCTTCCCCTCCGAAATCACCTGCTTATGATTTGAAAGAATTTCCTAGGAAAGCGCAGAAAAAGACAGATTACGGCCTAATTCGAGCAAGTTATCCACTTGTTTATTTTGGTTAATTGTAGGAAAATTCAAATGAAAAGGCAATTTTATTACATAAAAAATATTTTATTGGCCGAACTAAAGGAGGCAGTCAGAGTGAAGACAAGACAGACACGTGATCAAGTCGCTGTCGAGTATACGTGGAACCTGAACGATCTGTTTGAGAACCAGGAAGCGTGGGAGCAAGAATTAGCAGAAATTGTACAGCATCTGCCTGTCGTCACTGCATTCAAAGGTCAGCTGCATACGAGTGGAGAGGCGTTGTTGGCATGCTTGGAGGCAAACGAGGCGATCAATGTTCGGGCGAATATCGCAGCAACGTATGCCAGACTGCGGTCGTCTGAAGACGGGACGAATCCACAAAACCAAGCAAACTCTGCACGGGTAGGGGATGTATTGTCCCAGCTGAACGCTGCGCTTTCTTTTATACCTTCCGAGATTTTGGCTTTGCCTGAAGGAAAAATCGAGAGCTTCTTGAAGGAAGAATCAGGACTCGAAATTTTCCGCAAAAGCTTGAATGATTTGCTGGAAACAAAGCCGTACCGACTGTCTGCCGAGACCGAAGAAGCGTTTGCGGCGATGGGCGAGGTTTTCTCTGCACCATACAACATATATGCACGCGGAAAGCTTTCGGACATGTCATTTGCACCCGTCAATGATGGCGAGGGAAATGAACGTCCAGTATCCTTCGCGCTATTTGAGACAGATTATGAAATGTCGTCCGATACAACGCTGCGCCGTGCTTCGTACGAATCTTTCTCGAAGACACTCGCTTCATACCAAAACTCCTTCGCTGCGGTATACGCGACAGAGGTGAAAAAACAAACCGTCATGTCTCGTCTGCGTGGCTATGAGACCGTAACGGACATGCTGCTTAAGCCACAGCAAGTTACACTGGATATGTACCACAACATCCTGGATATCATCGGGAATGAACTTGCTCCGCACATGCGACGCTATGCGAAGCTCAAAGCAAAAGAGCTCGGCCTCGAAAAACTTGCCTTTTGTGATTTGAAGGCACCGCTTGATCCAGAATTCAGCCCCCCTGTTACGATTGAAGAAGCTGGACAAAAGATATTGGCATCCTTGCAAGTGATGGGACCAGAGTACACAGCGATTATGGAAAAAGCACTGAATGAACGCTGGATCGACTACGTAGACAACGTGGGCAAATCGACAGGTGCTTTCTGCTCAACGACATACAGCAAGCACTCGTACATTCTCATCACGTGGTCGGGTAATATGCGCAGTGCTTTCACGCTGGCTCATGAGCTGGGGCATTGCGGACATTTTATGCTGGCGACAAGAGAGCAAAGCTTTACGAACTCTCGTCCATCGCTGTACTTTATCGAAGCGCCTTCTACACTCAATGAGCTCTTGCTAGCGCAGAACATCGTCGAGCAATCCGACGATCCTCGTCTGAAGCGTTGGGTCATTTTGCAATTGATGAATACGTACTACCACAACTTTGTCACGCATCTGCTAGAAGCGAGAATGCAACGAAAAGTGTACGAAGCAGCGCAAAAAGACGTACCATTGACTGCCAAACAGCTCTCCGAATGGAAAGGGCAAGTGCTCGCAGACTTCTGGGGTGATGCCGTTGATCTGGACGCTGCCGCGAGTCTTACATGGATGCGCCAACCGCACTATTACATGGGGCTGTATCCGTACACTTACGCAGCTGGTTTGACCGCTTCTACAGCAATGGCAGCGAGCATCAAACAAGAGGGACAGCCTGCCGTTGATCGTTGGATCGAGGTGCTCAAAGCCGGGGGAACACTAACGCCGCTGGAGCTAATGAAAAAAGCTGGCGTGGATATGTCAGATCCGCAGCCAATCCGCGAGGCTGTCGCATACGTAGGCAGTCTGGTTGACGAGCTGGAAAGACTGTTTTAACCTGATAAAAGAAGAAAAGGCTTGTGATTACAAGGAATCACAAGCCTTTTGATTTGATCAAGCAAGAAGGAGTAGTCATCATGACCGAATTTACGCAGCGCGCACTAAAAATCATTGCCGGGATTCCAGCGGGCCATGTCATGACGTACGGGCAAATTGCTGCGTTGGCCGGGAGTCCGAGAGCTGCCAGACAAATCGTTCGCATCCTTCATTCCATGTCCAAAAAGCACAAGCTTCCTTGGCATCGGGTCATCAACGCCCAAGGAAAGATCGGATTGCAAGATTTGGATTCGTCCACGCTGCAAAAAATGGCGTTGGAAAGCGAAGGGATAGTCGTGTCAGCAGCAGGAGAAATAGAGATGGAGCGTTATCAGTTTCACCCACATGTAGTGGATGAGCCGGTATTCTAGTATCCTACCTCTACCGAAGCAATGACGATATAGGCAAGGTCGTTCTTGTCTTCTTTTTCAGCGATCACGACGCCACTGCTCGTCAGCATGCCGCCATCGACGATTTCGAAGGAGACTTCCCCGTAAGGCAGTGCTTTACGAACCGTTTCCAAGTCGAGCTTGTCCTTGTCAGCAGGAACGGCCAGTCTCACATTTACTTTCATGTTATGGATATCGTTTCCTGGCAGGACAGAACGCAGTCCAGGCATCGAATTATGATGGATGGCATTTTGAACAGCGCGGACTGCGGCTTTGGTGACGTTTTGTCCATGCATGTCGATACCCATTCCTATTTCAATAAACATTACTTTTTCCATTGGCTTGTTCACTCCTGTTTCATTCTACTTTTCTACCATCCTTATCTTACCACGAAAAGGAATGGTTTTTTCTCTCATCTGTATTGTGTTTATCGTCAAGACATGTCATCATAACATGTTGGCATCTATGCTTGACGATTCTTTTCATTATTGGAGGCCGGTCACAATTGGAACGTTATCCTTTTGCCTACGATCCGTCCCAGCCGTTCATCTCTCAGGTGAGTGATTGGGTAGCGGACGTTTTTTATGAAGTATTGCCTGAGGCTGGATTCGAGGTGCGTGATGAGCAAATCTACATGGCCTTTCAGCTTGAACGGGCTTTTATAGAAAAGCAAACGATTTTTGCAGAGGCGGGAGTAGGTACGGGAAAAACATTGGCTTACTTGCTGTACGCCATCTGCTATGCACGATATACGAGAAAGCCCGCCATCATTGCCTGTGCGAATGAGTCGCTGATTGAGCAGCTCGTAAAACCGGAAGGCGATATTGCCAAACTGGCTCGCCATCTCAACCTGACGATTGACGCGAGACTCGGAAAATCTCCGGACCAATATGTCTGTTTGCGCAAGCTGGATGAGGCGAGATTCCAGCCTGAGACAGGGGAAGCTTTCCAGCATATTTATCAAGAGCTGCCTTCGTTTGTTCATACACATGAGGCCTTGCAGTCGTTTTATCCATACGGGGATCGCAGCACATATCCTGACCTGGATGACCAAGAATGGGCGCAGATGAACTGGGATACTTTTCAGGATTGTTTTGTGTGCGACAGACAGCACCGCTGTGGGCAGACCCTTTCCAGAAATCATTACCGTCAATCAGCTGATTTGATCATTTGCTCCCATGACTTTTATATGGAGCATGTGTGGACTTATGAGATCCGCAAGCGCGGAGGTCAGCTACCATTGCTGCCACCGCATAGCTCGGTCATTTTTGACGAGGGTCATCTGCTGGAGCCTGCTGCCCAAAAAGCATTGACGTACAAGCTGAATCACTCCGTGTTCGAAGAAACGATTACGCGTGTCTTGAAGGGTGAGATCAGGGAAGAGCTCGCCATTGCCATTGAAGAAGCCATTGCTCAGAGCGAGGAGATGTTCTCCCTATTGAACGAAGAGAGCAAGGCTGTGATGGGCTCCAACCGTAAAGAAATCCACTTTCATCCGGAACTCATTGCAACCATCCACCGTTTTACAAATCTCGTCAGTTGGATTGAAGAAGAGCTGGCGTTAGAGGGTGGTCTATATACATTGGACGAGTTCCAGCTGCGAATTGTCGAAGAGCATCTGGAAATGATGCAGCTAGCACTGGGATTATTCCAAGACCCCGATCACGTCATTTCCTGGATGAGTGAAGAGATTACAGGGCCAACCTTGGTCGTCATGCCAAAAAAGGTGCAGGAAGTACTGGAAGAGCGTGTATTCTCACAAAAGATGCCGATAGTCTTTTCGTCAGCGACTCTATCTGTTGATGGAACGTTTAAGTATGTAGCGGACAGCTTGGGCATTGAGCAATACCTGTCTTTCTCGGTGGCTTCTCCGTACGAGTACGACAAGCAAATGGAGGTTTACGTACCGACACTCTCTGCGACCGACTCCTTTGCGGAAAAAATGAGACAGGCTACCCAATTGCTACAAAAATCAGCGGGTAGTGCACTGCTGTTGTTTTCCTCCATGGAGGAATTACAGCAATTCAAGGCGGCAATCAAAAACGAGCCTTCCTGTACGGTTCTGCGATTCTTATTTGAAGGAGATGCGGAAATCAGCCATCTGATCTCTCAGTTCCAAAACGACGAGAAAAGTAGCCTCTGTGCGGTGAGCCTGTGGGAAGGGCTAGATGTTCCGGGGCCTTCGCTGTCCAATGTGATCATTTGGTCACTGCCATTCCCACCGAATGATCCAGTATTTACAGCAAAACGAAAAAGTGCAGCGAATCCTTTCGACGAGGTAGATATGCCTTACATGCTGCTGAGACTGCGTCAAGGCATCGGGCGTTTGATCCGTTCAAGAGAGGATAGCGGTCTGGTATCAATCTTGAGTCCGCAATTGAGCCAAAATGACCAGCTGAGACAGCAAGTACAGGATGTTTTTCCGACTGACGTAGAGTGGAAAACGTCTTTGGACGGTGTATTGGCGTAATAAAAAAGCAGGAGCCCGGGTGGCTTCCTGCTTTTTTCTATGGTTATTCAGGCATGTTGCCGACAGTAGGGTCGACGACGAAATCTGGCTTGAAGCCTTCATATTTTACTTCGGATACCATTCCTTGCGCAGCATGGCCCAAATCGTGGCAGTGGAACATCCAATCTCCTGGATTGTCAGCTTCAAAGGCGACTACATAAGATTCACCCGGCAAAATGTTCAGTGTATCCTTGACCAGAGGGGAGCCTGTGATAGGCTGTCCGTTTTTGCTTAATACTTGGAAGAAATGTCCGTGCAAATGCATCGGGTGGATATCTTTTGGTGATTTGTTCACCATCGTGACTTTGACCAGATTTCCTTTTTTGACGTTGAGCGGAGGGACATCCGGGAACGTTTTTCCATTGATGGTAAAGGCCATTTTTCCATCTGCCGTCTCCGTGTTCAAATCCATTTGATACGTGATGTCATACTTTTGATCTAGTGTAAAGCTGCTTTTTGCCGCCTCGCCGTATTTGGTAATGTCTATCGTTGGCATGTCACCAGCTTCTGATTTGGCTGTTTTTGTTTCCGAGCCTTCGTAGACGATGGGTACGACAAGGGATTTGGCGCCTGGATTTGTGCTGCGCTCCTCTAATAACCATTTGCCAGGATTGTTTGCGACAAATTCGAGATCATATCGTTCTCCTGGCCCGATATTGAGGAGTTGGCCTCCTACGAGGGGCGGATTATTGATAGGTTGCCCGTCTGTTGCTACGATTTTAAATTCATGACCTTGCAGGTTCAGCTTGTGGTTCAAGTATCCGGCATTGATCAGGCGGATTCTGACCTTCTCTCCTTCTTTAACAGATAGCGGCTGGATTGCCGGGCCTGTTTTTCCGTTCACTGAAAAGATCGTATACATCAACGGCATCATCTCAGCGTCACTCATGGGCATTTCCATACCGGCCATGTTGTGACCACCAGAGGACGAGCTATCGGAAGAAGGGGTACTCATGCCGTGGCTCATACCACTTCCGTGCATTTCCGCCATGCTATCGTCCTGCATCCATTCATCCAGAACGAGGGTAAAGTCCTTATCAGATGGCTCTGGTGTAGCCGGTTCTACCACAAGGGAACCATACAAGCCTTTGTCTACCTGCTTGGCGCTGTTTTGGTGCGAATGGTACCAGTATGTGCCGGCAACATCCACCTTGAATTTGTAGGTGAAGCTTTCGTTTGGTTTTACGGCATTTTGTGTCACGCCAGGGATTCCGTCCATGTTATTCGGGACGGGTAAGCCATGCCAATGAATGGTGACCGGCTCGGGCAATTCGTTTTTCAACGTCACACTAATGGTTTCCCCTTGTTTGACACGAAGCTGTGGACCTGGAACGGTTCCATTGTACGTCCATGCGTTTTTCATGGTCTTGTCATCGAGGTGGAGCATATTTTCTTTTGCTGTGAGGGTAAACGTATTGCCTGTAAGCACCTCTATCGACGAGTCGCTGGATGCAGACATTTGTTGTGGTTGCGTTTCTGCTGTTGTTTGTGGTGAAGAACTCATGTCGTGTCCATTATGATCCATCGTAGTATTATCAGTGGCAGTGGAGCATGCGGATAACAGCAAAACGCCACCTAGAACCAAGGGATAAGCCCATGGGCGCATTTTCCGTTTGTTCATGTGCACTTTTCCTCCTTTGAGCTGTTGGAGAAAGCGTACCAAACGATTGTGTAGAAAACATGAAGACGGGATGTATGACACTTCTGTTACGCATTGTGCAAAATGGGAAAGTAAGCGTGAACAAATGCTATAATGGAGTATCGTACATACAAGTAATCAGTAGAATCGGACAGGGATGGTGTTCACGTTTGGGTAATGTAGATTTTGCGAGCTTGCCTTGGAATGTTTTTTGGGTTGGAGTCGCTTACTTTTTGGTCACAGGAGTCTTTTTCTGTCTTGGATTTATGCGATTGCTTTCCGAACGGGTAAAAAGTGGCATCGTATGCATGGTGATTGCGGTTGTCAGCGGTGGTTTTTTCTTGAATTATTTGTTTACTCATCATATTTAAATTGGGATAATCAAGCGAAAATCCTCGTCGGTGCTGGTAATCGATGGGGATTTTATTTTTGTCTTGTGTTTCCCGTTTCGATTGGCGAAAATGGTAGTGATAGGGGAATGACCGTGGTTGATGTGCTTTACTTCGGGGGATACCGATTCCAAAGCAACCATTCCTCCCATATTGGAAGAGACGTTACATACAAGCTTTTGGATTTGGCATTGCATCAAGCAGAAACTTATTGGCTCAAAGGTTTATCAACAAATGACAATCAGGAATGTCAATACAACTCGCAAAAAATTACGAACCGATGCAGGCTGTTGATCCGTAAATCTTTTGTGACAAGTAAACACGTTGCATTTTGCATCTGACAGTGGTGGTCTGCGATGATCTACAATCGTGAAGCTGATGGGGGAACGTATACCAGCAGCTTCTTTTTTTGTTCCGCGTTTTTACCGGGAAAAAACATGGCCAGAATGTAAACAGTTTGTAACGAGTTATCCCCCGAAACCGTCATATAATCAGGTTACAAACAACTATTCAGCAAGAGTCTAACGTAAGACAAGGACCGGGTAATTTCCTTGTGATACCATCCACTATAAGGAAGGTGTGGTGCATATATAAGGGAGTAAGATAACCAAAAACAACGAGATAGTGAGTAGTTCATCACATCCTGAATACGGGCAACGATGATGGGAAGAATTCATTTTCCATAAAGATAATGAACGAGACCAACCCCCGTTTTCGCACGATTCCAAAAAACAGGGGTTTTTGCATTCATAGAGCACGCAATTCCCGATGTGTAATGACTGCCCCCAACAACAAATGATGAAAACAGAACGGAAGTAAAAGGGGAGAATGCAGATGTTTTGCATGGCGAGCACGAAGAATCACCATAAAAAAACAAAAAGGACGATGGGTACGAAAAGAATCAATAATCAGAACGAATTAATCACTCGCCAACATGCAACGATAGGAGGCCACCAGCATGCCTGAACCGATCAAAGGCTCCAGCAGCCGATACATGGCTGGGATCGACGGGCTTCGTGCGCTGGCGGTACTCGCAGTCATTATTTATCACTTGAATTACGACTGGGCACCCGGGGGATTGCTGGGTGTCGGTATTTTCTTCGTTTTATCGGGATATTTAATTACAGACTTATTAATTGCAGAATGGAATCGCAATGGCAGACTCGACATGAAAGACTTTTGGTTGCGCCGTGCCAGAAGACTGCTCCCAGCGCTTTTCTTCATGCTGTTTGTGGTGGTGGTAGGGGTGGCTATCTTTTCGCCAGACCAGTTGGATACCATCCGCGGAGATGTTGGAGCAGCCGTTCTGTACGTGAGTAACTGGTGGCTTGTTTTTCATGACGTATCTTATTTTGAAAAATTCGGTCCGCCTTCACCACTTGGCCATCTGTGGTCATTGGCAGTAGAAGAACAGTTTTATGTCATTTGGCCGCTGGTACTCGCTCTGGGACTAGGCTTCCTGAAGCGCAGGGGGCCAATCATGATCATTACTTTGGCGCTGGCTGCACTATCCGCCATCTTTATGGCCGTTTTGTATGAGCCAGGTCTTGATCCGAGTCGTGTTTATTACGGAACGGACACACGGGTATTCGGGTTATTGATCGGTGCCGCACTCGCCATGATGTGGCCGAGTCGCTTGCTTACGACGAACATTTCACAAAAAGCGCGAATTACGCTTGATCTAAGCGGTCTCTTGAGCTTAGGGATTCTTTTGTACAGCATTTGGAACACGAATCAATACGATGATTATTTGTACGAGGGCGGTCTAGTCCTTTTGTCTGTAGTCAGTGCCGTGCTGGTCGCAGTACTCGCACATCCTGCAAGCAGCTTGGCGAAATGGATGGGCTGCAAGCCATTGCGCTGGATCGGCGTTCGATCTTACGGGATTTATTTGTGGCACTACCCTGTTATCGTTTGGACGACTCCGTTTTTAGCGGAAAGGGAGTGGATGGCGGTACCTGGAGCGGTTTTGCAGCTCCTCGCAAGTATTTTTCTGGCATCATTGTCATGGAAATATCTCGAAGAGCCTATTCGTTACGGTGCATTAGGCAGGATCTGGCATCGTTCCAATAAGGCCGGACAGAAAACAAAACGGGTAAACCGTGTATTGGCCACTGGTTGCGCGATTGCTCTTTGTGTCACGTATTATGGGATCGCTTCGCTCACATCAGATGCGACCGCTGGAAATGTGACGCAGCCGCAGCCAACGCAGACGGTCACCGAGACTAAGGTCCCCGACAAGCCACATGGTCCTGAGGTGCCAATCGTAGAGAAGAAACCGGAAACGGTTCAAAAACCAGCTACTCCACCAACAAAACCGAAAAACGAGCAGAAGACAAATAACAACGGACAAAAGCAGAAGCCTGTGGAGAAGCAGAAAGATTCGAATGCTTCCAAACAGCCTGACCAAAAGCAGGAACCGATCAAAGCGATTGGCTCTGGTAAAGGAATCACTGTCATTGGTGACTCGGTCATGCTCGATGTGGCTCCTTACCTGGAGAAGCTTTTGCCAGGAATCGTTGTGGATGCCAAAATCGGAAGGCAAATGGCGCAAGCTCCTGAGGTGATTGCCCAGCTCAAGGCAAAAGGGCAATTGGGAAACCGCGTCGTGATTGAATTGGGCTCGAACGGCGCCTTTAGTAAAGGGCAGCTCGATAAGCTGCTGCAATCACTCGATGGCGTCGAGCAAATCATTCTCGTCAACTCTCGCGTACCTAAACCGTGGGAAAGCGTCGTGAATAAGATGCTGGCGGAAACGGCTGCAGCCCATCCACATGTCGTTCTTGTGGATTGGTATGCGGCAAGTGAAGGGCAAAGTTCTTACTTTTACAAAGACGCTGTTCACCCGAATAAGGAAGGCTCGCAAAAATACGCGGCACTCGTGGCGAGTGTAATCGCTCCGACGGAGCCAGAGAAGAAGCCGGAAGTGAAAGAGGAAGAGAAAGCGGCAGAGACGGCAGTAGAAGAGGCAGGGCAGATGGAAGGGGCACTGGAGGCAACTGAGGAAACCCCTTTGGAAGAAATGGTACAATAAAACAAGGGAAGACCAGTGAACCAAGTCGTTCGCTGGTCTTTATTATGTTCGGACTGTACAACCAAACATAATTTCCATCAAACTATAGCAGATTAGCTCATGGACTTTTTTCGCACTCTCCTGTACGATAGCTAACGAAAGAATAATGCATCGGGTGAAAGAAGGAACATTCATGATTCGGTCGTACTTGCTGTTGCTTTTTTGTGTGACGCTGTGGGGCAGTAATTTTGTTTTTGGAAGCATGTTGGTCAAAGAGTTTCCTCCGCTGTTTTTGGCAGATGTACGCTTGCTTTTCACATCTATGTTTCTAATCATTTACGCGTGGCTGACCAAAAAATTCGTGAAAATCACCGCTCGTGAGCTAGGACTTCTTGTATTGCTCGGATTGATCGGGACGCTGGCGAATCAAACGGCCTATTTCAACGGGCTCTTGACGACAGACGCGACAACGGCATCGTTGATTCTTTCCTTGTCGCCGATCGTCACCGCAGTGCTGGCCTCTTTGTTTTTGAAGGAACAGTTTACCTTGCGTATGAAGATTGGGTCTGGCTTGGCTCTCCTGGGAACATTCTTCGTAGTCGGTATTGGGGCAGGACTCTCCATTTCCAAAGGTGTCTTTCTCATTGCGATTGCGATGGTCACATTCTCGTCTTCCATGATCATCATTCGCAAACTGACGCAAACCGTGCAGCCGTTTATTGCCACCGTGTACTCGACGACGGTTGGTACTTTGTTTTTGACTCCTGCGGCACTGTTGACGATCGAGCCAGGGGCGCAGATTAGTCACGAAGTGTGGGCATGGGCGATGCTCATTTTGACCGCGATCCTTATGCAAGGAATATGTGGAATCGTATGGAATCAACAATTAAAAGTGGTAGGGACGGGCAAAGCAGCTATTTTTCTTAACTTGCAGCCCTTTGTAGCGATGCTGGTCGGGTTTTTACTACTTGGTTCGCAGGTGACGTCGATTCAAATCGGAGGCTCTTTGTTGATCGTCGTGGGTGTGATTGTTGCCAGTGTTCAAAAGAAACAATCTGTTCAGCCATCTAAATCGGTATAGAGCTTACTTGCTCATAAGAAAAGGACCTGATGCGAAGGTCCTTTTTTGCATGGAAGGAATACGAATGGACGCTATACGAATTTGTACATCAGGACATCATCTGCGTATTCATTCTCAGCCAGCTTGAATTCTTTCACTTTTCGTCCTTCTTCCTCAAATCCAAGGCTTTTGTATAAAGCAATCGCTCTCAGATTGTTGGAGAACACCCCTAAGCTCACTTTTTCAATGAGCGGATGTTGCTCAGCCCAAGCTAACAATTCCTTCAATAAAACCTTGCCGATGCCCTTATTTCTGTGAGCTTTCTGGATCATCATCGTGATCGAACTTGTATGAGTCAAACGTTGGCGAGCCGGAGAAACGAACACGACCATGCCAGCCAATTCACCGTTTATTTCCGCTACGAACATGGTTCCCCTGTCATTGTCGATGATGTTTTGTATCCACTCAAGCTGCTGCTCCATGGTTTTGTCGAATTCTTCGGAAACAGCAATAAAATATTCACCTTCATAAACCACATCACGCTGCAAAGATAAAATGGCTGCCGCATCCTCGATACGAACGAAGCGAATGGTCACTTTGTCGTCTGTATGTCTAGTCAATGATTTCACCCTTCCCATCATGTTGATGTTTAACAATTTCCCCTTTCCAAAGAAAATCCCCTTCTTTCCTTGGAACATGGCGCTCTGGAAAAAAGGAAGCGCAAGCAGTCGAGAAAGGAGAGGAACATCCTCTGTTCGCAGGCTTACGCTTTGTTTATCCAAGATGGCCTACATTTTGAATGCTTTTCGTAATTGTGCCGACATCTCATCCAACGATTCTTGCGCTTGCTTGATAGAGGTATGGAATCCGATAAAGGAATGGATCAAGCCTTGTTCATTTCGATAGAGGACATCGACACTGCTATCGCGTAGCTTGTCTGCATACGTTTTTCCGCCATCTCGCAAAGGGTCGTATTCGGCTGTAATCACCATGGCAGGAGGCAGACCAGTGAGATCGGCTCCGTTGATCGGATCAAGATATGGATTTTGGAGATCGGCAGGTGGTAGATAATGAGAGAGGAACCAATTCAGCAATTCCACATCCATCAAATAGCCACTCGCATTTTCCTGCATGGATGGATAAGGAGCGGTATCTACAATTCCTACGGCTGGATAGATTAATAATTGAAAAACGATAGGCGGGCCCTGTCGCTCTTTAGCCATGAGACTCACGACTGTGGCAAAATTTCCTCCGGCGCTATCTCCGCCTACCGCTATCCGCGATCGGTCAATCCCAAACTGATCAGCATGGTCAGAAATAAATAGGAGAGAATCATAGGCATCTTCCAATCCTGCAGGAAAAGGATGTTCAGGAGCGAGCCGATAATCGACAGAAATGACCACGCATTTTGCGTTATTTGCGAAGTTGCGACATACCGAGTCTACCGTTTCGAGATTGCCGATCACGAATCCGCCTCCATGATAGTACACGAGTGCAGGGAAGGGTGCCTGTCCTTCTGGTGTGTATATGCGAATCGGAATAGAACGACCTTCTAAGGGAAGCGATAAATCCTCTACCTTTTTTACCTGTTCACGTACCACGCCTGAATCTCGATTTTGATCAGTCGCCATTCGCATAATCTGTGGTGTCAATTGGTTGAAATCAACATCATGGCGTGAGCGGTTGAAGACGTCTAATATTTGTTGAATCTGTGGATGAACGGGCATGTGTATGACCTCCTATTCGTATGGAAATCACAAGCTTACACCTTTCTCATGGAGAAACAATTAAGTAGTTTGTGGGGAGGGGAGTATACGATAAATCTTCCGTGGGCGCCCCCGGTTCGTTGGCGTCTCTTCCCCAATGAGTTCGATAATGTTGTGCTCTGCCAAGTCACTTAAGATTCTTCGCGCATTGCGAGGGGTCATGCCCATCCATTCTGCGATCATCGAAGCGCTGATATATTTTTGCCCCAGCGCTTTTTGGACAGAGAGGATTTTGTTAAACGTCGTAATGCTGACACCGGCTTTTTTCAGATTTTCGCTAATTTCTTTGTCCTGTGTCCAATATTCGTAGCTGATACTGTTCGACTGACGCAGCGGTCCTTCAATGGAACCGTCATGGTCAACGAGGATCACGGCATCCTTATGGTTTTTGGCGTGACCGAGAGCGAGCTGTGCATTGCGCTCTGCAGACAATGCTGTGACACCAAAACCGATTCCCATATTCGCATGCGAATGGGTGAGCAGCTTGATTTTTTCCAAAAGGATCGTGGGGTGAAATTCTGGATTGTCTTCATACGATCCGCGGGTGGAAAAAATAATGAACTTGGAATTGCCTACCGCGACGAAGCTACCGGAAATCGACTCTGTGTAATCGAGTACGAGCTCTTGCAGCTTCAAGTCGAGGCGCCGTAGCTCGTACGCGTTTGCAGGTTCATTTACGAGCTTTTCCATGTCGGATACCTCAATCAATTGAACAGCAATTTGGGAGCGTTTGAAGTGGAGCGTTTCACCCTCTTGCAGAATTTGCTTGAAAATCTCTCGAAATATAAAGCGGGTGAAGCCCATTCGGTATACTCTGATTCCTTGTCGCTTTAATTCTTCGGTGACGAAAAGCGTTCCCGTGACACAAGCATCTACCTTGCCTTCCTGGATAAGGCGGGTGTGATAGGCTACCAATTCAGATCTCTTTCTGAATTCTTTATACGGCTTTAGGTATGGATTCTCACAGTGCAGGCCCAATTCCTCTAAAGTCTCACGAAAATGCGCTTCCGAAATGGTATCGAAGCTCACGCGATCTAAAGAAAAACCATCGCGGTATACCAATTCGAGTAATGCTTTGGTCAGGACACTTGAATTGACTTGCGGATAAAAGGCTTTTTTCTTGCCAATATGCGCTTTTGCCATCGAGTAGGGGGCGACTCCAGAGAAGAACCAGATGTCTGTTTCCATATCATTTTCGGCTACATAGACAGGTACTTGTTCCACTCCTTGATAAATAAAGGAGGTGAGCAGGATGTGATCGGAAAACTCACGTCCTACAGCTACCATTGCATCTACTGAATCTTTTGGACCGACTATGCTAACTTTTATCATCAAAATGTCCTCCAAAAAAGTTAAACTACGGGATAAACAATTCGTCAGGAAGGAGATCCATCCTTTTTCGGCATTCTAGTATGCCAGTCTTTCTTATATAGATAGAATATAACCCATCAGTTGGGCATGGGAGCTGTAGCGACCACGAAGTTTTAAATAGGGATGGTTTAGGGAAAATTTCCGTATTAATAGTTGTATATTTGACAACTTTCAGCAAATTCCTTTATGAATCGATTTAAAAAATAAAAAAATCAGAATTGACATTAAATAATTACGGCACTATATTGTTGAATTAAGGAATGTTTTAGGTCAATTTCCGTTAAAGGTTTCTTAAAAGGAGGGTACGTTGAATTTTCTTAATCTTTTTGCAAGTCTGGACTAGGGGGCTCTTATAAGATGTCACGTTATTTACTTAAAAGAATTCTGATGATGGTACTCACCTTGTGGATCATTGTAACGTTGACCTTTAGCCTGATGCATATGATCCCTGGTGATCCATTCGCGTCAGAGTCAGATCAGTTGCCCGAGCAAATTTTGCTGAATCTGCGTGCCAAATACAATCTAGATGAACCGCTGCCGATGCAGTATTTACTTTATCTAAAAAGTTTGGTCATGCTCGATTTAGGACCTTCTATTAAGTCGGAGACACGCGGTGTCAATGATATGATCAAAGATGGCTTCGGAGCATCTGCACTGATCGGTTTGCAAGCGATAGCGTTTGCCCTTTTTTTCGGACTTTTATTCGGAACAATTGCGGCATTAAACCGAAATACCTGGATTGATTATGCGGCAATGGTCCTGGCCGTATTAGGAATTGCTGTACCCAGCTTCATCATGGCACCATTGCTCATTAATTACTTGGCAATCAAATTGCCGTTATTCCCAGTAGCGACGCTTACCAGCTGGAAACACTCGGTTCTGCCTTCACTCGCACTTGCTTTTGGACCATTAGCCATCATTACACGCTATATGCGTACGAGCATGATCGACGTGATGAACCAGAATTACATACGGACTGCTGAGGCAAAAGGAATTCCGACTTTTCTGATAGTGATCAAGCATGGAATCCGTAACGCTATTTTGCCGATCGTCACGTTTATGGGACCGCTTATCGCGGGGTTGTTAACCGGAACGTTCGTCGTCGAAAAGATTTTTGCGGTACCAGGGATCGGCAAGTACTTCGTTGATGGCATTTTCAATCGAGATTATCCCGTTATTTTGGGAACGACAGTTTTCTACAGTGCCATCTTGGTGCTCATTATCTTCTTGATTGATCTGGCCTATATGTTCATCGATCCACGAATCAAACTATCGAGCAGGGGGAGGTAGCCAATGGCGGTAGATCAATCAGTAAATGAGTTGTTTCGACCTCGAGCTCAAAAAGCAGATGGACAGATCGCTCAGATGCGACCGAGCCTGACTCATTTTCAACAAGTAACTAGAAAGCTCGTCAGAAACAAGCTGGCTATGGTGGGTTTGACCCTGATTGTTTTGCTGATGGCCATGGCGATAATTGGTCCACATCTCGTTTCGTACAGCTATTCCGATCAGAGTCTCTTGAATGCGAATCAGGAAATTTCGAGCGTGCATTGGTTCGGAACAGATGAGCTGGGTCGAGATATGTTTTCACGGACATGGTACGGAGCGCGGATTTCACTCATTATCGGAATATCGGCAGCGTTGATTGACTTGGTCATCGGAGTGACCGTCGGCGGTATTGCCGGATACATGGCCGGTCGAGGCAAAAAGGGAGACCGAATCGATACCATCATCATGCGATTGATCGAGGTCTTGTACGGACTGCCGTACCTGCTCGTGGTGATCATGCTGATGGTTGTCATGGAGCCTGGAATTGTTACCATCATCATCGCGTTGTCCGCAACCGGTTGGGTAGGGATGGCTCGCCTCGTTCGGGGACAAATCCTGCAATTGAAAAACCAGGAGTTCATCATGGCTGCGCAAGTGCTGGGTGCCAAATTCCCTCGCATTTTGTTACGCCACCTGATTCCGAACACAATCGGAGTCATCATCGTGAACTTGACGTTTACCATTCCGTCGGCGATATTTGCAGAATCTTTCCTTAGTTTCTTGGGGCTGGGTGTGCAAGCGCCAATCGCTAGCTGGGGCACGATGACTAACGATGCACTCGGCGTCATTTTGACAGGGGATTGGTGGAGACTTTTCTTCCCGGCCTTGATGATTTCTTTGACGATGTTTGCCTTCAACGTCTTCGGTGATGGCTTGCAGGACGCATTGGACCCAAGAATTCGCGAGTAACCTCGCCACGAAGATAGGAGGATCAGACATGGCGGATCATTTGCTACAAGTAGAAAACCTCCGCGTACATTTCAAAACATACGGTGGAGAGGTACAGGCTGTACGGGGAGTTACCTTTCATGTTGATCGTGGCGAGACGCTTGCGGTAGTAGGCGAGAGCGGCTGTGGGAAGAGTGTAACCGCCCAAGCGATCATGGGCTTGATCCCGAATCCGCCGGGAAGAATCGTGGATGGTCAAATTCGTTTTGACGGAAAAGTTATCACGGGGATGAGCAAGAAGGAATTGCTTTCGGTTCGTGGAGCTGAGATCGGAATGGTCTTCCAGGACCCGATGACGGCACTGAACCCGACGATGAAGGTCGGCGCCCAGATCGTCGAGGGATTTGTTCGTACCCATCAGGTCAGCAAAGAAGAGGCGCGTAAAAAAGCGATGGAGATGCTTCGACTGGTCGGTATCCCCGATCCGGAAAAACGGGTCGATCAATACCCGCATGAGTTTTCCGGAGGAATGCGGCAACGTGTCGTCATCGCGATTGCACTCGCCAATAATCCAAAGCTCGTCATTGCGGATGAACCGACGACAGCATTGGACGTAACGATTCAAGCACAAATCTTGGACTTGCTCCGAGAATTACAGGAAAAGCAGCAGCTCTCCATCGTGATGATTACACATGACTTGGGTGTCGTAGCAGAAATCGCGCACCGGGCCGTGGTTATGTATGCAGGAATTGTGGTGGAAACAGGCAAGGTAGAGGATATTTTCGCAAATCCGAAGCATCCGTACACATGGGGCTTGATGCGCTCTCTACCGCGGATCGATGGTGTGGAAAAGGAACGCCTGGTACCGATTGAGGGAACGCCGCCAGATTTATTCCACCCGCCAAAAGGTTGTCCGTTCGCTCCGCGTTGTCAGTTTGCGATGGAAATATGCGAGCAGCAAATGCCGGACGCTTCCACATTCACCGAGGGTCACCAAGCGGCATGCTGGCTACATGATCCACGGGCACCGAAGCTGGGAGAATTGGTGGCAGCAGGGAGGCAGACGTAGATGAGCCAAGCGTTGGTTGAAGTCAAAAATCTAAAAAAGCATTTTGAGATCGGTAATGGGATTACGCTAAAGGCAGTCGATGGCGTGACCTTCACGATTAATCGCGGCGAGACGCTCGGACTAGTAGGCGAGAGCGGCTGCGGAAAGTCGACGTTGGGCAGAACGATGATTCGCCTCTATGAAAATACAGATGGAGAAGTTTTGTTCAAGGGAAAAAATGCACACCGCTTAAAAGGGAAAGATGCAGAGCAGTTCCACCGCGACGTCCAAATGATTTTTCAAGACCCGCAAGCAAGTCTGAATCCGCGCATGACCGTCATGGACATTATTGCGGAGGGCTTGGATATTCACGGCTTGTCTCGTGGTGCAAGAGCGGATCGGGTCAAAGAATTGCTGGAGCTCGTTGGTTTGTCTAAGGAACATGCGAACCGATTCCCTCATGAATTCAGTGGAGGCCAAAGGCAGCGGATCGGGATTGCCCGAGCACTTGCGGTCGAACCGGAATTTATCATCGCAGATGAACCGATTTCAGCGCTTGATGTGTCGATTCAAGCGCAGGTTGTGAATCTATTGGAAGACTTGCAGCAGGACAGGGGGCTGACTTACTTGTTTATCGCCCACGATCTGTCCATGGTGAAGCACATTTCCACGCGAATCGGAGTGATGTACCTCGGCAAAATGGTAGAAATGGCAAACAGCTTCGAGCTGTACGCAAAGCCACTTCATCCATATACACAAGCGTTACTGTCCTCAATTCCGATTCCTGATCCGACAATCAAGCGAGAGCGCATCATTTTGCAGGGCGATTTGCCGAGTCCTGCCAACGCTCCAAGCGGTTGTGTTTTCCGAACAAGATGCCCAAAGGCCATGGAGCAATGCGCGGCACAGATTCCTGAATGGCAGGAAGCCGCACCGAACCATTGGGTCGCTTGTCATCTCTATCAGTAGTTCGATTTTCTATCTTAAAATATAGGGGGAAACAACGTGAAGAAATTAGCTGCCTTTGCCCTGTCGCTCTCGCTCGTCATTCCGGCTCTAGCTGGTTGCGGCGGTAGTGGCGAGTCAACATCGACTGGAGGTACCACTACCCCAGGCGCTGCTGCCAAACAAGAAATTGTGTTCAATGCCAAGTCCGAGCCACCAGATTTGAACCCACTCACGTCAACGGATACGACGTCCTTCTGGATCATGGATCACTTGGGGGAAGGTCTGTACACCAAGGACAAGGATGGCAATCCAATCTTGGGAGTAGCGAAGGAAGTGAAGCTATCGGATGACAAGCTGAAGTATACGTTCATTTTGCGCGATGATGCGAAGTGGACCAATGGTGAGCCGGTTACCGCCGAGGATTTTGCCTACACGTATATGAAGCATCTCGATCCGGCAACAGCTTCGACCTCTGCTTATCTGCTCTACTACATCAAGGGTGGAGAAGCGTACAATAAGGGTACTGGAAAAGCAGAAGATGTAGGCATCAAGGCAGTCGATGCAAAAACGCTCGAAATCGAGCTGGTCGCACCTACCTCGTACTTTGACAAAATGCTGGCTACCCGTTACTGGCACCCAATCAACAAGAAGCAGGCAGAAGCGAATCCAAAATGGGCAGCAGATGCGGACAGCTACATCTCCAACGGCGCTTACAAGCTCGTTTCCTGGAAGCATGACTCCGAGCTCGTAATTAAAAAAAACGAGCATTATTGGAACAAAGCTGACGTAAAAATGGATAAGATCACCTGGAAAATGGTGAATGACGCCACGACTGCCTATCAGATGTACAAGAGTGGCGAGCTCGACTTCAACAAAGAGATGCCGTCTGACATCCTCGCGCAAGAAAAATCGAGCCCAGATTTCAAATCCGTTCCTTACTATGGTACGTACATGTACATGTTTAACGTAACGAAAGAACCGTTTACGAATAAAAAAGTCCGTAAAGCTTTCGCAATGTCGCTCGATCGTAAAGCGCTGTCCGAAATGGTAAGCCAAGGTGGAGAGACGCCAGCCTACTCCATGGTACCTCGCGGAGCGGTACAACCAAACGGAAAAGACTTCCGTGAAGAGGGCGGAGACTACTTCAAAGAAGATTACGAAGCAGCGAAGAAGTTGCTGGCTGAAGGTATGCAAGAAGAAGGCTGGTCCACACTGCCAGACGTTACACTCATGTACAACACCGATGAAAGCCACAAGAAAATTGCACAAGCGATCCAAGAAATGCTCAAGAAAAACTTGGGCGTAGAAGTGAAAATGACAAACCAAGAGTGGAAAGTGTATCTGGATACAACGAAACAAAAGAACTATCAAATGGGCCGTATGGGCTGGGTAGGTCAAATCAACGACCCTGCATTTAACCTGGACTACTATTTGGGTGAAAGCCCGAACAACCGTACTGGTTGGGTGAACAAAGAGTATGATCAGTTGAATATGGCGGCAAAAGTTGAGCAAGACCCGAACAAGCGTATGGAACTGCTTCACCAGGCAGAAGCCATTTTGATGGATGAAATGCCGTTCATTCCAGTCTACCACTACCAGCAAAACTATTTGGTGAAACCGAATCTGGAAGGTCTCACTTTCCCAGTCAACGCGTTCCCAAGCGCTCGCTGGTCAACCAAAAAATAGAAAAAAAGAGGAGCTTCTCCTCTTTTTTCTCTTTACATACTCCAAGGAACATCTAGCAAAACAGGAAAGGATGACTTCTCGTGATTTTGGACTATCTGCAAGTGAAATCCGCGTATCAATTGAAGGTGGTACCGCAGCGTAGAGAGATTACCTTTTTAACGAAGCTGACAGGTATCGCGCAGTTGTGGCGCTGGAATGAAGAGTCCAACCGCTCGGAGCAAGTGAGCTTTTTGCCTGATCGTGTGGTAGCAGTTGACCATTCCCCGTGCGGAACGAAAACGATTGTCGGTATGGACAACAAGGGAGACGAGCGGCAGCAGTTCTTTTTGCTAACGGAAAATGGTGCAGTTGTGAAGCCGCTGACAGATGCTCCTGATTATTTTCACTATTTGGGAGGCTGGTCTTCGTGTGGGCAAAAGATCGCGTGGTCCAGCAATCGTCGCAATCCGCGCAGCTTTGATATTTTTATACAGGATGTCGAGAGTGGTGCGTATGAAGAAGTCTTCCGCTATGATGGGCGCACCGATCCAATCGGCTGGCTGCCAGACGGGACAGGACTCATTTTCAGCGTGCAGGAGACCAACATTGACAATTGCTTGTATTTGTTGAATCTGCAAACGAAGGAAGCACAAAAGCTCGCCATTTGCAGCAAACATGCGCGCTACCATTCCTTGCTACTGTCTAAAGACGGCCAAACGGGATATCTCGTAACCGACCGCGATGAAAACACGAAAGCGTTGTGCCGCTTTTCACTGCGTACAGGAGAGCTGGACAAACTGGTGCACGACCCGAAATGGGACATCGAGGAGGCCAAATTATCTCCCGACGAGACGCTTCTTGCCTTCACGATCAATGAAGGAGGCTACTCCGTTCTTGCTCTCTATTCCTTGACAGAGCAACGCTGGGAGCGGGTGGAGGAAGCACCACGTGGAGTGATCTCTTCCTTGGCCTGGGTGAGTGATGATCAGCTCGCTTTTACGCTGAAAAGCCCTACACTTCCAGGAGACATCTGGACGTATACCATTTCGGAGCAAACCAGCCGACGTGTGACGAACATTGGTCAATCCGATGCTCTGGAAGATAAACTCATCGAGCCAAAATTGTGCACCTTTCACTCTTTTGATGGCTTGGAAGTGCCGTATTTCCTCTATGCCAAAGATATATCCGAGAATGCCGAGAAAAAACCAGTCGTCGTTTACGTCCATGGCGGGCCAGAGAGCCAAATTCGACCGGAGTATCATCCTGTTTTTCAATTTTTGGCGAACGAAGGCTTTACGGTGGTAGCACCGAATGTTCGCGGCAGCATGGGTTACGGTCGGGAATATGTCCAGCTCGATGATCGACGCAAGCGTATGGATTCTGTAGCAGATTTGGCTTGGCTGGTCAAAGATTTAGGCAAACGTCCAAGCGTTGACCCGAATGCGATCGGTATCATGGGCCGCAGCTACGGAGGATTCATGACATTGGCTGCGCTTACGCAGTACCCTGACCTGTGGACCGCAGGTGTTGATATTGTGGGGATTTCCCACTTCAAAACCTTTCTGGAGAACACTGGGGCATGGAGACGGAGATTGCGTGAGGTGGAGTATGGGTTCCTCGGCGAAGACGATGACTTTTTTGAAGAAATTGCTCCTTTGAATCATTCCCATAAGATCACGGCTCCGCTTCTCGTATTCCACGGGCGCAATGATACGCGTGTTCCTGTCAGCGAAGCAGAACAGCTCGTAGCGGACATGCGAGGCAGGGGACAAGAAGTCGATTTGCACATTTTTGAGGATGAAGGTCACTTTACCGAAAAGCTGGACAATCACATCACGTTGAATCAAAAGATTTCCCAGTTCTTTTTGGAGCAACTTGCATCCACCAATAAAATCGAGGAGTGATTAGGATGACGCAAGCAAAAAGAGGCATAACGGCTGAAGATTTGTATCAAATGCGGTACGCGAGCGATCCGCAGCTATCACCAGACGGAAAAACGCTTGCCTATGTGGAAAATCAAATCGATGAGTCCCACGCATACCAAAATCACTTATTTTTACGCAGATTGGATGCGGATGATCCACAGCCATTGACGTCTGGCTCCCGCGACACCTTTCCGCGCTGGTCACCGGATGGTTCAAAGATTAGCTATGTTTCGAATCGATCTGGAAAACCACAGATTTGGCTGATCGATGCACACGGAGGCGAAGCAAGGCAGCTCACACGTTGCAAAAACGGCGTCAGCAATCCGACTTGGTCACCTGACGGCCAATACATTGTCTTCTCGTCGATCTTGGATGAGGGTGAAACATTCGCAGACCTCGAGGGAACCGAGGAGAAAGAAAATGCCAAAGCCATTCATGTCGGAAGAATGAAGTACAAATCCGATGATCTCGGGTTCATTTACGAGAAAAACAAGCAGCTGGCCATTGTTCATGTAGAAACTGGCGAGATTACTCCACTCAGCGATGGCCCGTACAATCATACGATTGGGTCCTGGTCGCCGGACGGAAAGTGGATCGCTGTTACTGCGAACCGAGCAGAAGACCCTGACTTTCAGCATAGTGTTGACGTTTTTCTCATCTCTTCTGAAGGGGGAGAATGGAAAAAGCTGACCAACAGCAAAGGGATTTTTGCCTATCCAACCTGGTCACACGACGGTAAAAAGCTAGCGTATATCGGAAGTGAATTGGACACGCATTTGTACGCAGCACAGAAGCGCATCTGGGTATATGATTTTGAAAAGGGCGACTATACTTGCATCACAGCGGATTGGGACGTACAGGTTGGCGATTCCACCATCGGAGACATGCGATCGCCAGGTCACCCGAATCCAGGCGCTGTATGGACAGCGGACGGAAAAGGCATGTATTTTATCGCAAGCGAACGAGGAAATTCCGGCATTTATCACGTAACGCTAGACGGACAAGTCACGAATGTTGTAGCGGGCAACCGGAATATTTACGGCTTTTCGCTGCATGAAAACGAACAAAAGGTGGTTGCGGCCATCAGTGACCCGTTTACGCCGGGCGACTTGTATCAAGTATGCCTGAAAGACGGAGAAGAAAAACGTCTAACAGCGCTGAACGAAGAACTATTTGCGGGCATTGAGCTCCCTGTTCCAGAAGAAATGGAGTTTGTTGCGAAGGATGGCTGGAAGCTGCACGGTTGGATGCTCAAGCCTGTCGGTTTTGAAGAAGGAAAAAAATATCCGATGGTTCTGCAAATTCATGGCGGGCCTCACTCTATGTACGGAAATACGTTTTTCCACGAGTTCCAGCTGCTCTCTGCAAAAGGCTACGCCGTACTCTATACGAATCCGAGAGGGAGCTTTGGCTACGGAGAGCGTTTTGTTCAGGCTTGCTGCGGTGACTATGGAGGGAACGATTATAGCGATTTGATGACGGCCGTGCAATATGCATGCGATCATTTCGATTTTGTCGATGAAGATCGCTTGGGTGTCGCAGGCGGCAGCTACGGTGGCTTCATGACGAACTGGATCGTCGGTAAAACCAATCGATTCAAAGCGGGTGTAACAGATCGGAGTATTTGCAACTGGGTAAGCTTTTACGGTGTGAGTGATATCGGTTACTTCTTCACTGCCGAAGAGATTCAGGCAAATCCATTCACGAATCCGGAAAAAATGTGGCAGCATTCACCAATTCGCTTGGTAGAGAACATCGAGACGCCTTTGCTGATCATGCATGGAGAACATGACTACCGTTGCCCGATCGAACAGGCCGAGCAGCTTTATGTAACATTGAAGCATCAAGGCAAGGCCCCGGTGTCATTTGTCCGTTTCCCGGGTGCCAGTCATGAACTATCCCGCAGTGGTGATCCTGAGCAACGCGTGTTGAGACTGCAATATACAACGGATTGGTTTGACAGCTATTTAGTTGCACACCAAAAAGAGAAAGTCGAATAAGCAGGTAAATGCTAAAAGGAGGTGCCCGATCGTGAACAAAGAACAAGTGATAGGTATCGTGCAAGAAAATTTGCCGCATGCAATCGAGAAGCTGAAGCAATATTTGCGTTTTCCTACCGTATCCGCACAGCATAAGGCCATCCCAGAGACGGTTGAATACGTGGTCAAGATGATTCATGAGGTTGGTGGAGAGACAAAGGTACTCGACAATCTTGGCGGCAATCCAGTCGTGTATGCGTTTTTTGCAGCAGGTAGTGGAGGAGACGCCAGCAAAACGATCCTGTTTTACGATCACTACGATGTTCAACCACCTGAGCCGTTTCATGAGTGGAACACGGAGCCGTTTGACCCGACGATAATCGATGGAAAGCTGTATGCGCGTGGTGCTGCCGACAATAAAGGTGACCTCGTTGCGCGTCTGACGGCGATTCACATTTTGCAGCAGCAAGCAGGCGGTTTGCCTTGCAACATCAAGTTCCTGATCGAAGGAGAAGAAGAGATCGGCAGCCCGAATCTGGAGCCATATCTTCGAGAGTACAAGGATCTTTTCCAAGCGGATGCCTGCATTTGGGAATTCGGTGGAAAGGACGAAAATGAGCGAATCAGCATGGTTGCCGGGATCAAAGGAATGGCGTACCTAGAGCTGACATGCGTTGGGGCAGATATCGACATGCACTCCTCTGTCGGTGCGTATGTAGACAATGCAGCGTGGCGCTTGGTACAGGCATTGGCGACGATGAAAAATCAGCAAAACGAGATTTTGGTCGAAGGCTTCTTCGATGGGATCGAGGAACCGACAACGGATGAAAAGAAAGTCGTTTCCGAATTGCCGTTCAGTGAAGAGGCGACAGCAGCGCTATACGGTTTGAAACGCCCATTGATTACCGCGGCAAATAATGTGGACCCACGAGAAGCCATGGTTTTTCACCCGACCATGACCATTTGCGGTCTGGATAGCGGCTATACTGGAGAGGGCGCGAAAACGGTACTGCCGAAAAGCGCGAAGGCCAAGTTGGATTGCCGCCTTGTCCCAGGACAAGATCCACAGCACGTCATGAATTGCATCGAGAATCATTTAGAGAAGCATGGTTTTACGGATATTACCGTCACCATGATCAACGGACAAAAAGCGTATCGCTCCGATTTCCACCATCCATTTGTTGCTCACGTACTGGATACGGCTCGCTTCATATACGATCATGAACCAGTGCTTTCTCCAAACGCGGCAGGCACGGGTCCGATGTATATTTTCGGTGAACAGCTAAAGCTTCCTGTTGTCAGTACAGGGGTAGGCTGGGTTGGCTGCAAAGTACATGCGCCGAACGAATCCATCCGTTTGAAAGACTTCGAAGAAGGAATTGCGCATATGGTTGTCATGCTCTCTGGATTTGCCAAAGCGCTGTCAGAGTAGCAACATACGAATGAAGGATCATGCATTCCGATAGTGAAAAGGAGACCTTTCGTGTAAAAAGGTCTCCTTTCCTATTTGGAACCCTCTCGCAGTACTTCCAGAGTGGACTTTGCTTTTACAAACCATGTACAATCGTAAATGATAGTGTACATACTTTTACAGGAGGCGAAATGCGTGAACAGCGATACACATCCATTCGAAATCGCAACCTTTGCAGGCGGATGCTTCTGGTGCATGGTCAGTCCGTTTGACAAGATGCCAGGCATTGAAAAAGTCGTCTCCGGCTATACAGGCGGTCATGTCGAGAACCCAACCTATGAACAGGTATGCTCTGATACGACGGGACACTATGAAGCCATCCAAATCACATATGATCCGTCGAACATCTCATACGAGGAATTGCTGCAAATGTTCTGGAGACAAATCGACCCGACTGACGCAGGTGGTCAATTCGGTGATCGAGGTCAATCGTATGCGCCAGCGATCTTCTATCATAATGAAGAGCAAGAAAGGCTTGCGCAAAAATCCAAGCAAGAGCTGGATGCGAGCGGTCGTTTCCAAAGGCCCATTGCAACGCTGATTTTGCCAGCCAAGCCATTCTATCCGGCAGAGGAATACCATCAGGACTACTATAAGAAAAATCCGGTTCGCTACCAATACTACCGCGCGGCATCTGGCAGAGCGAAATTCACCAAGGAAGCATGGCGCGACCGTGCGAAGCAAGAAGAATTGAAAAAAATCTTGACTCCGCTCCAGTACGAGGTGACGCAAAATAACGGGACAGAACGTCCATTTACGAACGAATTCTGGGATCACAAGGAAGAGGGCATCTACGTAGACATCGTCTCCAACGAGCCTTTGTTCAGTTCCTTGGACAAGTTCGATTCCGGCTGCGGGTGGCCATCCTTTACCAAGCCACTGCAAGAGGAAACCGTAACTGAGCATGTGGATTTGACACATAATATGATTCGTACAGAGGTTCGCAGCAAAGATGCAGATTCTCATCTCGGCCACGTTTTCGAGGACGGTCCTGGAGAAAATGGATTGCGCTACTGCATCAATTCAGCCGCATTGCGCTTCATTCCGAAGAATCGTTTGGAGGAAGAAGGCTTCGGGGAGTATAAACGATTATTTGAAAAAGAATAGAGTGTGGACCGCTACTCTCCGGGAAACATGGGAGAAGGGCGGTCTTTTTGCTAAACATACAACTAGGTAAACAGAAGAGCATGCAGGGAGGGTCCAATGTACACGCAGACATCCATTCACAGACTAATTGGACTGTTACTCGCAGCAACCATCGCCATATCAGCCTGTTCTTTCGGTCAGGAGCCGCCTCATAACAATCAAATCGTACCGACACCCCAAAACGTTGCTGAGGGTGGGACGTTCATCATTGCGCGTATGTCGGATGCCGCAAATCTCGATCCCCATTTTATTTTGACGATTAATGAGGCGAGTGTCGTCCAAGGAAAAGTGTATGAAGGGCTCGTCAAACGAGATCGGAACATGAACATTCAGCCACAGTTGGCAACGGCATGGGAACAAATCGACGATCTTACTTGGGAGTTTACTCTCCGACAAGGCGTTGTTTTTCACGATGGGACTCCCTTTACTGCACAGGCGGTCAAGAAAACATTTGATCGTGTATTAGATCCAGCGGTGGCTTCTCCACGGGCAGCCATG
Organism: Brevibacillus sp. IT-7CA2; assembly: GCF_949767855.1. Classification (NCBI taxonomy): domain Bacteria; kingdom Bacillati; phylum Bacillota; class Bacilli; order Caryophanales; family Paenibacillaceae; genus Brevibacillus; species Brevibacillus sp. IT-7CA2. Next base: position 511,312 of record NZ_CATKQT010000022.1, read on the forward strand.
TTCGAAAAAGTAAAACAGGTAAGGGTCATCGATCCGTACAGAGTCCAATTCATTCTTCATAAGCCATTTGCGCCTTTGCTTTCTATTTTGGCCAGCCACGAGGGGAGCATCATCAGCCCCACTGCGATCGATAAATACGGGCGGGAATTATCGCGTCACCCGGTTGGTACTGGCCCTTATCAGTTCCAATCATGGGAGCCTGGCAGTCAAATTACGTTGAGCAAAAACCAGTCCTATTGGGGCGAGGTTGCTACGCTTGATCAAGTCGTCTTCAAGGTTGTTCCGGATGATGCGGCTCGCATTGCGATGGTCGAGAATGGAGAAGCACATATTGCAGAGTCCATCCCTGTCATGGAGCTAGATCGAATTCAAGCCTCCAACCAGATGCGTGTGTACCGTAGTGATGCGCTCGGGACGGAGTTTATCGGGTTTAATGTAGCACGTCCACCACTGAATGATATCCGTGTGAGGAAAGCCATCAGTATGGCGATCGAGACGGGAGCGATCATTAAAGGGGTGTATAACAATGTGGGAACAAAGGCGAACTCACCGATTGGACCGCATGTGTTCGGTTACAGTCCGACTGTGAAAAGCTACCCGTACGACATCAATCAAGCGCGTCGGTTGCTCGCAGAGGCGGGCTATCCAGATGGTTTTCCTATTCATATGATTACCTACAACAGACGGGATCGAATCTTGGTTGCCCAAGTGATACGCTCGCAATTAAAAGGGATCGGCATCGACGCGGAGCTAAAAGTTGTTAGCTACGATGAGTTTGTCCGAACCATTGAGCAAACGAAGGATCATGAGATTTTTGTCAGTGGCTGGGCAAATGCAACCGGGGATGCCGACTACAATCAGTACAATTTGTTTCATACATCGGGTGGCGGGGCTGGCAACAGTTTTCAATACAGCAATCCCGAGCTGGATCATCTCATCGAGGCTGGTCGTAGCGAAACAGATCCTGCCAAAAGACTTGCCATCTACGCAAAAGCACAAGAAGTGGAGCTGCAAGATGCTTTGGTTGTTCCGATTCGCAATCTGGAGAATTTGGCTGTGATTAGCAACCATATTCAGGGCTTCTCCATCAGTCCAGCGGGTTACTTAAATATCGATCAGGTCGTGATTTCTCGATAAATCATGTAACGAAACGCCGGTCAATTATGTCATAATAGGTACGTACTTTTATTACCTACATAATTGGATCAGCTCCAAAACGAAAGGAACGTTACAATGAGAAGTTTTCGACACCGACTTTTGCATCCGCTCGTACTCGTAACGGCAATGGCATTTGTGTTGTCAGGATGTAACAGTACAGCTGCTCCACAAGAACCACAGACACCATCATCCGTGGAGACGCCAACTCCTCCAAAGAAAGAAGAAGCGAAGCCAAAGGAGGAGACCACGCCTCCACCGGCTGAAACACCAAAGCAAGAACAATCGGAGCAACACCAGAAAGCGAAACCAACGGAAACGAAGCCGGCAGAAAAGCCACCAGCGGGTCAGCCACCTGAGCTGTCGTTCCCGGACATCGAGGTCGTGGGTGAGCCTGAGAGTGTTGCTGTACTGGTGAACAAACAACGCAAGCTTCCAGAGAACTATCAGCCAAATGATTTAGTGTTTCCAAACGTTCCTTACTTGCTCCCGGAAAAGAGCGAGAAACGCAAAATGCGCAAAGAAGCTGCTGGTGCACTTGAGCAGTTATTTGCGGCAGCCCAGGCTGACGGTGTCCAGTTGGCTGGCGTATCTGCCTATCGCTCCCACGCCTACCAGAAAGCGCTGTTTAATCGCTATGTAAAAAAAGACGGCGTAGAGAAGGCACGGACTTACAGCGCCGTTCCTGGGACGAGTGAGCATGAGACGGGACTAGCGATTGACGTCTCCGGTAAGGAAGGCAAATGCGCAGCAACGAGCTGCTTTGCCGGAACCAAAGAAGCGAAGTGGCTGGATGAAAACGTCGAGAAATTTGGGTTTATCATTCGCTACCCAGAGGGAAAAGACTCGATTACTGGCTATATTTATGAGCCGTGGCATTTGCGTTATGTAGGGGCCGAGATCGCACAAGAAATCGGAGAAAAAGGGATTACGCTCGAAGAATATTCAGGTGCCGTACCTGTTTCTACACCAACGAATTAAGGAAGAAACGCCGATTTCTCACCGAAGAGAATCGGCGTTTTTGCTATGTAGTTATGCTATAATGTTCACGGGTGAAGATAATGGTCGAAAAATCAATCAGAGAACGTATTATTGAAACATCCATGCGCTTGTTTGAAGCAAATGGCTACCACAAAGTGACTGTGGATCAAATTGTGAAAGAAAGCGGCACATCGAAGGGAGGATTTTATCACAACTTCAAATCAAAAGATGAACTCCTCTACATCATTCATGATCAATTTATTACGTATGTGTTGGAGAAAGCAGAGGAAGCTTACGAGAAGTGGGATACCCCGACAGAACGTCTGCAAGCCATCGTAAAATCCTTCGTTATGATGATTGATCTGTACCGCTCGCAGGTTACGATCTTTTATCAGGAAAGCTTGTTTTTAGCTCCGGAGTACTACACGGATATTGAAACGAAAAGGGATCGCTATAAAAAAATCATGTTCACCGTCATTTCGGACGGGATCGAATCGGGTGAGTTCCGCCCGGAGCTGCCTGTGCCGATTGTGTCCATGGCTATCTTTGGCATGGTGAACTGGATTTACAAATGGTATCAAAAGTCAGGGACGTACTCGATCGAGCAAATCGCGGATATTTATGCTGATATGGTTCTTCATTCCGTTTTGAAATCAGAATCGATGGAAAACCCGGCATTTCAACGTTTTTTCCTGCAATCACAAGAAAATCCCTTCAAGCGATTGTAGGGGTGCTAACAAGGATCATGCGGCTACACTCAAGCTTTTCGATAGGAGACAGGGGCATAGTCGCTTGATGGTCCCTTATAAAATAACTCAATCAGACCAACTAGTTGGTCTGTACTAGTATTCTGACATTTGTTATAATATCGAAAAGACCAACTGGTCGGTCTTGTGTAATCGCAACAGTCCAACTAGTCGGTTCGTGAGATTGTGCCAGTCAGATTCGGGAATAGGGGAGGAATAGTCGTGCTTACCATTTACGAATTACGAGAACTTGTGAAGCTATTGGAGCAGACGGACATAGAATCTTTTGAGGTAAACGATGAAGATTCTTCTTTGCGTATCAAACGAAGAAATGGGAATCAAGTCACAGCCGTACATCAAACCCCCGTACAAATCAAAAGTGCACCAATCGTGACCGCGGTACCCGTTGTCTCTTTGCCTAAAAAAGAAGCGATTGAGCGTCCAGTCGAAAAAGTCCCTGTGGAAGCCCCTCAGAAATCGGAGGAAGTGACGGAAAACTTGTACAAAATCACTTCTCCCATGGTCGGAACCTTCTATGCAACACCTGCAGTTGACGCAGCACCATACGTATCCGTAAATGATCGGGTAGAGCCAACTACGATTGTCTGTATTGTCGAGGCCATGAAGCTGTTTAACGAGATTGAAGCAGAAGTAAAAGGAGAGATTGTCCAAATCTTGGTGGAAAACGGTCAGTTGGTCGAGCATGGACAGCCGTTATTCCTGGTGAAGCAAGCGTAATGGAGCAGCTTTTAAGGGGAGGACTGGAAGAGTGAGCAAACATACATGGTTCAAGGAATTTTCCGTTCCCACGTACGAGCAATGGCGGGAAGCGGCAGAAAAATCGCTAAAGGGTGCATCTTTTGATGCCAAGCTACTGACGCATTCGTACGAGGGGATTGTTCGCCAGCCAATCTATAGGTACGAAGATGTCAAAACATTGCCGCATCTGGAAGCGCTACCAGGAGAGGCGCCTTTTCATAGAGGGAATCAGCAGTCTGGCGAGCAAAAGGAACACAAATGGCAGGTCTGTCAGGAAATCATCGCAACGAGTGCCGGTGCGTTCAATCAGGCAGCCGTAGACGATTTAGGGCGCGGGCAAACGATGCTGCATCTGATGGTGGATCATGCGACATTGGCTGGACTTGATCCTGACGAAGCATTGCCAGATACGATTGGTCACAAAGGCGTATCTGTTTTTTGCCGAGAGGATGTAGAGCAGGCATTTCAAGGGGTGAAGCTTTCAGAGGTCCCTCTTTACGTGAACACAGGAGCACTTGGCTTGCCTATTCTTTCACTCCTTTTGGCACATGTTGAATCGACAGGCCAACAAGTCTCCGAGCTTCGCGGATGCATCGGGCAAGACCCTGTAGCGGTTCTACTCATAGAGGGCAAGCTCCCTTGTTCCTTGCAGACAGCTTATAACACCATGGCAAGCATGACGAAATGGGCAAAAGATCATGCGCCAGCGCTGAAAACGATTCTGGTTCAAAGCAATCCTTATCAGGATGGCGGCGGAAACGCAGTAACGGAACTAGCTTTTTCACTGGCCACAGGGGTCGACTATTTGCAAGCGATGCTTGAGCGGGGGCTGTCCATAGAGGATATCGCACCACGTATGCAGTTCTCGTATTCGATCGGTTCAGACGTCTTCATGGAAATCGCGAAGCTGCGTGCTGCAAGAATGCTCTGGTCAAACATCGTGGCGGCCTACGGCGGATCAACGGAAACTCAAAAGATGACGATTCACGCCAGAACTTCGGCCTGGACGAAGACGATTTACGATCCGTATGTCAACATGCTGCGTTCCACGACAGAAGCGTTCTCAGCCGTTATTGGTGGTGCAGACAGTCTGCATGTATCCGCATTTGACGAAGCGATCCGCCCTGCCAATGAGTTTTCAAGAAGAATTGCCAGAAATACGCAAATTATTTTGCAAGAAGAAGCGCATTTGGCAAAAGTGATCGATCCTGCGGGAGGTTCTTGGTACGTTGAATGGCTCACAGATGCATTAGCGAAAAAAGCATGGGAGCTGTTCCAGCAGGTAGAAGAGCACGGCGGCATGCTGAGCGCATTAGAAGCAGGCTTCCCACAAGGCTTGATTGCCCAGATCGCGGATCAAAAAGCAACGAGCATCGATACGCGTAAAAAGCGTTTGGTTGGAACCAATATGTATGCCAATACGGCTGAGCAGCCACTGAAGGCCGAGAGTCTTCCGAGCATTCACGAAGAGCGAGCAGCGGAAGCACGATCCCTTCGGCTGAAACAGGACGCGACTCTCGTCCCCGCAGCGCTCGATGAGTTGGCAAAACATACGGACGAGCTCGTGGCACATGCAGTAAAAGCAGTCCTTCATGGAGCGACTTTGGGAGATATCGCTAAAGCCATGAGACGTGAAGATTCAGTGGAGACTATCATCCAGCCACTCCACATTCACCGGGCATCCGAGCGCTTTGAAGCCTTGCGGATACAGGCAGATGATTTCTTGATAACAACAGGCAAAAGACCGACCGTATTCTTGGCGACGATGGGTCCGGTGGCAAAGCATAAGGCACGGGCAGATTTCGCATCAGAGTTTTTTGCGGTTGGCGGCTTTGACGTATGGCGCAAGCAAGCATTCTCTACCCCTGTAGAGGCGGCAGAAGCTGCGGTGGCATCGGGTGCGATGATCACGGTCATTTGCTCGGACGATGCGAGTTATCCGGAGCAGGTACCGCCATTGGCACAAGCAATCAAGCAACGTGTACCTCAGATGACGGTTCTGTTGGCTGGCTTGCCTGACGCGGAGCAGTTGGCTACTTATAAGGCTGCCGGAGTAGATGATTGCATCCACATGCGTTCCAATTGCTACGAGATGCTGCGAGAACTCCAGGAGCGGATAGGAGTGAGCTCATAATGAAGCGACCTGATTTTTCAAATATGGCTTATCAGTCCAAACGAGATGTGTCTGATTTGTTTCCCAAACTGGGTGCAAACCCACAAAGAAAGGAGCAAATGTGGCAGACACTGGAGCAGATCCCTGTAAAACCTCTTTACACAATGGAAGATGTGGAGGGCATGGATCACCTCGGCTACATGCCTGGTTTGCCACCGTATACGCGCGGACCGTATCCGACGATGTACGTGACTCAGCCATGGACGGTTCGCCAATATGCCGGATTTTCTACGGCGGAAGAGAGTAACGCTTTTTACCGACGGAATTTGGCTGCGGGACAAAAAGGGCTGTCGATTGCCTTCGACCTTGCGACACATCGCGGCTATGACTCTGATCATCCTCGGGTAGTTGGGGATGTCGGGAAAGCAGGCGTGGCAGTTGACTCCATTCTCGATATGAAAATCTTGTTCGACGGCATCCCCCTCGATCAAATGTCCGTCTCCATGACGATGAACGGAGCCGTTTTGCCTATTATGGCGTTCTATATCGTGGCAGCAGAAGAGCAAGGAGTATCGCAGGCGGAGCTTACCGGAACGATCCAAAATGACATTTTGAAGGAATACATGGTTCGGAATACTTACATTTATCCGCCAGAAGCGTCGATGAAGATCATTTCCGATATTTTTGCCTACACCTCCAAGCACATGCCCAAATTCAACAGCATCAGTATTTCGGGCTACCACCTGCAAGAAGCGGGTGCGACCGCGGATATTGAATTGGCCTACACGTTGGCAGATGGCTTGGAATACGTTCGTACTGGTCTTGCAGCAGGCATCGACATCGATGCGTTTGCGCCACGACTGTCATTTTTCTGGGCGATTGGCATGAACTACTTCATGGAAGTGGCGAAAATGCGTGCAGGCCGTTTGATTTGGGCCAATCTGATCAAACAGTTCCATCCAAAAAACGAAAAGTCGATGGCACTGCGGACACATTCGCAAACGTCCGGATGGAGCTTGACGGAGCAGGACCCATATAACAACGTGGTGCGGACGTGCATCGAGGCCATGGCCGCGGCTCTGGGGCATACCCAATCTCTGCATACGAACGCACTGGATGAAGCGATTGCGTTGCCGACAGATTTTTCTGCCAGAATCGCGCGAAATACGCAGTTGTTTTTGCAGGACGAAACTGAGATAACCAAGGTCGTCGATCCGTGGGCAGGTTCTTATTACGTAGAGTCCTTAACTGCGCAGCTCGTGGAAAAAGCGTGGGCGCACATCGAAGAAATCGAAGCGCTTGGCGGTATGGCAAAAGCAATTGAGACGGGATTGCCGAAAATGAAGATCGAGGAAGCGGCTGCACGCCGTCAGGCACATATCGATTCAGCGAAGGAAGTCATTATTGGCGTGAACAAATACCGTCTGGACAAAGAAGATCCACTGGAAATTCTCGAAGTCGACAATACAGCTGTCCGGGAAGCGCAAATCAGACGTTTGCAGGAGCTGCGCAATAACCGCGATGAGGCAAGAGTGCAAGCAACTCTTCAAGCCATTACAGAATGTGCAAAAACGGGCGAAGGCAATCTGTTGGAGCTGGCCATTGAAGCGGCGAGAGCAAGAGCTTCTTTGGGAGAAATATCGGATGCATATGAAAAGGTTGTGGGTAGGCACAAGGCGGTCATTCGCTCTATTAGCGGCGTCTACAGTTCCGAATACGCAGATGCCGATGAAGTAGCGGCTGTGCGCAAGATGGCAGACGAATTCGAGCAATGGGAAGGCAGACGTCCCCGTATTATGATCGCGAAAATGGGTCAAGACGGACATGACAGGGGAGCGAAAGTGATTGCCACCGCTTTTGCCGATTTGGGCTTTGACGTCGACATCGGTCCGTTGTTCCAGACACCTGAGGAAACTGCGAAGCAAGCGATAGAAAATGACGTGCACGTGATCGGCTTCAGCTCGCTTGCGGCAGGACATAAAACATTGCTGCCACAACTGGTGGAAGAGCTCAAGAAGCTGGGACGCGAGGATATTGTCGTCGTCATAGGTGGTGTTATACCGGCGCAGGATTACGCCTTTTTGCGAGAGCATGGTGCCGCAGCTATCTTTGGGCCAGGAACAGTCATTCCTGTAGCAGCCCAGCACGTTCTGCAAGAGATCGTGTATCGCCTGGAGGCTGCTGGACAATGACCGGGGGCAAGGCTGACAAGAATTTCTTGAACGTTTCCTCCAAGGCGCGCCTCCCACGCTTATCGGTGGATCAATATGTCACAGGCGTACGGGAAAACAGCCGAACGGTTTTGGCACAGGCAATCACGCTGGTCGAGAGCAACGCTCCCGCTCATATGGATATGGCCCAAGAGGTGATCAAACAGCTTCTTCCTCATACAGGTCAATCCATACGCATAGGGATATCCGGTGTGCCAGGTGCGGGCAAGAGCACGTTCATTGAAGCATTCGGGAGTATGCTTTGCGAAAAAGGTCATCGTGTCGCTGTCTTGGCCGTTGATCCGAGCAGTACGGTTACTCGCGGGAGCATTCTCGGCGACAAGACGCGGATGGAGCTCTTGTCACGCAATCCACAGGCGTTCATCCGACCGTCTGCCACGGGCGGCACGCTAGGCGGAGTCAATCGGAAGACGCGGGAAACGATGCTGATCTGCGAGGCAGCAGGCTATGATGTGATTTTGGTCGAGACAGTCGGGGTCGGACAGAGTGAGACGACAGTCAGGTCTATGGTCGATTTCTTTTTACTGCTGATGCTGACAGGCGCGGGCGATGAACTGCAAGGAATCAAAAAAGGCATCATGGAAATTGCGGATGCGCTTCTGATCAACAAAGCCGATGGGGAAAACCGCACGCGTGCCTTGATCGCCAAAGGTGAATACAATCGTGTTCTGCATTACTTGCAGCCAGCAACCACTGGCTGGGAGACGAAGGCATACATGTGTTCTTCGCTGACAGGGGAAGGCATTGAAGGTATTTGGGAGGTCATCGGTCAATTTCGTGAAACCACCGTCCAATCAGGCAGCTTCGAGGCAAGGCGCAAAGCGCAGCTACTCGATTGGATGCACAGTATGGCTCAGGACTACTTGCGCGCGACCTTTTTCGGCAATCAGCAAGTAGCCGAGCTGCTTCCCACCATTGAGGGAGCCGTTGCGAGTGGCGAGATTTCACCGACGAGCGCCGTACAGCAATTAGTGGCGATCTATGAGAATGCGATCATGAAAAAGGAATAGAGAGATGGTGGCCCTTATGAGCAACAATATGTACGAAAAAATTGATGAATTGATGGAACGTAAATATAAAATCCAGCTTGGTGGCGGAGATGCTCGTATCGATGCTCAGCATAACCGTGGCAAGTTGACTGCACGCGAGCGGATCGAGCTTCTGCTTGACCCAGACACCTTTATGGAGCTGAACCCGTTTGTTGAGCATCGCGCTACGCATTTTGGTCTCGACCAGATGGAGGCACCGGGCGAAGGCGTCGTGACAGGCTACGGAAAAATCAACGGTCGTCCCGTCTATTTGTTCGCGCAGGATTTCACGGTATTTGGCGGTGCTCTGGGTGAGATGCACGCGATGAAAATCGCCAAGGTGATGGACCTGGCAGCGAAAAACGGCGCTCCTTTTATCGGTCTGAACGACTCTGGCGGCGCACGCATTCAAGAAGGGGTAAGCTCGCTGGATGGCTATGGCACGATTTTTTACCGCAATGCCATTTACTCCGGTGTGATTCCGCAAATCTCTGTCATCCTCGGTCCGTGTGCGGGAGGAGCCGTTTACTCTCCAGCGATTACGGATTTCGTGTTCATGGTAGAGAAGACGAGTCAAATGTTCATCACAGGTCCAAAAGTGATCGAAACCGTTACAGGTGAAAAAATATCTGCGGAGGATCTAGGCGGAGCCAAAGTCCATTCGACGGTGAGCGGCAATGCTCATTTTACGGCAGAAACCGAACAGGAAGTATTGGAAGGAGTGCGCAGGCTACTCAGCTTCCTACCACAAAACAATCGCGATCGCGCACCTGTGATAAAAGCAGAGGAGAATAATGGATGGCAAGAGGAGCTTCTAGAGCTCGTACCTGCTGAAAGCACCAAAGTATACGATGTGCGCAAGGTTATCGAAAAAATCGTGGATCACGGTGATTTCATGGAAGTACAGCCGAACTTTGCCCGCAATATCGTTATCGGTCTGGCGCGTATCGATGGACACAGTGTCGGCATCATCGCCAACCAGCCGAAGGTCATGGCAGGCGGACTGGACATTCATTCATCGGATAAGCTGGCACGGTTCATCCGTTTTTGCGACTGCTTCAACATTCCGCTGCTAACCTTTGAAGATGTCTCTGGCTTTTTCCCGGGAATCAATCAGGAGCACGGAGGGATTATCCGTCATGGGGCGAAAATCTTGTATGCATACTCAGAAGCAACGGTTCCCAAAATCACCGTGATTCTGCGCAAAGCATACGGAGGGGCTTATGTGGCGCTCAACTCCAAGTCCATTGGAGCAGATGTCGTATATGCATGGCCGAATGCAGAGATTGCCGTCATGGGTCCCGAGGGGGCAGCCAACGTCATTTTTGCAAAAGAAATTGAACAAAGTGAGGACCCGGCTGCGACTCGCGCAGAGAAAATTGCCCTCTATCGAGAAAAGTTCGCCAATCCATATGTCGCGGCAAGTCTCGGGATGGTGGATGACGTCATCGATCCGCGTGAAACCCGCCAAAAGGTGGCGCAAGCCTTGGAAATGCTCAGAAACAAACAGGAAGATCGTCCGTACAAAAAGCACGGGAATATCCCACTATAAAAAAGGAGCTCTGATCGTACTATGAAGCTGCATGAACTGCGTGAATTGATCAAGCTGGTGAATCAGTCTTCCATTGAGGAGCTGGAATGGGAGAAGGGCAAGACCCGCATCGTGATCAAAAAAAGCGCACCAGTCGAAGTCGTGGCTGTCAATGCGCCTGTACAAGTGGGCGAAGTAGAGCATGGCTATCAGGAGGCAGCCGCCACAGCTGAGTCCGTCGATGTCGTTGCTGAGGTACCCAAGGAAGTGACACAGCAAGTCATGTCTTTAGGAGTAGGACTGTTCTATGCGGAAGTGACAGTAGGGCAGACTGTTAAAGCTGGCGAAAAAGTTGGACGATGCACGACGGATGCTCTTCAGCTTTCTGCCGACATTACATCCCCTGTTAGCGGGATCGTCACGGAAATTCTCGTCGTGGATGGTCAGTTTGTCGATTATGGAAAAGCATTGCTCGTTGTCAAAACTCAGTAGGAAGGAGTGCGCCTATGTTTACGAAAGTATTAATTGCCAATCGCGGCGAAATCGCTGTCCGCATTATCCGAGCTTGTCAGGAACTAGGGATAGGTACAGTCGCTGTCTTTTCTGAAGCGGATCGGGAAGCATTGCACGTAGAATTGGCGGATGAAGCGTATTGCATCGGACCTACGGCGTCCAAGGACAGTTATTTGAACATGGCACGGATTATGACGGTCGCTCTTCACACAAAGGCAGACGCTATCCATCCGGGCTATGGTTTCTTGGCGGAAAATGCTTCGTTCGCCCAGCTTTGCCAAGATTGCTCGATTACCTTTATCGGCCCCGATCCCGAAGCGATCACCAAAATGGGTGACAAATCCGTAGCAAAAGCAACGATGAGTCAAGCGAATGTTCCATTAGTTCCGGGCACAGACGGCTTGATTGATGACATCGATGAGGCATTGCAGGTAGCGGAGAAAATCGGCTATCCCGTCATCGTAAAAGCAACGGCTGGAGGCGGCGGCAGAGGAATGCGGGTCGCTTCTGACGCCGATGAGTTGTCCAAGGCGATTCGGCAAGCCCAGAAAGAAGCGGAGACGGCATTCGGCAACGCCGGCGTGTACTTGGAAAAATACGTGGAAGAGCCACGGCATGTGGAGATTCAAATCATGGGCGACAAGCACGGCAGCGCTGTGTACTTGGGAGAGCGGGATTGCTCCATCCAACGTCGTCATCAAAAGCTGGTAGAGGAAGCGCCATCTCCGGCGCTGGATCAAGCGCTGCGCGAGCAAATGGGGCAAGCTGCGGTGGCGGCAGCCAAAGCGGTTTCGTACCACGGAGCGGGTACCGTTGAATTTTTGCTAGACAAGCACGGTCAATTTTACTTCATGGAAATGAATACACGGATTCAGGTAGAGCATCCCGTGACAGAGATGATCACAGGGATCGACTTGATCAAAGAACAAATATCTGTTGCAGCAGGCAATCCGTTATCCTTTTCACAAGAAGATGTGAAAATCAACGGATGGGCAATCGAGTGCCGAATCAACGCGGAGAATCCAGCGAAAAACTTTATGCCATCACCAGGCAAGGTCATCAATTACTTGCCGCCTGGCGGTTACGGTGTGCGCGTGGACAGTGCGGTTTATCCCGGCTACGAAATCTCTCCTTTCTATGACTCGATGGTCGCCAAGCTGATCGTTTGGGGAACAGATCGCAACGAAGCATTGGCTCGTATGAAACGGGCGCTAGGTGAGTTTGTCATCGAGGGCGTGCATACGACGGTTCCCTTCCATGAGAAACTGCTGGAGCACCCTGACTTTGTGGCAGGGAATTTCGCTACGAACTTCTTGGAGAAACATACGTTGGAATTGTAAAGAAAGAATAGACGGAACAAGCTGCGGGGTTATCGTGGCTTGTTTTTCATTATAATAAAACGAGGAAAACCGCAAAAAGGAGCTATGTAAATGAGTGAGTATTCAACGATTGCACTAAACATGACCAGAAATTTTGATGTCCCACCTGAAAAAGTGTTTGATGCATGGCTGAATCAAGAGATGATAAAGAAATGGTTTTTTACATTGGAGCGAACCAATAAAGTGGCACAAAATAACCCACAGGTAGGGGGAACATGGGAAATTGTTGATCACCGAGACGGGAAAGATTATCGCGCGATAGGAGAGTACATTGAAATTAATCGTCCAAAGAAAATCGTCTTTACTTTTCAGATGCCGCAGTTTAGCGATTCTACCGATACCTTAATCGTGGAGCTAAAAGATACACAGCAAGGCTGTGAAATGACTTTTACGCAAAACATCGTCGTTCCGCATGAAGAAAATTGGACGCAGACGGATATTGAAAAAGCGTTGAGAGAATACCATGATGGCTCGGAACATGGCTGGAATCTCATGTTCATGGGCCTAAAAGAGTTAGTGGAAACAGGGAAAATTAGTTATCAAGGTTAAACAAGTACATGCTTTAAAAAAAGAGGGGGAACAGAGACTTTCCAATATCTCTTCCCCCTTTTGTGCGTGCATTGGCTATTATTTCAACTCGTCAAGAAAGCTTCTTACAGCCTGATAGTATCCGTCAGGGTTCGTAGAATGGATATCATGCCCACACTCAGCAAAACTTGCAAGCTTTGTGTTTGGTCTTTGGGTCACCATGCGTTCCGCTTGATTTTCATCCAATACAAAGCTTTTTTTGCCATGGATCAGCAAGATCGGGCAAGAAGACGCTAACCAATCGTTCCACCATTCCCCGGTAATGTGTCGTTGAGAAATCGGCATGCCTTTTAAATCAGAACGGAATCCCCAGCCTTGTTCATCCTCAAACACGCTTTCCGAAAAATAATCGACCGCTCGAACGCCGACTTCTTCGAGTGATTTCCTTAGATCGTGTAAAGAAGGGGAGCGATGTGGGAGTTTTTCTGCAAAGGATAAGTCGGCCTTAATTTCTACCCCGATATCTTCCACAATGACCGCGTTCACAAGCTCAGGATAACGAGCGGCAAATTGATAAGCGTTGACGCCTCCTAAAGAATGCCCGACGATCGTAACAGGAGCTACAGCAAAAACGGTCTTAACAAAGGCGAGAATGTCGTTGAGGTAGCCTTCACGTGAGTAATCCGTATCTGGGGCATGTTCACTCCAGCCGTGACCTCGTTGATCCAATCCAATCACGCGCCAATCTGTGAATCTGGAAGCAAACGCTGTAAATGTTCGTGCATCATTCATATGACCATGCAGCAGGAGTAAGACTCTTTGACTATCCCCGCCAAAATCGAGGTAAGATAGTTTTACGTTACCTGATTGGAAAAATTTCCTCGTTATTGTCCCTTTTTCTTGTGGCTGAAGCATAAAGCAATCCCTCCTTATTGATAATCAGCATCATGTCTAACTCGACTTCACCTTCACAATAACAGATAATAGTGACAGGAATTGTCATAATAAAAACTTTTGGAGAGTTATGCCATGCCAAAATCAAAAAGACTGCTAGAAATGATGATGACTGTCAACCGGAAGCGTAAGTTTACTGTGAGTGAGCTTGCAGACGAATTTGGCGTTTCAGGGCGAACGATCCTAAGGGACCTGCAAGAGCTGAGTGAGTTAGGGGTACCTTTGTACTCTGAGGTGGGACCGCATGGCGGATATCATGTTTTGAAGGAAAGGATTTTGCCGCCTATTGCATTCTCAGAGGAGGAAGCGGTCGCAATCTTTTTCGCGATCCATGCTCTTCGACACCATACCTCACTGCCATTTGAGACAGAATCCTCTTCGGCGCTGAACAAATTTTATCAGTTCATGCCACCGGATATTCGAGATCGCATTGATCAGATGAAGCGCCGTGTCGATTTCGTGACACCGAAGCGGCAAGCCAGCTCTCCGTATTTATCCATATTGCTGGATGCTGCCATCCAACAAAAAGTACTCCTTATCACTTATGAAACGCGCGGACAACAATCCAAGCGTGAGATGCAGCCGATTGGAATATATACAAAAAACGGTTTATGGTACAGCCCGGCTTATTGTTATCAACATCAAGATATTCGTGTGTTTCGTTGTGACCGTATCCATTCCATCGAACAATCGGCATCGAAGCCGTTGGATCTTCGAGACATTCATTTGGAAAATCGACACATCACAACAGTTGAGGATCAGGAGACGGTCTACTTATTTGCAGAGCTGACCACTGAAGGTGTGCAGGCTTGTGAGGCTGAACTTTGGCTTGCATCCATGCTGCATGTGCGGCAGGATGGAAGTGGTTGGTTGGAAGGAAATGTAGCGAGAAGTGACATCTTATTTTTTGCAAAGTTCTTGCTTGGCTTGGGGAAAGAAGTGACTGTGCAGCATTCACCCGAAATAGTGGACGGCATAAAAACATATTTGACAGAACTGATAAACATTTACTCGCAATGAGGAGGTAGCTATGGCATTACCCAAAAAAGGCACACGGGGGATAACGGTCGGAGAGCAGCGATATCGATGGGTCATTAGCCCAGCAGCGAAGGGGCTGCTCGCGTTGACGATTCAGCACAATGAAGGTTTAGGGCAATTGATTCGCGTGTATGTAAAATCAGATGTGAATGACTTTTGGGCGGAGTTTCCACTTGTGCAGCATTTGGATATGAGAGTGATAAAGCCAGCTGACGTCGCGGCTATCATTGAAGAGGCGATCAAGCTGGGGTGGCAGCCTGACAAAAAGGGGGCGCCTTTGAGCTTTGATTTCATCGGTAGTACGCTCGTCAAAAAAGGGGATACATAGCAATACCGGAGAGGGTTGATCATCATGTGTCGATATGGGATGTATGGTCCGTATAAACAAATATACGCCTGTTTTCCTTGCCGAAAAGTGTTCAAGCAAACCTCCAAATATGAGTTGACGGAGGAAGAATGGAACAAGATCAAGCATAGCTGTCCGCAATGTAGTGAGGGAATGAAGGATATGGGGCATGATTTCAAGGCTCCGAAACAAACGGATGTGAAGCAGTGGAAAAAGGTTGAAATCCTCTATCAGCATGGGTTTACCTATCATTCCTGTGGTTGTGGTGGCCCAGGCTACCGGCCAGCCCAATTAAATGAAGTGGACGAATTTCTCGAAAAGAACAAGCGGTTCAAAACAGAGGGAGAGAAATTGCTGAATAGACTCACAGTAAGAATGTAAAAGCGAGCAGGGGGCGGGGGATAGTGGCAACATTCTTTTTGATCATGATTTACTTGTCGTTTATCAGTTTGGGCCTTCCTGATTCGTTACTGGGGGCAGCTTGGCCGGTCATGCAAGCAGAGTATGGTGCGGCATTTGGTATGGCAGGTGTGATCAACATTGTGATTGCGTCTGGAACGATCGTATCTAGCTTGATGAGTGGTGCATTAATAAAACGATTGGGGACAGGACAGATCACGCTGATCAGCTGTTTGATGACGGCGGCGGCCTTGCTCGGATTTTCTTTTGCTCCTTCGATTATATGGTTGATGGTTTTGGCATTGCCGCTGGGACTAGGAGCTGGCTCTGTGGATGCTGCTCTGAATCATTATGTCGCCACGCATTATCAAGCCCATCATATGAGCTGGCTGCATTGCTTCTGGGGAGTGGGTGCTACACTTGGCCCCATTATTATGTCTGGCTTTATGCGCGATCATGATTTATGGCGGAATGGATACTTGACCATTTCTCTCATTCAATTTGCATTAGTCGTACTTCTAGCGTTTACACTTCCTTTATGGAAACGAATGGAGAACATGCAGAGTCATGCTGTCAAAGAGTCACTGGTTCAGCCGTCTCGTGGGCAGAGCGAACAACCGTTACGGACAAAAGGCGTCAAGCTGACTTTGCTAACCTTTCTCTTCTATTGTGGAGCTGAAGCATCGGTGGGATTATGGGGGAGCAGTTTTTTGGTAAATGTGAAGGAGCTACCTGCGGCTGTAGCGGCGGTGTGGGTAGCCATGTATTACGGTGGCATTACCGTGGGGCGATTTATCACGGGCTTTGTTACCTTCAAAGTGAGCAACCGCGTCCTGATTCGCAGTGGACTTCTCGTATCATTCGCTGGGGCAGCGCTGTTGATGTTGCCATTACCGACTTTCAGTTCGCTAATCGGTTTTCTGTTGCTCGGGTTAGGCTTCGCTCCGATCTATCCCTGTATGCTGCATGATACCCCTGAACGCTTTGGGAAAGAGCAAACACAAAAGCTGATGGGCTATCAGATGGCGGTTGCGTACACTGGTGCCACACTTTTGCCTCCGTTGCTGGGGTGGCTTGCTGCACAGACGACCGTTTCTATTTTACCGTTTTTTACAGCCTTCTACATTGCGTTCATGCTATATGGTTCGGAGAGAGTCAATCGAATCATGAAGCAACGGGCTGCCCAGTCAGAAACGATCTAGTATAAGGCAATCGCTATTTTGACAATATCATGTTTTGCAAAGCTTTTCCGTATAAAGACTGGGGCACCTGGTCGCCACTAATGTAATAAAAGATGCTCATGCCATTCTCTAAAGCAAGAATCGTCCATGCCATTTCATCAGCGG
Source organism: Brevibacillus sp. IT-7CA2 (assembly GCF_949767855.1). Taxonomy (NCBI): domain Bacteria; kingdom Bacillati; phylum Bacillota; class Bacilli; order Caryophanales; family Paenibacillaceae; genus Brevibacillus; species Brevibacillus sp. IT-7CA2. The sequence goes on from NZ_CATKQT010000022.1 coordinate 528,359, forward strand.
ATAGAGTAGAGTCACTTTCTTTTGGCATCAAGGTCTGTATGGCCTTGGAAAGATGCTGTACCGACTCTATGATCATGTTCGACCATCGCTTTCGAACAGACTCTTCGCGCATGGCATAAAGCAAAAATTCCAGGTTCAGCATGTTCCACGTGCGATTTTGTTGCTGAACGGACATAAAATAGGCGTCCATGGCTTCTATAAAATGCGATAATGATGGCTGGCGATCAATTACGTGATGGATATTAGACACATGTAATTGCATCTGACTTTCCAAGATAGCGAGAAAGAGATCTTCTTTGGACTGAAAATGAGCATAAACAGCACCTTTGGTAAATCCAGCATGGTCTGCGATTTTATCAACGGAAGCCCCGTGGAAGCCTAACTGAGCAAAGGTCTCAATGGCTGCGTCAATGAGCAATTGCCGTGTTTCCTGTTTACGCTCTGCTTGGGTTAATCTGCGTCTGTTCATTCGTCCGCCTCCTTCTCTTGACAATCATACCATATAGAATTAACATTCCATATAGTATTTAAATCCTTATCGGTATGTAAGATACAAATGGCAGTTTTGTAGGATTTAACCGTCTACTATGTCATGCTATTTTGGAGTACGATAGATATAGATCATCTAGTAAGAGGGGACAGTGTACGAATGCAGAGGGAAGAAAGCGTTGCAACGCGGAATCGGCCTATGTCCAATATTTTGGCGCAAACGGTTAAGACGGGAATTATCAAATCGAATCTGATTCCGATGTTTGCCGGATTAACATTGGCTTTATATACGTATCACTTCAGTCTATTAGATAAGCTGCCAGAAATCTTATTTGCTACAATCGGCTCTATTTTAATCATGGGCGCAGCGGGTGCTTTTAATAACGTGTATGATCGCGATATCGATTCTGTCATGGAGAGGACGAAGAACAGACCTACGGTGACAGGAGAAATATCAACGAAGAAAGTTTTATGGCTAGCATCCCTGATGACGATTTTTGGCTTGGTGGCTCTCGTCTTGGCATCACCGTTGGCTGCTATTATGGGTTTTCTCGGACTGTTTTTTTATGTCGTGCCTTATACGATGTGGACCAAAAGAAGAACAGTTTACAATACGGAGGTAGGAAGTATTTCTGGCGCAATGCCGCCGCTCATCGGTTGGGCTGCTATTCACCCAGATATCACGCATCCTGCTATCCTTGGTCTCTTTATCATCATGGTCATTTGGCAAATGCCTCACTTCTATGCGATTGCGATTCGCAAGCATGATGAGTACAAGGCGGCTGGGGTTCCTATGTTACCCGTGGTCAAAGGTGCAAGACGTACCTACATTCAAACAAATGTTTATTTGGTTATATTAATTGCTAGCAGTTTTCTATTTTGGTCATTAAGCGCTGGTCTTACGTTTATGGCCCTGCTCCTGAATATTTTATGGCTGGTTCTGAGTGTTTTTGGATACCGGAAAATGGATTCACAGAAATGGTCGAAAACGATGTTTATTTATTCGCTGATTCATATGACGGTGCTGTTCTCGACGGTGATTATTTACTCACTCATGGGCATTATCTTCAAACTGTAACAGTGATCATCCAAGCTGCCTTCACTTTGAGGGCGGCTTCTTTTTTTGTCAGGGAACCTTGCAACATAGCGGGTTTTTCTCATGTTCCACCAAAAATGGGCGCATGATCTGTGCACGAATACCCAACGTTACTACATAAATCTAGAGTAGTTCCATGAAGTGGCGGAGGTGAAAATGAATGGATGAGTTCAAAAAAGAGCTAAAAAAATTGAAGTCTTCTGAAATAAAAGCGGATCGAGTGCAGCGTTGGGACAAAGAAAAAATGAATGAAGCGACGCTAGTTCGAAGTAGATGTGGTGGATGTGGCAGATGCGGTGGTTGCCACAGATGTAGTTGTGGTCGTTGCAGTCGTTGCTCTTGCTCCTGCTCCTGCTCATGTAGCTGTTCCTGCTCCTGCTCCTGCACTTGCAGTTGCTCTTGCTTCTTCCCATGCTTTATCGTGTTTGACGATTTCTAATCACGTAAATGAAGCTCCTGCCCCAAATTGGTTTTTGGCAGGGGCTTTGTTTTTCCAACTGGAATGTGAGACAAAGAGTGATACATAAAATAGCTGTGACATGTCTTGTCGCAAATTGGTTTATTTCACAACGTCAGGGGGAGGAGAATGGATAAGCTGAATCCTTCGATGCGCATAAAAGTGAAGCGGGATACAGTGTATGTACCCGATTCAGACGGAAGTGTGTATTTTCGCAATAACATCGGAACTTTCCGTTTGAAGGGTGACATGATCGATCGATGGGTAGATCAGTTATTTCCCATGTTTAATGGTGTGCATACGTTGGAGCAATTGACCGACGATTTGCCGGAAGAATACCAGCAACAAATTTTCCAAGTGGCCGGTACACTTTTAGAAAATGGATTCCTTCAAGATGTGAGCCGGGAGAAACCACATGAATTATCACCAGAGGTCATGTCGAGGTATGCAGCGCAGATTGAATATTTGGATCAGTTAGGTGGATCAGGAGGGTATCGGTTTCAAAAATATCGAACGGAAAAAGTATTGGTGATCGGGGCAGGTACCTTTCTCCTTTCTGTCATCCATGCATTGCTGGAATCGGGATGCGTTCAATTCCATTACGCCATCACGAATGAGACTTCGACCAATCGTGAGCGGCTAGAGGCGATTATAGAACATTCGCGTAGGAAAGACCCACACGTGAAGCTGGATGAACTCAAGCCGACGTCGTGGGAGGGTGCCGACTGGTCAGCGACGATCGAGCCTTTCGCTGGTATTTTGTACACGTCAGCAAACGTAAACGAGGGCGAAATAAGTGTGATCCAGCTCGCGTGCAGAGAGCGGGAGAAGGTGTTTGTTCCGGCGTTATTTGTCCAGCAAAAAGGTATGGTAGGGCCGCTGATTCATCCACAGTCAGAGGCTTGCTTTGAATCGGCTTGGCGTCGTTTACATCGACAGGCTTTGTGTGCGGACCCCGAGCAACATCCATATTCAATGACCGTAGCAGCCATGCTGGCGAACATCGCTGTTTTTGAATGGTTCAAATACGTTTCAGGTGTCAATGAAGCAGAGGACCCGAACAAAATTTATTTGTTAAATCTGGAGACATTGGAAGGAAGCTGGCAGTCATACATGCCTCACCCAATGCGAAAAGAAGACATGAGCATGGAGGTATTGGATGAGAGGGAGCTTGAATTGCGGATATCCAAAGAGGCAGAACAGAAAGAAAGTCTATTGTCTTTGTTTCCGTCATGGACCTCCCCTGATAACGGAATTTTTCACAGCTGGGATGAGGGAGAGCTTACGCAGCTACCACTGACACAGTGTAGGGTGACAGCAGTCGATCCTGTGGCAGATGGTCCCGCAGAGCTATTGCCAACAGTTGTATGCGCAGGATATACCCATGACGAGGCGCGTAGAGAAGCAGGATTGCTTGGGGCAGAGATGTATGTGGGAAGAATGGTGAACCACCGCAACATCGGAATTGGAGCAGGGGAAACGGCAGCAGAAGGTTTATGTCGGGCATTACAGCATTGTTTGACACTCACGTATGTATCAGAAATGCAAGGACGACAACCAACGGCTAGGCCTGTGCATGTTGACTCGATTGTGGATGAACAGTCCCGGTTTTATGTACGGTCTTTCGCTACATTAGGTGAGAAACTGACGATTGCAAAAGGTCATGAGGTGTACGGATTTCCGGTGTTTTGGGTGGAAACGCCCACGGGATGGTATGGGAGTATTGGCTTGCTAGAGCGAGTAGCATTGCGAAAAGCGCTGATGTATGCCTTGCATCAGATTCAGACGCCAACAAATCAAGTGTCCAAGTATGTACTGACAGCGCAATCTGTCGGCTTGACGGGTGAAGCCATCGAACTTGCACTCAGTAGCGTTCAGGAAGAATCGGAAAAAGAGGTCTGGAAACAAGCGGTTGAGGTACTGGCGCTTCAACACCTTTCTCCTCGAGTCATGAATGCCGCGATAGAGCCTTTCCTAGAAGAAGACCTTGGCGGTGTATTCGCCTTGCTGCTCTCACAGGAGGTGCTTCAATGAGCGTTGACATTCTTGTAGTTGGAGACGGAGTACTGGCGGAGCTGGTTTCAGAACATCTGAGCAAGGACTATCGCGTGTGGCACAGTGAAAACATGGAGTCTGCGACAAGTGGAGCAGATTTGGCGCTCCTGTTGCACGATGCGTACGATCCTGCTTTGCATTTGCAGGCAGAAAAGCATTTCCGAAAAGCGAATATTCCATGGTTGCGCGGTTTCGTTTCGTTCGGGGAGGCAATCGTAGGTCCGTTGGTTCGTCCAGATCAAACAGGGTGCTCCCAGTGTGCAGATATGCGGCGATTGATGGCGGGACGCGATCGCAAAGAGATGTGGAAGATACAACATATGCTGAGGGAGAAAGGCGGCATACCCCGTGATCCATGGTCATCTCGCTCAGGGTTGTTACAAGTGGCATACCATGTCAGTGCGGAGGTTGAACGTATAGTAGAGGGCAGGCAAGCCCAGTTATCCGAGCATATCCAGTTTATTGATTTGCAAACATTGACCAGCACGCGTCACTTCTTTTTGCCCAATCCATTATGTTCGGTATGCAGTCAGCTGCCCGAGGATTCTGAAGAGCAGGCAAGAATATGCTTGAAGCCTATCGTAAAGCAAAGTCCGGACAGCTACCGGACAAAATCCATAGCCGCTTTGAAGCAAGCTCTCACCAACGAATATTTGGATTCCCGAACCGGGTTTTTGAATGGGAAAGTGCGTGATCTTGTCTCTGTGTTCGCAGATGTAAGTGTCAATTTGCCGTTATTTTCACATGACGAGGGGACGGCTGGCAGGTCTGTTTCATACGCGGATAGTGAGATAACGGCGATTTTGGAAGGAATGGAAAGATATTGCGGGCTGATGCCGCGTGGCAAGAAGACGATGGTGCGTGACTGCTATGCAAACCTTGCGCCGCATGCCCTTGATCCGACAACGGCGGGGACCCATTCAGAAGAGCAGTATGCCCTGCCAGATTTTCCTTTTCAGCCGTTTGATCCCAAGCGAGAGATGAACTGGGTATGGGGTTATTCCTTTAAAGAAGAGCGACCCATTCTTGTGCCTGAGCTCATGGCCTACTACAGTATGGGATTCGGGGAGGGAGTTGTATTTGAGACCTCCAATGGCTGTGCGTTAGGCGGTAGTTTGGAGGAGGCGATCTTTTACGGCATCCTCGAAGTGGTGGAGCGAGATGCTTTCCTGTTGACCTGGTATGCCCAATTGCCATTACCGCGTCTCGATCCCGCTACGGTCAATGATCGGGAATTGCTTCTTCTAATTGATCGGATGCAGACCGTTACCAATTACGATTTGTACTTGTTCGATGCGACAATGGAAAATGGAATTCCCGCTGTATGGACGATTGCGAAAAACCGCGGAGAAGAAGGCTTGCACCTCGTTTGTGCAGCAGGAGCGCATCCAGACCCCATCCGCGCTGTAAAAAGCTCGATTTACGAAACGGCTGCCATGCTCATGACTTTGACAGACAAGTACGAAGCGAACCGAGACAAATATTTGCGCATGCTCCATGATTCGTCCCTAGTGAAAAAGATGGACGATCATGCGATGCTTTACAGCTTGCCGGAAGCAGCGGAGCGCTTAGCCTTTCTTATGAATAATTCACGCCCGATGGTCTCTTTCGCTGAACAATTTCCTAGAAGAAACCAGCATCGTGATCTAACAGACGATTTGCGGGAGTTGCTCGGTGTGTTCCAAAAGTTAGATCTCGATGTCATTGTGGTAGATCAAACGACACCAGAGGTAGCGCGCCACGGCTTATCTTGCGTACGCGTATTGATTCCTGGCATGCTCCCGATGACTTTTGGCCAGCATCTCACGCGAGTAACAGGATTGAAAAGAGTATGGGAGGTCCCTGTGAAGCTGGGTTACACGAAACAACCACTGCGTGTAGACGAGTTGAATCCTTTTCCGCATCCGTTTCCATAACATGCATCTGGGAGTGAGCCGGATGAGTCTCGAAAATTTCTTGTACCGCCTTCATTTTGATACGGAAAACGCCAGGCCAAGTGATCTCGAAGTGGATTGGGGGGATGCGCCACTGACATACAAGCTGTACAGGGGGCTACCTGTTATTCCGCTTCCAGAAGACGTCCCTCTATCGCTCGCAGATCATACGGTTTCACAAGTGATGTCTCTTCCTCAATTGGGCGCTTGGTTATGGTATAGCTATGGCCTCATCCAAATCAGCCAATCGTTGTTAACCACAGCGCCGACAGATGTAGGATCTGAGTCGTTTGTGCCACTTGTAACGAATCGAAGACCAGTTCCGTCTGGAGGGGCGCTCTATCCGAGTGAGCTGTACGTGTATTTGAAGCTATCTAGTATTCCTTCTGGTCTATACCACTACGATGTGGCCCATCACAGACTCGTACAATTGCGCGAAGGGAATTTTGATCACTTCCTAAGCCGAGCACTTGGCGGCAGTTGCCCGGTACATGCTTGCTTTGGAGTTGCGTTCGTATCCACCTATTTTTGGAAGAACTTTTTTAAGTATGATGAGTTTTCCTATCGATTGCAGGGCCTCGATGCTGGAGTACTGCTTGGACAATTGCAGGAAATGGCAAACCAGTTCGGTGTAACGACTGCGGTACATTACCAGTTCCTAGATAGAGCGATAAATACACTGCTAGGATTGTCTGCCGATCAAGAGAGTGTATACGCGGTAGTTCCCTTATCGCTTCAAACAGAAGGGGAGAGGCATTCGCACTCAACCACACATTGGGCAGAGCGAGAAGAGGAGACGGCAAGCGAGTTAATCCGAGAACTGCCTGAGCAAAAGCATGTGCAGGTGATGCGCTCAAAAAGAATGAGAAAATATCCTACGCTCCTGCAAATGAATCAAGCTGCCATGCAGGAATCTACCCATTCAATTACACGTTATTCGGATCAGTTGGAAAGCAAGTGGCCTCGTCGTTCCGATGAGCGAATTCTTCTCCCGCGTTTGCAGAAACCAAACTATGATCTGGCGCAATATTGCCGGGAGCGTTTTTCGCCGGAAATGGACTTTATCAGGAGGAAAACAGACCAGGATCAGGTAGCGCGTATCGTGGAAATGACGATGAGTGCTCTATCGTATGGCAATGATTTGGGAAAAAATCAAGAAGTAGCGTGGAGTAGGCTTTCTCTCTTTGTAAGCATTCATCAGGTAGAAGGGATACGAGATGGGGCATACGCTTACGAACCACTGGAACACGCTCTTTATCCGATTGTCTATGGAGATTTACGAGCACGCCTTCAAGACGGAATGACGCTGGACAACGTGAATTTGTATCAAGTGCCGCTCTGCTTTCATGTGGCGGGTAAACGCGATCATTTGATCAATCAGCTAGGGTTTAGAGGGTATCGCATCCAGCATTTGGAGGCGGGAATCGTCGTGCATCACTTGCTTTTGGCAGCGTTCACGTGTGGAATGGGCGGTCATCCGTTACTCGGATTTGACGTGGAAAATTGCGACGATCTTTACAACCTAGAGACAGAAGAGAAAACCTGCTTGATTCAAATTCCAGTCGGGCACTATCGCCCCCGTGCCAGATTTCAGGGCGGGCTTCATGGATAAAAACGTGGAAGACCCGAGTCGCGTTGACCCGGGTCTTGTTTTATGCCCTTATAATGGCTTCCATCCCTTGAATGAAACGGTCTATTTCCTCGTGGGTATTGTACGGTGCCAGCCCCGCTCGTATCCAGCCGCCACTTTCACTGATTCCCAAACAATTGGCGAGTGTTGTCGCATAGAAGTCCCCGTCCGCAAGGAATATGCTATGCTCCTCACACATTCGCTCACATATTTCTTGGGGAGTAAACCCTTCGATCCGAAAAGCGATCGTTGGTGTTTTCGGTACATCTTCACACGCTTGATAGATGGTGACACCATTCATTGCGCCTAGTTCTTTTCGCAGCTTTTCAGCCAACTGATTTTCATAGGCTTCGATCACCTCGTAACCAGACCGGATTTTTTCAGCGAAGGTATCACCGAAACCAAGCGACGCAACAAATTCGATAGCGGGTCTGATTCCAGCGATTCCTTCATGATTTTGTGTTCCGGTCTCCAGTTTATCTGGATAAGAAGAGGGGGCAGGAACCAGTTTGTAAACATCGAGTGCTTCAAAAATTTCTTTGCGAATAATAGCGATTCCCACATGAGGGCCAAAAAACTTGTAAGCGGAACAGAGCAGGATATCGGCTCCAATCTCGTCTCGATGGATAGAGAAGTGAGGTACCGCATGCACGGCGTCGACAGCAACAATAACTCCTTTAGCACGTGCTTTTTGGGAAATGGCAGCGAGATCATGGATCGTTCCGACAGCATTGGAAGCAAGCCCGACTGCCACAAGTCTGGTCCTGGAGGTAAGTAGGGTATCGAGCTCATCTAGTTGTAACGTAAGTGTCTCTTTATTCACTTTTAACCACCGAACGGTTATTCCGCGATCAGCGGCAACAGTCAGCCACGGGTCTACATTGGCGCGGTGATCCATCTCGGAGACGATGATTTCATCCCCTTCTTTCCAATGTCGACCTAATGCACGCGCAATCGCAAAGGTCAGGGTGGTCATATTCGCACCGAAGGCTACCTCCAGCGGCTTCACGTGGAAGAGGTCTGCTACTGCTTGCTTGGCATCTGCAAGGATGGCTTCTGTCTCCTTGCTCGTTGGAAAGGAGCCATGTAAATTCGCTCCACCGTCCGCCATATAGCGATAGATCGCGTCCATGGAGGATTTTACGACTTGCGAGCCGCCTGGGCCATCCAGATAAACAACTGGCTTGCCTTTGTAAGTTCGTTGTAGCGCGGGGAATTGCTCCCGGACTTTTTCAATGGGGAAATGTCCTGATGCAACTTCTAATCGCCAATCATTGGAGCGCATAAAATTTCCTGGAGGGTATTCAAAGACGCATTCTGATTGCAAAGTGAAACCGAGCTTACGGCAAATGGCATTGGAGGCAGGGTTGTCCACGGAGGGATAGGCATGAATAAACTTGTGCCTTCGTTCTTGGTTGATGCGTGTGATGAGTGAGGCTAAAGCCACAGAGGCAATTCCTTTCCCTTGAAAGGGGGGCAGGACGCTCCAGCCTACTTCGTATACGTTTTCCCCTTGCCAGATGCGGTCCCAATAGCCGATGCTTCCGACAGGGGTGTGATCTGGAAGCAGTACGATGCTGAACATCTTGCTCGTTAGCTGTCCGTCCTTATTGACGTATCGTTTGTGCCGAGCGAGGAGCTGCTTCTCCGTCTCCGGGCCTCCAAGATGCTCCATCATGGCAGGCGCATTCAAAAGACGCAGCAAGGGAAGATCGTGATCCGCCCAGGGCAGAATGCGGACAAGCTCAGTGTTTAGCGTTGTGGACATGTTCTCACTCCTTACCAACTGGATTTCCGTGGTGTCCATCATCATTCGTTAACTCTCATTATTCGGAAAAGATTCCAATTAATCAATCTTCAATTCGTTCTTAGAAAAAAGGGATGGAAAATCATGCTATAATGGTAGTGCCCGAGTGATTCTTCCTATCGGAGTAATGAAAAAGTAGCTGAGGTGTAGGAATAGACCCTTTCTGAAAAAACATATGGAGTGTAAATTTACCGTAAATATCGTCACCGGCAATGAAGGAAAAGGAAGGGGTACCTGTCCATGAATGAAAAAAGCATTCACACACAACGGCTCATATTGATTCCATTTACACATAGAATAGCGACGAATGTTTTGCAAGAAAATTACGAAGAGTTATTGGATATGGGGCTTACATTAGGAAAAGGCTGGCCTGATGAGGATGCGATGGAAACGATACCGAAAATCATCAAAGCACTCGAACTCACAGGGGAACCGACAGGATTTGAATCGTGGATGATCATTACAAAAGATGGCATGATGATCATCGGGGATGCAGGGTTCAAGGGAGTACCGAATGCGGAGGGAGAAGTGGACATCGGCTATGGTATTATTGAAGCCGAACGAAAAAAAGGCTACGCGAATGAGGCGGCAGAAGGCCTAGCGAATTGGGCGTTGTTGCAGCCAGATGTGAAAAAGATTACAGCGAAGTGCTTGCTAGATAACATAGATTCCGCGAAAATATTAGTCAAAATGGGCTTTGCAGAAATGAAGAGGGACGACACACTGATTTACTGGTCTAAGCAGTAGGGAATAGCACGACAGAACAGAAACAGAGTGAAATACGAAAAAAAGGACGGACACATGGCCGTCCTTTTTTTCATGGAGAACATCAGTTGCTGGAATTTCCTATGGGAATGTTGTAGATATGTTTCGTGCCATCTTTGTACGTGACCTCGAGTACACCTGATTGAAGGGACGGGCCTTTTGCTTTTACTTTTTTCTTCGTGGAAAACTCTCCTGACTTCGAGTCGAGTCGCAACGTAATGACCGTATTGAAGACCTGAATCGTTACGCGTTTGATATCGTTATTGGAGGCTTTCCCTGTCACTTTGAGTTCGTAATACGATTTAGGGAGCTCACTTGATTCAGCCTGGAGCTCAATCTCATCTGGATGGAGAGCCAGCCCTGCGAGAAATTGCGTCTGCATCTTTACGAATTCCTCTTTACGTTCCTTATCTTCGAGTCCAACGAGGATGCGTACGGAAGAATTCAATTGAAAATAGTCTGGCGTAAGATCATCCGGCAGTTCGTCTGTTCGGAAGTATTCATCTTGCTCGATAGTTCTCCCGGGCTTCAAGATTTTCTCCTGGATGACAGGGGGACATGCAGGTTCGGTTTCTGGGTAAGGAAGCTCCCAAGAGTCTCCAGAGGCATGTGCTTCTAGTCGATTTGTTACACCATAGCAATGACCAGTTGTGTATGTGATTGGTTTCCGCGAAATATTGGTGACAATCGTATTTACGTGGTACACTGGTGAGTCGTATTTTGGATTGTCGATTTCGGTAACGGTCACTTGAAAGCGAAGTCCTTCTTTCTTGAATAGTTTCTCAATGAAAAACATGCCGGTTGCTTTTGCTTCGGCCGCGTTTACATTCACGGCGCCAGCAGTCATAACCAGTAAAAGACATACGAGTGAATGGACAATTTTGCGAAACACACAGTTCACCTCCTCACGATTCGTTTTTGAAAAATGTGCATGGAGGCAATATTTTTTGTTCAGGAATATTCTAAATGAAAATTTTCAAAGGAAGGGTAACCCAAGACTTCCTTCTTTCGTATTGAAATAAAGGAAAAGATTATCGCTTTTCATTGAACTATGCAACGCGTGTCTCTATACTGGAGAGATAAGCATTGGTAGATAATTGTGAGGGATAGCATGCAGAACTGGATGACCCAAATTATTGAACAATATAGTTACTTCGGTATCTTACTGATGATGGCACTGGAAAACATCTTTCCACCCATACCTTCTGAGGTGATCTTGACCTTCGGTGGATTTATGACGACGCAATCATCCTTAACGGTTTTTGGCGTAATCTTGTCAGCTACAATCGGTTCGGTGATCGGGGCAATCATGCTCTATGGAATCGGTTATTACCTAGACGTCAAAAAAATAGAGAAGATCGTAGAGAGATGGGGGCATCTTCTGCGCATTAAAACGGCAGATATCTATAAAGCGAATGAATGGTTCGACCGTTACGGGTACTGGACGATCTTTTTTTGCCGCATGATCCCATTAATCAGAAGCCTGATTTCCATTCCAGCTGGTATGACCAAAATGAATTTCCCGCTGTTTTTGCTATTTACAACACTCGGTACGCTTATTTGGAACATCGTCCTAGTGATGGCTGGTCACTTATTGGGGGAATCGTGGGAAGACATTCTGTACTATTTCGATCTCTATTCCAATGTCGTTTATGCTGTACTCGCATTTGCGGGGATAGCGTTTCTCATTTTTTTCCTCCGCAAACGAAAAGCGGATGCCTAAAACCTTCAAACCATCTTTCCTTCAAGGGAAGGTGGTTTTTCCATTTGGAACCAACAGGTAAACATATTATAAAAAGTTGTAATTTTCTTGCAAATACAAGGTGTCGAAATTGCGGTAAGGTGTAGGGAGGGGGAGTAGGTGACATGGGCACCACCCTTATTCTTGAAGCTGGGGGAGATGCAACTTGATCGATTTGTTACTCGTAAACGGTGTAGTCATTACTATGGACAAAGACCGCCGGGTATTACAGGACGGGGCAGTCGCTATTGATAAAGGAAGAATTTTGGAGGTAGGCGACACCCAACTTCTAAAAGACAAGTATCCCGCGCAAAAGGTAGTTGACTGCGCGCATCATTGTATACTGCCAGGCTTCGTTGACGCACATGGTCATGGCGGACATTCGTTGTTCAAAACGATTGCGACTGACAATATCAACGACTGGATGCCAATCATGACCAACACTTACAAGCACTACGTGACAGACGATTTCTGGTACTACGAGGGAAAGCTGTCCGCACTGGAGCGGCTTAAAGCTGGGATTACAACAGGTGTTAGCGTCCTGGGCTCGATGCCGCGCTCAGATGATCCGATCTTTGCCTTGAATCACGCCAAAGCGTACAACGAGGTTGGCGTTCGCGAAATCGTAGCGACAGGTCCATGCAATCCACCGTGGCCGCATCCCTTCAGCCGCTGGATCGATGGACAAAAAGTAACGAAGGAAGTCACCTATGAACAGGTTCTCGCTGGGGCAGAAGCAGTGATCGAAGCCCTGAATCACGCGAATAACGATAAAACCAGAGCATACATAACTCCATTTGTCATCGTGACCTCTGTCAATCCGTCTTATCCGACACCAGCCGACCAATTGTTTGGCTTAACCGATTTCGACCGTTACCAAGCGCGGAAAATCAGGGAGATTGCGAAAAAGTACGACACGCGCATCCATTCCGATGCTTTTGGAGGCATGATTCACCTCGCGATTCAAGACAAAGAGTACGCGCTGCTCGGTCCTGACGTACACTTGCAGCATTGTCGGGGAATTTCTTTTGACGAGGCGAAAATTTTGGCCGAGACAGGAACGAATGTGAGTGCTTCTCCTGGTTTTGGTCAAATCAATGCACGCACCCCCATTACAGAATTGCTGGAGATGGGAGCGACTGTTGCAATCACGACAGATGGCACCTCGCCGATGACTCCTTTTGACATGTTCCAGGCCATGCGCAGAATGCAGCTGCTGCAACAAGCGGCGCTGCGCGATTATTATTACCTCCCGCCGGGCAAGCTGCTGGAAATGGTAACGATTGATGCGGCACGCTGTGTCGGCTGGGATGACGAGCTGGGCTCGCTTGAGGCTGGTAAAAAAGCGGACGTCATTACTGTAAATATGCATCAGGCCCACTTGAATCCAGAGAACATGCATGTCCATCGTGTCGTCTATCAGGCAGTCGGTGGAGATGTGAACCATGTCATCGTTGACGGTGAGCTGATTATGGACGAGCGCCGTGTTTTGACTGTGGATGAAAAACAAATCCTCAAAGAAGCCAATGAAGAGGCGAATCGCACAATCGAGCGGGCAGGTCTGGAAATCTACATGCAGCCAAGCAAGTATTTCTGGGGGCATGCACGAGCTTATTTGGATGAGAGAAGATTTGACCCGACGAAGTTGTAGGTAAGTAGTTAAAGAAGACGACGTGTAATGCTGCACATAAAACTTTGATACCGCATTGAATAGGAGAAGGTGCCCGCCGCCTTCCCTTTTTTATTGGATTATAGTTGACAAAAACGATAGGATTAATCATTATTTATTCATAATCCCCATCGACTAAGTTGGAATAAAAAGAGGTGCAGTCATGTATCTGACTATTGATAATGTTACGAAACATTTCGTGAATGAGCAGAAACAAAAAGTAAAGGTGCTGGATGATATCAATCTTGAAGTGGAAAAGGGCAGCTTCGTTTCCATTGTCGGCCCCTCTGGCTGTGGAAAGTCGACGCTGCTCTACTTAATAGCCGGATTGGATCAACCGGACAGCGGTGACATACACGTTGCTGGCAACAAAGTGAATAAGCCCGGTCCCGACAGAGTCGTGGTTTTTCAAGAAGCGGGATTATTTCCATGGCTAACGGTTTTGGAAAATGTTACATACGGGCTCAAGTTGAAAAAAATGTCTGCTGCGAAAGCCAACGAGAAGGCGCTGGATGTGCTCAAAATGGTCCATTTAAGTAAGTATGTTCATTCATATCCCCATCAGCTCTCAGGTGGGATGAAGCAACGTGTAGCCATAGCTCGGGCACTTGTCATGGAACCCGACATTTTGCTGATGGATGAACCGTTCTCGGCGTTGGATGAACAGACGCGGATGGTTCTTCATAAGGAGTTGCTTGAGATTTGGCGAACGACCAAGGTCACGATTTTTTTCGTCACCCATAATATCCGGGAGGCCGTTTTGCTTGCGGAGAGGATCGTCGTTTTTGCCACACGCCCCGGAAAAATCAAGGAGATCATTGCGGTTCCTGCCATGCGCGATGGAGTCATGCCGGACAGTGTGACATTAAACACGGAGCAGAAGGTGCTGTCGATCCTGCAAGAAGAGATAGAAAAGGTGCTGAAGGAGGAAATGGGCAATGACTACAGCTTTAAGGCGGGTCATCTTCATCGCTATGATAGCGGCGATATGGGAAGTCACATCTAGATTATCTGGGTTGCCATCGTTCATGTTTCCCAGCTTGACCCAGGTTTTCGAAACACTCGTAAATGGATTGATAAGCGGGCAAATTACCGCCGCGATTGGAAAAAGTTTGGGACGAATCCTGTTGGGCTTTCTCATTGCCATTATTCTCGGACTGATATTGGGTTACTTCATTTGGAGGTACAAACTCGTAGAAGATACGCTTGGCTTTGTGGTGACAGCGCTTCAGTCTATCCCGAGCATTGTCTGGTTCCCGCTAGCGATTATCTGGTTTGGCTTAAATGACTTCTCTATTTTGTTCATCGTGACGATCGGGGCGACCTGGACGATGACGGTCAACGCGACCAGCGGTTTTAAAAATGTCCCACCGTTATATCAGCGGGTAGCCAAGACTTACGGTTCGACTGGCTTTCACTTTGTACGAACAGTCATTCTTCCTGCATCCGTACCGCAGATCATCTCCGGACTTCGAATCGCATGGGCATTTTCCTGGCGGGCACTCATGGCTGGTGAATTACTCGGGGGTGGCGGTGGTCTCGGTCAATTGCTCGAGATGGGACGTTCACTTGGACAAATGGATTTGGTGATATCTGTCATGATCATTATTGCGATCATCGGTACCATCGTCGATAACGTTGTCTTTTCACGCATCGAACGCAACATTCAGATGAAGTGGGGAGTCCATTCATAAAAGAAAAATGGCTAAGGAGAGTGTCGTCACATGCTTAAAAAAGTGTTTAATACCGTTGTTGCATCCCTATTATTGATGGGGATTGTGAGCGGGTGCTCTACTGGCGGAGCAGAATCCTCTGAGAAGGAAGTAAGGATTGGATATTTCCCAAACCTGACCCATAGCGCAACGATCATCGCGCTGGAAAAAGGCTATTTTAAGGAAGCCTTCGGTGCTGATATGAAGATTCAAACAAAAACGGTCGCCAATGGCGGATTGTTTATGGAGGCAATGGCAACGAAGGCGATTGACGTAGGGACGGTGGGGCCAGGGCCTCTTTTGAACTTTTATGTCAAGCATCCCGGGTATCGTTTGATTTCAGGTGCGGTCAATGGCGGGGCTGTGCTCGTCGTGAATGGTTCAACCAATATTAGTGAACTAAAAGAGTTAAAAGGCAAAAAAATCGCGATTCCGGTAATTGGCAGCACACAGGATGTCATGCTCAGAAAAGCACTGAAGGAGGTTGGCCTCAAACCGACGACGAATGGTGGAGATGTGGAACTGTATGCGGCGGCCCCAGCAGATACGGCAGCATTATTCGTGCAAAAATCCGTTGATGGTGCAGCAACGCAGGAGCCGTGGGGATATGTACTTGAGAATCAGGCAGAAGGAAAATTGCTTCTGGACTGGGATCAATTCGCTTGGGGGAAAGAATCAACCAATACCGTGGTAGCAGCCAGCGATGAATTTTTGAAACGAGAAGGATTGGCAACCGCCTACCTGCAAGCACATAAAAAGGCCGTCAAATTCATTCAGGAAAATCCCGAAGAAAGCCAAGATCTGATCATCAAGCATTTGAAAAATCTGACTGGCAAAGAGTTGAGCAAAAAAGAAGTGCAGGCAGCCTTTTCCCGTTTGGAAGTAACAACGGAGGTCAATGAAAAAGTCATTCAGGAAATGGCAGATATCAGCCAGGAAGCCGGTTATATTTCCAGTAATAAAATCGATGGCTTAATCGATTTGAAATATTTAGAAGCAGCGAAATAAAATCGGGTGAGAAGGAGGGAGGTTCAGCAGGAGGAACGAGGGGTGGAAAGGAATTAGATGGGAAAGGAGGTCATGCCGCGATGAGACCACATGAACAAGGAAGTAATCAACCGAACGACACTTCATTAGAGACACAGGTTCATACTGATTTCCAAAAAGAAATGAGTTACGGCGATTACTTACAGCTCGATCAAATCTTGTCGAGTCAACAATGTCAATCTACCCATCATGATGAAATGCTGTTTATTATCATTCATCAGGTGAGTGAGCTATGGATGAAACAAATTTTGCACGAACTGTCAGCAGCAAATGAGTGCATCTGTAACCACGATCTGGAGCCTGCTTTCAAAATGTTCGCGCGAGTCTCGCGTATCCAGCAGCAATTGATTAAATCTTGGGATGTCCTTTCTACATTGACGCCAGCTGACTACCTCCAGTTCCGTGACAAGCTGGGTCATTCGTCCGGTTTTCAATCCTATCAAAACCGATTCATCGAATTTACGCTAGGATATAAGAACCAGCATGTCCTAGCGGTGTATGCGCATCAACCAGAGCTGCACGCCCAAATGAGTGCGGCCTTGCAGCAGCCCAGCATTTACGATGCGGCGATCAGGGAGATGGCTACTCGTGGCTTGCCGATTGATCCGGAATGTTTGAATCGCGATTGGTCACAGCCATATCAACCAAATCAGAGTGTAGAGCAAGCCTGGCTGACCGTGTATCGAAATGTGAACCAGTATTGGGATCTGTACGAGTTGGCAGAAAAGCTGGTGGATATCGCCAGCCAGCAACAACAATGGCGTTTTAACCATATGACGACAGTCGAACGCATCATAGGACAAAAGCCGGGAACAGGTGGGTCATCAGGCGTCATGTACTTACGCAGAGCGCTCGATCACCGTTTTTTCCCGGAGCTTTGGAGCTTGCGGACGCTGTTGTAAAAAAACTCTTCAAAAAAAGCGAGAAAAGCGTCTTGGGGACCCAAGGCGCTTTTTAGCATGTAGTACTCATTTCACATCTTTTCACATATCCTTCCTAATATTGGGTACAAATACCCTTCTTTTCCTGACAAACATATGTTTTCATTTTTTATAGTATACCTTATTTTTCAAGTACAACCAGAAATGGAGTGGGCATTTGGATGGAAACAATGAAGCCACCTATGGAAGTGTTATATGCTAAACAGCTGAATGCACTGCGATCCCATGATACAGGGACAAAACCTCCCAATTGGCTGATGTCGCCAAGAGCTGTGCGCGACTTTATTTTAGGAACGGATGACCCCCTCTCTTATGAGGGCGAAAGTATACCGATTACGAAGAAGTTCTATGGAGACGATGTGCTTATTGAGCGTGCAATCGTCACATTGGCAGGCAATCGTGGCTTGATGCTCGTCGGTGAACCTGGAACGGCAAAGACGATGCTGTCTGAGCTGCTGTCTGCAGCTATCTCCGGTACGAGCACGAATACAATCCAAGGCACCGCGGGAACGACAGAGGATATGATCAAATACTCCTGGAACTACGCGATGCTGCTGGACAAAGGTCCTTCTCTGCAAGCGCTGGTTCCTTCCCCGTTATACACCGGGATGAGCAAGGGAATCATTACCCGTTTTGAAGAGATTACCCGTTGTCCGTTTGAGGTTCAAGACGTGTTGATTAGTATTTTGAGCGACAAGGTGATGAACATTCCCGAGCTGTCAGACGGAATCGTGTTTGCAAAGCCCGGTTTTAATATCATTGCAACAGCGAACTTGCGGGACAAGGGCGTCAATGAAATGAGCAGCGCGCTCAAACGACGTTTTAACTTCGAGACAATCGCGCCAATTAATCATGTGAAAATGGAAGCGCAAATTATCGAATCCCAAGCAAAAGTGATTCTGGAGCAAAGTGGCGTAAACATCGAAATCGATCGGGATGTGGTTGAGATATTGGCGACGACCTTCATGGAGTTGCGCATGGGCGAGACTAAAGAAGGATTCAAAATCGATTCCCCTCAATCCGTGATGAGTACAGCCGAAGCCGTATCCGTCTATGTCCAAAGTGCAATGACGTCCCATTACTATGATGGCAGGCCAATTTCCATGGATCGACTGGTACAGAACATGCTGGGAGCGGTCGTCAAGGAAAACCAAAAGGACGCAAATATCCTGAAAACCTACTTTACCAAAGTGGTCAAAGAACGGGCAAAGGAAGAGGGTCTATGGGGAACTTATTACAACGAGAAGAAATGGATCAAATAAACGGTCAAGACCGCTTCATAAAATCTTTCGTCGAAGAAGAGGTCTACAACCTCAGCAAACAGGTCGTCTATTTCCCAGTTCGTCATCATAGTCCTGCCTGCGCATTTCATTTGAAAAAAACGATCGAAGAGTATCAACCGGAAATCATTCTGATTGAAGGCCCGGACCACAGCAATCATATCATTCCGATCTTGACGGATGAACGGACGAAGCCTCCTGTGAGCATTTATTACGCGTACGCCTCAGGAGAGCAAAAATACGTCTGTTACTTTCCGTTTCTTCTGTATTCGCCGGAATATGTAGCCCTGGTCGAAGCAAAACGTCGGCAGATACCTGCTGCTTTTATTGATCTAAGCTACGGAAGTCGCCTCGAAAGCTTGGAAGACGGCCATGATTTGAAAAAGAAGAATGAAAAGCTGTCCTATCACGATGAGCGCATGCTGGCAGGCTCGCAGTTTATTCAACGATTGTGCCAGACGATGAAATGCCGGAACTTCGATGAGCTGTGGGAAAAGGTTTTTGAGATTGATGGTATCCGCAAACAGACGCAGGATTTCGTCAAGGATGTCTTTGCCTATTGCTACCTGTCTCGAAAATGCTATGATGACGCGGCTTTGGAAGCGGAAGGCGATTTGATCCGTGAGGCGCACATGCGTCAAAAAATTGCAGAGGCCAAGCAAAAGCACGCGAGAATTCTCGTGGTGACTGGGGGATTTCATACATACGGACTCATCGAGGAACGAAAGACTTCCTACAAGATACAAAAGGTGCAGGAAGAAAAAATATATCCGATGGTGTACACGTACCAGGAAGCAGATCAGTTGAATGGATACGCAAGCGGGATGCCGTACGTTCACTACTACGAGAGTGTGTGGAAGGCACTGGAGAAGAAGGAGCGTGCTCCTTTCTCGAAAAGCGCCTTGGTGTACCTCCCGCAACTGCTCAAAAAGCTGCGTGACAAGGGAGAAACGACGTCAACTGCGGATGCGATCGAAGCGTACAGCCTCATGAACGGCTTGGCAGTCATGCGAGAAAAGGCCGAGGGCGGTGCCTATGAGTTGATCGATTCCGTTCTCTCTGCTTTTACAAAAGGCGAGCGCTCGATTGCAACTTCACAGCCAATCGAGACATTGCGAGAGCTGTTGACAGGAGACGGAATCGGTGAGGTTGCTCCAAATTCACTGGATGTGCCCATCGTTCGCGATTGCAAAGACAGATGTAAATCGCTAAAGCTCGCGATTACGACAACAGGGCGCAATCAGAAGGTGCTAGAGCTGTATGCCAAGAAGTCGCATCGCGAAGCCAGTCAGTTTTTTCACTGCATGCAGTTCTTGGGTACAGAATTTTGCGCGAAAGAAGCCGGACCAGACTGGATGAACAACCGAAATGTCAATCTTGTCCGAGAAACATGGCGCTACAGCTATTCCTCCTTCGTCGAAGCCCGTCTGATCGAGAGCTCGGTCTACGGTGGGACGGTGAAGGAGGCAGCTGCGCAAAAGCTAGCCGATATGGTAAAAGAACTGCCGCAGCATCAAAGCCATGAGTTGGCAAAATGGCTGATGATGGCGGTCGTTATGGGATTGGAAGAGCTGTCGGAAAGGCTCTTTGAATCTGTAGAAGAGTCCGTTAGGCAGGATGGACATTTTCTCTCTCTTTGCAAAACGTTGAAGACACTCACGATTCTTTTGGAGCAAAAACGGTTGTTCGGTCTTATCGAGACAGAACGGCTGGAGAGCTTGGTGGAAGAAGTATATTACCAGGCTGTGACCAAAATCGTTGAGCAGGGAAACCCGAACCCCAACGAACTGGATGAGTTGGCCGATCAGCTCAAATTCCTCTACATGCTGAGTGAGAAAAGACAGGCGGATGATTCCCGAGAGATTTTCAGTGATCAACTGCTGGAATTGCTGCGTAACGACAAGCTCCCCGCGAAACTGGAGGGGGTAGTGGTTGCGATCTTGTGCAATCTCGAAGTGATCGAACGGGCAGAAATTTCCAGACGTGCACGTGCCTATATGTTCGGCTCGCCTGAGCAAATGCTGCATACCGCCGCGTATTTACATGGCGTTTTTATCGTGGCTCGTGATTACCTGTTTCATCAAGAAGAAATCCTGCGCGATCTGCATCAGATGATTACATCCTTGGCCTACGATGATTTTTTACAAGTAGTCCCTGAACTGCGATTGGCGTTTACATATTTTAGCCCAATGGAAATTAGTATGCTCTCGGAAAAAGTGGCAGCTCTCTTCCAAACGACGGTGGAACAAGTCACGAATCCAGTCATCGATGAGCGTACCTTGCGTGATGCCCGCATGCTCGATCAAGCGATCAAGGAGGAGTTTGCCAAATGGAACCTGATTTGAGCCGCGAAGCCTTGAATCGCTGGCGGTTGTTATTGGGCTCTCATGCCGAGGAATCATTGGAAGGCAGTGGGGGCTATCAATCATCCGAGTTTTCCTATCAGGAACTAGACTCGATTCTTGAATTTTTATACAACCGTGAATACGGAGAAGAGCAAGGCTATCGAAAAGAGGGTGGCCGAGGAGATTCGGCATTGACGGTTCCCGTCTGGCTGAACAAAATCCGCAAACTGTTCCCCAAAAAAACGGTAGAAGTCCTTGAGCGGCAAGCTCTGGACCGCTATAACATGACAGAGTTGTTGACAGACAAAAAAGTGTTGGAAAGCATGGAGCCCAACATGACCCTCTTGAAAAACATCCTCCAATTTAAAGGCAGGATGAAAGGAGAGGTCGTGAAAAGTGCAAAGGAAATTGTACGCAAGGTCGTAGACGATCTGCGACGTCAGCTTGAAAATGAAGTGCAGACCAGCATTGTCGGCAAACGCAATCGCCACAAACGCGGTTATACGAAGTCGATGAAAAATCTGGATGTCCATAAAACGATTCGTAAAAATTTGAAAAACTATGATCGCAAAAAAAGCCGTTTTATCATCGATGAGCTGTATTTCCACAGCAATATCCAGCATCACAACAAATGGAACATTGTCATTGTCGTGGACGAGAGCGGCAGTATGATGGACTCTGTGATTTACAGCTCCGTTATGGCAAGTATTTTTTACAAGCTCGCTGCCTTGAAGACGCATTTGGTTATTTTTGATACAAAGGTCGTTGATTTGAGCGATAGACTGGATGATCCGGTCGATGTGCTGATGAGTGTGCAGCTTGGTGGGGGGACTCATATTGCCCAAGCGCTCAAATACGGAAGAACACTGCTCGAAAATCCATCGAAGACGATATTTATCCTCGTCAGCGATTTGGAGGAGGGCTATCCGATCAAGGAAATGTATCGCCAAAGCAAGGAAATTATCGACGCGGGCTGCAAGTTTTTAGTGCTGACGGCTTTGGATTTCAATGGTAACGCTACATACAACCAGCATGCTGCAAGGGTATTGAGCGATATGGGAGCAAATGTCGCCGCGATCACGCCTGATGAGCTCACGCAATGGATTGGAAAGGTTATCAAATAGAGAGAAGGAGGAGTAAGGAATGGTTTTACGAAAGACAGATCTGAATCCAGTTACGAAGAAATTTGTGGAGGAGTTTATCAGTGCAAGTGATCGAAACAAGCATTTGTACGATCAAATCGCTGATTACGTTGCAGGTGACACAGACGAATGCCCGGCAATCGCAGAGGACCCGCGGTTTTACAGCTATACGGTTCGATCCGAATTTGACAAGCTGAAAAAACGCGGCGAGGAGCAGTCCTTCTATCGAGCAGCTGTACTGATCTATAAGGCAAGCAATCGTTTTTACGATAAGAAAAATGTGATGGATGAGTGCTTCCTGGATCAGATCGAACTGCAAAGTATGAAGGAAATCAGTGATGCTGATATCCATGAAAGAGATCAGAAAGCATTGGAGGCCGTGAGAAAAACGGCCGAGCATTTTGGGCCTGCATTGTTTGGCGAATTTTTGTTAAAAGCCGCGGAGGATTATCGCGTAAGTATCAGCCGTGATTACTCCTCAACATTTGATCGAGCCAATTTTTTGCTCTTCATTTCGTATGCATACACGATTTCCCCGAGCATTTTGGAGGAAGCAAAAGAAAAGCTGATGCCGATCTACTATTACCTGCTTACAGGTGATACACGCGAATATATAAAAGAGCTGCATACCATTGCAAAAGAAGTCGTGACTATGCAGTTTTCGAGCAACAATTTACTGACCAACGAGTCGTTGTACCCTTTATACGTCAAAGAGAAAAAGGCTGCGCTGCGAGAAAAGCATTATCCAGGAGAGCAGGTCAAGGAAGGCTCCCTTTTGAACCAGAAACATTTGAAGCGATATATGGAGCTGGTCATCAGCTTGCTGTATTTCCGCATTCACGTCAAAGGCGGGATAAGTGCATTCCTGAAGAAGGAAGAGGAGATGGATCGGGAGCTGCACGACACCTTGCAAATCTTGTTTGACATGTTCCCGCTTGATATCTTGTCCGAAGATAAGAGACTGGCTGACCTCGTGCACATGGATGAGCCTTACGATCTACTGTTGGGCATGCGCGAGCATTTGCTATCCCCGCCGACAAATTGGGAGCAGGTGAAGCAACTAGCGCTGGAAGACGTAACGAAATCGAGACGAGCACTTGAGATTGCTTCGATCCCGATGGTCAAAGGATTTTTACACAAAACGTTGGCGGCAGAAGGCGTGGACCTCTCCGATTTCCAGCCTTCTTTGGAAGGGATTATTCAAGACGCGCTGCGACGTGCGAAGGGCTCGACAAAGCTGGCGAACTATTTGGATGATAAAGCTGCCCTAGAGGATGTGCTCGAGCATGTGCATCTGGAGGACTTACAACTCGTAAGACAGCAGATGATCCTGCTGAGCTTCTTGCCTGTGGACCATCCGTTTATTGCGCGTCTGATTCCGTTCATGTGCCAATACAAAGACAAGTCAAACCGCAGAGTAGGCCATATGTGCTTCGCTCATGCGTTCCAGGATCAATTGACCGCCTTCATCGATCATTACCGGAATGACGAAGCTGTAGATATTCAGACACTTTTTTATCAGATTTTGTCGATCAAGGAGACGCACTATTATTACACAGACGTCAATGAAGAGGTGTATCGTTCGTTGGTCGTAGCGAATCCGGAAATGAGTCTGGCTCAATTTGACAACCTGGATACGCCGCTTCGCGTGTTTGTGATACAAACGCTATTAACAGAAAAGGAGACGCTGTCAGATGAATTGCGCAACCAAGCGATTCTGTTCGGGTTGGCTGACAGCTCGAAGAAAGTGAGCGGCCTCGCTGGTGCAGCGTTTCTTCAGGCCAAAGACAAGGAGCTTTATTTGCACGTCTATCAAACCGAGAAAAAAGCAAAGGTCAAGGAAATGGCGTTGGATGCGATTCGCTCCCTGGACAATAACAAGGAGATTTTCCAAGAGCTGCTGACTACAGAAAAGAACAGCAAATTGAAAACGTTGCTGCAAACATTTATCGACGCCGAAGAGCAAGGGCCAGATGCGAGCCTGACCCATTTGGGCAACCTGACCGACAGGCGCAAGCTCACACGAATTAAATGGATGCCACTGGAGCGCATGCCAACCCTTCGCGACCAAGACGGCAACGAGCTGGGGCAGGAAGTAATGGAGTACATGCTCACCGCTTCGATCGATTTTCCGACAGCGCCAAACCAGTTGGTACTTGACTTGAAACCGTCTCTGCAAGCGGCATCTGTTGCTGACTTTACCGCAGAAGTTTTGCGCTCATGGCTCGATAATGGGGCAGTCGCCAAAGAAAAATGGGTCATGCCGCTCTGCGTCGCTTTTGGAGATCGACGTATAGTCGATACGATTGGTCATTGGATTAAGGAGTGGACAGATCACTCTCGCGGAGCTTTGGCTGCGGATGGCGTGCGTGCCCTGTCGTTCTCGAATGATTTGACTGCGCTGCGCCTAATTGACCAGATCAAGCGTACGATCAAAAACAGGCAAGTCAAATCAGCAGCAGAAGAGGCGCTCTCCATGGCGGCTGCGAATCAGAACATTTCCGCGATGGAACTGGAAGACCGACTGGTCACCACGCTTGGCTTCGATGCGTCAGGCAAGCAAGTGTTTGACTACGGCGACCGCACCTTCACGGTCAAAGTCAGCAATGAGCTGGAGCTGGAAGTCACGAACGACAGTACAGGAAAAGCGGTAAAAAACCTGCCTGCACCGTCCGCGAAAGACGATCAGGAGAAGGCAGAACAAGCGCGAGTGACTTTTGCTCAATTGAAAAAAGACCTGAAAAATATGGTGAAAGTACAATCTCTTCGTCTGGAGGAGTCCCTGTCCAAATCGCGTTATTGGTCAACGGCAGCATGGAAACGTCTCTTTGTGGAGAACGTGTTGATGCAAAAATTCGCAATTGGACTGATCTGGGGTGTATACGAGGACGGAAAGCTCGTAGATACGTTCCGCTATATGGACGATGGGACATTTAACACCGTGGACGAGGATGAGTATGAGTTGGCAGATGAGCAGCTCATTGGTTTGATTCACCCACTGGAGCTGGACGAAGAATCGTTGAACGGCTGGCGTACTCAGCTAGAAGATTACGAAATTACCCAACCATTCGAGCAGTTGAATCGTGAAGCGTTCCTGCCAACGGAAGAAGAAATGAAAGCCAATGAATTGCTCCGACTGCCTGTTGAATCGTATTCACCTACCGCTTTTGCGAAAATGATGGAGAAATTCGGCTGGGTCAAAGGAACGCCGCTCGATGCCGGTTATTATTATGAGTTTTACAAACTGTATGACGGAATGGTGGCTGAGCTGAAAATCAGCGGGGCGAGCATTTCGTATTGGGAGGGCATGGAGGATGTGAAGCTGGAAGCGTTGGCTTTCTATCCGAATAAAGATGCCGAGTACAAGCATTTTTACTTCAAACCAGTGGATCGGCTGAAGCTAACCGATATTCCAACACGCATTTTCAGCGAAACCGTCTACGATGTCATGCGTGCAGCAGGAAAATAACGATGGCGGATTTCACATCGGAATTTCATCGGTTTATCGCGCTGTGCAACGAAGAGTATCTGATCAAATACGCGAACAAAGGAATTTACAATCGTTCTATCAAGGAAATGGAAAAAGGAATGACCGTTTCCTACGAGTTCGGGAATGATTACGTCGAGTGTGCGCTGTCAGATGACAGCGTATGCCGACTTCATGCAGATATTAATCGCTTTTCCTGCTCATGTCCATCTGACAAGATATGCAAGCATGTCATCATCGCCATCGTCAACTATGCTCAAAACCATTTGCAAGCAGGAGCAGAGAACGAGGAAGAGCTGGAGACCTACAAGCCTGACTTTAGCTGGCTGTTGCAATTGCAGCCGTCTCACATCAGTAAGGCTTTTACCCCAGCGCAGCTGGAAGAAGTGCTGTTTCGCCTCGACTATTTCGAGGAGCTGGAGGTCGTTGAAACATCCTTTTTAACCATGACATTGCGTACTCAAGATATATCCGTATCTTTTGACAGTGAATCGGAGATCGGGAAGAGTATGTGCACCTGCAAGGCGAAGGGCAATTGCTTGCACAAGCTAGAGGTCATTTTGCGCTATCGGGCCATGCATGAGCTACAGGATCGTGAGCAGTTACAAGCATCCGTAACCGATGTCAGCTACGAAACCGATGTCGTAGCGGAAGCCAAAGCGCTGATCGCAGAGATTCTTGGCATCGGCTTGGCGAAGCTATCCCAGACGATTTGTACACGGCTGGAGCTGCTTGCTATTGCTGCGCATAACGGCAATCTTCCCCGCGTAGAAAAGGACATTCGCGGCATTCATGGGGAGCTGAACTTATTTTTTCAGCGTCATGTCAAGTTTTCAACGGAAGCGCTGCTCGACCGACTTTCCCGGGTGTATCTTAGTTTGCTTGCTCTAGAGAAGACCGATCACACCGAAGCGAAAAAGCAGCTACTCGGCAGCTTTAAGAGTAAGTACCATATGGTTCCAGAGTTAAGTCTGTATGCTTTGGGAGCAAATCCATGGGAGACGCGGTCGGGGTACAAGGGGATTACGTATTACTTTTATTCGCTTTCTGATCAACGCATCTACACGTATACAGAAGCGCGCCCTGTGTATTATGAAGGCATATCCTTTTCCTTTAAGGACAGCTATAAAGGCAAGGTACCCTGGGGCGGGTTGATCTCGATGGAGGAGCTCTCTCATTCACAGGTCATCCTGACACAGGCGAAGACGAATCGGGAGCAACGCTTGTCATCCAGCGAAGAGACACGGCTAACCATCGTTCCCAGGGACAATATCGAAGAGCTGGATCTCGGCAAGGTGTTCGTTCGCGACTGGTCAAGTGGTTGGAAGGACGCGGCAGGCGATATGTTTGAGACTGCCTTGGACTCGGTTTTTCTATTGAAAGCGAACAAGTTCAACCAAGTCGATTTCGATCAGAAGACGCAGCAGTTGATTCTTACGATCGAAGACGAGCAATGTCAATCTCTCCAATTGAGCATCTCCTATCAGGGGGAATTCGCCCGCAATATACGTCATCTCGAACAAAATAAGCGGCTACTAGAGCTGCGCGATGTGTATTTGCTTGTGCAAAAAATAGGAGATGGACTTTATCCGATCAGCATCATGCAGGGTAAATCGCTGACGAGCTTTAAGTTAGATCTATAACGGTGAGGGAGTGGACGTACAATCATGGAGGAGTTATATTCCTTTACCGAAAAGCTGACTGATTGGCAGGAACGCTTGTTACTCAAAGGAATCCATAAACTTGACAAGCAAGATTTGCAGGAGCTGAAAAAGCTGCAAGAGCTCGCGACCGAACACGATATGAGCTTCCTCGGCTCATTGATAGAAGACCTACATGTGGAGGGCAATCGCTATTTGCAGGAAGTAAAAGCGGATGCGGATTTGTTAACGCAGCAGTATTTGTATGTGGTGCAGTACGTCAATATGATGAAAAAGCCTTTGACTCGATGATCGTAATAAGGTGTAGCGAAGGGGGAGAGATTCTTGAAGAGTCTCTCTTTTTTCTATGGTCGGTACGTATAACTAGAATCACTGCGATCCCCGGAATGGAAATTTTCAAAATGGAGTGGCCATTTTCCGCGACTATCATCGCAGAGGGTGTGACATTTTGATGAATACATATATGGGCTGTTAAAAAGTGAATTTGTCAGATAATATTTGAATCACTCTCTCGCTGACAAAGGGGAGAGTTTTTTGTTTATATACAAAGTTGTAAAGAAACTGAAAATAAAGGTAAACAAAGTGAAAATATAATGACTGAATATTATCTAAAATAAAATATGTTTGAATGCTAAAACATTTGCAACAAGAATTGGGGGAACACAGATGAAAAAGAAGAGCTTTTATCACACGTTGATTGCCATGACAATCGCGGTATCTGCGGCTTTGGCTGGGTGTTCATCGGGGCAGGACGCGTCCACTAGCGCTGGACAAGCAGGGGGTACAGCGGAAGCAGGCAAAACAGGAGGAACGCTCGTCATCGCTCGTTTGTCCGATGCGAACAACCTCGATCCGCATTTCCTGTCCCAAATCCCTTCAGCAGCAATTGTTCATCACAAAGTATACGAAGGGCTTGTCCGCATGGATAAAGAAAGCAAATACGTCCCATCCCTGGCAAGTGAGTGGAAGCAGCTCGATGATTTGACGTGGGAGTTCAAGCTGCGTCAAGGCGTGACGTTCCATGATGGCGCACCTTTCAATGCGGAAGCGGTAAAGGCAACGATCGCTCGCGTTCAGGACCCTGCCGTTGGCTCCAGCCGGATTAATATGTTTGAAGCAATCAAAGAAGTGAAAGTAGTAGATGAGTACACGGTACAGTTTCTTCTGAATTACCCGTACGCGCCGCTCTTGTCTGTTTTGGCGAGTGCAGAAGGAAGCATCATCAGCCCGAAAGCCATTGAACAATATGGAAAAGATTTGAGCAAGCATCCAACCGGTACGGGCCCGTACAAATTCGAAAAATGGACGCCGGGCCAAGAAGTGGTTCTCGTGAGAAACGATAGCTACTATGGCGGTACACCAAATTTGGATAAAGTCGTTTTCAAAACCGTACCGGAAGACACGACTCGCCTTGCCATGGTTGAGACAGGAGAAGTTCAAGTGGCAGAAAACTTGCCTGTGACGGACATCGATCGCGTGCAGAATTCTCCATCGATGCAATTGGGGCGATACCCTGGGTTCTCTGTCGATCACATCGGATTGAATACAAAGAAAAAGCCTTTTGATGACGTGCGTGTCCGCCAAGCCATTGCCCACGCAATCGACAAGAAAACCATTATTGAAGGCGTTTACAACAGTGTGGGAACACCAGCTCACTCCTCGATTACACCAGCGATGGTTGGGTACAGCCCGAATGTAAAAGACATACCGTATGACGTCGAGAAAGCGAAGCAATTGCTCGCCGAGGCTGGATATCCAAACGGCTTCAAAGCAAAAATTGCGTTGAATGATAACAAAGCACGGATTAGCGTAGCAGAGGTTTTGCAGCAACAGCTGAAGCCAATCGGAATTGACCTGCAACTGGATGTCATGGAATTCGGTGCGTATATTGAGGCAGCATCCAAAGGGGAGACTGACCTGTTCATGAGCGGATGGGGAAATGCTACGGGCGATGCCGACTACAACCAAGCGAACCTATATCATTCGAAAGCACATGGCGCACCTGGTAATCATTCCTTCTACAACAATCCGGAAGTAGACAAGCTGATTGACGAAGGACGCAAAGAAACAGACGCAGAAAAACGGAAGCAACTCTATGAAAAAGCACAACAAATCGAAATGAACGAATCTCCGCTTATTCCGTTCCGCTTCTCCGAGAACTTGGCGGCGATTCAAAAGAATGTACAGGGTGTATGGATTAGCCCTGCTGGCCATATCGAGATTGACGAAGTAGCGATTCAATAAGAGTAACGAATAGCACGCTGCTGACTTGATTATGTCAGTGGCGTTTTTTGGTTGTAAAGTAGAACGCCATCCCCTAAGATAGATTATATTTTGTTGACCAGCGTGTAGCGGAGGTGGAATGGCGTGAAGCAAGGAAAAACGAATGCGATGCGGATATTGGATAAAGAAAAAATCGCATACACCATGCTGACTTATGCAACGGATGATGGGAAAATCGACGGAATCGCTGTCGCCCAAAAGATCGGTCGCGAAGAGAACGTTGTCTATAAAACCTTGGTTTCGCAAGGGACGAGCAAATCGTATTATGTGTTTGTCATTCCCGTTGAAGCCGAGCTTGATCTCAAAAAAGCGGCGAAAGCAGTCGGCGAGAAGAAGATCGAGATGATTCCCGTGAAGGAGATCACCAAAGTATCCGGCTATATCCGCGGCGGCTGTTCGCCAATCGGGATGAAGAAATTGTTTCCTACTGTGATCGATAAACGAGCACAATCGTTAGAGACGATCATCGTCAGTGGCGGAAACATTGGCGTCCAGATCGAGATGGCAGTAGAGGGCTTGTTACAAGCAACGAAAGGCTCCTTGGCAGATGTATCTGCAATCTAAAGCAAAAAGGCCACGGCATTAGCTGTGGCCTTTTGGTGTTTAGGGAAAAAGTCCCTTCCAAACTTGAATAGGGGTGTCGCATGAGCAGCAGTTCAATTCACCAGCAAGATAAGGAAGGTGGGTAAGCAGCTTTTCATCCCCAATCGCAAGCGCACGTTGGTATAATCCTTGAAGTCCGCTGTCATTTGTCATGTCCGGTCTTTTGGCGATAATTAAAAATTGTTCCGCTGTACCGTGAGAAACGGGATCGTCTTCGTAAGCGAACAAAATCTCCTTTTCCTCATCTGGCCATAAGTAGATAGACTGATCGCACGTCGGACACACCGTTACATATTCGTCTCCCTCCGAAAAGGTGAGAAGCATGTTGGCAATGTCTTTGTCCCCACGAAACGCAGCGTCCGCAGCTAGTATGTAGCGCTTGTCTGCATCATGCTCTCCCATCCGTGCTAGGTGAAGGATTGATTCTGTCAGCTCTGTCAGTGATAGAATGGCACGTCGGTATTCACGATAGATCTCTCTGATGATCTCTTGATCCAATAATGGTGTCTGATCTCGTAAAAACTCCGATGGCACATCCATATGAGGCACATTTTCGCTACTGGCTTCGAAAATGCCGCAGGTTATGAAGATGTCCAACAGAATATCAGGGTTCTCTGTTTTTAAAGCGATCTCTACTATATAGGGGACTGCAGCATATGTACATGGATAAATCGTATTTTGATGATACAGAAGCTCCCAATACAACTCTTCTTTTTCTTCGGAAAAATAGTCGTGCTGAATATGCTGGATGAGCGCAGGGACGCGATCGGAAAAACCATAAGGACCTTGTAGCTTACCCCATATAGGACTTGCTAAATCTAGCATAAGAACATCACCTCTCTTGCTGAAATGAGCCACTATTCCCATTATCATAGTAAAATTTTCCTCAATCCGCTATAATTTGCCCCTTATCCAGAGAGGGGTGAGGGGTATGTTCGTCGGTTTCTTCCCCGGTATGATATGGAAGTTGTTGCATCCGACTATACATTTTACCGATTACGGAGCACAGCACCCGTTGCTGCCAGGCAAGCAATAATAACGCGTACGATCACCTTCATGTATACTTAAGTATAAGCGGAACGAATCGGTAAGCAACTAAAGGAGATCCATACGTAATGAAATCAGACCGTATAAAGTTCCCGGCAGGATTTTGGGCGGGATTACAACGAATAGGGATTGCCCCCCACTATCTAGTTCGCAAAGCGCGCCTGCCGCTCACCGTTCTTACAGAACCAGCTGTAGTCACCACTGCCCAATATTTCAGAATCTGGCAAGCGTACGCAGATCTAATTGGTGACACTGCTATCGGTATCATCAAGCTTTCAACCAACTTTGAAACGGCACAATACCCTTCGACTGTTTTAGCGACCTATCATGCTCGTGACTATCGCGACGCGCTTAATCGAATGGCCCGTTACAAACAACTGTGCCCTCCGGAAAGGTTGCGCATAACAGAGGAGGGCGAGCACTGTACAATCGAATTGGAGTGGATGCACAGCGAGCAGCCCGGACCACCAGTCCTGGTTGGAACCACGTTAGCCTTTCTTCTAGAACTTGGGCGACGGGGCACGGGCAAACGTTTAACTGCACAGTCCGTGGAATTTTCTCACTCGATGGGGGATGTAACTGCCCTTGAGGTTTATTTCGGTTGTCCTATACGGATTGGTGCCACCGTTAACCGATTAACACTCTATCGATGCGATCTGGACCGTCTCTTTCTTTCGTATAACAAAGAATTGTTGGAGATATTGACACCTGTATTGGACCGATCATTGGATGAAGAGTGCAGTCATTCAATTGCTGAGATGGTCAAGTGGATCTTGAAGCGAAGTCTTACCGGAGGCCGCCTTGATATTCGAGCTGTTGCGAGCGAGCTGGGCATGAGCGATCGTACCTTGCAGCGTCGTCTTACGGATGAATGCACAACGTTCAAGCAACTGTTAACACAGGCTCGACATGAACAGGCGCGCGAATACTTAGCCGATCCCAAGCTCGATATAAAAGAAGTGGCTTTCTTACTTGGATATGAAGATCAGAACTCATTCTACCGGGCCTTTCGGCTTTGGGAAGGCGATACACCTTCCCATTGGCGTTCCGAATACTTTCGGGTCAATCCCGCCGTCAAAGAATTCCCAAGCTAACCGGTTCCAAGCAGGGCTACCATTTTCCCGGTTTCCATATTTGGCGGGTTCAGCAAGAAATTTGGCGTTGTACGCTAGTTACCGAACGATCCAGAAAAAGTACGATAATCTCTATCCGGAGCACAAGGATGTTCCAAGATGAACTTCTAGTCAGCTCGCCATGAATGACTACAAAGGAGACAAGGGTTATGGATATGGGATTAAGGGACAAAACTGCTTTAGTTACTGGATCGACGAAAGGTATCGGGAAAGCAATTGCCATTGAGCTTGCCAGAGAAGGCGTCCATGTCCTCGTAAATGGACGGAATGATGAAGAGGTAGAACGAATCGTAAATGAATTGAAGTCGGAATTCCCGGATACTTCTCCTCAGAATGCTACGGCTGATATTGTAGATAAGAAGCAAAGAGAAGCATTATTTGAGAAATATCCCCATGTGGATATTCTCGTTAACAATATGGGTATTTATGAGATCATGTCCTATGAACACGTTGACGATGAAGTATGGGAAAAATACTTCCGAACAAACGTCCTTGCCGCTAATGGATTATCTAAATTTTACTTATCGAACATGTTAAAGAACAATGATGGACGAATCATCTTTATAGCAAGTGAAGAAGCGATCATGCCTTCAGGGCAAATGCCTCAGTATTGCATGACGAAATCTATGCTATTATCACTGTCAAAAAGTCTATCAAAGCTAACGATAGGAACAGAAGTCACATCCAATACAATCATGCCAGGACCAACGCTTTCCGAAAATGTATATCAAATCATTGATAGTCTGTTTCCTGATGATATGGCATTTTCGGAAAAAGAGAATCAATTTATGGCTGCAAACCTGCCCCAATCCGAATTACAGCGGTTTATCAAGCCTTTTGAAATAGGTAGGCTGGTAGCATTCGTATCTAGCCCTTATGCAACCGCATTTAAAGGTTCACCAATCCGTATGGACGGGGGCATGGTTCCAACTATTTTTTAACATGAATTCCATATTTGCGAGCAGAATTGCCAATATTATCATACATATGATACGATAATGTTGAAAAAGACAAGGGAGGATGTCCAGTATGATTAAAGGATTATACGAAGCACATTTACCTGTCAAAAATCTCTTGAGATCCATTGAGTTTTACAAACAGTTGGATTTGGAACTCGCCCACCAGACTCCTACAATTGCTTTCTTTTGGATTGAAAAAGGGCGCAGCTGGTTAGGATTATGGGAAACAGACCGGGTAGATACTCCTTATCACGTTTCGTTACGTCATGTTGCCTTTCAAATTGATCGCAAAGATATGGATGAAGCGAAGAAGTGGTTGGAACAGAAGGGGATAGAGGTAACAACGAGCTTCGGTTTCCCACCAGAAAAACAGCCGCTTGTATTACCGAATAACCCCCAAGCTCACGCTGCTATTTACTTCGAAGATCCTGATGGCAACTTACTGGAATTCATCACACCCTTACGAATTGATTTTGAGGAAGCCTTCAAAATGATGACGCTAGAGGATTGGGATAAAAGGGAAGGATAGGAAAAGCTTTTCAAACGGGGAGACACTTGTGAAAAGCTACTGGCTACGACTGTAATGAAGATACACAAAAGTCCTGATGCATCTGTTCATCAGGACTTTTTCTTTCGCTTACTCTTTTTGGAACGAACCGAGAATCTCCAGGTAGTGAGCATTGTACATGATGCCGAGGACATTCCCAAACGGATCAAGGACAGAAGCCGTTATGAATCCGTCACCACGCTGGATCAGGGGTTCGTACTCTCTTGCTCCCATGGATAACAACTTATCCAGTACGGATTCGATATCGTCGACGTGCCAGTACATCACAGCGCCACCCGGACTAGGTAGCGCCGCAGCAGGTGCGAAACGGCAGTCAATAAGGCCTAGTTCGTGCTTGTAGTCTCCAATGCGAAACTCGACGTAGGCGAGCTGTCCATCCGGTCCAGACCGCTCGAAGTACGGCGCAATGCCCAGCAGTTCCGTGTACCACTTTTTAGCCGCCTGCACATCATCCGCCCAATAACTAATCGTAGCAAAGCCCCGCAAGGTTTGGTTGTGACTCATCATCGAAGTCCCTCCTTCTAATGGATGGTACTTCCGATTATAAGGACCCACTACTGACAACTGTCTGTCAGTAGTTTGAGATTCTTTCCCCTTAACTGTACTTACTCAGCACATCAAAAAACTCTTTCAGAAAATGATAAAAAAGCTTTTCAGAAGGGGGAAGCTCACGGTTGTTAGGGATGATAATGCCCACTGTTCGCGTCACCAATGGCTCACTTATCGGGATTTTCACTGTCTCACGAGGAACGTTATCCGTTAACGTAAGCTCTGGCAATAATGTGACGCCCAAGCCTGCCGCCACCAATCCTTTAATCGCATCGATATCTTCCCCTTCAAAAGCAACTTGAGGAGAAAAGCCCATTTGCGAGCAAGCATTGACTGCGATATTGCGGAGGACGAAACCGGGTGGAAACAACACAAAAGTATCTTCCTGCAATTGACTGAGACGCAAGCTCGGCTGCTTGGACAGCGGGTGCTTGGCGGGCAGCAGTGCCACGATGTTTTCAGCGAAGAAGATGTAGCTGCGCACATTTTTTTCCTGAGTGGGAACAGGCCCAAGAAAAGCCAAGTCGATTTCACCGTTGATGACCGAGTCGATCAGCCCCTGATAAGAGCCTTGCTTTAATTGAAAGCCGATGTCCGGATACCGCGCGCGAAAACCGGAGATGACGGTCGGCAGGGGATTGGCGGCAAGACTGCTCGTAAAGCCTACCCGAATCGTACCGCGTGACGGGTCGAGGAACTCCTCAATCTTCTCCTTTGCCTTCTCGATTTCGTTCATCGCCATTTCGACGTGCTGCAAAAAGATTTTTCCAACTGCCGTCAGCTTGATATTGCGACCTTCACGGAGGAACAGCGACACACCGAGCTCTTCCTCCAGATTGGCAATTTGCCGACTGAGGGCAGATTGGGCGACGTGTAAATGATGTGAGGCTTCGGTGAAGTGCTCTCGTTTGGCAACCTCGATGAAGTATTGAATCTGTCGTAGCTCCATGAATACCCCCACCTTACCCATTGATCTCGATTTGAGATAGATTTTGCATAAATTATATATTGTTTGTATCGTTTCACTCAATCTAAAATGTACATACCAGAGAGAGCAAGGAGAGTGGAGATACATGACGATACAAGGAATGCCTGCTAAGCAAGGTCTGTACGATCCGATTTTCGAACATGACGCTTGCGGAATTGGTTTTATTGCAAATTTGAAATCGAAATCGACGCATGATATGGTCCGAAAGGGTCTGAAAATTCTGTGCCAGCTGGAACACCGCGGCGGTCAAGGCAGTGATCCGGAAACGGGAGACGGTGCAGGGATCTTAACGCAAATTCCACACGCCTTTTTCAAAAAGACCTGTAAAGAGCTGAATATCACGCTGCCAGCGCCAGGCAAATACGGTGTAGGTATGCTGTTTCTTCCGATGGATGAGGAGAAGCGGCAAAAGTATGAAGATCAGCTGGAGGCGATTGTCGCAGCTGAGGGACAAAAGCTGCTCGGCTGGAGAACAGTTCCAGTCGATTCGACGAAAATCGGCAAAACCGCTGTAGCGAGTCAGCCTTATGTCCGACAAGTATTCATCGGAGCCAGCTCGAATATACCGGACCAAATGGCATTTGAACGGAAGCTGTACGTCATTCGCAAGCAGGTGGAACGGGCAGCAGGTGCTGATTTTTACGCCGCTTCTATGTCTTCGCGTACGATTGTCTATAAAGGATTGCTCACACCAGGACAGCTGGATGCTTTTTACCTTGATTTGCAAGATAATTCTTATACTTCTGTCTTCTCAGTCGTTCACTCGCGTTTCAGCACGAACACATTCCCTACATGGGAGAGGGCACACCCGAATCGTTATTTGATTCACAACGGGGAAATCAACACCTTGCAAGGAAACATTAACTGGATGATGGCTCGTGAAAAAATGTTCCAGTCTGAGGCGTTTGGTGCTGATTTGGCAAAAGTGGTGCCAGTCATTGATATGGCCGGCAGTGATTCTGCGATTTTGGATAACTGCGTGGAGTTTTTCTCGCTGGCAGGTCGCTCCTTGCCGCATGTCGCGATGATGATGATTCCTGAACCGTGGGATCAGGATGAGCGAATCGACGAAAATAAGAAAGCTTTTTACGAGTATCATAGCTGCCTCATGGAGCCGTGGGATGGTCCAACAGCTATTTCTTTCACGGATGGCAGACACATCGGCGCAATTCTCGACCGAAACGGATTGCGACCAGCGAGATACTATGTGACATCAGATGATACCATCATTTTCTCATCGGAGGTTGGAGTTCTCGAAGTACCAGATGAAACGATTGTCCAGAAAGGACGGCTTAGCCCTGGACGGATGCTGCTGGTCGACCTCGAAGAAGGCAGAATTGTATCAGACGAAGAAATCAAGCAAAAAATCGCAAGCGAACAGCCATATCGGGAGTGGGTGAAAAATAACCTGCATGCCATCGAGGATTTGCCGACAGTAGGTCGCACGGAGGAGCTGCAAGGAGATAGCCTGCTTGCGCACCAAAAAGCATTTGGCTATACACAGGAGGAAGTCGACAAAGTACTTGCCCCGATGGTGGCTGAGCAGAAAGACCCCATTGGTTCGATGGGGGTAGACACACCACTCGCGGTATTGTCTGATCGCGCTCAGCTCTTGTACCACTATTTCAAACAGTCCTTCGCACAAGTCACGAATCCTCCGATTGATGCGCTACGGGAGGCCTGCGTAACATCGACTCATACTGTGCTTGGCGCGGAAGGAAATCTGCTTGCACCGGATGCGAGCAATTGCCGCAGAATTCGTTTGACCAATCCTTTGCTCTCCAATCAAGAGCTGGCGAAGCTTCGCGCGAACCCATACCAAGAGTTCAAGGCGAAAACATTGTCGATACTCTTCGCGGCGCAAGGGGGAGAAAAGGGGCTAGAGCTGGCACTTGATCAATTATTCGCTGCGGCGGATGAAGCGATTGCTGCTGGTTACTCCTTGCTGATTTTATCAGATCGCGGTATGAATCATGATTTGGCTGCGATCCCTGCCTTGCTAGCTGGAAGTGGACTTCACCATCATCTCGTCCGCGCAGGGACACGTACCAAAGCGAGCATCATCATCGAATCCGGTGAACCACGTGATGTACACCAGTTCGCTATGCTGATTGGTTACGGTGCCGACGCGATCAACCCATACGTCGCCATCTCAAGTGTAAACCAATTGGTTGTATCGGCTAAGCTGAAGGATCTCACTAGCGACGAAGCAGTCGAAGTGTACCTGCAAACAGCCGTAGAAGGTGTCGTAAAAGTCATGTCCAAGATGGGCATTTCGACCATTCAGAGCTACCGCGGCGCACAAATTTTTGAAGCGGTGGGCATCCATTCTGCCGTCATCGATCGCTATTTTAGCCGTACGCCTTCGCAGATTTCGGGGATCGGACTGGATGTGATTGCGCAAGAGACTTTGCTTCGCCATGCGAAAGCATTTTTGCCAGAGCATTCCGAGGAAGCACTGGAGGCGGGTAGTGATTTTCAGTTCCGCCGTGACGGTGAGTTCCACCTGTTCAATCCGAAGACGGTTCATGCCCTACAAAAAGCTTGTCGGGAAGGTAGCTATGAGCAGTACAAAATCTATGCAGAGCAAGCGACAGCACAGCAATTCGTAGCCCTGCGGCATTTGCTCGATTTCAAGTCCAATCGACAGCCGATCCCGCTGAACGAAGTAGAATCTGTTGACTCCATTGTTCATCGTTTTAAAACAGGGGCAATGTCATACGGTTCTCTCAGCAAGGAAGCGCATGAGACGCTAGCAATCGCTATGAACCGTTTGGGTGCGAAAAGCAACAGCGGGGAAGGTGGCGAAGATTCGGCACGTTACATCATGGATGAAAACGGAGATTTGCGACGCAGTGCCATTAAGCAGGTCGCATCAGGACGCTTTGGAGTATCCAGTCATTACTTGGTCAATGCCTCTGAGATCCAAATTAAGATGGCACAAGGAGCAAAGCCGGGCGAAGGCGGTCAATTGCCAGGAAGCAAAGTCTACCCATGGATTGCCGAAGTACGCGGATCGACACCAGGAGTTGGACTCATTTCGCCGCCGCCTCATCACGATATTTATTCGATCGAGGATTTGGCACAGCTGATTTTTGACTTAAAAAATGCGAATCCACGTGCACGAATCAGCGTGAAGCTCGTATCCAAAGCTGGAGTCGGAACGATTGCGGCTGGTGTCGCGAAAGGTCTTGCAGATGTCATTGTCGTCAGTGGACACGATGGCGGCACAGGCGCTTCCCCAAAATCAAGCATCAAGCACGCAGGACTGCCATGGGAGCTCGGACTTGCTGAGACACATCAGACGCTGTTGTTGAACCAATTGCGTGACCGTGTGGTTCTGGAAACGGACGGCAAACTGATGACGGGACGCGATGTCGTCATTGCAGCTCTACTCGGTGCGGAGGAATTCGGCTTCGCTACGGCACCACTTGTTTCCATAGGGTGTGTCATGGCTCGCGTATGCCACCTCGATACATGCCCAGTGGGTGTGGCGACACAAAATCCCGAGCTGCGCAAACGGTTTAAGGGCGATCCGCAGCACGCTGTGAATTTCATGCGTCTCGTTGCCCGTGAAGTTCGTGAGATCATGGCGGAGTTGGGCTATCACTCCATCGAGTCGATGGTCGGTCAGAGCCATGTGCTGAAGATGAGCGACAAGGCAAAAGAACACTGGAAAGCCAAGCATGTTGATTTGTCCGCGCTCTTGTTCCAACCGGATGTCTCCGAGGAAGTGGGCCGCTATCATCAACGCAGCCAAGATCACAAGCTGGAAGAAACGCTGGATCGACAAAAACTGCTCAAGCTGTGCAAGCCAGCATTGAATAAACAGCAGCAGGTAGAGGCAAAGCTCGCCATCACCAATACGAATCGCGTGGTCGGGACGATCCTGGGCAGCGAGGTA
This sequence comes from Brevibacillus sp. IT-7CA2, assembly GCF_949767855.1. Taxonomy (NCBI): domain Bacteria; kingdom Bacillati; phylum Bacillota; class Bacilli; order Caryophanales; family Paenibacillaceae; genus Brevibacillus; species Brevibacillus sp. IT-7CA2. The sequence continues at coordinate 567,651 of NZ_CATKQT010000022.1, forward strand.
ACCAAACGCTTTGGCGAGCACGGTCTGCCGGAGGATACAATCCGCCTGCATTTTACTGGCTCGGCAGGTCAAAGCTTTGGGGCATTTGTTCCACGAGGGATCACGCTGCATCTCGAGGGAGATGCGAACGACTACGTAGGAAAAGGTTTGTCTGGAGGCAAAATTGCGGTCGCACCATCGAAAAACAGCAAATTCGCTCCCGAGCACAACATGATTATCGGAAACGTTGCGTTCTACGGAGCTACGTCTGGTGAGGCGTATATCAACGGGATGGCTGGTGAGCGATTCTGCGTTCGCAACAGCGGAGTGACGGCAGTCGTTGAAGGAGTAGGCGATCATGGCTGCGAGTATATGACTGGAGGCCGCGTCGTCGTTCTTGGCCCCGTCGGCAAAAACTTTGCAGCAGGCATGTCAGGCGGTACAGCGTACGTTCTGGCTGAGGATAAAGAGAAGTTTGCTGCGATGTGCAATCAGGAGATGGTACTCCTGGAGACACTGGAAGATCAACGGGAGATCGCTCGAGTCAAACGCTTGCTGGAAAACCACGTAAGCCACACAGGCAGCCGTCATGCACAAGCTCTTCTCGATGAGTGGGAACGTACCGTCCAACAGTTTGTCAAAGTCATTCCAAAAGATTACAAGCAAATCGTCTCCACGATGGAGGAGTTGGAGAAATCCGGTATGAAGCGCCAAGAGGCAATTTTGGCCGCTTTTGAATTGAGTCAGAAGAAAGGCGATGCCAAAGCACCGAAAAAGAAAGCGCCCGAGCAACCTTTTGTCTCTGTGGGCAAATAAGGAGGATAGCCGATGACTTATTTTGTGAGTCATCGGCTTTTTCTTTTGGTAACCAATCACTTGTCCATGACGTCATAGAGTTCCATTTTCTTTCAATCGGATTGGGAAAGAAGACAGAATTTGATATGATAAGAAAAGATTTGATAAATGATCGTACTGGTAGGTGATGTGATGTTTTTCCAAAATCAGGATTCGCAAGCAAGTTATCGTCAAACCCCTGAAAATTCTTCAAATTCCCCAAGCGCTAAAAACTCAACGCCACATGTCTTGCAGCTCGCCAAAAAAATCGGAAACAAAGCCATGACCCATTTACTCCAAAAGCAAAGAAATAACCAACCAGTCATACAAGGTAAATTCAAGGGTATTGAACCAACCGATTACACAACAAATGAGTATGATAACAATCCGGATAATGAAGGTCAATTTACAGCTGTGCGAGCAGATAAAGACCTCCCTACCTTTTTTGGCGTGTTGAAAGATACATATGGTGAGAACAACGTAAATAAACACTTTTTTTCCAAGACAGATGCATTAGGAGATACATGTGATCGTCCTCATTCCGTTACTGCTATCGTAAAAAAAGGCACATCGAGAAAGGATCGTAAAGGCGATTCTGTTGTAAGTGCGATCGGCAATTTGGGTACAGAAGAGCGATTGATACGGGATGGAAAAAATGATGCAGCCAAAACCGCATACGATGGGGGGCACTTGGTCGGTTATCAGATTGTACGAGGAATCGAAGCGAACCAAGCGTGGAATATAGCCCCGCAGGATGTGAAAAACAACGAGCATTCTTATAATAATACGATTGAAAAAATGCTACGGGGAGCGGGAAAAGGTACGGAGTATACGTACTCTGTTGAGGTGAAATACGATCAATGGAACTTTAGTGTGGATCAAGAACAATTGGTAAAGCTGGGTGCTTTGAAACAGGTCGATTCAACGAAGCCATGGGAAATTCAGCTACCAGTCAGGATTCCGTTTAAATGGGATGCAAAGGCGGATATGACCAAGACAGATGAAAAGAAATGGAAATTTGCCAGTCCAACAGAGGGTGAATCTTCTTTCGAACAGTTTTCTCAAACAATGGATGAAGGTAATTTGGATTTTACGAGAAAAAGCCACACAGCAAGATTCAATCTCGCATTTTCCGATAAGGACGGAAATGAGGAGCTCTATGACATTGATTCCGATAATTTCGATGCTAAGAAAGTAAAAGGGATTCGCTACTCCATGCATCAATCCTTACCTACAGACTTTTTGAAAAATCAAAAACCGGTAGAATGGACGGGAGAAGAAGCGAATGCAGTTGCTCATTTTGGTGAGGTTAAAAAGGGGCAAGCTTCGTCCACCAATACTTTTGAAATCATGCCAGCCAAACTGAAACGAAACAAAATTCTTATCGATGAGATTGAAGAAATTGGTGATGTAGAAAAGCCAGAAAAAATGAGGTTTATTCCAGAAGGGATTTCCCAGTTAGATGAACGTGACGATAAAAAATGTGTATTTATTTATCAATTAGATAAAAACAAAATTCGAAACGAATACATGACTCTTAAGAAAATAGAGGCGGATTACTACCCATTTTTTGATGTACAACAAGAAGAAGAGGAAAGGTTTGAGAAAGAAAAAGAGAACTTCGATAGCATAGCAAATGAGTTTGCTACATGTATGGAAGAATTAGATAATAAGAAAGAGGATGAGATTGAAAGTATTCAGCAAAAAATGGCCCAGTATAGCAAAATACTAGAGGCACAGACCCTAACTCTGACACGGATAAAAAACCATCGAATAGGAAGGAATTTATACAAGGAAACAGTAAAAGAGATCTATCCACAATATAAAGAGAAAATATGGCGTAGCTTACAAGTATTACGATCGATAACTGGGTATGATTCTGACATCGAATATTATAATGGTGGCAAAAAATCAGATAGTAAAAACAAAACGAATAGGAATGGGAAAAGAACACTGGAGGCTAGGGAAGATAAGCGCAAAAAAAGAAAAAATGATAAGGAACAACAACAAGAAAATAAAAAGATGATCGAAGAAGCGACAGGCAAGTTTTTGCGAAAATCAGTAGAAGATTATTTAAATAAGAAGTAATGAGGAGTAAAGCAATGGGTATGTGCGGTAAGTAATGGGAACGAGGTGCAAGTTTCGCCCCTGCACCCCGTTTTGTTAAACATAGAAGAAGCTTGCTTTATTCTGTTCGGTCTCTATCGGCATTATTATTCGCAACATCCCACGTGTCATTGCCGTCAGCCGCCACATTTTCTCCCATTTTGTTGCCAAGTGCACCCCCGGCAACGGCACCTGCAATGGTACCAAGCGGACCTAAAATAGAACCTACAGCAGCACCTACTGCAGCACCGCCAACTGTTCCTACAGCTTCACCAGCTCCACTGCCTGTCATGTTCGCTTCGTTGTTGTCAACGTTGTCAACAGCATCGTTGTGATTGCGTTCGTTGTTAGTAGCCAAGATTGTCACTCCCTCGATTAGTGTTGGGAAGTTCTGCTATATCAAACGTGCAGCCCCAAAGCATAGGGTGCCCCAAACCTATCATTTCATTCCAAAAAAACTTGAAGCTGGAGGAACCGAGAGCATGATTCAATCTATCGTCCATATCGCGCTAGTGGTCAAAGATTATGATGAAGCCATTGAGTTTTATACCAAGAAGCTTCATTTTACTTTAGTGGAAGATACGTATCAGCCAGAACAGGACAAGCGGTGGGTTGTCGTATCTCCACCTGGTTCTGTTGGCACTACGATCTTGCTTGCAAAAGCATCCAAACCTGAGCAAGAGCTATTTATCGGGAATCAGGCTGGTGGGAGAGTTTTTCTCTTTTTAAACACAGATGACTTTTGGCGAGATTATCATGAGATGGTAGCAAGAGGAATCCAATTTGTGAGAGAGCCAAAAGAACAGCCGTATGGTATGGTGGCGGTCTTTCAGGATTTATATGGCAACCTGTGGGATTTGCTAGAGCTGAATGAAGATCATCCGATTGCCAAACGAATGAAGTAGCGAGTTACCCAGCCAGCCAAAAAACAGGTCTTACCTCCAGCGATGTGGATGGAAAGACCTGTTTTTCATTTCGTGTTACACGATATAGGACAGTCCCATGATCAAAATGATTGCCACAACAGAAAGAATGGTCTCCATCACTGTCCATGTTTTAAGCGTATCTTGCACAGACATATTGAAGTATTCCTTGATCAGCCAAAATCCGGAATCATTTACGTGAGACAGGATCAGGGAGCCAGAACCTGTTGCCAGTACCAAAAGCTCTGGGCTTGTTCCAGGGATTTGTAGCGCGATCGGACCTACGATACCTGCTGCCGTCATCATGGAGACGGTTGCAGAGCCCGTTGCCACACGGATCAAGGCCGCGATCAGCCAGCCTAGGAAAATAGGGGAGATCGCAGACGCAGTAGCGAGCTCAGCAATATAGTCACCCACACCGCTGTTCAGCAGTACTTTGTTAAATGCGCCACCTGCGCCGATGACGAGCAAGATTGTCGCGGTTGGAGCCAAGCAATCATTTGTGAATTTGAGAATATCGTCTTTGGTAAAACCACGATTGAATCCGAGCGTCCAGAAGGAAACAATCACGGCAATCAACAGAGACGTAATCGGGCTTCCGATAAAATCAGCCCATTGGCAAATCGTATGTTCTTTTGTCAGAGTCACATCTGCAACCGTTGCAGACAACATCAACAGCACAGGGAGCAGGACGGTGAAGACGGTAATCCCAAAGCTAGGCAAATCACGCTCGGATTTTGGCTCCGCCAAATGGGATGTGAGCTCTGGAGAGATGCTGGTCTTGACTCGTTTGCTAATCCAACTGCCGTAGAGTGGTCCAGCAATAATCGCGGAAGGCAGCGCGACAATGATCGAGAGCAAAATCGTTTTACCAACATCCGCCTGAAACAGATCGACAGCGGCCATAGCAGCAGGGTGCGGTGGCACGATCCCGTGAACGATAGAAAGGCCGGCTACGAGCGGAATACCGATTTTGACAAGGGAGACACCTGTTTGTCTGGCAATCGTAAACACGAGTGGAATCAAGAGAACAAAACCAACCTGGAAAAATACCGGAATCCCTACGATAAACGCGACGAACATCATGGCCCAGTGTACGTTCTTCTCACCGAAGCGATTGATGAGAGTACGGGCAATGCGCTCGGCACCGCCAGATTCTGCCATCATTTTGCCAAGCATGGTTCCCAAGGCAAGCACGATCGCGATAAAGCCGAGAGTGCCACCCATCCCATCCTTAATTGAATCCACAACTTTTACAAGCGGCATGCCGGATGCGATTCCCACAAATCCAGCGGCCAATAACAGTGCGATAAATGGGTTCAGTTTGAAGCGAGTAATGAGAACGAGCAGGAAGACGATGGACAGCAGTGTAATGACGAGTGGCATGATGAACCCTCCCTAGTTGTTGTCTCTAGTTGTTCAACCGCTTTTGGAATTCGGCTATCAGCTTGTACTCTTCCAGCAGGTTGTAATAAACACGCTCGTATATATAGAAAAGCTCCAAATAAACACTGGATCGTTCCAAATCTGGCTCATGGCGATGCGAAATATGAATCATCTTTTTCACATCTTGCAAATGATCCATCGCCCCCAATGCATGCATCGCCAAGAGAGCGGCACCAAAGCTCGAGCTTTCATGACTCTCCGGAATCAGCACTTCATACCCGAACATGTCGGACATAATCTGGCGCCATTCCCGCGAGCGAGCGAATCCACCCGATGCACGGATTTCCTTGGCTCCACCTGCCAGATCGCGCAAGGCGATACCGATGCTGTAGACGCTAAACAAGATTCCTTCGAGAACCGCTCGAATAAAATGCTCGCGCTTATGATGGAGGCCGATACCGAAGAAGGAGCCTCTTGCTTGGGCGTTCCAGTACGGAGCTCGTTCGCCGGATAGGAAGGGGAGAAAGAGCAACCCGTCTGCACCAGCTCGAACATGCTCAGCAGCTTGGATCATGACTTCATAGGGATCAACGCCGAGCTGTTTGGCTTTTTCCACTTCTGGCCAGCTGAATTCGTCTCGGAACCAGCGAAGCATGATCCCACCGTTGTTCGAGGGTCCGCCAATCACCCAATGATCTTCCGTTAGCACATAGCAGAAAGTCCGTCCTTTTGGATCGGTGATCGGCTCTGGAACAACTGTTCTTACAGCGCCACTCGTGCCAATCGTGATGGCTACTTGTCCGTGATCAATGGCTCCGATGCCGAGGTTTGCCAAAACGCCATCGCTGGCACCGACGACGAAAGGCGTATCTGGATCGATCCCGATCTCTTCCGCATAACGAATCTTCATTCCTCGCAGGATATGAGTAGTCGGTACAGGTTCACTGAGATGTTGCTTGGAAATGCCTGCGACTTGCAGCGCCTCCTCATCCCAGTCGAGCTTTCTCAGATTGAACAGCCCCGTAGCGGAAGCAATAGAGTAATCGACGATATACTCACCAAAAAGCCGATAAATGACATACTCCTTGATCGAAATAAACTTGGCTGCCCGCCGAAACGTATCTGGCAAGTTTTCCCGTAACCACATGATTTTGGGCAGTGGCGACATGGGATGGATGGGTGTGCCTGTCGCTAAGTAAATCTGATGACCGACACCGTCTGCTTTTAGTCGATCTGCTTGTACCACGCTCCGATTGTCAGCCCAGATGATGCTGTTCGTCAGGGGATTGCCACTCGGGTCGACAGCGATCAGACTGTGCATGGCAGTAGAGAAGCCAATACCACCGATCTCGCTTTTGGCAATGCCTGCATGCTCCAGTGCTTGTTTCAATGCCTGGATGACAGCAGCAAAAATCGTCTCCGGCTCTTGCTCAGCCCAAGACGGCTGGGGAACGAGTAGCTGATAATCGATATTTCCCGTACCGCGGATGGCGCCGGAAGGAGTGAAAACGATTGCTTTGGTACTGGTTGTCCCGATATCAAGCCCGATAAAGTAGGTTTGTGTCATAGTAGTCACCCCTAATTGAATGCGCTTTCAACGTGTTGTCATGGAGATAACGCGATTATATCGAAATTTTTTTCATTTGTTAAGCATTAAGAAAAAAATATTTTACAATTGAACACTTCACATGATGCTTGTATGATTTGCATTTTTCTCCTGCAAGTTGCAAGAGGACGCAAGCAAAAGAAAAAACGCCTGATTTACAGGCGTTTGAGTGAGATGGCTTCGCGGATGTGCTGGATATTGGCGATCGTATCATCCTGCCGCCGTAAGGATACGGCTACATAGAGCAGATCAATTAAGCTGAGCTGAGCAAGCCTGGAGGACAGGGCTTCTGTACGAAATACCGTTTCACGTGAAGTCGTGTATAAGCACATGTCTGCCAGACGCACGAGAGGAGATTTCCCATAGCTTGTGATTCCGATTGTTTTTGCTCCGGCTTCCTTGGCAACCTGTAGGGCTGCCAAAATATCTTTATTGGAGCCAGAGTGGGAGATGCCTACGACGACAGCGCCTTTAGTAAGCAGAGAGGCGGACATCACTTGATAGTGAGCATCAGAATGATAGAGACAAGGGATACCTGTCCGCATAAATTTGTGGTACGCATCCTGCGCGATGACGGCTGAGCCTCCCGAGCCATAAAACTCGATCCGGCTAGCATTTTCCAAACAGGAGACGATTTTCATTAACTCATCTTTATTGATAATCTGCTGTGTGTCCCGAATCGTCTCGATATTCGCTGTGAAAATTTTTTCAGCAATCGCACTGACGTCATCGTCGTCGAGATTGATTTCTTGGTGAATCGTTTGCTTCGGATTCGTGACTTCACTCGCCAAGGCGATCTTGAATGCTTGGTAGCCACGAAATCCAAGCCTGCGACACAGACGAAATACGGTAGCATCTGCACACTGGCATTGGTCGGCTAGCTCTGTGATAGAGTAGTGAATAATTTCACTGGCATGCTCCAAAATATAGTCGGCGATCTGTTGTTCTTTCCCGCTTAGTTGCGTATAGATGGCGCGTAATTGTGTGAGCACTCGAGGAGCATGCGGGGTGGAAGCGTTCATCAATAGGTACCTCCTAACGTTCCATTGTGAATCTGTACTGATAGTATAAGGAAAATCAGACTCCTTTTCATAGGTTCGAAAAAATTTTCTTCATTTTTGATGAAAGATGAAAATTTTTGTCTTATAATACGTGGTAACAAGATATGATCCAAAAAGGAGTGAGGTACACGATATGAAACTTGCGATCCTCGGATTAGGAAAAATGGGGTACAATCTCACGCTTAATTTGCTCTCGCATCAGCATGAGGTCGTAGCCTATGATGTAGATTCTACGCGTGCAGAAGAGTTGAGTCATGAAGGTGCGATTCCAGCATTTTCGGTGGAAGACGCTGTGGCGAAGCTGCCGACACCTCGCGTAATATGGCTGATGGTACCGGCAGGCGAGATTGTGGATCAATTGGTTGATCAACTCTCTACCTTGCTAGCTGCCGGAGATATCGTCATTGACGGTGGCAACTCTCATTACAAGCAATCGTTAGATCGCTATGCTCGCTTAAAGGAAAAGGGCATTCACTTCATGGATGCAGGTACGAGCGGAGGCATGGAGGGAGCGCGCCACGGAGCATGTATGATGATTGGTGGCGATCGGGAAGCATTCACTCATATCGAGCCGATGATTCGCGACATTAACGTCGAAAACGGATATTTGTACGCTGGGGAAGCGGGCAGCGGCCACTTCTTGAAAATGATTCATAACGGAATCGAGTACGGCATGATGCAGGCGATCGGGGAAGGCTTTGAGGTACTTGCGAAAAGCCAGTATAACTACGATTTTGCTGAGGTCGCACGCGTGTGGGCAAATGGTTCCGTCATTCGAGGCTGGCTGATGGACTTAACAGAGCGAGCTTTTCGAAAAGACGCCAAGCTCGATGAAATCCGTGGGGTCATGCATTCTTCCGGGGAAGGAAAATGGACGCTGGAAACCGCGCTGGATCTACAGGCAGCTACACCCGTGATTGCGATGTCCTTGCTGATGCGTTACCGTTCGTTGGACGAGGATACGTTCCACGGAAAAGTGGTCGCAGCCTTGCGCAATGAATTTGGTGGACATGCCGTAGAAAAGAAATAAGAAATGGGATGACCGTAAAGGTGCTTCGATGGTTGGAGCTCCGGGGTCATCCTTTTTTATTTTGCATATGGAAGAAGAAGGAGTTTTCATTTGGAGAGCAAAGTATGCAGGTATCGCCCAAAAGTTTGCTTGGTCAAATAGTGCTTTTTTATTTCTGTAGCTTCTAAAACGATGGGAGGATGGAAAGATGAGCGTTGAAGAGGTTGTTTTGTACAAGAATGAGAAAGGAATCGTGACCCTTACGCTAAACAGACCAGAGGCATTGAATGCATTGAACCGAGATGTCCTTAATCAGCTTTCGACCATCTTAGACAGGATCAAAACTGATCCCAGTGTGAAAGCGGTCATCCTTACAGGGGCGGGAGAAAAAGCATTTTCGGCCGGCGCGGACATCTCGTATCTGCATCAGGCGACACCGCTGGAAGTAAGGGATTTTGCTCAGTTGGCCGTTTCGGTAACCAGTCAAATCGAATCGTTGGGAAAAGTAATCGTGGCTGCGATTAACGGCTATGCGCTAGGCGGGGGCCTTGAAATCGCGGAATCGTGCACGCCGCGGAGTTGCTTCTTACAGGATCAGCGATAGATGCGGATGAAGCATACCGAATGGGTCTGGTAAATCGGGTCGTTTCGCGTGAGCGGCTACTGGCAGAAACAGAGGAGCTTCTCCTAGAAATTTTGTCTCAGTCTCCGCTGGCAGTGAAACTAACGTGGGATGCGATTCATCGAGGGAGTAACCTGACAGTAGAGGAGTCCGCACTTCTAGGCGCAGACTACTTCGGACTCGTGGCATCCACCGAAGACTTCCGGGAAGGAACCAAAGCTTTCTTGGACAAGACTCCACCGCGTTTTACAGGAAGATAATTACACGAGCTTCAATACTTCACACAATTCAACCAACCGCCTAACCCCGTACATCTGATGGCGATTGCGATCGTGAATGCTTCTGATCGCATCTGCCGTCACTTTTTTGGCCTGCTCAATACTTTGATTTTCGACTGCTTGTACAATTTCTTTCATGTTCGTTAAAAAATAGACCGTATTGCGCAATGTGCGGATAAGCAAAATCTTCCGAATATCCAGGGGAGTGAATTGGCGGTAGCCATTCTCAGGATCTCGTGGCAGTACTAGCAAGCCTTCTTTTTCCCAATGGCGAATCGCAGACGTTGTGACTCCTGTGTAAGCAGCGACTTCACCAATCGTCATGCGGTTTCGCCACTTTTTGTTTGGGGGCAAGGAGACGTCGAGATTTTCCAATAGTTCGAGTGTTTGGTCTGCTGCGACCTTCTCTTGTTGGAGGTTGGCCTGTTCTTTATTCACGAGCCAAAAGGCAGCATCCATATCTGTTTTTTGAAGCGATCGAAGGACTTCACAGGTGACAGCGACCCCAAAGCCGGGAAACATAGCGCGCAGGCAACGAAAATAGGCAAGATGGATTTCTGTATAAAGTCGATAACCATTATCTGCACGATCAGGAGCAGGAACCACTCCCCATGATTCATAATGGCGCAAAGCACTCGTGCTAATATGTAGCTCGCGAGCGATCTCAATCGGCTTGTAATAAGGCATCTGACGCACCTCCCGCTGGTTTGTTATCGCGGATTTCACTATACCAAGAACAGCATCTCGTAGCAAATGTTCCTGTAATTTTTGGTAGGTCGTAATACTTTTACCCTGTTCAGCATGGGATGAAAAAGCGAAGATTGTCAGTAGGTATTGATTCTTCTTTTCCAGAGGTGAGACAACGTATGGCCATTGTTCAGCTACAATCAGAGAACCCGGACTTTTCGTTCATGATCAAGAAAAATCCGAATTCTGGACTGAGTTTACGATCCATTCGAAAAGGTATCGCATACGGGTGGTTTTCTAATACGGATACATACAACGTTTACTTTAAAGATGCAGAAAATGAGGTCTCCTATAAACAATCCGAACAGGAGCATTTTGAATATTTGAATGTCTCTCGGTACAATACACCCTTGTTTCCGTTAAATGCGATCAATGAATTTTTTTCCGCTCCGATGAAGCAACACGACGAACGGGATGTAGAAGGGTACGAGCATGTGTTTTTCATTAACATGATTCACATCGAACGACTGCTGTATCTGACATTTTTTGAGAAGCACCTCAAGGATTTCACCTTTGAACTCAAGCACCACGCCGATAAAAGCTACGCTTTGACCATCACAACGAGAACGAGTATGCATCAGCTTCTCCACGTCGTGAGCGTGCTCTGTCTATTCTTGAGTATGTTCGGAAAAGAGTACATCGATATATCCGATAACATCCTGGATAAATACATCAAAAGCATCCATGTCATCGACGCACCTTTTTACATACGAAGCCTGTTCGCTCGCAACTTCCTGACAACGAGAGAGCGCTATCGCAAGTACAAGACCGAGATCGAGAAGACGAGCCGCTACCCCATTCAATTGGAGTATGGCAGCACCGGTTTGCAGAGAAGAAACTACATCGCGAGTAAGCTTCCTTTTACCAAATCGATTGTAGATATCGGTTGCGGAGAAGGCTTTTATGCGATTCCGTTCGCTACCAAGCTGCCGCAGTATTACTATGCCATCGATATCGATGAACAATCGCTGGAATTAGTCAGACGCAGGGCCGAGGAAAAAGAAATCTCGAATCTAATTTTGTTTCCCTCGCTCGATCAGTTTTTACAGGATTACAACGGTGAACAGGTAGATGTCATTTTGACTGAGGTCATTGAGCATATGAGCAAAGATGAAGCGAGAGCGCTCATTAAGCAAATCTGCAGTCGATTGGATTTTGACCATTTTATCATTACGACACCGAACTCGGATTTTAATCAGTTCTATGAGCTGGAAGGCTATCGCCACGACGATCATAAATGGGAAATGGGACAAGAAGAGTTCCAGGCATGGATGACCGAGATCATGGAAGAAGCCGGGGTGCAGGGGCAATTTGTGTCCATTGGTGACGGCGTGAACGACATCCACACCACACAAGGCGTCATTGTCCAGAGAAAGGGGGCGTAACGATGCTGTTACAGACACAGGTTCACACGATTTTTATGCTCGTCGGTCCCACAGAATGTGGGAAAACGACTTTTGCCAAGGAAGTACTCATGCCGAGGCTTTCATTTGAAGATGAACAAAAAAACGTAAAAGCAAATGTCCAATACATTTCTTCGGACAGCATTCGCCAGGAACTGCTGGGCTATGATTACGACAAGTATGATCAGGTGATGCTGGAGGCCAGTGAGCAGGCATTTCAGCTACTGTTTGAAAAGCTTCGCTTGGTAACCACGTTTCCGATCAACGCCGAATTCGTGGTTGTCGATACAACAGGACTAGCAGAAGACTTCCGCTCGAAAGTCCGCGAAATCGCAGCAGAGAACAATTACCGCTTGGAAGTGATCCTCTTTGATTATCGCAATCGGGAAGATTACTATGCATCCGAACGGTCAAAAAAACTGATTACCAACCATATTCTCCGGTTGAAGCAAGAAGTGCTCCGGGCATTATCAAAGGAAGGGTACCACAACATTCACCGGATACGGCACAAAGATTTTTACGCACTAGCTGATGGGGTGGCTAATCCTCGTTATGATGTCGTGATCGAAAATAAGGATGCATATCTGGCTACGATCCTTCCCAAAGATCAAACATACATTATCATCGGAGACATTCACGAATGCGTCCATGAATTAAAAGGTCTCCTGCAAACCTACGGATTCAAGCTCGAGGACAATCGTCTCATCTCGACTGACAAGGTGCAGCATACCAAAATCATCGTAGCAGGGGACTGGATCGACAAAGGAGCGCAAACTAGGGAGATCATTGAGTTTCTATACGAGAATCAACAGCATTTCTTGTTTGTTCTCGGGAACCACGAAAATTTTGTCTACAAGTACTTGCGAAAGGAACTAAAAGGGGTAGACCCACAGCTACTGGATACTTATTTTGATTCCACACACGTCCTGGAAAAAGACACTGAATTAACAGCGATGTTCAATCACCTGTATACGCTGGCTCAGCCGTTTTATCGATCTAACGCACTGACTGGCCCGTCCTATTATGTAACTCACGCTCCCTGCAAAAAGAAGTATATCGGAAAGCTTGATGCGAATTCGTTGCGGCGCCAACGCAATTTTCGGATAGACCGAACAGCTTCTTTGGAAGAGCAACTCGCATTTTTGACGGTTGAGGCAGTCAGTAACCATCCGTACCATATTTTTGGACATATCGCGGCACAAAAAACGTTTCGCCAAAAGAACAAACTCCATCTCGATACCGGATGTGTGCACGGAAATGCTTTGACATCCGTCGTGATCGCACACAAGCCGTTTTTCAAGTCGGTTCAGTCTGAGCATCGGGTGATGACAGAGGAGCTACCGATCCTGTTCCATGCAGAAAAACAAGTATCCATGGGAGATTTGGAAGAGGAAGAACTCCGTCGACTCCGTTACTGCTCGCAAAATAAGGTCAATTTTATTTCCGGAACGATGCCTCCAGCGGATAAGGATGAGGCGACTCAGGAGTTGGAGTCTTTGAAGGCGGGGCTGGACTATTTCGCGAATCGAGGCATTCATCAGGTCGTGTTGCAGCCGAAATACATGGGTTCGCGATGCAATCTCTATCTCCATCTTGATCGCGATAAATGCTTTGCGATCAGCAGAAATGGCTATGCCATCAATCAGGTTGATTTGTCACCGATTTATGACAAGTTACATGCAAGGTTCCGCAAATATATGGAGCAGAATGAAATGGCGATGCTTATCTTAGATGGCGAATTGTTGCCGTGGAGTGCAATAGGGAAGGGCTTGATCGAAAAGCAGTTCAAACCAATCGAATCCGCGCTGGGCAGTGAATTTGCATTTTTGCAGGAAAACCGTTTTGAAGAGGCGCTTCACCAACTCATTCACAACTATGACGAGAGCGGATTCGAAAAAGACCAGTTCCACCTATCCAAGAGTGCGCTCACGGAAAAATTCGGTTCGAGCTTGTATCAAAACTACAAGTATACGCGAGAAATCAAAGAGAGTTACGTTCCTGTCGACAAGCATTTGGAGGCCTATCACATTTACCAAAAACAGATGGAGCTCTATGCAGGAGAAGGGGAGCTTGACTACAAGCCTTTTTCCATTCTAAAGGCTGTCTATTTGAATGGAGACGAGCAATTGCCCGATTGGAAAACATCCGATATGTATCGCTTCGTAAATGACGATCATTTTCTTGCCATCGATTTGTCTGAGCCGAATGCGTATGAACAAGCGGCACGTTACTTTTCCACGATTACACTGGAAAACAAGATGGAAGGCATCGTGATCAAACCAGAGCTCATCGATCAGAAGGTCGTGCCTGCCATGAAGGTTCGCAATCCGGAGTACATGTCGATTATTTATGGATACGACTACCGTTTCCCACACAAGTACCGCAAGCTTTTCAAACAGAAAAATATTACGCAAAAGCTCAAGACTTCGATGAAGGAACACAAGCTGGGTGAAAGGATGCTTGGTTTCAAATTCGACGACATTTCTCCAGAAAATACGGAGTATCAAAAAGCAGTCGCAACGATGCTCTTTGAAGTGGCGAAGGAAAAAGAGATCGATCCGCGATTGTAAATGAAAAACGAGAAGCTGCTGACTGAGCAGGCTTCTCGTTTTGATTTGCAGAGCTATTTGTTGGACGATGGAGCAGCATCCCATGCTTCAATATTATCGACACCTTCAATACTGTCCTTGTAGAACACAGGATCTTTTCCTGCTTTTTTCTGTTCCAAATAATCATGTAGCGCAGCATACGCAACTTTTGACAACATGGCAATCGCAATCAGGTTGACAATGACCATGAAGCCCATGAACAAATCGGCCAAATCCCATACGAGCTGTACCTTTGCCACTGATCCGAACAACACCATGGCAAGTACACTTAAACGATACAGCATGAGCCATGCTTTGCTTGTCTTTAAAAACTCGATGTTGGTCTCGCCGTAATAGTAGTTCCCGATCAAAGTACTGAAGGCGAACAGGAAAACCATAATGGCAAGGAAGCCAGAAGCCCAGGAACCGATATGAATGCTCAGTGCTGCTTGGGACAGCTCAATGCCACTCAATCCTTGTTGCGTGTACGCGCCAGACAGCAAAATGATGAAAGCTGTGCTTGTACAAATTACGAGGGTATCGAATAGAACACCGAATGCTTGAATCAGACCTTGCTTCACTGGATGGCTCGTTGTTGCCGTTGCCGCAGCATTCGGTGCACTACCCATACCAGCTTCGTTAGAGAACAAACCACGCTTGATGCCGTGCATCAGAGCTGCACCCAGGGTTCCACCAGCGAATTGCTCGAATCCAAACGCGTTTTTCACAATCAACGTGATCAGTGCAGGCATCTCGGTGATGTTCATCATCACAATAAACAGGGCCATACCTATGTACAACACAGCCAAGACAATCACGATGTACTCAGACATTTTTGCGATGCGTTTCACACCACCGAAAATAATCAATGCAAATGCGATAGTCATGATAATTCCGATTGTCAATCGATCGGTACCGAACGAATTTTCAAAGGCAATCGTGATGGTGTTGGATTGCACGGCGTTAAATACGAGACCAAACGAAAGCGTGATGAGGACAGCGAACAGTGCGCCCATCCAACGTTTGTTCAGCCCTTTTTCCATGTAATAAGCCGGACCGCCACGAAAACCGCTCTTATCCTTGATTTTATAAATCTGAGCGAGCGTACTCTCAACAAAACTGGATGCCGAACCGATAATCGCAATGACCCACATCCAGAATACGGCGCCAGGACCACCTAATGCGATCGCAATAGCAATTCCCGTAATGTTCCCTGTACCGACACGCGCGGCCATACTAATAGCGAAAGCTTGGAAAGGGGAGATGCCGCCATCGTCTTTCGCTCTCCCTTCTTTAATGGAACGGATCATTTCCGGTAACATACGTACTTGCAAAAATTTACCCCGGAAGGTAAAGAACAAGCCTAACGCGATTAGCATGACAATGATAATATAGGACCACAAAAAATCGTTTACGGAAGTTGTTACATCGAGTAGGAATTGTTGCATCGTGTCACCTCGAATTTTCTTATGAATTTTTCCTTAGTATTCTCTAAAAAATCGTTACATCCCATTCTTGAGCCATATGTTTTAACAAAGAAACGCCCGCTACACTGTTTCCACAACCATCAATGGAAGGTCCAAAAATACCGATTCCACAGCCATCCTGAAATGGTGAATGTGGTTTGCGGTTAGGAGGAACCAGCGTCATGATTCCGCCTGAGACGCCACTTTTTGCTGGCAAACCAACATTCGCGGCGAATTTGCCCGATGCATCGTACATGCCACAGGTGAGCATCAGTGCTTTGGCTAAACGGACGACATCTTTCGGAAGAACTTGTTCGTTGCGCATCGGATGGTAGCCATCGAGTGCCAAAAGGAGACCGATCAAGGCAATTTGCTCGGTGGTTACTTCAATCGAGCATTGGGTGAGATAGACCTCCAAAGCGTCTTCCACTTCGCACGCCAAATAGCCGGTATCCTTTAAATAGTGGGCGAGTGCCCGGTTTCTGTGAGAGTTTTCCCATTCGGAAAGAAACACTTCCTCGTTCACCGTTGGTGTAACACCTGTAATTTTACTGAAAAATGCATACAAGTAGCGCAGTTTATGATCCGGTGTTTGACCAGGGAGGAGTGAAGATGTCGTAATCGCTCCCGCATTGATCATCGGATTAAAAGGCTTACCTGGTTTGTTCATTTCCAGACGGATAATGGAGTTGAATGCATCTCCAGTCGGTTCTACATCTACCCGATCCAACACGTAAGGGATACCATGGTAGCAGCAAGCAGCAATAAAACTGATTACTTTGGAAATACTTTGCATCGTGAAAGGAACTTCCCAGTCACCCGCCGTGTGCATTTTTCCTGTAGGCTCGATGATACAAATACCTAACTGATTCGGATCCGTTCTGTCCAAAGCAGGGATATAACTGGCACATTTTCCTTCAGATGCCTTGGAACGATATTGTTCCACCCATTGCTGTAATTCATCCACGAGTAAAACCTGTTGAATCAACGCCTTTCCCCCCAAAAATCGAATACACTGCTCTTACGCAAAGAGGAAGAGAAAGCGCTTCCATGCCTCGCGAAATACATATAATGAACACTTTACAACCACCCTACAAAATAAAACAAAAACTCACAGATTGATTCAATTGAGTGTTACATTTTTTTTTGAGACTTGTCCTACATGTGTATCCTCGGTAAAAATAGATAGGGGCATCAAGAAACAACATGGGATGTGAAAGGCGTGCGTGTACAAACACAAGTAAAACGAGATTGGTATATACTGGCGCTCATGCTGATTACGGTCCCATTGGCAGGAGAGTTGAAGTTTTATCCCGTCAATGAGACATTTCGAATTAGCTTTGGAGCTCCTACCTTTTTCTTCTTTTTATTACTGTTTCAAAGAATTCCATCTGTTCTCGCTGGCTTTTTGACGGGGATTACGGTCGTATGCTTTCGGATGGTGATTGACCTCATCGCCGGGTATCATACAGCATGGGAGGCTTCTCTCCAAGCGCATTATTCTAGCTTTTTCTTTTATTTCGCTTATTCTGTTCTGTTTTATCTAACCGGAATGCGTCGTTTACACAACAGGACAATTTTGGTTGGATTGATGGGAATGGTCATCGAGGTATTGGCTGACCTTATTGAGTTTCTCTCGCAACATGTCCTGCTGGATACCGTCCTCACATGGGAAGCGGTGCAAGAGATGCTCGTTATCGCTCTGTCCCACAGCTTTATCGTGATTAGTTTTCTCAACATGATGAAGCTGTACGAAGCACAGTCGAGAGAGCAACAGACAAGAAAACAGAACGAACACATCCTTATGCTGATTTCCACCTTGTATGAGGAATCGATTCATCTGAAAAAAACACTGCAAAATGCCGAGAGTATTAGTATGAAGTCTTTCGAGCTTTACCAGGGCTTGCAGGAGCTTCATAAGGAACAGGTGGCCACGAATGTAGAGAGCTTTGCCAAGCAAGCATTGATTGTCGCAGGCGAGGTTCACGAAATTAAAAAGGACAACCAACGCATTTTTGCAGGGCTTCACAAGCTGATATCCGATGAAAGCATCACGGATTACATGGACATCCACCAGATCGTGGACATTATCAAACGAAGCAATATGAAGTATGCAACTTTGTTGGAGAAGGACATACAAATCACAGCTTCCATTTCGGGGACACATCCGCTCTACCACGTTTTCATGATGCTTTCCCTGATCAATAATCTGGTGGCAAATGCAGTGGAAGCCATCCAGCAAACAGGAGCCATTTCCATTGAAATTGATCGGATAGGCGATCTTGTGGAAATCAGAATCAACGATGACGGACCGGGAGTACCTCCACGGCGAAAGGCCTTGCTGTTCAAGCCTGGCTTTACTACGAAATACGATCAAACCGGCAACCCCTCTACAGGGATCGGACTGTCTTATGTACAACAATTGGTGGAACAATGGCAAGGAGAAATCTCCTTACAGGATGGAGTAGATGGGAAGGGGACAACATTTCTCATGCGATTACCAATTGATCCGATAACGAAGAAAGAGTGAGAAGATGCTGTTTTATTTAGTTGATGACGATGATGCTGTACGTCTCATGTTGACGGAAATCATAGAAGACGAGAATCTGGGCGAAGTCGTGGGGGAAGCATCTGACGGCTCGATGGTAGACGGTCATACGTTAACCGCACGCAACGTAGATATTTTGCTGATCGATTTATTCATGCCCAACCGGGATGGGATTGAGACGATTCGCCAAGTGAAGCCGACATTCACAGGAAAGATCGTCATGATTTCTCAGGCAGAAACGAAAGATTTGATAGCTCAAGCTTACGCCCTTGGAAGCGAATACTATATTATCAAGCCTGTAAACAAGATCGAAGTCGTAACGATCCTCCAAAAAGTGATCGAGAAAATTCGCCTCGAGCGTTCGATACGGGACATTCACAAATCACTGAATGCCGTCATGCAAGTGGACCAGCAGCCTTCCGGACAACTTCGTCCGTCACAGGGCAAACCACTTCGTGAGGCGGGTCAGTTTCTGTTAACGGAGTTGGGTATCGCGGGAGACAATGGAAGCAATGACTTGCTTGAGATTTTGGACTTCTTGCATGGATACGAACAGACGCATACGTTTAAAAATGGATTTCCGGCCCTGAAAGAGATCTTTGTGGCAGTAGCACAGGACCGGCTCGGAGTAGCTGTGGACGATCCACAAGTCGCCAAGGTTGTCAAAGCTTCTGAGCAGAGAGTCCGTCGAGCGATTTATCAGTCGCTGAACCATTTGGCGTCACTTGGGCTTGCGGACCTCTCGAATTGGAAGTTCGAAAATTACGCTTCGCAGTTTTTTGATTTTACGTATGTGTGGAAGAAGATGGCGGAGTTAAAGAGCAATGCCGCATCGCCGAATTCAGATATTCGGATCAATATGAAAAAGTTCATTCAAGTGCTGTATGCTGAGGCGAAGCGCATTCAGTCGGAGGCGTGATTGTTCTGTGTTTGACGTGTAGAGGTAAGTCCTGATCATGTTGATTAGGGCTTTTTGTTTTGTATGGGAATGCATTTGTTTTTTTATTGACTAAACGTTCATTCAATAATAAACTGGGATCATATACCAAATCTACAATTCACGGAGGGATCACCGATGGATTTGTACTATGAGGTTTCAGGGGAAGGAAAACCACTCATTCTATTGCACAGTGGCGGTGCTGATTTGCGAGATTGGATGTTTGTCGCGCCGATTCTGGCGAAGCATTATCAGGTCATCGCTTTCGACGGACGCGGATGTGGAAAATCGCCGTCTCCAACAGAGACAGCCAACTACGTTGCTGATTTGCTTTCCGTCATGGATCATTTCCAGTTGGACGAAGCCACGCTCGTAGGGCACTCGATAGGCGGACGAATTGCAACGGATTTTACGCTGACCTATCCGCAGCGAGTGAGTAAACTTGTGCTGATTGCTCCAGGTTTGACAGGCTATACATCGAGTCAGCCATTCACGGAATGGATGCAGAAAATCCAAGAAGAACCGGATGTTGACCGTATGGTAGAGCTTTCCTTATCGGCCTGCCCGTACCGCCTCGTGATGGGAAGTCCGCAGAAGGACCTTTTGGTAGAGATGGCGAAGCATAATTTAGCAAAAATATCCGAGTGGTCGACATGGGAGTCCATATGGCCGCAGCCGCCTGCCATTGAGCGGCTCGAAGAATTAGCCAATCAAACATGCTTGATAATCGGCAAGGAAGATGCCCTGGATGCGAAACGGATGGCTGAATATTTTAAAGAAGTTTTACCGGAGAGAAGGTTTATTGAGATTACGGGTGCCGATCATAAACCAACGTTGACGCATCCTGAAGAAATCGCCCGCGCTATCACTGAATTTTTGGAGGATTGACTGAACCGTGCCCCGTACCCCAGCTGAAAATGAACGTATTCGCCAAGCCGCAAAAGACAAAATCCATGCAGCCGCGATGACGCTTTTCATAAAAAAAGGCTACCACGCGACCTCAATCGACGATGTAGCCAAACAGGCCCAGATATCGAAGGGACTGCTTTACAATTATTACAAAGGCAAAGAAGAGCTTCTCGCCGCGATGGTCCAGGTACGGATCGAAGAAGTAAAAGAAGTGATGGAGGCTGCTACGAAGCTTGCAACGCCGCACGAACAGCTGCGCCATATTGTCGACGGTGCGCTTGATAACGTCTACCAGCGACCGGATGTCTATCGTTTTTACTTGAATTTGCAAACGCAGCCCGAAGATGATCGGGTACTTGCTTCTTACAGAGAGCAGTTAAATGAGGAGTCACTTAGGCAGTTTGAAGTGCAGTGCCGGATCTTCAAACAGTTAGGCGTGAAGCAGCCCAGATTGAGATCACTCTATTTTTCTTCGGCGCTCCAAGGCGCAATGCTGATGATGACGACTTATCCAGAAGGGTTTCCGGTGGAAGAGATGAAGGAGCAGATGATTCGAGAGTACTGTAGCCCTCCGGCAGGATCATAGAGTTACGTTCAATAATGAAGAGGCTATCCCATTCGTAAATGATACTGGTGGGGCAGTCTCTTTTTCTGTACGTTTGGTATAACGGCTAATAGTTCGAGGGGGGAAAATCATTCGCTTTTCAAAATCACGCACGCGGAAGAAGACTAAACAACTTTGTATGAGATACCTGCCATTCAAACCGCGACTCCTATATATCGAAATATTTGAAATTGACAGAATTAAATAAAACCAATATATTGGTTTTATGGATACAAACCTAATCAAACAAATCGAACGCCCCTCATTACGCGAACAGGTATACCAAGGCTTGAAGAAAGCTATCATCATCCTAGAGCTAAAGCCAGGACAAAGAGTCAACGACAACGAACTGGCGGCTTTATTTGGCGTGAGTCGAACACCTGTGAGAGAAGCGCTCAAACGGTTGGAGGACGAAGGGCTTATTGAATCTGTTCCCGGCTCTCTAACACGGGTGTCACCCTTACTTGAAAAGGAGGCGAAGAACGCTTTTCCTGTTGTTGCAGCCTTGCACGGGTTGGCAGCACGATTGGCGATGCCATCTGAATCGGAGGTCATCCGTAGTCTGGAGCAGTGGAATGAAAAGCTGCAGGTCGCACTCGAACAACAAGATGTGATCAAAGCGATTGAAGCAGATGATGGCTTTCACGACGTGATCCTCGAGGCTGCGGGGAATCGTGAAATCTACCTGGCACTTGAGCGAGTTGTACCGAAAATTCGGCGTTTGGAATTTGCTCGGTTCGGGTCCTTAGAAGGGGTGGAATCAGTAGAACAGCACCGCAGAATCATCGAAGCGATTCGAGACAACAACAGTCAGCTTGCCTCTTCTTTGATGGAAGAAAACTGGATCAACCTTGGCAGATTGCTTACGGACCATTCCAATGATGAATAGGGGGTAATGGCATGAGTACGGTTGAAATGAAGGGGGAAGTACATGATTCGCGTGTTTTGCAATGGGCGCGTTCCATTATTGAAGAGAGCCCATCCCACCGTCTGATTCAGCAAGAGATCGTGAATGCGGTAAACCGCAATGCGATTTGGCGGGGCGAGGAATGCCTGAATTTGCTCGCACCAGAAGCACCTACCACTCCTATCGTACGTCAACTGCTCGCTTCTGAGGTTGGTACTCGCGCTGCGGAAGGACATATCGGCAGCACACAGAGATGGTTCGCTGGCACGAAATATATCGATGAAATCGAAGCGTTATGTGTTGAGCTATTGAAAAAAGTATTCCACGCCAATTTTGCTGACCATCGATTGGTAGCGAGCATGATCGGGAACATGACAGTCTATGCGGCGTTAACGCAACCGGGCGATACGATTATGACGATCGCGCAACCGTTTGGGGGGCATTCCAGCAACCGGGTGGACGGGCCTGCTGGCATTCGCGGTTTGCAAATTGTCGATGTGCCAATGGACCGCGTTGAGCTTACCGTTGATCTGGACGAGTTCGCCAAAGTCGCACGGCAAGTTAGGCCAAAGCTCGTTACCCTGGGCGCGTCTATGACCTTATTTCCATTTCCTCTGAAGGAGATGGCTGAGATCGTGAAAGAATGGGGCGGGCGCATTTATTTCGATGGCGCACACCAGTTGGGGTTGATCGGTGGTGGTCAATTTCAGGATCCGTTGCGAGAAGGGGCATGTGTGATGACTGGCTCGGCTGGGAAAACGTTTAGTGGCCCACAAAGCGGCATCATCGTCTGGAAAGACCCGGAACTATCGGGACCGATTACAGATGCCATCTTCCCAGCTCTTGCCGCGACACATCAAGTCAACCGGGTAGCGGCATTAGCTGCAGCGACGGCAGAATTTTTGGCGTTTGGCAAGGAATACATGGCACAAATTGTGACGAATGCACAAGCACTGGGAAAAGCGTTCGATGAACGGGGAATTCGGGTGCTTTGCGCACACAAAGGCTATACACGTACACATCAAGTCATTCTGGACGTAAAAGAGTTTGGCGGTGGTTACGAGGTAGGCAAGCGATTGGCAGAAGCGAATATCATCACGAACAAAAATTTGATTCCAGGCGACGGACCAGAGGATTGGGACTTCCCAAGCGGTCTGCGTATCGGGACGACAGAAGTCACTCGCTTTGGCATGAAGGAACAAGAGATGGACACGATTGCAGAGCTGATTGTAAGTGTGTTGTCAGGCAAGGAAAAGCCCGAGGTGGTCCAGTCTAAGGTGATCGAATTGCGCAGATCGTTTAGCAAGATGCAGTATTGCTTTCCAGGATAGAGTAGGTAGGATAAACACCGTATGCCGGAGTTCAGACCGTGGCATACGGTGCTTTTTCGAGTCGTAATTGGACTCTCATTCTTGACAATGTCATTTCATTTCGTAAATAATCGATTGATACCATCAAAGAATGGGAGTCTAAACGGATGAGTACAGACCATACAAACGCGGATGTTACAATTGATCATACGACGAAAGAGCTGGCTCTCGTATTTGGTCAGTTAAAGCGGATCGGACATGTTTTCAGTCCTTCGAAAGACCTCCGTCAGAGCGAATTGAATTTGCTTGTTCACTTGACCTACGTAAGTCCCCCAGGCACGAACGGCATCAGAGTTTCCGAGCTAGGCAAGCAGTTGAAAATAACGTCAGCAGCTGTGACGCATGT
Organism: Brevibacillus sp. IT-7CA2; assembly: GCF_949767855.1. Lineage (NCBI taxonomy): Bacteria > Bacillati > Bacillota > Bacilli > Caryophanales > Paenibacillaceae > Brevibacillus > Brevibacillus sp. IT-7CA2. The sequence continues at coordinate 591,280 of NZ_CATKQT010000022.1, forward strand.
CATTCAATCACTCGAACAGCTTGGGTTTATCACCCGTACAGTGGGACCTAAGGATCGACGCTCTATTCTCGTAGCCCCAACGAAAGAGGGCTTTGATTTTGTTGCAGCGAGAGAGCAAGAGCTGTTTAATCGTTTTCAGCAATTGTATGAGCATCTTGGTACGGATGATGCGCAGGCACTCATACGGATATTAACGAAATCAATCCGATTCCTGCATACCTATCAGGATAGCGATGAAGCACGACCATAGTTCGAAGATGGACTATGGTTTTTTATTGTTTTGATAAGAACCTTCCTCCAGCTCTTTTAGGAGCGAGTTCGCAGAGGGGCTCCATTGCAGCTGTTGTTCCGCGCGCAATCCAGATATTCTCTGGTTGATGCTCGCCCCCCAAGCGGCTGGTCCTAATGCTTTGGCCGCATCCTCATAGCTCCATGATTCCACTTTTTCTACCCCAGCTATTTTGGCTATCGAAGTCATGAGCTCTTTCGTCATGATCATTTCCTTGGAAGTTGCATTGAATAATGAGCCTGGCTGTGCTCGTAAAAAAGCGCATTCGTAAAGTCTCGCCAAATCATCAACATCGATAGTAGACCATGCCGTTTGCCCATCATCGATATAGTTGGCTGATTGAGAGAGCTTCGTCCTTTGAATCGTTGCTTGGACGAGTCCACCACCTCGACCGTATACAAGTGTAGGACGTATGACGATCGTACGAATATTGAGCTCGGCAGCTCCCAAAACTTCCTGCTCCTGGTTCGCTTTCCATTGGAGAAAAGGCAAGGGATGAAGAGGAGAGTCCTCATTCACGACATTCTCGTACGTATCGTTATAGATCAGCGTTCCACTCGTATAAATGAATGGCTTCCCTGTGCCTTCCAAACCATCCAGCATTGCCTGAACCGCTGCTATATCCAGTTTTTCCATATCAGGTGTGTGCGAGATCGCCATATGAATGACACCATCGAATTTTTTAACACTTTCTGTTAACAGTGTGGTATCCGCAAGATCTCCAACAATAGGGGTGAACCCTTGTGAGAGCAACAGCTCCGCTTTCTCTTCCGATCGAACAAGGCCAGCAACCTGATACCCCAGAGATTGAAAATGCTCGGCGACTACGGACCCGACATAACCTGTTATTCCTGTAAGGAAAACATTCATGACAAAACCTCCTTCATATGCAATTAATTTACTAACTAAATTATTTAGTAACTTTACTGCGATGTCAATGATATTTATAATTAACTGAATATTGACAAAACAAAACATGGGTGTTATTTTCACATTAGGAAAACGTTTACCCGTTACATAGAAAGTGAGTGAAGAACCATTACTGTAACCATTAAAGACATCGCACAACTCGCCAACGTTTCCATCGCGACTGTTTCGCGCGTGCTGAACAATTCCAAGCCAGTCCGTCCAGAGCTGCGAGAAAGAGTCTTGAGAATCGTGCATGAGACGGGCTTTCAACCGAATGCGATTGCCAGGAGCTTGGTTAGCAAGGAAACCCGCATCATCGGGGTGATGATTCCCGATATCTCCAACAATTTTTACTCCAATCTCATTTATGGAATCGACAGCGTCATTAGCGAGTACGACTACAGCATGTTCTTGGCGATATCCGATGAAGTGGTGGACAAAGAGCTGAAGTACTTGCGACTGTTCAAAGAAAAACAAATCGACGGTGTCATTATCGCGAGTATTCACTTCCTGGAGGGCAATATCCAGACGCTGCAAGAGATTCAAGTTCCTCTTGTTGTTACCGGCCACGATTTGCCCGGCTATCAGATTCCGACTGTCAACGTCAACAATGTGCAAGCCTCCTATGATGCTACTGCCTATCTCATCTCGCAAGGCCATACAAAAATCGCGTGTATATCTGGGCCATTGTGGGACCCGCCGTGTGGTCTGGATCGCATGGGCGGTTACCGAAAAGCCATGCGGGCACATGATTTGCCCATCCATGAAGGATTCGTCGTGGAAGGAGAATTTACAGCCAAGAGCGGTTACGAAGCCATGCGCCGTATTTGTGAGGAAAAAATTCGTCCGACAGCCGTATTTGTCGCCACAGACCTGATGGCGGTTGGCGTCCTCAATTACTTGTACGACCATGGCATTCGTGTACCAGAAGACATCTCCGTCATGGGCTTCGACAATTTGGAGCTCGCCTCCCTTTCCCGCCCCATGCTCACAACCGTGCACAATGACCCGTTCATGTACGGAAAAGCCGCAGCAGAGCAGCTACTTAGACAAATCCGCAATGAACCTGTAGAGAGAATGAGCACTGTGCCACACCATCTCGTGATTCGCCAAACTGTAAGCGCTTTACTGGAGTGAGGCAACAAGTCTTACCATATAGAAGAAGCAAACAAGTTTACGCATTCAAAAGGGGTGAAGAGATATGAAGCTTGGCGTATTTACCGTTCTTTTTAGCGAGAAGTCGTTCGAGGAAATGCTGGATCATGTGAAGGCAGCAGGTTTAGAGGCGGTGGAAATCGGCACAGGCTGCTATCCGGGCAATGCGCACTGCAATCTGGATGAGCTGTTGGAAAGTCCGGAAAAAAGACGAGCGTACAAAAAGGCAGTAGAGGATCGGGGATTGATAATCAGCGCGCTTAGTTGTCACGGTAACCCGTTGACACCAGAGAAAAGCTTTGCGCAGCAATCCCACGATACGTTTGTGAAAACGGTACAGCTGGCCGAGCTGCTGGAGGTGCCAGTGGTCAATTGCTTTTCTGGCACGGCAGGCGACCACGACGGAGCGAAGTACCCGAGCTGGCCCGTTGCTCCTTGGCCCAATGAGTATCGCGACGTGCTCCATTGGCAATGGAACGAGAAGCTCATCCCGTACTGGCGCGAATGGACCGCTTATGCGACTGAGCATCATGTCAAGGTTGCGCTGGAACTACATGGCGGCTTTCTCGTCCACACACCAGGGACGCTGCTAAAGCTGCGGGAACAGGTAGGCGAGGGAATCGGGGCAAACTTCGATCCAAGTCACATGTGGTGGCAAGGGATTGATCCGGTAGCTGCGATCAAAATCTTGGGCAAAGAAAAAGCCATCTATCATTTCCATGCCAAAGACACGTATATTGACCAGGAAAAAGTGAACATGTACGGGCTGACGGATATGAATTCCTACGCCAATCTACATGAACGTGCGTGGTATTTCCGAACCGTAGGCTATGGGCATCCGCAGCAGACGTGGGCGGATATGATGAGTGCACTGCGTATGAATGGATACGATTATGTGGTGAGCATTGAGCACGAGGACGCCATCATGTCAATTGAGGAAGGCTTTTTGCGCGCTGTTCAAAACCTGGAGCAAGTCATCTTGCGAGAACCAGTCCAAAATCTATGGTGGGTGTAGGAGGGGAGAAAATGACGAATGGACGCAAATGGAAAATCGGAATCATCGGTGCAGGGGGGATTACAGAAGCTCACTTGGAGGCGATCAAGGAAGAACCGCGAGCAGAGGTAGTTGCCATTGCCGATATTTCCGCAGAAATGGCTTCCTATCGTGCGAAACGGCATGACATTCCGCAAGTTTTCACTGATTACGAGACGATGCTACAAGAGTCTGATCCAGACGCGATCATTGTTTGTGTCCCGAACTACTTGCACGCTGAAGTAACCAAAAGTGCGCTCGCAGCAGGCAAACACTTGCTGTGCGAAAAGCCGATGGCGATGAATGCCCAGGAAGCAGAAGAAATGATCGAAGCCGCGAAGAAAGCAGACAAAATCCTCATGGTAGCCCAAAACAACCGATTCCGGAGCGATTCCCTGCAAGTCAAAACATGGCTGAAGGAAGGAAAGCTGGGAAATATTTATCACGCCAAAACCGGTTGGGTCAGACGTAACGGGATTCCAGGCTGGGGGAGCTGGTTTACGCAAAAAGAATGGGCAGGCGGCGGTCCGTTGATTGACATTGGGGTACATATGCTCGATTTGACCTTATGGCTCTTGGACCATCCAAAGCCAGTATCCGTCCTCGGGCAAACGTACGCGCAATTCGGACCTCACAAACGTGGCTTATCAGAGTGGGGAAAGATCGATGATAGCGGGAAGTTTGACGTGGAAGATATGGCAGTGGCGATGATCACCTTTGAGAACGGATTGTCTCTTACGCTCGATGCAAGCTGGGCTTCTCACATCGCAGAGGAAAACGTTTTCCTTCAACTGTATGGACAAGAGGGCGGGGCATCCCTTCGTTTATTGGATAACCAGTTCACGCTTTACCACGAATGGAACGGCGTATCTGCCTCGACAGAATTAACACCAAAACCTCAAAAAGAACGCGTACTCTTATTCCGTAATTTCATCGACGCCATCGAAGGGAAGGCAGAGATTCTCTGCACACCGGAACAAGCCTTGTATATTAACAGATTGATCGAAGCCATCTACACATCCGCACAAAAAGGTGAAGCAGTCCGTTTCTAACATGAGCATAGGGGGTTACTTAGATGAAAGTTGCGAAAAGACTTACATCCGTTGGACTTACCTTATTAATGGCCATCTCATTGGCAGCATGTTCTTCCACACCTCAGCAAGCCTCTACAGATACAACCCCATCCGCACCCAAAACAGAGCCAGCACAGCCCACAGACGAAAAAATCAAGCTTGTCTACGCACGCGGAAAAGACGCGACGGATTCCACCAAAAAGCTCGTGGAAGCTTTCCAAAAAGCCCATCCGAATATCGAAGTAGAAATCCGTGAGATGCCTGCTGATTCCGGGCAGAGTCATGATCAATACGTCACCATGTTCAGTGCGCAATCGTCCGAGATCGACGTGTTTGACCTCGATGTCATTTGGCCGGCTGAATTCGCACAAGCAGGTTATCTCCTGCCGCTCGACCGCCTGATGGAGCAAGATGGAATCGAAACCGGAAAATACATCAAAGGGGCCATGGATGCCGGGAACTTTGGCGGCCAGCAATGGACTATGCCCAAGTTTATCGACGCGGGTCTATTGTTCTACCGCAAAGATCTCGTATCCGAAGCTCCAAAGACGTGGGATGACTTGATTGCCCAAGCAAAAGCAACGAAAGGTAAGGGCGGCACGAAGTTCGGCTACTTGATGCAAGCCAAGCAATATGAAGGATTGGTTTGTAACTTTGTCGAGTTCAGTGCATCGTACGGTGGAAAAATTTTAGATGAACAAGGCAAAGTAGCGGTCAACAATCCAGCTACGATCAAAGGGTTGAAAAAAATGATCGAGGTCGTCAAATCTGATTTCGTCCCAACGAATATCACCACATTTATGGAGCCGGAATCACATACGGCCTTCCTCGAGGGGCAGGCACCTTTTATCCGCAACTGGCCGTACCAGTTCGCGATGGCTCAGGATCAGGCCCAGTCCAAAATCGTCGATCAAGTCGCGATCGCTCCACTGCCAGCAGGCGATGCGGGCTCCGCAGCAGCACTCGGCGGTTGGATGGGTGGAATCAACAAGTTTTCTAAGCACCCGAAAGAAGCATGGGAATTCCTCAAATTCATGACAGGTCCAGAAGGGCAGGAAATTTCAGCGGTAGAAGGTGGGCTCGCCCCAACCTACCTGCCAGCTTACGATGATGCTGATGTTCAAAAATCCAGTCCGTTGTTCGCGAACAAAGATTTCGTCGATGGCGTAAGCGCTGCTGTATCTCGTCCAACGACTCCGATCTATCCAAAAATCTCGGAAGTGATCCAAATCGAAGTATCGAAAGCGCTCGCAGGGCAGCAAACAGCCGAGAAAGCGGTGCAAAACATGGAAACGCAGATGAACGACCTAATGAAAAAATAAGCGGCAACAAGTGGGGCTTCCAAGGGGGGCTAACCGGCTTCCTTGGAAGTTGCCCAACGATCTGGCAAGCACAACCAAGCTTCTAGCGGGAAGGAAGGTGGTGAACGGATGAATCGATCAACCAAAATGTCTCTCTCAGAAAAACAGATGGGGTATTTGCTGATTTTTCCTGCACTGCTCATCATACTTGTTATCGCGATTTGGCCTGTCACGCGATCCTTTTGGATCAGTCTACACGATATCCGGTTGAACGACCCGACGAAATCAGAGATTCACTCTTCATACGGACTAGATATGGAGCGCTACGTCAGCACGTTACCCAATCTGCTCCGGTATGTGAAGAGGGAGGTGGACTCTGCAGAAGGGTCATCAAAGGAAAAATTGAACGCGCTCCAAGCGCAAATCGAACAAATGAACACTTCCCTCAACCAAACAGGCGAGATCGCGAGCAGATACCAAATGATCGACCAGCTATTGCTGGACTTTAAACCAGTCCCCACAGAACTCAAATATGTGAGTCTCTCGAACGAACAAACAGACTCAATCAAAACCAGCTTGGCAGAAGTCAGAGCGGTCCTTTTACAAATGAGTGAACAAAAGCTGCTTTCGAAGCCAGAGGGTGCTCTAGGCGTGATCCAAGGCATTGAAGCTTCAATTATCGAGCCCAACTTTGTTGGCTTTGCCTACTACAAGAAGTTTTTAACGGACGCTCGGATGTGGGGGGCTCTGTACAATACGGCGTTTTTTACCGTTATCTCCGTTGCCATTGAATTGGTGCTCGGCATATTGATTGCACTGTTGATCAATCGACCTTTTCGTGGAAGGAGTCTTGTTCGAGCAACCGTGTTAATACCGTGGGCGATTCCGACTGTGATCTCCGCGATGATGTGGAAGTTTTTGTACGACGGGCAAAATGGCATCGTTGCCTATCTTTTTGAGCAGGCAGGGCTGATCTCAGATATGGGGATGCTCCTGACGACAAAGGCTGGAGCCATGTTTTCCGTCATTTTGGCAGATGTGTGGAAGACAACGCCGTTCATGGCTTTGCTCATATTCGCAGGCCTGCAAACGATCCCGCAAAGCTTGTATGAAGCAGCTTCTGTGGACGGTGCCACCCGCACCCAGCAATTTTTTCGTATTACGCTTCCGATGCTGAAATCAACCATTCTGGTGGCGTTATTGTTCCGTACACTTGATGCATTCCGCGTATTTGATTTGATTTACACGCTGACTGGTGGGGCACCCGGCAACTCGACTGAGACCATTTCCATCTACGCGTATAAAACGATGTTTGCTCAGATGAGCTTCGGGGAAGGCTCTGCGCTTGCAGTCATTGTCTTTTTATGTGTGGCGTTGATCTCCATCGGCTATGTCAAAATATTGGGAGCTGATCTGCTGAGTGATGGCAGTGGCAAATAAGGAGGTGATTGGATGCGCAAACATACGGGTCCCTTGTTTTATGTGGGTCTACTGCTATTCGTTTTTCTTGTGATGTTCCCGTTTTTATGGATTTTCCTCGCAGCATTGAAGCCACCAGCGGAGCTGTTTGGAGAGCGAGCCTTTCATTTTATCATCCAAAATCCTTCTTTTGACAACTTTGTCCGCGTCTTCACAGAAAGACCGTTTGCCCGTTACTTGTGGAATTCAACTGTCGTGGCGACGTTAACTACTCTCTACTCCATTACGATCGCTTCCTTTGCTGCATATGCGATTGCCTGGCTGTCCTTTCGGGGAAAGACGATTATTTTGGGTGTTGTACTGGCTGTGTCCATGTTTCCGCAGATCGCTACCATTTCACCTATTTTTATGTTCATGCAATCGATGGGCTTAACGAACAGCTACATAGGCCTGATCATTCCTTATACAACTTTTGCGCTGCCGCTTGCGATCTGGAATCTGACCATCTTTTTCCGCAAAATACCGAGTGATTTGGGTGAAGCAGCCAAAGTAGACGGCGCGAGCATTTGGCAAACGATGACCAAGGTATTTTTCCCACTCGCCATGCCTGGAGTTTTTACGACGGCCATCCTCGTTTTTATAGCAGCGTGGAATGAATTTTTGTTCGCCTTGACGTTGAATACACAGGAAGCGATGAAGACTGTGCCTGTGGGAATCGTCATGTTTCAAGGAATGTTTACAATCCCGTGGGGAGAAATATCTGCTGCCTCCATCATAGTGACGATCCCACTCGTAGTGATGGTATTGATTTTCCAGAAGCGGATTATCTCAGGATTGACTTCTGGGGCAGTAAAAGAATAAAAGGGAGTCATTCTATCATTTGTCCAACAAGTGTGATTGTGATACGGTGGAAGCAGCAATCAGAAAGAGAGTTGACGGACGCATGAATAATCTTACAAAATTTCAGATTAACAGGCCTGCTCATGAAGTGTTCGAAGCTTTCGTGGACCCGGCGAAAATCGGCAACTTCTGGTTTTCTTCCAGCACGGCAAGGTGGGAAGAAGGGAAGAACATTACGTTATTCTACGATATTTACAACGCAGAAGTAGGGATTACCGTTCACGAAATCGAAGTGAATAAACGAATCCTTTTTCAGTGGGCTGGAGAAGAAAATACCGTAACGATTACGTTAAACGAGTTAGATAAAGCCACGACGATCATTGAAGTGAACGAAGAAGGCTTTCAAGAAAGTGATCCTGCGCTCCTTCAAAAAATAGTCGACAATAAAGAAGGCTGGGTTTACGTATTAAGCTGTTTGAAGGGGTATCTGGAGCACGGGATCAACACATTAAGAGAAGGGCTTGTGAGATAGCCCCTGGATGTTTGCGAGACCATAGTCTGAAATAACGAGAAAGCCCGAACCTAAGTGTATCGGGCTTTTACTATTGCGCTATTTAATGCCGAGGCTGCGTTTTTTTCGCACGAGCGTGGATATGTTCACTTGCAGCTTATCCGCACACTGCTGCATGGTGTCTGTCTCTTTTAAGAGTCTTTGGATATACGCACGTTCAAACCGTTCAACTGCTTCTTTTAGCGGCAACAGCTCATCCATTTTGGCGAGGTGGAGCGGCAGGGCTGTCTGCTGAGTATTGCGAATCGACGCCGGCAACTGATCAAATGTAATTCGCCCATTTTCACACATGTGGAAAGAACGTTCCACCACATTTTTCAGCTCGCGAGTATTCCCTGGCCAATCATAATCCATCAGTGCCTCCAACGCATCTGTTTCGATGCGCATCTCTTGCTGGTACTTCCATTCGAGCTTTTTCAAATAGTAGAAAATGAGAGCGGGAATATCCTCGCGGCGCTCACGTAAGGGTGGAATGGTGAGGGCTAGTACGTTTAGCCGGTAGAACAGATCCTGCCGAAACCGTTTTTGTTCGACCATCGCTTCCAAGTCGCTATTGGTGGCAGCGATGATTCGCATGTTAACCTGACGCGATGTTTTTCCCCCGAGTCTGCGAATCCGTCCATCCTGCAACACATTCAAGAGCTTCACCTGTAAAGGAAAAGGGAGGTCTCCAATCTCATCGAGAAAAATGGTTCCTCGATCCGCCAGCTCAAACAATCCCTCCTTTGATTGACTTGCCCCCGTAAAAGCGCCTTTCTCATAGCCAAACAATTCGGACTCGAGTAAATGCTCGGGAATTGCCCCACAGTTAATCTTAATGAATTCCCCTGTACGTCCGCTTTGGGCGTGAATGTAGTTCGCCATGACATCCTTACCGACACCAGACTCTCCTAGCAAAAGGACAGGGGAGTCGTTGGTCGCGAAGCGCTTGGCGAGTGAAGCTATTCGATGCATGAGCCCACTGCGATAAATGATCTGCTCGTCAAAGTCACCATCGGTTTGGATATGCTCCAAAGCCCTTTGATACGCTGAACTGATTTGACGTGTTTCCTCCAGCTCCTTCTGAAGCTGATTCAGCTCTGTGACGTCACGCACATTTCCCACCACAAACAATAATTCCTTGTTTGGATCGAGCAGCGGGGTAGCCGTATTGATCGCTTGCCGACCGTTCGCATAATCGATCACGACACTATGCGTTTGTTTTGTCAAAATCGTACGTACAGCAGAAGAGTCGGGAACAAGATGCATTTCTTTTTGCTCCATAAAGCTAAAATTGTTCAAGATGTCGGCGGGAACTCCCGTGATGTTCAAGTACGCCTCATTATAGAGCAGGACGTAGCCGTTACGGTCACAGATCGCCAATCCATCGTGGGACGTACTGAAGATGGTCGTCAGCAATTTTGCAAGTTCATGATTGTCACTGGTCTGGAAATACTTGGTTTGATACATCGAAGTCCTCCTCAGCAGGCTTGTAAACGGAATAATCAGAATCAATCATCCGTGCGCAATCATGCATATGCAAAAATGATCATTTTCGAATCGTTTTGTTGTGAAATCGCTTTCAAATGATTGGCATGCTATTTGCTTATCTATAGGGACGAAAGCAGAAGCAAGACGATCAGAATCATATTATCGAAAGACACCGCGGTGTTTTTCATTGAAAAAGAGAGGGATGTTTCCATGTCTTCATTATATCAGGTATTGAGTCCAACGGGTGAGCTGGTAGGCGATCTCAAGGGGCTATTGGACGAGGCGACGATGATCAAGATGTATGAAAATATGGTGCTCGTTCGCCAGTTTGACCGCAAGTCGATTAACCTGCAGCGACAAGGAAGAATGGGCACGTATGCTCCCTTTGAAGGGCAGGAAGCTTCACAAGTAGGCAGCGCGATGGCATTAACACCTGGAGATTGGCTTTTCCCAACCTATCGAGACCATGCGGCAGCGATCGTCCATGGTCAATCCATGGCACAGGTGTTCCTTTATTGGATGGGCCACATGGAAGGGAGTATCAGCCCGAAACATTTGAACATCATGCCGCCATGTGTACCGATCGCGACTCAAATGGTCCATGCGGTAGGGACTGCTTGGGCGAGCAAGCTGCAAAACGAAAAGCATGTCAGTATCGCCTACTTTGGTGACGGGGCAAGCTCAGAAGGCGATTTTCATGAGGCATTGAATTTTGCAGGCGTGTTTCAAACACCGACCATCTTCTTCTGTCAAAACAACGGCTTCGCGATCAGTGTTCCGTTTTCACAGCAATCTGCATCAAAAACGATTGCACAACGGTCGGCTGCTTATGACATCCCTGGGGTTCGAATAGACGGCAATGATATCTTCGCTGTTTGGCTGACCATGAAAGAAGCTATGCAACGTGGGTTAGAAGGTAAGGGACCGACATTAATTGAAGCCGTCACATTCCGCTATGGTGCACACACAACCGCAGATGATCCGAAGAAATACCGGGATCAAGAGAGTTTGTCTGAGGAATGGCGCCAAGAACGCGATCCACTCCAAAGGTTACGTGTGTATCTGGAGAATCAAGGGTTGTGGAATGAAACGAAGGAAGCAGAGCTGGTTGCACGGGTGAATGAACAGATCGACGCAGCTCTTGTCGAAGCAGAGAGCTCTCCGAAGTCCAAACCGGAAGACATGTTTAAGCACGTCTACGCTGAACCATCGTGGATGGCAACCGAACAGGAGAGCGAGCTCGTCAAGCCATCGAAGCAGGAGGGAATCCCAGCATGAAACGCAAACTGACGATGATTCAAGCAATCACGGAGGCAATGGATCAAAAATTGGCAGATGATTCACGCGTGATGCTGCTCGGCGAGGATATCGGCGTGAATGGTGGTGTGTTCCGGGCGACGGAAGATTTGATTCACAAGTACGGCCCGGACCGTGTAGTGGACACGCCGCTAGCTGAGGCGGGAATAATCGGGGCGGCAATCGGTCTTGCCATGAACGGGAAAATTCCTGTGGTCGAGATTCAATTCCTTGCCTTTATTTATCCGGGCTTCGAACAAATTGTTTCTCATGCTGCACGTATGCGCTATCGGACTCGCGGACAGTATCATGTACCCATGGTCATACGCACGCCGTACGGGGCAGGGATTCGCGGTCCTGAGCTGCATTCGGAGAGTGTCGAAACGTTTTTTGCCCATGTCCCGGGCTTAAAGGTTGTGGCACCAAGCACACCTTATGATGCAAAAGGCTTGCTGATTGCAGCAATGGAAGATCCTGACCCGGTCATTTTTTTGGAGCCGACCAAGCTCTATCGCGCATTTAAACAAGAGGTTCCGGAAGAAATGTATCGTGTGCCCATCGGAAAAGCGAAGGTCGTCCAGGAAGGCTCGGATGTATCCATTTTTGCTTGGGGAGCGATGCTTCGTGTCGCAGAGGATGCTGCGAAACAGATCGAGCGCGAAAACGGCTTGAGCTGTGAAGTCATTGATTTGCGCACGCTCTATCCATTGGATCGGGATACGATCATAGCCTCGGTCAAAAAGACGGGACGTGCAGTTGTCGTACACGAAGCGCATAAGACTGCTGGGTTGGGTGCAGAGATCATCTCCATAATCAATGATGAAGCATTGATCTACATGAAGGCTCCCGTGAAACGGATTACCGGATTTGACGTGCCTGTCCCGCAATTCAGCATCGAGGATGACTATTTGCCAACGGCTGAACGCGTGAAGGACGGAATTATGGAAACGGCTACGTTTTAAGAGAAGGAGCGAGTCATATGGTTGAGTTCAAGCTTCCAGATGTGGGAGAAGGTATGCATGAAGGAGAAATCGTAAAAGTATTGGTTCGCACAGGTGAATCCGTTCTACTGGATCAGCCATTGCTGGAGGTGCAGACAGACAAGGTGAATGCTGAGTTGTCTGCGCCAGTGACTGGCATCATTCGTGAAATTTTGATATCGGAAGGGGAAACAGTAGAGGTCGGAACTACCCTTCTCGTGATAGATGCAGGAACGGAAGCAAAGAAGGAAGAGACAAAGCTTCCAGAAAAGGTCGTAAACCCGGATAAGACAGTCAATTTTGCACCAGCTCGTGCTGATCACCGCCGCTCATTGGCCACGCCATACGTTCGGCAGCTGGCACGGGAGATGAAGCTGGATATCGAGTTGGTCACGGGTACAGGAGTAGCAGGGCGTGTGACGGAAGAAGATTTGCGCCAAGTCGCCAATCGACTGCAAAAATCAGCACCAGCTAAGTTTCCGACGACGGCTCCTGGCAATGAGCGTCTGTTGGAGGCAAGTACAGTGGCGGTTGAGACTGAACCGGTTGTTCAGCCGAAAACAGGAACCGCTACTCGTGCAGCCACTTCGTCGCAGGGAGATATCGAACGGCTACCGTTAAAAGGCATCCGGAAAAAGATTGCCGAGCATATGGTGAAATCAGTCACAATCATCCCGCATGTTACTTCTGTCGATGAGCTGGAGATGGATCAGCTGCGTGCTTTGCGCGAAAAGTTAAAGCCACATGCGGATAAGCGAAATATCAAGCTGACCTTCCTGCCCTTCTTTATCAAGGCGCTGGTCATTGCACTGAAGGAATTCCCGACGCTGAACGCATCGATTGACGATCGTACGAATGAAATCCTGCTCAAGCGCTTTTACCATATCGGCATTGCAACCGATACGCCTGAGGGCTTGATCGTACCAGTCATCAAGGATGCAGACCACAAATCGATTTTTCAACTCGCAGAAGAAATCGATCAACTGGCACGCTTGGCACGAGAAGGCAAATTGACGATGGAGCACATAACAGGTGGAACCTTCACGATCAGCAATGTAGGACCAATCGGGGGGCTGCAAGCAACTCCAATCATTAATCACCCCGAAGTGGCGATTATCAGTTTGCACAAAATGGAGAAGCGCTGGGTCGTGCGTGAGGATGAAGGGGTTATTCGCTGGATGATGAACCTGTCACTTTCGTTTGATCATCGCCTGATCGATGGCGTGACGGCGGTACGTTTTACCAACCGGATCAAGGAGCTGCTGGAAGATCCGAATCTATTGTTTGCGGAGATGGTATAGATGGTAGTCGGCGAAGTAGCAGTCGAAACAGATGTGGTTGTCATCGGTGGTGGGCCAGGAGGTTATGCAGCCGCTATTCGTCTTGGACAGCTGGGAAAATCAGTCGTTCTGATTGAAAAAGAAGTACTGGGTGGGGTCTGCTTGAATCGCGGATGCATCCCGTCGAAAGCATTGATTCATACAGCAGGCGAATACCACAAGCTAAGTAGTCTGAATAAGGTTGGAATCCAACTGCCGACAGGGAAAGCGACCTTCCATATGCCGAGCTGGCAGACGTGGAAGTCTTCTGTCGTTGCTCAACTGAACAAAGGGGTCGATTATCTCTGTCAGGCCAATGGGGTTACAGTCGTGAAGGGGACAGCGACATTTCTCTCGAGTGATCGGATAGGTGTCGAGACGGGTGGCGATTTTGAAACGTACAAATTTAAACAAGCGATTATCGCGACAGGATCACGTCCATTCATTCCATCATTTTTGAAAACAGATGGAGATTATATTCTGGATTCTACTGATATGCTGGCACTGGATGAAGTACCGGAAACACTGGCCATAATCGGCGGGGGCTATATTGGAATGGAGCTCGGGATGGCTTTCGCCAAGCTTGGATCGCAGGTGACCATCATTGAGGCAACCGAGCGTATTTTGCCGCAAGCAGCTGCCCATCTCTCTCAGGAAGTGCTCAAGCAGGCGAAACAGCTCGGGATGACAGTAAAGCTCGCGACAAAAGTAGAGAAGACTGAGGTAGCGAACGGAAGAGTCACACTCGCATGCACTTCGGAAAAGAACGGTTCCGAAAGTATCACCGCACATAAAACGCTCGTCACTATAGGGCGAGTGCCTAACACAGGTGAACTCGGACTTGCGCAGGCGGGAGTAGAAATGGACGAGCGAGGCTATATTCCCGTGACACCGACTGGCAGTACGAACAAGGCGCATATTTATGCCATCGGCGATGTAACACCTGGCCCTGCGTTAGCCCATCGTGCGACGAAGCAAGGGATTGTGGCTGCCGAGGTGATTGCAGGTCTACCTAGCAGCGTAGATTCCCCTTTTGTACCTTATGTGATTTTTACCGAGCCGCAAATAGCGGGTGTGGGGATGACACGCGAAGAGGCTGAGCTTCAAGGGTACAAAGTCAAGACAGCGGCGTTCCCTTATCGAGCGAATGGCAGAGCACTCGCCATGGATGAAGGAGAAGGTTTTGCGGAAGTGATAGTGGATCAAGAAAGTCATTTATTGTTGGGAATGCACGTTGTAGGTGCTGATGCATCGAATCTGATCGGGGAGGGTGTGCTGGCACTTGAGCTTGCTGCACGTGTAGAAGATGTGGCGTTAACCATGCATCCGCATCCGACTTTAAGCGAGGTATGGCTGGAGGCTGCCGAAGCGGTGTTAGGTCATGCGATTCATATCGTAAACAAATCAAAAGTAGCTGTGAGCAAATAGGTTTATCGTGAAACCTTAAAGATAGGTGACGGATATTCATGACTCTGATCAGCCTCTGAGCCTGTCAAGATTAGCACTTGCATGAATGTGCTACGCTTGAATTAATCTCGTGCAAAGGATGTGTGGTCATTATGAAATTGAATCACGTCAATCTTACTGTTACAGATGTTCCAGCTGCTTCTGATTTCTTGGAGAAATATTTTGGCCTGAAAAAGCTAGATACGTCGGAAGATGCCCGTGGCGAAAATTTTGGGGTCTTATTTGACGATAACGGCTTGGTGTTTACCTTAATGAAGGGTGCCGAAGTCCAATATCCCAAGACATTTCATATCGGCTTCATCCAGGAGAGCGAAGAGAAAGTAAATGAAATCAATCAACGCTTAAAAGAAGATGGTTTCAAAGTAGCATCGCCAGTAAGATCGCATGGTTGGACGTTTTATGTGAAAGCTCCTGGTGGATTTACAGTTGAGGTTCTTGCGTAACGCGTATGCACATAGCCGAAAGCCTTCTTTTTCGTATAAGAAAAGGGGGCTTTCTTTTTTATTGTAAACATCCAGTAAGTCAGAAGGGGTGGGCGATAAAGTTGCAACGCCCACCTTTGGCTTCGATAGAAAGACATTTTTTATACCTGGAGGCTCTCTTTTCTCCCATAATGCAATCCCAATTGATATGCACGGTCCAACAGCTGCTCGATATGCGCAGGATTTTGCGCCAAGGTGTCATAAAGGAACTCAACCCTCGAATCGTCGATCCCGACGTAACTGGAGATTCCTGCATTGAGGTGGTGAACCATCATTTGGTCATAATTTCTTTTTTGAAAATGATCTTCAGGAGCAGCTGCGAGACCGATCCACAATGCATGTTTATGATGTAGTTTACGTGAACCATAGGCAAACCCGTTGTTCCAGACGCGATCGATATATCCTTTTAGCATAGCTGGCATGCTGAACCACCAGATCGGAAAAATGAAGGCTAACGCGTCGTGCTTTTTCATGCGCTCCATTTCAATCTCGACCTCTGCGGAATATTTCTTATCTCCATTGTTCCAATCTGGCTCATCTTCCTCCCATAAAACAGGATGAAAACCACTGCGATGCAAATCCAAAACTTCAACCTCATGTCCTGCATCTTTTAGGCCCTGAACGAAACGATCTGCAACGGCAAAGGTCAAGGAATTGGTTCGTGGATGGGTAACAACTGTCAGTACTTTCATTTTCATACCCCCTCTATTTTTGTAGTAATTTGTACGCCAAAATCTTTGATGCGCTTTCATCTCGCATGTTGCCTCCCGCGATCAGTACGCGATTCGCCATGTTCCTTGCCTCCTGTTTTACAAGTAAGGTGCTGGTATATCCGAATCATGAACCATATAATGGAATGTGAAAAGTACGCACTTTTTTGTGCTTTCGATACCAAAAAGTAACATAGGAACAAAAAGGTTCCTGAAAAAATCGTAAATAATGAGGGAGGATAGCCAATCAATGAGGCCAAAGCTCAAACATACATACCAGATTCCTTCTGAAGCAACGCTAGATGTTTTAGGTGGCAAATGGAAAACCTTAATTTTATGTCAGTTATACTATGGCCCAAAAAGAACGAGCGAATTGAAAAAACAAATGCCGGACATTAGCCAAAAAATCCTGACACAGCAGCTTCGCGAGCTAGAAGAGGACGGAATTGTCATCAGGACCGTGTACAGCCAAGTACCGCCAAAGGTCGAGTATGAATTGAGTGAATTGGGTGAAACGCTCAAACCAATCATGGATCTCATGTGTGAATGGGGCGAACGATACCTTCGGGGGGAAATACCAGGGAAAGAGTCTTAAATACCAATCGGTCGGAGGAGGAACAATCACGGGCATTCCCCCTTGTTTCCACTTGCAGACCCTGCAATAACGCGGTTAGACACAGAGCTTTTGAATGAATTTGACAGAAAGATCAGAAAAGAAAAGGTCGTCAGCTGCCTCATCATTCAAGTCGGTTATCGGGCTTACGAATATCATAAAAACAAGAAGCAAAGCAAGCGCAAAAACTTCAAAAGATCAAAAGTCTGTCGATCCCGCTAAAGGTTCCATTACCTTGTTTCATTTGCTCACGATGAACCCGGCTTCGATTGGCCAGAGTTCGGCGAGTGGCAATCATTTCCCCGGATGCTCCACAGTCCGGATTGGGTGCGATTTGTGCTGGATCGACCGTTGCTTTACCAACCGGGAGAGAAGATGAATTACAATTCTTGTTGTTCGCATTTATTGTCTGCCATCCTGCAAAAGGCAACAGGAATGAGCACATATGATTTTGCCAAAAAGTATCTCTTTCAACCTCTGAACATCGAAGATTCGTATTGGTATTCGGACGGACAAGGGATTCATAACGGGGGAGACGGATTACGCCTTACTTCGCGTGATATGGCAAAGCTAGGATTACTCTATCTGCAAGTCGGTCAATGGCAAGACAAGCAAATCGCTCCAGCAGCATGGGTTCAAGAATCGATTCAAGCGATGACTGGACAGAGGACAACTTCTACTATTTTGCCCTTGGCTTTGGAGGGCAGTACATACTGATTGTTCCTTCGAAAAAGATGATTGTTGTGTGTAGCAGTGAGCTGTACGACCAGTCTTTGCGGCCGCTTGCTTTATTCAGACAGTACATACTACTTGCAGCGGAATAGAACGAAAACCAGTTCAGGACACGAGCAGGTCCTTAGAACTGGTTTCTTTTTACATGAAACATTTTACTTGGATGGTTCGTCTGTATGGACAAGAGTTTTACTGGCATGGAACTGCAGGCGATACAGCATCCAAACTCCCATGATGAGAATGGCTAGCAGGAGGAAGATATTGCTGTACACAGATGCTGCCGGATTTGCCAGTGGATTGATCTTCATCGTTGCATTTTGATTGTCTAGTGCTTTTCCAATCAGGCTCATAGCAACGGCACCTGAGATGAAGTTCAGCATCGAAAATAGTCCCATGCCGACGCCTGTCTGTTCCTTCACGAGCGTTCTCGAAAGTGTATTGGACAAGGCAATTTGCATGAAGGTTTGACCTACATTGCTCAAAATGAGAATGACAGCAATGGTGATTGGCGAGATGCCGACGAAGGTTGAGAGCAGGCTGAAGCATACGAGCATTAAGAAAGCAGCTAGCGAGACAACAAAGAAGTTCCCGCGTTCATCTGCGAGCAAACCACCTTTGCGTCCCAAGAGTGCAGAGGCAATTGCGGCAGGGAAAAGTACAAAGCCGATGTTTCCGGCAGACAACTGATTGAGTGCGCTCAAAAATTGCGGGGTCATGAACATGACACTAAAGCTCAGGGCTGTCGATAGAAAAGCGATGAACAAGCCTACTGAAAAGCTTCGGTTGCGGAATAATGCAGGTTGAATAAAGGGATGTTCGGCAGTCCGAATTCGGACAATGAACATGGCCAACAGCACAATTCCCCCTGCGAATAACAGTCCGCTACTCTCAGTAATCGACAGGAGAAACAAAGCAACCGTTGAAGCCAGTAGTCCTCCTCCGAGAAAGTCTATCGATCCAGGCGCTCCCTTTTCATCGTCCAAATATTTGCGGAAGAATGGGAGAGTAAAGAGCGGTAGCAAAGAAATAAGAAACAGCATGCGCCAGCTTCCAAAGCTAGCCATTAGGCCCGCCACCACCGGACCAAACGCATTTCCCAAGGCGAGTCCGACAGCAGACGTACCAAGTGCTCGTCCTCGTTGTTCAGGAGCGAAATAGCGAATCGGAATAATCATGGCGGTCGCTGGCAGAACCGATGCTCCAGAGGCTTGCAAGATACGTCCAAGAATGATCATCCAATATTCGCTGGCGAGCATCCCTGCAATGGAACCGACTGCGAAAATAAGGAGACCATATGTCAGAAGGTCCTTGAGCCTATATTGGTCAGCGAGCTTGCCAAAAACAACCGAGCCGATGGCATAGACGGTCATGTATCCTGTCATAATCCAACTAACCTGCGAAGGCATCAGATGGAATTCCTGTGCAATTTCCGGTAAAGCTACATTAAACATCGTTCCATTCATGACCGAAAAAATCAAGGTGACGACAAGGACTCGAAGGAGCTTGTTGCTATTCTCCATGGCAAAATCGGAGTGATTCATGTGTATTCCTCCATTTCCAGGGTAGTTCTCAATAGGCATTCAGACCACTCGAATTTGCAAATAGCGTAAGATTCGCTACAATAATGAGAATACCGATGAAATTAGTGCGTTTCCTCATAGTGAGTTTCCTCACTAAATAACTATAAAATAGTGAGTAACCTCTGTAATAGAGGGTATTCGTTTTTCGCACAATTGTCAAGGAGGTCTACCATGTTTCCCAATCAAATGAGTCCACCAGCGATTGATATCATTCACATCCTGATTCGTGCCACCAATTCTATTCAGCGAGAATTCGAGACCAAATTGGCTGCGCTTGATATTCCATACCATATCTCTGGGCCAAGGCTACGGTTGCTTTCTATCGTTTCAGAAGCTGGAAAAATTCGCATGAACGAGCTCGCCGCAAAATTGGGTGTAAAGCCGCGCACCGTCACAGATTTTATAGATGCCTTGGAGCGTGACAAGCTGCTGGTGCGGATCCCTGATCCGACTGATCGCCGTGCCACCTTGATCCAGCTCACGGAATTAGCCCAATCCAGCATTGATCAAGTTTTGGCACTGCAAACGGATATTGCCGAAGATATACTCGAGGATTTGCCAATTGAGCAGCGGAAGCAATTCTACACTCTGCTTTTACAGTTGATTGAAAACAAGGATTTGTCAATCCCGTCCAAGGATGCATTTAAGTAAAGCAACAAGCAGGATGAAAGTGGATAAGGAAGGTCTTGTGTACCCATAATACCTTACATCAAGAGGAAATCGACTACGGACAGACAACAAAGAATTCGAGGTGTTTGGAATGAAAAAATGGAAACTGATATCACTTATGCTGATTACCGCGATGGGGTTAAGTGCATGTGGCGGTGCTGCTGCACCGGATGTGCTGGAGCAAGTAGAGATTGTACCGAAACCTACGTTTACAATAGGGAGTGAAGTCATCTTGAAAGCAAGTCACCAACCGGGGATGCAAGGGGCGAAAGCGAAAATTGTGGGGGCTTACGACACAACAGCCTATTCAGTGACCTATACGCCTACAACGGGTGAGCCCCCTGTGAAGGGTTATAAATGGATCATTCAAGAAGAAATCAAGAACCATATCAAGCAACCGTATAATCCGGGAACGGAAGTCGTCTTGAAGGCGGATCATGTGAAAGGGATGCTCGATGCATCAGCCAAGCTTGATACGGCAAATACAACGACTGTCTATATGATCGATTACACTCCCACGACAGGGGGAGGAGAAGTTAAGAACTACAAATGGGTGACGGAAAACGAGCTATCACCAGTCAAATGATCGATGCCATCTCTTATGAAAAAAGGCAGCCGTGGCTTTTTCAGCGCCTAAGCTGCCTTTCTACTTTTCCATTGATACGAGCTGTTTGATGTTACATGCGACGAGACTTCCACTCAGCGAGCATTTGGTTGAGAGATTCCCTGTATAGGTCAATTGCTTCCAGCGTCTCATGGAATCGCTGCATAACTAGCTCACTTTGCTTCAAATTTTCAATTTGCATTCCTTTTTCTATGACATTCTTTAATGATAGGATTCTCTCTAAACCCTGTATAAACTCTTCCTCAATTGAGTCTGGTGCCATGATGTAATAGCTCACACGGTCGCCAGTCACACTCTTTTTTTCTGCGAATCCAAATTTTTGAAGAATGCGCAGATTGGTAGACACACTTCCTAGACTGACCTGCAAGGTAGTGGCAATCTGCTCGGATGAAAGGGGTTCCTGTGAGACCATCAACAGTCCAATAATCCGACCAGCAATTCTGGATAATCCTTGATTTTCGTGATGGAGAGCCATTTCTTCAATCAATTGCATCGTTTCCGCCGTTAATTTGTCCAACTTCATGACTCCTTTTTCCTCGTTTTGCCCGATTTCCATGCTTTTGTCTATTATACTACCAATCGTCATCGCTTTCTTCAGAAAATACCAAAAGAAAATGCGCCTGCTCTGCTGACAGGCGCTCACGGCATTCATTATTTTAGTGGCGTGGCAGTGCTTTCATGGGTTTGACGAAGGTACTCCATGATCATCAAGGCAGAACCTAGCTGGACACCGCACAATTCGCGAAGCGGACGCATCGACCAGTTAAAAAAGGAGAGTAGCTCTTGCAAGCCTTGATCCAGCCATTTTTCTGAATCTGCTCGAATCTCTGAAAGGGTGATGTTTTCGGGCTGGGCATCTAGCATGCGGATCAGCATGCTGCAGCAGCATAGAGAGCTCCATAAACTGCGTAGTTTCAAGTCAAACATTTCAGCTACTGTTGCGAAGCGCGCTAAAGCTGCATCACTTTCCGCTAATTTTAAATGATGGGAGCGATTTTCCTCCATACCGATCAGAAAATCCTCTACAGATCGCTGAAATCTGGTTGGTACCGTTATGAATGCCTGTGCGCTTTGGTACTGTTTGGATAAAAAAGCAATCTGTTCCTCTTCCAGTTTGGCTATGTCCAGCGTAGCATCCTTGTAGCTATGTTTGGTTTCAGACTTATCTCCCATCCTTGGATCCGTAAACAACGATAATTCCGAAACAAGGCAAAAGGTATGATAACGTGCCCCGGCATAATCGCGGGATGAGCCCCCCATGAGGATTGCTTTCGCAGGGTCTTCTCCAGTAGGCAGGATACTTTCGTAGTAATCGTACATAGTAGACAGCTCAGGCAGCTGATAAAGACCATCTTGGATAGGTGGCATGAATGGCGCTTCCGGTTCGCCGATCATCAGCGGTAATTGATGGTCATGGGTCAGTTTTATGATCTGTTGGCACACAGCGTCAGGAAGAGGAGTCGATACATAATAAAACGTTCCGGTTTGATCGGAGCTGTGCAAGCTGTTGAGGAAATGCGGCTTGGCTTCATCAATCGCCCGCATAAATGCTACGGTTTCAGGAATGGGCTCGCTGAAGCTGAACGTTTTATACGCATATGGGAAAGTCCATTCAACCTGTTCGAGCATACTGGGACGATAGTAGCTGCGGATGTAACGGTCTGGAGAAAAGGGGCCGCCGTACCATCCTTCATTCAGTCGGCAACCATCTACATCGATTTCTTTGACGATATAAAAGGTATAATCCATTTGCTCTAATAGGGCAGTATCCTCACATAGCTTTTTGCTGAGGTACTCTAGGGATAGAGCTCCAATCGGCTCATTCGGATGCGGACAACCGACGAACAGCGCGCGATGCTGACCATTTCCAATTCGCAGCATGAGGATTGGGTGTCCGTCAGTAGAGTGACCAACGGTACTGAGGGTAACAAGATGTGGAAAGGCAGCTGCCAATTCACGGGAAGAGGTGTCCAATTCCTCAATCGTTAGAAAACGCGAGTAATCAGGCATGTCTTGCAGCA
Source organism: Brevibacillus sp. IT-7CA2 (assembly GCF_949767855.1). Lineage (NCBI taxonomy): Bacteria > Bacillati > Bacillota > Bacilli > Caryophanales > Paenibacillaceae > Brevibacillus > Brevibacillus sp. IT-7CA2. The sequence goes on from NZ_CATKQT010000022.1 coordinate 613,834, forward strand.
GTTTTTGTATAAAATCAGTCAAGCTCCTCACTCCTTTTGAGATGGATAAGAAAGGAAGAAACAAAAGCGATTCCTGCACCTACTAGCAACAAGGAAAAACCAGCTTGAAAGGAGAACGCCTGAATGAATGCGCCCATCGCTATTGGTGTAAGAATACTTGCCAGTTTTCCTCCGGTTAACAAGATGCCACTAGCAGTGCCCAAAGCGTCTGAGGGAATGATACGCATGGTAAGTCCAAGAATAGGTTGAGTGGTAAGGGAGAGAAAAAACAAAGAGATCGACTCAAAAAACAAAAACTGGTTGACATTTTCAGATAGGATCATAAGCGTAAGGAAAATCGTTGCGAACAGAAGGGACGGAATGACCATCGTTCGAAACTTTTGATGAAAATAACGGTCAAACAACCAACCGCCAGCCAAATTGCCAAGCATGGAAATGAGAAGAGGAAGCGATGCGTATAAGCCTGATTGGGTAATAGAGAGATGTTTTTCAGTTGTTAAGTAGGTAGGTACCCATGTCAAGCATCCAACCATCACGATTTGTACGCCGCAGAGCATACTTGTTAGTTTCCACAAATGCCCGTTCCGGAAAAGAGACATGAAAGGGATAGGTTTCGACTTTGATGTAGAGCATGAAGGTTGTTCAATTACGAAAGGACGGGGAAGGAATATCCCGAGAATGGGGGCCAAGATCAGGCCGATTGCTGCTGTAACAAAAGCAGCTTCCTGCCATCCCAGTATCGCAATCAACGGTGCTACTAGAAAAGGGGCAAGTCCAGTCCCAATTGGTTCGGCTGATGAAACGATGGATAATGTGGTCGTACGGATGTTGGCTGGTGTTCGTTCGGCAATTGCTTTTAACATAGCAGGCAGTAGTGGGGCATCGATAAACCCCAACAAAAAACGGATAACGAGTAAGGCTGCAAAACTTGTGACCGCCCCTGTAAGCGCAGTCAATATTGCCCACAGTACCAAGCTGATCACAATAATCTGCTTCGATCCTCGCTTATCAGCAATGATCCCTCCTGGAATGGTAAAAATCGCGAAGCCCAAAAAATAAACACTCACGATCGCACCTTGTTCCACTGGGTTCAGATGAAATTCCTCTCCAATAAGTGGTAATGCCATAATGATGCTGTACGAGCCAAGAACCCCTACGAGCGAAGTAACAAACAAGAGCATAGCACTGATCGAAGCAGCCTTTTTCATATGCATCACCTCCTAAGATGTGTTATGTGTATTATCTTAAGTATTTTCAGTTATTTTAGTCAATACTGAAATTACTGAAACGAGTGAAAATATTGTCTCCCGAACATTGGAATAGGAATATTTTGAGTATGGGTAATGAGCTTTTTGGGGTGCGCTCTATGCTGTTCAGTGAACACGGGATAAGTGAGCTAGCCGATTAGCCCGAATACATGTTGGGCCATATACGAATGAAACGTATTGCTCTTTTTTTCGTGACATTCCACAAATAATGTATTATAGTAAGCTTATTACAAATAGTAAGTAAAAGAAATGCAAGTTCATCACTGAATAGAGACAGTCGTTTATGGTCAGCTTGACTGTAGTACGAAAAATAACATTTTATAAAAACGAGGAGGAACACTCCCATGAATTTTCATCAAAGCCCGAATACATTTGTCCGACAAGTCAATCTCAAGGTGCAAAACCTGGATCGATCCCTGGCTTATTATCAGGAGGTGATCGGATTTAAAATCTTGAACCAATCTGCCACAAAGGCGGAACTGACTGCGGACGGCAAAACAGTGCTGCTATCCATTGAACAACTCCATGACGCTCTACCGAAACAAAATCATACGACAGGCTTGTATCATTTTGCGCTATTGTTGCCAAAACGCTCTGATTTGGCTAGCGTTGTGCGACACTTCTCTGCGTTGAATTTGCGTATCGGGTCTTCAGATCATCTCGTTAGTGAAGCGCTATACTTATCGGACCCGGATGGAAATGGGATTGAAATTTACGTCGATCGTGATCCTAATCAATGGAGCTGGCATGAAGGCACCGTAGACATGGCAACGGATCCACTGAATTTTACAGATTTGTTGTCCAATGGGGAACAAACAGCGTGGAAAGGTCTGCCTGCTGGGACCATTATGGGACATATTCATCTGCATGTATCGAAATTGAACGAAGCTGAACATTTTTATACCAAAGGACTTGGCTTTGAAGTAGTGAACCGGTATGGAGCACAAGCACTGTTCATCTCCACTGGAAAGTACCATCATCATATCGGGTTGAATACGTGGGCGGGTGTCGGCGCTCCACCGCCACATCCTAAAAGTCCAGGACTCGAATCGTTTGTCATGGTGCTCCCGAATGAGGAAGCGAGAAATCGTGTAATCACTCAGTTAAGAGAAATCGGTGCGTCCGTTCGGGAGGAGAGCGGTCATTTTGTTACGGAGGATCCTTCTGGAAATCGGATTCAATTGCACATGTAATTGGAAGGCGAAGGAGAGCTTTCATTTCGCATAACGAAAACGACCTGTGGGTTGCATGAATGGTTTTCCATCGTGCTACCTACAGGTCGTTTATTTATTATATCCGTTTTTCTTAGTACTTTCTCGTGAGGATTCGAGAATTCTGTCCGTCTACAGTGATCTCCCAGCCTCTTGGTATTTCATAAGCAAAGGATGGCGAAGGATGCTTGATCGCTTCAATGCTGGATTCAGTAGGGATACTGGTGATATTTACGATATGTTTTTCAAAGAGATTTAGATTTACTACGACCCAGCCATAGGGTACAGGCTGGCTGGTAGCGACCCATTTATTCTCCAGCTCTTGAGGTTGGTATCGTTTTTTCGTCTCATTTCTGATATCCAAATAAGCTTGTCTCTTGCTGTTATAACCTCGACCGATTTCTACCCAGCCAGAAGGGATGTTAAAGCTGTAGATTCTTTCCACCTGTCCATAATTAGCGCCAATAATATATTTTGCTACTTCATAGCCAAGCTGACCATTACGATGTGGCTCTTTTTCAATAGAGACCCATCCATTCGGAAAGAACGTATCGTATGCCACTACTAACGTATCACCGTACCGCCAGTTTCCTTCAAAGATATTTTTTTGTGGACGGACGAAAGACTCTTTTCCTTTTGCTCCCGCATCTGCTGCTTGAGTCGGGACGATCAGGAATGATGATGCCAAAACGAGAATACCCAAACTTTTTGCCAATTTTTTCATAGCTTTTCTCCTCCATATGTATGCAAGAAATAAAATGAATTCAATTACGATTAGATAAATTCAAAATAGTTTTGTAAATTCCTTCTTTTGTTGGAAAAAATTATATAATACCGCGATGGTTGATGGAACTCCTATGCAGCACCGGGTAAGCTAAGTAAAATTAAGTTGCAACTAAATTATGGTTATGATAAAATCCAGTTAAATCAATGACAGGAGCTGAAAGGTATAATGGATTCTTTTCTTGCTTAAAAAATAAAACAGAAAAGCGATACTCATCGCATGTTTTATTCTTTCTACGCAAGAAAGTTACATTATCTTTTCACTCAATCAATATATCCTTATCTAACTCCTTTTTGAGTTGGATTTGCTGTATTTATTTGAGCTACAAGAGAGGGTAACTTTCTTGTAGCTTTTTGATTTTTAATACAGGAGGATGATTGTATGTCATTAATCAATGTGACGAACCTGACGTTCGCGTATGAGGGCAGTTTCGATAATATCTTTGAAAACGTGAGCTTCCAACTCGATACAGATTGGAAATTGGGCTTTACAGGAAGAAACGGAAGAGGGAAGACGACCTTCCTCAATCTGTTGCTGGGAAAATATGAGTACAGCGGAAAGATCACCGCGCATGTCAGCTTTGAATACTTTCCTTTCCAAGTCGAGCACAAGGAATATCTTACGCTTGATATTATCGAAGATATTATCCCAGACTATCAGCTTTGGGAATTAATGCGTGAGTTCTCGCTCCTCAATGTATCGGAGGATGTCCTGTATCGCCCCTTCGAATCCTTGTCCAACGGTGAGCAAACGAAAGTAATGTTAGCAGCCTTATTTCTTAAGGAAAATAGCTTTTTGTTAATTGATGAACCAACGAATCACCTAGATATGCATGCACGACAGCTCGTCAGTGATTACCTCAATAGTAAAAGCGGATATATTCTGGTGTCGCATGACCGAGCATTTCTTGATAACTGCGTCGATCACATCCTTTCCATCAATAAGACCAACATCGAAGTTCAAAAAGGCAATTTCTCCGATTGGTGGGAAAATAAACAGCGTCAGGATAACTATGAACTCGCTGAGAACGAGAAGCTGAAAAAAGACATTAAACGCTTATCGGATGCAGCGAAACGAACAAGCAACTGGTCGCACGCCGTGGAAAAAACGAAAAATGGTACCTTAAATTCCGGTTCCAAGGTAGATAAAGGATATATTGGACATAAGGCAGCGAAAATGATGCAACGCTCCAAATCGATTGAGCAAAGACAGCAATCCGCAATCGATGAAAAATCGAAGCTCCTGAAAAACATTGAAAACCAGGATAGCTTAAAGATTTCACAGCTTGCTTATCATAAAAATCAATTGGTCGAACTAGAGAAGGTTTCGATTTATTACGGAGAGAAGCTGGTTTGCTCAGATATCAATTTTAAGATTGAACAGGGGGAGCGTATTGCGCTGGCAGGAAAGAATGGCTCTGGAAAATCCAGCATTCTCAAGCTCATTTGCGGGGAAAACATCGATCATTCTGGCACCTTCCGAAAGGGGAGCCAACTGAAAATCTCGTATGTATCTCAAGACACTTCCCATCTAAAGGGAAATCTAACGGACTTTGCGCGAGACAACGGGATTGATGAAAGCCTGTTTAAATCGATTTTGCGAAAGCTGGATTTTTCCCGCGTGCAATTTGAGAAGGACATCTCCGCTTTTAGCGGCGGTCAGAAGAAGAAAGTATTGATTGCGAAAAGTCTTTGCGAGAAAGCCCATCTCCATATTTGGGATGAGCCGCTAAACTTTATTGATGTCATTTCGCGCATGCAAATTGAAGAGCTGCTTCTCGAACACTCGCCAACGATCCTTTTTGTGGAGCATGACAGGGAGTTTTGCAATAACATTGCTACGAAGATTGTTGAACTGTAACGTACAGCAACTGGAAACAAGAAGAGCCAAAGCAATTGCTTGGCTCTTTGTCTTGTTCTAGTTCGTTTTCAGAGCTGGGTACACGAAGGCTTTTAACGTAACGCCCGTAAAGGAGCAGCCTGAAGCTTTTGGATGACCGCCGCCCCCATAATGCTGTGCGATCACGGACAGATCCACATCATCTCGAATGGTACGAAAACTGATTCTGCCTTTCCCGGGATCGAGCATCGCGACGAAATCGATCATCTCGGCATTCTTACATAGGAAATTTCCTGTTGTGGAGTGATATTGTTCGAGGAACACAACGCCGACTTGATACGTTTTTGGCTCTTCTAAATCGATTTCTACGGGGATCACCTTCATTTGCTTCAGTTTTTTTTGCTCAAATTCATTGATTCGTTTTTCTTCTGTGTAGATGAGAATCGATTCTATTTCGTTAAAAACGAACTGATCCGTATGTACATCATCACCACGCAAGCGTCCGAGCACGTTTTGCACAAATGTATCCCGTTCGACCATATAGAATAAAATGTTGAGCTGGTTTGCTTGAACAAGCCCAGTCGCATCCCAGTCCCACGTATCAAAAGAACGAACCAGCTCCACATAGTCAGAGAGAATACCTGTAGGGGTCAGATGCCCCTGGTTTACCAGGTAATCATAATAAAGGCTGGCTGCCGAGGTCTTTTTTCCCGCTTCTTCCGTGATAACGTTTGCCCATTCGTACTTGGAAGCCAATGGAAATGCGGTAGGGTGATGATCAATCAAGACAAAAGCATGCCCGTCATCGACTTTTTTCTGAATCAGTGAACCCACCTCGTCACTGACACTCACATCGGTAATCACAACATACATATCGCGGGTAAGGTCTTCTTCCATAAACTTTTGTACTTCTTGATTGACCGTGTACGGAGTCACTCCGCGGGAAACGACTTCTTGATTGGAAAAAGCAAGATAACTCAGGATCGCACACGACTCGCCATCCAAGTCCTTATCACTGAAATGAACAACTTTTTGATGATTCATTTGGCATCTCCTTATGACACGAGTCCGTCATTTCTATTTTACTACCACGAAATATTTTTCCCATTCTGCCCATCATCATTAAGGTATGTTTGCCTGGAGACTTCAACTGGTGATTATTTGCAATTTTAATTTGATTATAATATAATGCATGGGTTAAAAACACTCCATGTATCAGTTCAACCGCACGGGCGTGTCCGCGATTGTTCGCGATCGCCCTTATTTTTATTAACCGAGTAGAGCAATGGAGAGAAAATGTAAAAGGTGGTTCTCAACATGAAAAAGTCTACATTGATCCCAGCAGCACTTCTGCTAGCAGTCCTGACCGCTTGCGGCAACACGCAAACTGCTGAGCAACCAAATACTCAAAATCAAGCCCAGCAGCCAGCTGGTGAAGCAACGACACAAAAGCCAGAAGAAGCGAAGAAAGAGGAGCAGCAAGTACTTGTGGCTCCGCAAGAAATCGTGGTATACAAGCAGGGAGAGAAAACATCCCTGAAGCCAGAAGATGAAAAGTTCAAGGAAATTCTTTCTTTAACAGATAAACGCTTTGCGACACCGGCTTATGAAATGCGTTTTGACGAAAGCACGCAAGCGGTGGAAAAGGACAAGAAGGAAGCATTGGCTGTTGAATTCAACTACGCGGAAATAACAACAAACACATTGCCGGCTCATGTAGGCACAGAGAACAAAGCTGAAGTGAAGGCGAAGACATTGTTCTTCGTATTGAGCGGTGACAACAAAGACCATATGTTTGGTTCAGAAGATGGCAAAACGTATGGAACCGCACCGTTGCAATTGACCGAATCAAGCGAACTGACTGAGCTGTTGAATAAGTAATCGACTGTGTAATCAAACAACACCAGGCTGTCGAGATAATCGGCAGTCTTTTTGCTATTTCTTTCGATGGATCAAAAATCCCCCTTGATTTGCGTAAAACAATCAAGGGGGAAGAGCAAGACACACCTATTTCCTTTGTAGATCCGGCTCTGTTTGCACGACCGTAAGCTCCGTTTGTCCATCCGTCTCCACCAAATGCTTGAGCATGGACAGCTTGTTGTTCCAGAACTGTTCGTAAAAGGAAAGCCACTGTTTTACTTCGGTCAAGGGGCCAGGATGCAACCGATAGATTTTCTCCCGACCTACCTTATGTCCCGTGACCAAATCTGCATCCGCAAGAATATGGAGATGCTTGACCACAGCAGTTCGGCTGATGGGGAAATGAGAGGTAATCGCTGAGATCGGCAAATCTTTTTCAGCTAGCAAGCGAAGTACTTCTCGACGAGTAGGGTCAGCGATCGCTTGAAATACATCAACTTTTTCTGCTGAAGCAGACATTTAGCCTTCCACAACCTTTTTCAGACGCTCGTGAACAATACCAACCCAACCTTGATTCATTCTGTCGCGGATCACTACGCTCTTCTCGTTTGCTTTTCCGATGATCTCATCCGCTGCTTTCCAACCACCATGAATCAGGGTAAACTCCGTTTTATCACCCAAGTCTTTCAACAGAAACGAGACTACCCAACCGTCTGTATCCCAAGCAAAAGAAAGGCGATGAGGAGCTTCTACCTCCAACACTTTGCATGGCGAAGGTCCAAAAGGGGATTGGATATGAAACTCATGACCTACCACCGGCTGGAAATCGTTGGGCATAAACCATGTAGAAATCGCTTCAGCAGTCGATACTTTTTCCCATACCTTTTCGATAGGCGCCTCGAAAACGATCGTTTGTTTAATATCTTGCACTTGCTCCACAAAAATCTCTCCGTTTCGTTTTTGTAAATATAACACCTTTAGGTTTTACTTAATGATAATATAACACCTTTTGGTATCATGTAAATGGTAATTTTCCTCCAATCGGCGCTACCTATTCATTATTTGATTTGATTCGCTTGGGCTTGAAGTTCTTTTAAAAACTCCTTGCCTGCAACGGAATAATTTTGGTTTTTTAGCTTGATGCAATAATAAGAGAGCTTTTGTTCTTTCGCAATGAGTGGCCTAACGACAATATCCTCACGTTGAAAAAACGGATCGGATTTGGTCGTTATGTCCGATTCAAGGCATAATGCCAATCCTTGCGAAATAAAATGCTTTTTTGTTTCATAGTTTTGCGACTGGACCAGGAAGTTTATTTTGTGATATTCCCCAAAGATAAAGGCGTGAAATTTTTTGGTGTCGCCCACGTTCGCGGAAGCAACAAAAGGGTATTTATGCAATTCCTCCATGAAAATTTCATCTTTATTTGCCAATGGAGAATCTTTTCGAAAGCAAACCATCATGGAGCTGTCAATGATATGTGTGGCTGCCAGTTGCTGGTTTTCTTCCTGGGAAGAGGGAAAAGAGTAGATGACTCCAATATCCGCCTCTCCATTCAACACATCTTTCCGCACTTGAAAAAGATGTGTTTCTTTTATTTGCAAATGCACTTTCGGAAATTTTTCGTTAATGGCAGCCAATGTTTTCGGGACAATACTCCTACACATGCCCGGAACAGCAGAGATGGAGAGTTGTCCTTCGATTTCGGAGGCTTCACATTTTGCCTCGCTTTTAAATTCCTCAATACGGTTTATTATGTCCTGCGCTCTTTCGATTAGTTTTTTTCCTGTTTCGGTTGGCTCCAGTCCAGTTCGTGAGCGTTCGAAAATCTTTACACCGAGTTCTTCTTCCAGACTGCTGATCGCAAGACTAATACCTGGGGAAGAGACAAAAAGACGTTCCGCCGTATTGGCAATAGAGCCTGTTTTCGCTATTTCCGTTATGTATATCAGTTGCTCGATACGCATAGCTGCATTCCTCCAACATTGATTTTCATTCAAGCTGTTTATTAGGGTTGCACACTTATGGGAGCTATTAATATTTACATAACACACCTTAAATTTTCTAAACTTTTAAAAAATGAAAAGCAAACTTACACTCGAAATGACAGCGTTTACAATATGGGAGTTTGTGAACGATCGAAAGGGTGATGAATTTGTCTTTTGCATTAGACTCGGTTCGTGTTTTAGATTTATCAAGATTGTTACCAGGTCCTTTTTGTACCATGCTTCTTGCTGATTATGGAGCGGAGGTGATAAAGGTTGAAGACACAGAGCTTGGCGATTATGCCAGAGCGATACAACCAAAGCTCGGAGACGACAGTGCCTTTTTTCATTCTGTCAATCGCAATAAAAAAAGTATTTGCTTGGATCTAAAAACAGAGCAAGGGAAAGAAGTTTTTTTGAAGCTGGTTGAAAACGCAGACGTTGTGGTGGAATCGTTCCGGCCTGGAGTGATGGATCGCCTTGGGATCGGCTATGACATTTTAAAAATGATCAACCCCGGACTCATTTATTGTGCCATAACCGGGTATGGGCAAACTGGACCTTATTCTAAAAAAGCGGGACATGATATCAATTTTATCAGTTATGCGGGATTGCTAGAATTTTTTGGTGAAAGTGATCGAAAACCAGTTGTCCCTCCCGTACAGATTGGAGACATAGGTGGGGGAGCATTGATGGGAACAATTGGAGTATTAATGGCTCTTTTTGAAAAAGGACGCTCTGGAAAAGGGCAGTTTATTGATGTTTCGATAATGGATGGAGCGCTTTCGTGGTTGCAGGTGCTTCTGCCATCCTATTTAGCGACGAAAGAACGACAAGAACGTGGCAAACTTGATGTGTCTGGAAGAAAAGCCAATTACGACGTATACGAAACGAAAGATGGTAGATACTTGTCCGTTGGTGCATCAGAACGAAAATTTTGGGAGAATTTTTGCAGAGTCATCGGTAGGAAAAGTTTTGTTCTGAAAATTCACACATCTGATGCTGAGCAAAATGAAATGAAGGCAGAGATTCAATCCATTCTGATGCAAAAAACAAGACAGGAATGGATGGAAATTTTTGATACAGTAGATTGTTGTGTTTCGCCCATAAATCAACTGGAAGATTTAGAGGAAGATCCTCAATTTTTGGAACGAAACATGTTTCAAACCTTTCATGACCCAGAGCTTGGCGAGGTAAAACTGATTTCCCCACCGATTAAACTCTCTGAAACACCGGGCAAAATTCGAAAGTTGGCACCAAAATCTGGTGAACATACAAATGAAATTCTGTCTGAGATTGGATATTCTGAGCAACAGATTGGCGCTTTGCTAAGTCAAGGCGTTATTAAAAATCAAGTGGATAAATCTTAGTCTAATACAAGCCAAAGAAGAAAATCAATCTATATTGAAGATGAATAGAGGTGGCGAAATGAACACGGGTGACAAGGTATGCGTACTGAAAATGAATAGATCAAAGCTCCGAAATCCGATTACGGAAGTCATGTCGCCCATGATAGATACCTTGCAGCCGCTCAATATGACGACCGGATAAAGGTTGTGGTCATTACCGGCGTAGTAAAAGTATTCTCAGCCGGAGGGAATCTGAAAAACGTTCAAGGCGATACGTATGATGCATTTGTTACTCGAAAGAGGTTGAAACAAATTCATCAGCTTCTGCACTTGATCAGAAATGTGGAAAAGCCGATAATAGCGTCTCGTTCTGCTTTCTTTATCCAGAGTTTTGTGAAAGTAGGCGCTCTTCCTGACTTTGGTGCCCTTCATTTTTTAACGCAAATCGTTGGGCCTCACCGAGCAAAGCAATTGATGATGCTGGGGGACCGCATCTCGGCCGAACAGGCTTTTCAGCTCGGAATGATCAATGAAGTCGTGGATGATGATGAGTTGATTGATCGGGCCAATTCAATCGCCAATACGCTAGCAGAAGGACCGAGTCTGTTGATCGGGTTGATCAAGCAACTCGTTAATCGCAGCACCAATGTCACGTTAGAGGATTTTTTAGAAATAGAACGTGCGGACAAGGCTTATGCTTTCAAACAGAGGATGTAAAAGAGGGAGTAGCCGCTTTTATGGAAAAACGTCCACCGCATTTTTGTGGAAGGTAATGGCATTCTTTTTTGGATTAAGATTTTTTAAACATATCTTTTCATTTCTAAACTTTTAAAACGAGCGGTGTAAAAATATCATTGATTCAAGATTCTTACTATTTCGTCAATGATGGTTATGTCAGTATGGAGGAGCGTTTTGAACATGAAAAAACCATGGCATGCGTTTTATCCGAAACCGATTCCATTTGAATTGGAAATTCCGTCTTGTTCTATCTACCATTTTCTGGAGCGGGCAAGTCAAGATTTTCCCGATCATGCAGCTATCATAGAGAGTGACACAACCATCACCTATTCCGAACTCAAGCTTGGGGTTGACCGCTTTGCAGCAGCTCTGCATCGACGAGGATTTAAAAAAGGCGAGCGGATGGGGATCATGTTGTACAACTGCAAAGAATATGTCATTGCTTTTTTCGGTGTACAACGTCTAGGTGGTATTGTCGTGCAGCTGAATCCTATGTACCAGCAGCATGAATTAAATTTTATGATGGATGATGCAGAGCCGACGTGGTTGGTTTGCGAGAGTAATCAAATAGAGAAATTGGAGCGTATGCGCTATAGACCGAAGCTTACGGTCATTACCACGGATAGCGATCATAATGGGGATGCCTATTTTTTCGATTGGATCGAGGAAGAAAACGACGAGCTCCCGCCGCTTGTGATCGACAGTCAAGATGATATTGCTTTTCTTCAGTATACAGGCGGAACGACGGGAACACCCAAAGGCGTCATGATCACCCATTACAATTCTGCCGCCAATATATATCATACTGCTGTCACAGACGATGGGGCTCTTCGTCGTCCAGATGAACGCTTTTTTGGTGTATTTCCGATGTTTCACGGAGCTGGACTGATGGTCATGTTGTCCGCCATTTACTATGCGAGCGTCTATATTCCCATTAGACATTTCCGTATCCAAGAGGCCCTGCCCCTAATTCGAAAGTACCGCCCTTCACAGCTTTCTGCACCGCCGACAGCTTTTGTCGCCATGTTACAGCATCCTGATTTTAAAGACGACGATTTACGCTCGTTAAAAGTATGTAGATCGGGTGCGGCACCGATGCCACTGGAAGTGCTGAGAGCTTTTGAACAAAAATCGGGAGTGCGTATCTCAGAAGTGTATGGACTGACCGAATCAGCTACCATTACGCTTCGTACCTTTCAGACCGGGGAAAGAAAGCCGCGCAGTGTGGGTATCCCGGTACCCAACTCTGACGTTAAAATTGTGGATCTCGAAACAGGTCTACGAGAACTGCCAGTAGGCGAACCAGGTGAGATTCTGTTAAAGGGACCTCAGATTATGAAGGGTTACTGGAAAAAACCAGAGGAGACAGCTCGGACGCTACGTGACGGGTGGCTCCATACAGGGGATACAGGAATCATGGATCAGGATGGGTTCCTGTACATTGTCGGACGTAAAAAGGAAATGATCATTGCAGGTGGGTACAATATTTATCCAAACGAGATTGACGAAGTATTGTATGAGCATCCAGCTATTGCCGAAGCCTGTACATTTGGTATACCAGATGCTTACCGCGGGGAAACGGTCAAAGCAGTGATTGTTGTAAAGCAGGGACATTCCTTAACGGAAGAAGAGATCGTGGAATGGTGCAGAGAGCGATTGGCCAAATACAAAGTCCCCAAGCAGATAGAATTCAGGGAACAATTACCGAAATCTGCGGTCGGCAAAATTTTGCGTAGGGTGCTCGTTGAGGAAAATCGTGAACAAATTAGGAATGGAGGAAATTGATATGTCCAATACAGCTTATCAAGTGAAGCAAGCTACATACGATCTATTCAAAACAAAACGGTCGTATTTTACGGAAGAACACGAGATGTTTCGGACATCTCTTCGCAAGTTTATCGATAAAGAGGTCGCCCCCCACCTAGAGGAGTGGGAAGAGAACCAGTACACCCCCCGCGAAGTTTTTACGAAAATGGGTGAGCAAGGGTTTCTCGCTACACAGGTCGATCCAGCATATGGCGGGCTCGGACTCGATTTCGGATTTAATTTAATCCTTGGAGAAGAAGCGCATCGAATAGGGGGCGGTATTGTAGGAGCATCCTTGCACAGCACGATTACCGTTCCTTATCTGGAAACGTACGGGACAGAAGAACAGAAGAAAAAATATTTACCCAAATTTGTCAGTGGTGAGATCATTACAGGTGTTGCCATGACAGAACCAGGTACAGGATCAGATTTGGCCAGTATACGGACGAGTGCCGTCAGAGATGGCGAACACTATGTCATTAACGGGCAGAAAACCTTCATCTCTAATGGCTTGAATGCGGAATTGTTCTTTGTTGTCGTAAAAACAGATCCGAATGCTGTTCCTGCCCACAAAGGTGTAAGCGTTATCATTGTAGAAAGAGGGACACCTGGCTTTTCCAATGGCCGTAAATTGAAAAAATTAGGTCAGCGATCCTGGGATACGACAGAGCTCATCTTTGAAGATGTCCGCGTTCCTGTATCGAACCTGCTGGGTGAAGAGGGGAAAGGCTTTCGCATACTGATGGATAAACTGGCACAAGAGCGTATCAGTGCGGCAAACTCTGCCTATATCGTCGCGGAAGAGATGCTGAAGTCGACAATTGCCTATGTCAAGCAAAGAACAGCATTCGGAAAGCCTATCAGCAGCTTCCAAAATACCCAGTTCGAAATCGCAGAGATGGCAACAGAAATGTCATTGGCACGTAGCTTCTTGAATGACATCATTTCGCGTCATATGAAGGGCGAAAAAATCGATACGGAGGTATCCATGGCAAAAGCATTTGTACCGGAAATGGTAAAGCGAATCGCTGCCCGTTGCTTACAATTGCATGGGGGATACGGTTTTATGGAGGAGTATCCGATTGCCCGCCGTTATCGTGACATTCCTGTTTTGGCAATTGGCGGGGGCACGACGGAAATCATGAAGACCATTATTGCAAAAAATTTGGGAATGTAGAGCTGCGTCTCATCAGCAATTTTCAGACACAGAGGGAAAGGAGCAGGCAATCTAACGTAATAAACATGCGGGATATGGGAGTTCATTCCTACACACAATCCATCTTACCTGATCCTATCCGTTGAAAAAGAAAACACTCTTGTATCGGTCGCACTTGTAAACAAAATGATGAAAGGGTGTTTGACATGCGTTGGATAAGTCTTATGCTATTATTTTTTGCTTCCCTTATTACCTATGCTGATAAAGTCGTTATCGGGTTCGCAGCTGAACCTCTCATGAATGAATTTAGCTTAACCGCTTCGCAATGGGGAATTGTCGGGAGTAGCTTTTTCATCATTTTCATTGTCACCAGCCTGATTGGAGGAACTTGGTCCGATCGCTTCGGAACAACCAAAATGATTTTCCTTGTTTTAATCGGCGTGAGTCTTGTTCAAATTGGCTCGTTTGCCATTTCGGGATTGATCATGCTGATCTTGTATCGCGTGTTGTTGGGGGCAGTCGAAGGGCCAATGGTTCCAGCGGGGCTGAATCACATTTCGAAAATTTTCCCCGCAGAGTCACGAGGCTTGGCTGTGTCCGTTTACATTGCCGGATCATCTATCGGCGGAATCATTTCTGCACCCATTCTGGTCAGTTTGATTGAAACATATGGATGGCGTTGGACCTTTGTGCTGCTTGGTTTTGCCAGTTTGGTACTATTCATCATCTGGAAGCTGGTAGACCGTAAAGACAAACGTAAGCAAAATGCACCTGTACCGCAGGCTCGCAAATTGAAATGGACAGATATTGCTCCAGTCCTGCGTCACCCCGCCTGTTTTTTAACGATTGCCTTATCGGCCTCTGCGATATGGCTCGTCACGTGGCAGGCATTATGGGCTCCTGTTTATTTAACGAAGGTAATAAAATTGGAACCGATGGAGATGGCTTACACCATCATGGGAACAGGCATTGTATCCATTGTGCTCGTTTTTCTCATATCCTCTCTATCCGACAGCGTGTTTAAAAAAACACAGAGCTACAGAAAAGCTCGTGTCTGGATTGCTGGAATTAGCACGATCATCGGTGGACTCGCTCTTGCTTTCATTCCGCTGGCAGGAAATTCGATCACCTGGATTTTCGCTGCTCTTTGCTTGGCAAAAGGTGCGACTTATACGAATGTCTCGATGGCGGTGCAAATCTTGATCAAAATGATGCCTGATCGAGCTGGCTTCATGTCCAGTATTTTGAGCTTGGGTAACAACATTGCCCAGTTGATTGCCCCCATTACTACAGGTGTTTTCGTACAAGCTGCTGGCGCCAATCTTGCTCTTGGCTTCCATCAGTCGATCTACATCATGGCGGGCTTGTTCCTTACTTTTGGAATTCTTTTCTTATGGTTTGTAAAACCTGATAACGTGAAAGAAGCAACGATGTCTGAAACGGTAACCGCTTAAAGAAAAGCTAACTGGAGGTATGTTGTATGACATTGAATCAATCAACACAATCTGGTGTAGCCACAACGTATACAAAAAAGGTGCATGAAGAGGTGTACAAGTTTGACGACAATCAAGATTTTGAAGATGCACACCGAGGGTTTATCGCCCCTTTGGAAACGAAAGTGATGGGTGAAAATGGGAGAGTCGCATGGGACTTGGAGAAGATTGCGTTTCTTGATCAAGATCCTGCTCCGGAGACCGTCAATCCAAGCTTGTGGCGAAATGGAAAATTACAGGCCATCACAGGTTTGTTTAAAGTAGTAGATGGGATTTACCAGGTTCGTGGTCAAGGCTTGGCTACTACGATTATTATCGAAGGAAAAACAGGCATCATTGTTTGTGATACGCAAACATCTGTAGAATCTGCCCAAGCAGCCATGGAGATTTATTATAAGCATCGACCGAAAAAACCGGTTACCGCTGTCATTATCAGTCAAAGTCATGTAGACCATCATGGCGGGATTCAAGGAGTGCTACCATACTCCGAAAATTCGGAAATAAACATCATTGCTCCTAAAAATTTTACAAAAGAAGCAATTAGTGAACAAATGCTGCTAGGTACCATTATGAGCCGTCGTTCCCAGTATCAGAGCGGATCTATGCTGCCGATTGATCCCAAGGGCCAAGTAAATGTCGGGATTGGTCATGGTTTGGGTTCTGGTAGAATCAGCTTTGAACTGCCAACGATGGAGATTGAAAACGACATACACACGATGGAGATCGATGGCATTACCTTTACCTTTTTATTGACGCTAAACACAGAAGCTCCATCCGAGATGCATTTTTATATTCACGATTACAAAGTCATCTACGCCTCAGAGAATGCCAATAAATCGATGCATCAAATCTACACGGTACGAGGTGCAAAAACGCGTGATGCGCTAGCGTGGGCGAATGCACTGGATCAAACGATTGATTTGTTCATGGATAAAGAGATTGAAGCCTTAATGATGGCCCATGCCTGGCCTGTGATGGGGAAAGAAAGCGCTTTAGCACATCTGAAAATGCAGCGTGATCTGTACAAATACATGCACGACCAAACGGTGCGTCTAGCTAATCATGGTTATACGATGGAGGAAATAGCAGAAGAAATGAAGCTCCCCGAGACGCTCGATAAATATTGGGGAAATCGAGGGTATTATGGCACGCTGAAGCATAATGTCAAGGGGATTTACAATTTTTACTTGGGCTACTATAGCGGTCATCCGTCTGATCTCGATCCATTGCCGCAAGTAGAAGCCGCAAAAAAATATGTGCAGTATATGGGTGGACCAGCCAATGTGATGAATCAGGCAAAGGTGGATTTTGAAAGAGGAGAGTATCGGTGGGTGGCTCAGGTCCTCAAACATGTCGTGATGGCCGCCCCCGATCATGGCGAAGCGAAAGCTTTGTTGGAAAACACGTATGAACAACTGGGATATCAGGCGGAATCGGTGATCTGGCGAAACATTTATTTGGCTGGGGCTCATGAATTGCGAAATGGTGTAAAGCAGGGAGGCTTTCATACAGCCACAACGGCTCTCCATTTGCCAGTCGATGAAATCCTGAAGCTGCTCGCTGTGAGAGTAAACGGACCAAAAGCAGAAGGTAAAAAAATTACGATGAATGTGAATGTATCAGATACAGGCCAATCGTATGCCATTTATCTCGAAAACAGTGTCTTCATCCATAAAGCGAATCACTCGGACGATCACCCCGACGCAAGCCTAACGGTAGAGAAAGCAACTATTAATAAACTTGGACTTGGCCTACTTACACTCGACCAGGCAATAGCAGATGGTTCTCTCGAATTATTTGGCGACAGAAGTAAACTGAACGAATTGTTCGCTCTATTGGACAGCTTTCAGCTTTCATCCAATATCGTCACTCCTTAACGGGATTTTTGGGCTATCAGCGGCGGGCGTTCGTTCGATAAAGAAGGTGAACCTACGATGAATGGGAAAGACAAGATTTCTAAAATCAATCTCCCCACATCTTTTCAGGCAGAGGGAGTCAACGTTTTTCTAATTCATAACGATACCCTCACACTTGTAGATGCAGGCCAAAACGTGAAGGGGGCTTGGGACGCATTTACAGCTCAATTGAAATCCCTTGGGTATCAGGTGAAGGATATTCAGCAGATTATCCTTACTCACTCCCATGTGGATCATACAGGTCTTGTTCACTACTTTGATCATGATGTGAAGTTAATTGGCCACCCTTCTTCTGAACGGTGGCTGCATCCAACCTCTTCATTTTTGGAGCAGCATGATTTTTTCTTTCAAGATTTTTTTCATCAGATTGGTGTACCTCCTCATATAGCCCAACCGTATCTTGCCTACAAACATAGGCAAGTTGTTTCCAATGCGCAGCGCAGCCTGGATATCTACGTTGAAGAGGGAGCAGAAATACCTGGACTCCCACAGTGGATGGCACTCCATACGATTGGTCACGCTCAAGGCCACTTGTCACTTTTTCATCGACAAGACAAGATTCTTATCGGTGGAGATGTATTGTTGCCCCATATTTCGCCGAATCCAATTATAGAGCCACCTCTGCACAGAGGCGAAGAACGCGAAAAACCACAGTTGCAAATGAACGAAACACTTCGCAGGCTGTTATCGTTTTCGATCCAGAGAGTCTTGCCCGGGCATGGAGAAGATATCCTGAATCCGAACGAATTGATACAGCATCGGTTAGAAAGACAGCACGAGCGTGCAATGCAAGTAAGAGAGTGGCTCATGGAAGAATTGATGACCATTTTTGAGGTATGTCAGCGTTTATTCCCGAAAAGCTATCAATCCACCTTTGGCTTCACCTTATTCGAAACAGTGGGGCAAATCGATTATTTGTTATCCCATCAATTCATAACCGAAGAACAAATCAAGAGTGGACTAAACATGGAAGGAGCATGGTAGCATGAAGAAGCCATGGCACGCCTTTTATCCGAAAACGATTCCGTTTGAATTACAAATTCCCTCTTGCTCTATCTACCATTTTCTGGAGCGTGCTGCTCAAGATTTCCCCAATCATACAGCTGTTATCGAAGCGGATATCGCGTACTCCTATAAAGACCTCAAGCATGCTGTGGACCGCTTGGCCGCTGCCTTGTATCGACGTGGATGCAAGAAGGGCGATCGTGTGGGTATCATGCTATACAACTGCAAAGAATACATCATCACCTATTTCGCTGTTCAAAGATTAAGTGGGATTGTCGTTCAACTGAATCCCATGTATCAGCAGCGAGAATTGGAATTTATGCTGGAGGATTCGGAGCCGAATTGGTTAATTTGCGATAGCAGCCAGATCGAGAAACTGGAACGTACAAGTTTTAAAAACAAGCTTACGATCATAAACGCAGATCACGCTCAAAATGGTTATGACTGTTTATCCCGATGGATCGATGAACAAAACGAGACTCTTCCACCGTTGCAAGTTAATAGTAGAGAAGATATTGCTGTGCTCCAGTACACAGGGGGAACGACAGGAACACCAAAAGGGGTCATGATCACGCATTACAATACAATAGCATCCACGTACCATACCTCCATCACAGACGAAGGAGCTCTTCAACGTCCAGGAGAACGATTTCTTGGCGTTTTCCCGATGTTTCACGGTGCTGGCTTAATGGTCATGATCGCCTCCGTCTTCCATGCAGCAGCCTATATTCCCATCAAGCACTTCCGTATTAACGATGCCCTTCCTATCATCCGAAAGTATCGACCTTCTCATCTGTCAGCGCCACCGACTGTCTTTGTGGCCCTCATTCATCATCCGAATTTTCACGAAGATGATTTACGCTCATTAAAAATATGCAGATCGGGGGCTGCTCCGATCCCGCTGGAAGTACTGCGAGCGTTTGAACAAAAGTCGGGAGTTCGCATCTCTGAAGCTTATGGCTTGACGGAATCCAACGCGGTAACCGTTCGAACCTTTGGAAAAGGTGTCAGAAAAACAGGGAGTGTCGGAATACCCGTCCCGAATTCAGATGTAAAAATTGTGGATCTCGAGACAGGTTTGGAAGAAATGCCCGTCGGTGCTACGGGAGAGATTCTGCTAAAAGGACCACAAATCATGAAAGGCTATTGGAAAAAGCCAGAGGAGACAGCTCACACCCTACGTGACGGTTGGCTCTACACAGGTGATACAGGCATGATGGATGAAGATGGATTCTTGTACATTGTCGGTAGAAAAAAAGAAATGATCATCGCGGGAGGGTACAACATTTATCCTAACGAGATTGATGAGGTTCTGTACCAGCATCCGGCCGTAGCAGAAGCATGTACATTTGGGATACCGGATGCCTTTCGTGGAGAAACAGTCAAAGCAGCCATCGTCATAAAAAAAGATCATACGCTGACAGAAGAGGAAATCATGCAATGGTGCAACGAACATCTTGCCAGATACAAAGTACCCAGACTGATTGAATTCCGGGAACAATTGCCAAAATCAGCGGTCGGCAAAATCCTGCGTCGTATGTTGGTTGAGGAAAATCGTGAACAAAAGTGATTCTTTTGGGCTGCAAAAGGCGATTAATTTTTTCTTAACGTACCTTTTGTGTTCTAAACTTTATTAAATACCAGCATAAATTTATCATTAATTTAAAGATTCTAATTATTCATAATCTTGGTGAGCAACTACATCCAGCTTACAAAGGAGGGAAGGCTGTTGGGTAAAAAAGTAAAAGTCATCGGCGTAAATATGATTCCGTTTACAAAACCAGGGACACATGAACCGTATGAAGTGATGGCAGCGAAAGCAGTAATAGGCGCTTTGGAGGATGCCGGGATTGACTACTCCGAAATACAGCAAGCGTTTGCCAGCTACATTTACGGGGACAGCACATGTGGTCAAAGAGCACTATACCGGGTAGGGATGACAGGAATACCTATTATTAATGTAAATAACAACTGTTCTTCCGGCTCTACTGCGCTCTATTTGGCAAGACAAGCGGTTGAAACAGGAGCAGTGGAATGCGCGCTGGCAGTTGGTTTTGAAGAGATGCAACCAGGAGCATTGAAGTCTCACTGGGATGACCGGACTTCACCGGCAGAATGGCTACAAGAGCGCTTGGTTGAACTGTGGCCAGAGGCGCCAAAAGCAACAAGGGCCATTCGGTTATTTGGCTCAGCAGGATATGAGTACCTTCATAAGTATGACGCAAAACCAGACATTTTTGCCAAGGTGTCAGTGAAAACAAGAAGCCATGCGATTCAAAATCCCTATTCGCTATTCACCAAATCACTGACAGTCGAAGAGGTATTGAGTGCTCCAGAGTTGATGCCTAATTTGACACGTCTCATGGCTTGCCCACCAACCTGCGGAGCTGCAGCGGCAATCGTGTGCAGTGAGGAGTTTGCCAAGAAACACGGCATTTCCCATGCAGTTGAGATAGTGGCGCAAGCGCTTACGACGGATTTGAAGGTCAGCCATGACAATATCCTCAATCTGGTCGGTGCCGACATGACCCGTCGTGCCGCTCAGCAAGTCTATGCGGCTGCAGGAATCGGACCTGATGAAGTAGATGTACTGGAACTGCATGATTGCTTCACACCGAATGAGGTTATCACGTATGAGAGCCTGGGCCTGTGTGAAGAAGGCGGAGCAGAGAAATTTATCAATGATGGCAATAACACATACGGTGGGAAAGTGGTCGTCAACCCATCCGGCGGCTTGATGTCAAAAGGTCATCCAATCGGAGCAACCGGATTGGCCCAGTGTACGGAGCTTGTCTGGCAGCTGCGCGGTCAAGCACAGAAACGTCAAGTGGACAATGCTCGAGTCGCATTGCAGCACAATCTGGGGCTTGGTGGAGCTTGCGTCGTAACCATGTATCGTGTGGATTAAAAACCAATAGAGAGGAAGAAGACAAATGGCGAAAATGTTGGAAAATCAAGTAGCAATCGTGACAGGAGCAGGACGTGGAATCGGCCGGGAAACGGCTTTGATCTTTGCGGAAAACGGCGCTCGTGTGGTTGTGGCAGATCGAGACGAAGAGCCGGCAGCAGAAGTGGTTGCCGCGATCAAGGAGCTCGGAAGCGAAGCGATCGCTTTTTGCGGAAACGTAACCGATCCTGTCTACCCAAAGCAAGTGGTGGAAGCTACGATCTCCGCTTTTGGACGACTAGATATTCTCGTGAACAACGCTGGCTACTGCATTGACGGCTTACTTCACAAAATGACAGACGAAGCGTTCCAGGCGATGCTAGACATCCATTTGATCGCACCATTCCGGTTGATTCGTGAGGCATCCCCCTACATGCGCGACGTTGCCAAGAAGGAGATCGAGCAAGGAATTGTCCATCACCGCAAAATTATCAATGTCTCCTCTGGTTCCGGTGTAAGAGGCAATATGGGGCAAGCCAACTATTCTTCTGCCAAAGCGGGGGTCATCGGATTAACCAAGGTTGTTGCAAAAGAAT
The DNA here is from genome assembly GCF_949767855.1 of Brevibacillus sp. IT-7CA2. Lineage (NCBI taxonomy): Bacteria > Bacillati > Bacillota > Bacilli > Caryophanales > Paenibacillaceae > Brevibacillus > Brevibacillus sp. IT-7CA2. The sequence continues at coordinate 635,727 of NZ_CATKQT010000022.1, forward strand.
GGGGTCAATTCAACATCAACAGCAATGCAGTCGCTTTTGGTTTCATTGATACGCGTCTTACCCGTCCAAAAGAAGAGGGCTTGATCGTCAATGGCGAAGCAGCCGGCATTCCGGAAAAAGTACGGAACCTATTAATTAACAATATTCCGCAAAAACGCGTTGGCAGCGGTAGAGAAGCAGCCGAAAGCATTTTATTCCTCGCGTCGCCATTGTCCAACTATGTAAATGGACAAGTGCTCGGTGTAAACGGCGGCTCTTTAACATAAAGCATCCTTTCGAAAATTTTCAAAAGAGGTGAGTACCTTGTCGAATGTGAAGGACTTGATCGGGCTAGAGTTTGCCCCCTATGGTATGGCAGTCGAAAAAGGAAAAATAAAAGAATTGGCACTCGCCCTGGGTGACGATAACCCGATCTACTACGATTTAGAGGCAGCCAAAAAAGAAGGCTACGATGGCATTCCGATCCCGCCAACCTTCCTGCAAGTCATTGACTTGTGGGGGGGCTTGGGCTCAGTCGAAAAAGTAGAGAAGCTGAAATTAAACCTGGCGAGAGTATTACATGGCCAGCAATACTACGAGTATTTGGGTGATATTGTCGCGGGAGATGTGCTGTCGGTCACGAGCAAGGTTGTCCAAGCGGAGACGAAGACAGGAAGTACGGGCTCCATGGATTTGATCACCTCGGAAAATCAGTATCGCAACCAACGAGGAGAGCTCGTAGCCATTACACGAAACACGCTAGTGCATCGCCATTAATCGTGCACGAGAAGAAAGGAGAGCAGAATGATGTTTTATGAGGATGTAAAGGAAGGCGATGAGTTCCCTGTCCTGGAAAAGCAACCCATCACTCGTGTCCAACTCGTTCGCTTTGCAGGTGCTTCTGGTGATTTTCACCCCCTACACTTGGTAGAAGAGTTCGCAGAGAAAGCCGGTATGAAGATCATCGCTCATGGAATGCTGGTGATGGGAATGCTATCCCAAGGAGTTACCTCATGGGTTTCCAGAAGAAATATCAAGAAAATTCAAGTGCGTTTCAGCAAAATCACCTACCCTGGTGAATCAATTCAAATTGTAGGCAAGGTGCTGGAGAAAAAGCCAGACAACATTGTGGTGGCTGAAGTCCTGGCGAAGAACAGCGACGGCGAAGTGAAGGTAGCTGGCATTTTCGAGGCGACATTGCCGTCACGAGCCAGATAGCGTTCTTATCAAGACGAGTTGGAGGGACGTCCTTTGTCAAAAACAACTATTTCATCCAAACAAGAAACATACGACCTATTCAAACGGGATCGACCTTTTCTCACCCAAGAGCACGAAATGTTTCGGAATTCTTTGAAAAAATTCCTGGAGAAAGAGGCTATTCCGAACATTGAGAAATGGGAAGAAGAAAGATGCACGCCGCGTGAATTCTATGAAAAGCTTGGGGCCCAAGGCTTTCTTTGCCCGCAAGTAAAACCGGAGTATGACGGTCTTGGACTCGATTTTGGTTTTAATATGGTTTTAGCGGAAGAGTTAAACCGCATTGGGGTAGGCATGCTGGCGAGCACGAGCTCTTCGATTATCGTGCCCTATCTGGAACGCTACGGCAACGAAGAACAAAAGAAAAAGTATTTGCCAAAATGCGTGAGCGGAGAGATTACAACCTCTGTTGCGATGACGGAGCCTGGCATTGGCTCAGACTTGGCGAGTATGAGCACGTCAGCTATTCGCGATGGAGATCACTATATCGTGAACGGACAGAAGACGTTTATCTCCAACGGCCTCCATGCAAGTCTGTTCTTCGTTGCGGTCAAAACAGACCCCAAAGCGACTCCAGCTCGCAAAGGCATCAGTATCCTTTTGGTTGATGCGGATACACCTGGATTTTCCCGTGGACGGAAGCTCAAAAAACTGGGTCAGCATTCCGCCGATGCGGTTGAATTGATTTTCGAAGACGCACGCATACCCGTCGCGAATTTACTCGGTGAGGAAGGCCAGGGCTTCTACTACTTAATGGAAAAACTCCAACAGGAGCGCCTTTTGATCGCCTCGGGTGCATTGGTCGTAGCCGAAGAGATGCTTAAGACAACCATGAGCTATGTGAAAGAGAGACATGCGTTCGGAAAGCCGATCAGCTCCTTTCAGAACACACAGTTTGAAATTGCTGAAATGGCAACCGAACTGAAAATGGCGCAGACCTTCCTGGATAATTTAGCAGCCAAGCATATGCAAGGGGAAAATATCGTCACCGAGATTTCCATGGCGAAATGGTCTATTACAGAAATGACACGAAGGATGTCTGCACGTTGCTTGCAACTGCATGGCGGTTACGGCTTTATGGAAGAATATCCGATTGCCCGTCGTTATCGTGATGTAGCGGTTATGCCGATTTATGGCGGCACGACGGAAATCATGAAAAACATCATCGCGAAAAACCTTGGCCTGTAAAAAAATAGACAGTTCCATCCAAACTGACCGTTTTGCGTAACGTGGATTCCGGGAAAAACCATTTCTTGTCACGGTGCCCAAAGCGGTCTTTCTTCATTTAAATAACGGTAAGGGTATGGTGAGAATGAAGTTCGAGACAAACATTGGGATGTCAAAACCAGATGCAATCTATGTTCATGGCTACAACTTAACCGAGGATTTGATTGGCCATATTACTTTGGCGGATATGGCGTTTTTAGGAGCGATGCATCGCCGTCCAACCGAAGCAGAGTCAAAAATGCTCAATGCTTGCATGGTAGCCATATGTGAGCATGGATTCACACCAAGCTCCATTTCTGCTCGACTTACTTATTTAGGGGCACCCGAAGCCGTACAAGCAGCTGTAGCAGCGGGATTACTGGGAGCAGGCTCTGTCTATCTTGGAGCGATGGAAAATACAGCCCAAATGCTGCAAGAAGGCTGGGAGAAATACGGCGAAGACCAAGAGATTGGCGAAGCTGCTAACCGGATTCTGGAAGAACGGAAAGCAAAACAATTACAAATCATGGGATTCGGACATCCAGTCCACAAGCCAGTTGATCCGCGTACGACTAAGTTATTTGCTTTAGCGCAAGATTTAGGGTTTAGCGGCAAACACATTGCGTTAATGCAAGAAATCCACCAGCAACTGAGCGAACAAAAAGGGAAGCAAATGACTTTGAATGCAGCAGGTGCAATTGGGGCAATTCTTTCGGATATGAACGTGCATTTCAGTGTGCTCAAATCATTTGCCGTTGCTGCCCGAGCTATTGGTTTGATCGCGCATATCGTCGAAGAAATGGAAGCGGGTCGAAAAGAGAGCATGGCTCAGAAGCTCTATGATCATATTGAAGAAAATACGGCTTATTTGAAGGAGATTTAATCATGAACATTCTCGTGATCATCAAGCAAACGTTCGACACAGAAGAAAAGATTGTGCTTCAAAATGGTGCTATCAGCGAAGAAGGCGTTAATTTTATCATCAATCCTTATGATGAGTACGCAATTGAAGAGGCAATCAAGCTGCGTGATGAACACAGTGGTCAGATAACTGTGATCACCATTGGACCTGAACGGGCAGAGAGCGCATTGCGGACGGCACTAGCGATGGGAGCAGACCAAGCTGTCATGGTCGATAGTGAAGGTCTCAACCTGGATGAATACAGCGCAGCCAAAATTCTCGCAGCCGTCATCAAAGATCGTGAATTTGACCTGATTATCGGGGGAAATGTCACGGTTGATTACGGCTCGGGACAAGTTGGCCCGCGCTTGGCTGAAGAACTGAATATTCCGCAAGTCACGACGATTACCAAGCTGGATATCGATGGCACGCAGGCCACGGTTGAACGTGATGTCGAAGGCGACAAGGAGATCATTGCTGTAACACTTCCTGTGCTGGTCACAGCACAACAAGGCTTGAATGAGCCGCGTTATCCTTCCCTGCCTGGCATTATGAAAGCGAAAAAGAAGCCGATCGAGCGAATCGAAATTGGCGATTTAGCGATAGAGGACGGGGGAGAAGGCAAAACAGTGGTTACGGAGACGTTTTTTCCTCCCAAAAAAGAGGCAGGTCGTATCTTGAGCGGGACGATTCTAGAGCAAGCTGCGGATCTGGCCAGACTTCTTCGCAGTGAAGCGAAGGTCATTTAACAACAGAGGAGGACGCGAGAAGATGAAAAAAGTACTTGTCGTAATCGAATCGAAAGCAGGAAACGTAAGAGGTGTTTCCTTGGAGGCACTGACAGCGGCCCAACGCATTGCGGGAGAAGGGGAGATCATTGCGGTCTCCTTCGGCAGTGATGCAGTGAACTATGCGGAAATAGCGGGAAAATATGGCGCAGACAAATTATACATCGTCGAAAACAAAGAATTGGATACGTATACCACCGATGCGCATTTTCAGGCATTGCGTCAGGTCATGGAAGCAGTAGAGCCAGAGGCGATTTTCATGCCACATACATCCATTGGGAAAGACCTTGCACCGCGCATCGCAGCACGTTTTGGACTTGGTCTTGTATCTGATGTGACGGATGTTCAGTTGGAAGCAGGGGACGTACTATTTACACGACCGATTTATTCCGGAAAAGCTTTTGAGAAAAAGAAAGTAGTATCGGGCATCCCATTCGCGACGATACGCCCCAACAATATTTCAGCTGTTGTAACCGGCAAATCTATTGAGGTCCTGCCATTTGAGGCAGAAATTAAAGACTTACGCACCATCGTAAAAGAGGTCGTACGTAAAACAACTGGCGGTGTAGACCTTTCAGAAGCAAAAGTAGTGATCGCAGGAGGACGCGGAGTAAAGTCAGCGGAAGGATTCCAGCCTCTTCAGGAGCTGGCTGATGTCCTGGGAGGTGCGGTAGGTGCTTCCCGCGGGGCATGCGATGCTGAATATTGTGACTACTCTCTGCAAATTGGCCAGACCGGAAAAGTGGTGACACCTGATTTGTATATTGCCTGCGGAATCTCAGGTGCGATTCAACATTTGGCAGGAATGTCAAACTCGAAGATCATTGTTGCGATCAACAAAGACCCGGAAGCTCCGATTTTCCAAGTCGCGGACTACGGAATTGTAGGCGATTTGTTTGAAGTCGTTCCGCTGCTTACGGAAGAATTCAAGAAAGTATTCGTAAACGCATAGACAAAGAGGAGACGCAACGATGAATTTTCAATTAACGGAAGAACATCAAATGATGCAAAAAATGGTTCGCGACTTTGCGCTCCATGAATGCGAGCCTACTGCTGCCGAACGTGATGAAGAAGAGTATTTTGACATGGCAATCTGGCACAAGATGGCCGAGCTGGGCTTGTGCGGAATCCCTTGGCCGGAAGAGTACGGCGGTGCTGGTGCCGATTACTTGAGTTATGTGATCGCGGTAGAAGAACTGTCGAGGGTGGATGCTTCCATAGGTGTTACCCTCTCTGCCCATACTTCATTAGCCGGGTGGCCGGTGTACAAGTTCGGCACCGAACAGCAAAAGCAAACCTATTTGCGCGCCATGGCGGAAGGTAGAAGCATGGGGGCTTATTGTTTGACAGAACCGGGCTCTGGCTCCGATGCGGTCGGAATGAAAACAACGGCCATTATGGATGGCGACGAGTGGGTGTTGAACGGCTCCAAGATTTTTATTACCAATGGCGGCCATGCAGACATCTACATCGTCTTCGCCCAAACGAACCCGGCATTAAAGCATAAAGGCATCGCTGCGTTTATCGTGGAGAAGAACTTCCCTGGCTTCTCTATCGGAAAAAAGGAGAAAAAACTCGGCATTCGTTCATCCTCCACGACCGAAGTGATCATGCAAGATTGTCGCGTTCCGAAGGACAATCTGTTGGGTCAGGTGGGAGAAGGCTTCAAGATTGCGATGATGACGCTCGATGGTGGTCGCAACGGCATCGCTTCCCAAGCGTTGGGTATTGCGCAAGGCGCATTTGAAAAGGCGTGCGCTTATGCCAAGGAGCGCGTACAGTTCGGGAAATCGATTGGCAGCTTCCAAGCGATTCAGTTCAAATTAGCAGATATGGCGACCAAAATCGAAGCGTCACGTTTACTGACGTATCAAACAGCTTGGCGAGAAGACCAAGGGATTCCATATGGGCTTCAGTCTGCCATGTCGAAACTGTTCGCTGCTGATACCGCGATGGAAGTCACGATCGAAGCTGTACAGATTTTCGGAGGGAATGGGTACACGAGAGAATACCCCGTAGAGCGTTACTTGCGAGATGCCAAGATCACTCAAATCTATGAAGGAACAAATGAAATTCAGCGTCTTGTGATCAGTGGATATGTGCTTAAAGAATAGCGAAAAAGGAAGATGCTTATGCGATTTGCAGGGAAAGTAGCGATTGTTACCGGATCAGGCAAAGGGATTGGCAAGGCCATTGTGCAAAAGCTGGTTCAAGAAGGAGCCCTTGTCACCGTTACGGATGTAAATAGGCAGACATGTGAAGAGACTGCGAGAGAAATCAATCAGAGCGGTGGAAGGGCAATTGCTGTGGAGGCGGATGTATCAAAGGCGGAGGATACCCGAAGGATTGTAGAAAAGACGATCGAGACCTTCGGGAGAATTGATATTCTCGTCAACAATGCAGGACTCGTGCGAGATGCGCGAATCAACGACATGGAAGAGGACGACTGGGATCTCGTCGTCGACGTTTGCCTGAAGGGGGCATTTCTCTGCTGCAAATATGCTTCCCCGTATATGATTGAGCAAAACTACGGAAAAATCGTCAATATAGCCTCCAGAGCTCATCTCGGAAACCCAGGGCAGGCGAACTACTCTTCCGCGAAGGCTGGTGTCGTTGGTCTTACCCGAGCTCTCGCTAAGGAATTGGGGAGAAACAGCATCACAGTCAATGCAATTGCACCAGGGATGATCGAAACGGATGCGGTAAAAAACCATCCGAAATATGAAAAAATCAAAGAGCTGCAAAAGAGAGATACACCGATTCAACGGATTGGATTGCCGGAAGATGTGGCGAATGCGGTTTTGTTTTTTGCATCCGACGAATCCTCCTATATCTCGGGTGACATCCTGCACGTCTCCGGTGGGAGATTTGGTTGAGATTGATGAAGCAGCGGAGGTGATCATCGTTGGCGAAGGAGCCCTTGTATTTTGAAGACTTTGAGGTGGGGGAGAGCTTTTTATCCCCTGCCCGAACCATTACCGAGACGGATGTTGTGAATTTCGCAGGATTATCTGGTGACTATAACGCGCTTCATGTCGATGAAGAATACGCCAAAGACACCATTTTTGGTGAACGGATTGCACATGGCCTTCTTGGGTTGACTGTCTCTTCTGGCTTATTTACGAGGACTGAACTGAATAGGCGCATGTCTTCCACCATGATAGCCTTATTGGGTATTAATTCATGGAGGTTTCTGCGACCTCTCAAGTTCGGCGATACCATCCATCTAGATATAGAAATCATAGGAAAAGAAGAAACCAGCAAGCCAGATCGGGGAATTGTTTATTTTAAGAGAAAAGTGGTAAACCAAAGAGGCGAGGTAGTGCAGGAAGGGACAACGCCGATGATGATTTTAAGAGAGAAAGCAAGACGGTCATGAGGAGGAACGTAACATGTCTCTCGTTTTATCAGATGAGCAAACGATGATCAGGGATACGCTAAAAAGATTCTTGGATCGAGAAATACATCCCATGGTCGATGAGTACGAAAAATCAGGAAAAGCCGTAACGAAGGACATCGTCAAAAAACTGGTCCCGTTCGGGTTTCTAGGTGGACTGCTTCCTGAAGAGGCAGGCGGGCACGGGCTGGATCATACTACCTACTTTACGATGATCGAAGAGTTGTCCAGAGTCTGGCCTTCCTTGCGCGCGACCGTCGGGCTTTCCAATTCGGTATTGACTCATATTTATGAATACGGTACGGAAGAGCAACGACGAAAATTTTTACAACCGTTAATGACGGGGGAAAAGTTCGGCTTTTTTGCCCTAACGGAGCCGAATGTCGGCTCGGACACATCCAGCATTCAAACGCGAGCTGAACGCAAAGGAGACAAGTGGATCATCAACGGCTCCAAAATGTTTATCACCAATGGTTTGGAAGGGGAGATCGGAATCGTCATCGCGCAAACCGATAAATCCAAAGGGATCGACGGGATTGCCGCTTTTATAGTAGAGAAGGGCGTCTCTCGTTATCAAACCAAACCAATTGAAAAGATGGGTACGGTCAGTTGTCCGTTCGCTGAATTGATCTTTGAAGATTGCGAGATTCCTGCAGAAAATTTGCTAGGAAAAGTAGGGGATGGATTAAGACAGGGGCTTAAATTTCTCAATAGCGCTCGCGCCATGGTCGCCTTTATTTCTACAGGCATCGCCCAAGCGTGCATTGACTCTTCTGTAAAGTACGCCAAAGAAAGGGTTCAATTTGGCAAGCCCATCGGTGGGTTTCAACTCATTCAAGCAAAAATAAGTGAGATGGTGACGCTGACGAACGCGATGCGTTTACTAGGTCTGCAAGCAAGCCACTTGCTGGATCAGGGGAAGACTTGCAAAGTAGAATGCTCGATGGCCAAATATTTCGCGACCGAACAGGTATTGAAAATAGCGGAAGAGGCCCTGCAAATTCACGGCGGCTACGGATACACGAAAGAATTTCCGGTTGAACGCTATTACCGCGATATTCGTTACTTTACCATTGCAGAAGGAACGAATGAGATTCAAAAACTGATTATTGGGCGCGAAATATTGGGAATATCCGCTTTTTCATGAAAAAAGCATAGAAAGAGCCGACAGTTACCGCTGTCGGCTTGTTTATATTATGAGATAATCCCTTTCCGGTACAGCTCTCCAACAGCATGAGACCGATTGTTGGCTCCTAGCTTTTGAATCGCAAACTTTACATACTGCTTCACTGTCAATTCACTAATATTCATGGAATCAGCCATTTCCTTTGTGCTTTCTCCCCAAGCTATTCTTTTCATGACTTCTAGTTCTCTCTTGCTTAATTGGGAAGAATTTTCTGCCCCCTTAAAGTCCTCAATGAATTTGCCAACAAGCTTGCCATAAAGAGTAGTAGACGCAAGCAGCTCATCATTGATTGACACGCCATCATGGAATTGTTTTGTGCAAACAAATCCAATCACAACGGAACCGTAGCAAATGGGAACAATTAAAATGGACGTTTCTTTTGAAGAATGGGCATATTTACTGCTGGTTTGCTTAAAAAATTCGATGCCAGAACAATATTTTGCCTTCCTTTCACGGATGGCTGACTGGATGATATCAAAAGACCGAATATCATCACGTCTTTCTCGTATATGACCTAATCCTTTCGAGGAGAGCGAAATAATTCCCTCTGCAAAATACCCGATAGGAGAGTACCTATATAAATAAGAATCATGAACGGGAAAGAGTTCCAAATAAAGTTCAAGAATCTTATACAGTTTTTCTTCATGACTGGAAATGGCCTCAAGTTTTCGAACATGTTCCTCTATGGTATAGATTGCAGTCACTTTGTCATCTCCTTTTGGGGGAATCTACACACGACAAAATGGGAATATTCTTATTATACAGAAATTAATAAGCTTTAGGTAGGTCTATTAAGGAAAGGATGATGTTTTGTGGCGAATTTAGACCCAAAAGCGAAAATGTATGTGGAAAGGCTTCATCAATTGCCTGCCCTTCATAAAATGGAACCGCAAGCTGTGAGAGATTTATATGCTCGAATGCCCCCAGTAGAGGTGGAGCTTGCATCGCTCGTAAGCATAGAGGAAAGGTTGATTCCTGTTGGACAGGATACCCACATAAAGATCCGAATCTATACGCCTGATGGTCAAGGTCCTTTTCCTCTCTTTGTCTACTATCACGGTGGCGGTTGGGTAATTGGCGACCTTGAAACAGTAGATGCGAGCTGCCGAATGCTGGCAAACCAAACGGGAAGAATCGTTGTATCTGTCGATTATCGGCTAGCTCCAGAGCACAAATTTCCAGTTCCGCTAGAAGACTCTTATGCAGCATTAAAATGGGTCAGTGAAAATGCTTCGGTTATAAATGGAGACGCTTCCAACTTGGTTGTTGGTGGTGACAGTGCCGGAGGAAATCTTTCTGCGGTCGTCTCGCTGCTCGCGAAAGAGCAGAGTGGGCCGGCTATTGCCGCTCAGGTTCTTATCTACCCGTGTACGGACATGCGTTTTGACTCTCCATCTTATATGGATTTTCAAGAAGGCTTTGGTCTGAATCGCGACCTGATGATTTGGTTTTCCAACCATTATATCAATCATACCTACGATAAAGGCAATCCATATGTATCTCCATTAGTAGCAAATGATTTGAGTGATCTTCCTCCGGCAATTGTGATCACTGCTGAATTTGATGTTCTGCGCGATGAGGGAATCGCCTATGCCGAACGCTTGAAGAAAGCAGGCGTTATGGTCGAGACGTATTGCGAGCAAGGCTTGGTACATGGCTACTTCACGAATATGGCAGTATTCTCTGAACAAATCAAAGGAACGATTAGTAGAATTGGAGATTTTCTCATCAAGCTTGACCAGGCCATAACCAGCTAAGCTCACTCCATTAAAAGTTAAGCGAAGGGAGGCGTGCATCCATGCTGAAGGAAAAGTTGTTCATTTCTATACTAGCTTCCACCCTTGCAACAATGCCCATTTTTGTTAGTAACACAGCCTTGTCAGCGCCTGTGCAGACTATCACCTCTGTGCCAGCGGTGACAAAAGGAGCGGCATCCTCCAATCAAGCACGTGAGAATCTAGCCTACAGTCTGGGGGCTCAAGCCTTCATATACGGTTATCCTCTTGTGGCGATGGAAAAAAAGAAGCTGCAATCTCTCCAGCAAAACAGGAATGTGAATCAGTTCTATCATCACCAATCCTTACCCGGAGCCGATTATCGAGGCGTTGTTTCACCGAATCACGATACCTTGTACTCAGCAGCATTTCTTGACCTCACTCAGGGACCTTTGATTCTGCATGTCCCCGACTTCAACACTAGATACTATACCATCCAATTCATGGATGCCTGGACCAATTCATTTGAATATATTGGCACACGAACGACAGGGACAAAAGCAGGCAAATACATGATCGTTGGGCCAGACTGGGAGGGAAGCCCGCCCGCCGATATGAACGTGATCAAGTCCCCTACCAATACTGTACTTGCTGGCGGTCGTATTTTGATAGAGGGAGAGAAAGACATCCCAAAGGTAACCGCACTTCAAAAACAAACGACGATAACACGCCTTCATCCCTCAACGCAATCTATCACTTCAGTAGCCGCTCCTACTGATTTATTCAACGAGAATGATCCGCTGTCGTTCTATCGCGTGCTAACAAGCTCCATGAAAACCAATCAGCCTGCTCCAGCAGACGCTGCTCTAGTCTATCAATTTGAACAGATCGGGATCGTTCCCTCCGTCGATTTTGATGAGAGTCGTCTGGATGAAGCCACTCTCGCAGGACTACGCCGGGCTGCAAAAGATGGGGAAGAGATAATTAAAATGGCAAGCGCTGTTAAAGAAAAAGGGAAAAATGGTTGGAGCTTAAACCTTGATTACGGTACATATGGGGTGGACTACCTAAAGCGCGCTGTCGTGGCACGTACGGCATTTGGCGCCAATATCCCGAGCGAAAGCGTATATCAAAGGACGAATGTAGATGGCGATGGCAATAAATTAACAGGCGAGCATCGATATGTCATTCACTTTGCCAAAGATAAGCTGCCTCCTGTTGATGCCTTTTGGTCGTTAACGATGTATGGAGCTGACTACTACTTCGTGCCAAACGAGCTCAATCGATACGCTATTGGCGACCGTACGAAGGAACTGGAATACAATGCTGACGGCTCTCTTGATATTTACATACAGAATACGCCGCCAGAAGGAAAAAAATCCAATTGGCTGCCGACACCAGCTGATGAATTTAACTTGATGCTCCGACTTTATATGCCGAAGCGGAGTGTACTGGAAGGACATTACGAAATTCCAATGGTACAAAAAGTAAAATAAGAACCATACTTTCAAGAGATTCGAAACGCTGTTTTCTTAATGGGAGCTAAGCTGTAAAAGGGAGGCTGACCGAGAGATGATTCCCCCTTATTGTCCGATTCAGCCTGAAGGGGCATGTAACAGTGTAGTTCTAGCAGAGAAGAAGAGCAAAATGGCTCTAAACAGTCAAAACATAGCCTGTTTTTATCAGTTTAAAACAAGGATGGACTCACTCAGCAATATTTGGGCTGTTCCGGACGGCTGCTCGGATTTACTTTTTGAATATAGTTCAGAAAAAGCGACTGCTTTTTTATACATGGGAGTCACTCAACGAATGAAACTCCATGTAAAAAAGGGAAGGGAGTACTTCGGGATTCGTTTATTACCCGAGCGAAACCTGTTTACTTGGAAATATCCGATGAAGGAGCTCCTCAATAAGCTGTTACGAATAGAGGACTGCACGGTGATAGACCCATGTCTAATAGAAAAAATCGCCCTTGCAAAATCTTTTGATGAGAGAGTGGAAAGGTTCAACCAGAGCATGAAACCTAATCGACCAAGTCTGGATGCCCCTCGAAAAATTGTTGATTATTGTGTTGCGCATATATACGCCACGCGTGGAAAAATAACGGTTGAGCAATTATCGCAGGATACTGGATATTTAGAGCGATATTTGCGGAAAAAATTTGAGGAATGGATTGGATTATCCCCCAAGCAATTTAGCCAAATGATTCGATTTCAAGGTTCAGTAAGAATGCTATTGGAAATGCCAGAAAACAATATGCTGAATATCGTTTTTGAAAATGGCTACTATGATCACGCACATTTCATTCGAGAATTTAAAAAAATGACCCATCTCACCCCTCATCAATTTAGGAACTTGTATATCTAGCAATGCGCCATTACATCCAGCCCATGATCCCTCTGATTCCGATTTGTACAATTCGAAAGGAAGCGAACCATTGTACGATGAGGAAAAAGAGGAGGAATGAGAAATGCGAGAGCTATCCATGAACACGATTGCAGAATTAGTCGAGTGGGATAAAAAACACTATTTACATCCAGCGTCAGTGCCAAAAAACCAATTCGAACAAGGCCCCAAACTCATCTTTTCCGAGGGGAGGGGTATACGAGTAAAGGATGTACATGGAGACAGCTATATTGATGCGGTATCCATGCTTTGGAATGTAAATGTCGGCCATGGTGAAACAGAGCTTGCTGACATTGCCCATCAACAGATGTCAAAGCTTGCCTATGGAGCATCGTTTTTTGGCTTTTCCAATGAACCTGCTATACGGTTGGCAGAAAAGATCGCTTCCATTACCCCCGGTGATTTAAATTCAATCTTTTATACCTCTGGTGGATCTGAATCGAATGATACAGCAGTCAAATTAGCCCGCTTTTATTGGCATTTAAAAGGACGGCCACAAAAACAAAAGATCATTTCCCTGCGAAATGGGTATCATGGCGTGACCATTGGCGCTCAAACGCTGACAGGGATTGACGGCTTCCGTCTTTTTTCAGGATCGAAAGCAAATGATGTCCTGCAAGCAAGAGCTCATCTTACGGATTGTGAATTAGGAGACAAATCTGCCGCTGACTACGACCATTCGGTTCGTGCACTTATTGAAAGAGAAGGTGCTGATACGATTGCGGCTATCATTCTGGAGCCTGTTCAAGGGGCGGGGGGAGTGCGCATCAGTCCCGCTGGCTATTTGCAGGCAATAAGGAAGCTGTGCGATGAATTTGAACTCTTATTCATTGCTGACGAAGTCATATGTGGTTTTGGTCGTACCGGAAAAATGTTTGGGGTAGAGAACTGGGATGTCGTACCGGACATGATGAGTATCGCAAAGGGCATTACCAGTGGATATGCTCAATTGGGCGGTGTGGTGATCCGGGAAAAAATAAGAGAAGAAATCGCTCAATACGGGTATGGTTTGGCCCATGGCTTCACATATAGCGGGCATCCAACCGCATGTGCCGTAGGCCTGAAAAACATTGAGTTAATCGAACGTTACAATCTGGTGGCAAACGCGAAAAATATGGAGCACGAATTACGAGCAGGACTTGCCTATTTGCAAGATAAGCATTCGATTGTAGCCAAAAGCAGAGCACTTGGTCTTTTATCCGCATTTGAACTGATGGAAGATCGAGACACAGACAAACCTTTTTCCTCCGATAAGATGGCTGGATACGCGGTGGCTGAAGAGTGCCTAAAGAGAAAACTGATCGTAAGAAGTATCAATGTCTTGGAGGGGGAACATATTGTTCTCATTGCTCCACCACTTATCATTACCAAACAAGAAATAGAAGAAGTGATTACCATCTTGGATGACTCTATTGCAGCGTTTAGAAAAAGGCTAGGGTGAAGTAGCAGATCAGATCGCTTTTTAGCCCTTTTTGAAGGAAAGTAGAAAATGACGGAGGGGGAAAGTCTTATGAGAAAGAAAAAGCGATGCCTGCTAGCATTTGGCTTACTAACGTCCATGTCACTATTGGTTAGCAATACGTTAGCCAATGGATCGATACCCTCCCAGGTCAAAAGTGCTCCACATCAAGCTGCGGTACCATCACCTCTTGAACCATCCGCGCCATCCTCATACCGTTCCAATTTAGCCTATAGTGTTGGCGTGGATGCCTATATTTACGGCTATACGCTGGTAGAAATGGCTCGGACGATGCAAACCTATACGCAAAAAACGCCACTAAACACTTTTCACCATGACAAGTTCTTGGCAGATGCCAGCTTCCGAGATTTTGTAAAGCCCAATAATGACACCTTGTACTCTAGCGCATGGCTCGATTTATCCAAAGGACCGCAAGTATTGAGCTATCCCAAAATCGACCGATACTTCACGCTGCAAATCATGGATGCCTATACGAATTCATTCGAGTATATCGGCGGTTCCAATTTGGATGAGTATCAAGGTGGCAAAGTTTTGATCGTTGGACCGGATTGGAAAGGCAACCTGCCAAGTGACGTGGAAGTCATTCGAGCACCTACCAATATGGTCTGGATTTTAGGAAGAACATTTGTGAATGGGGAAAAAGATTTGCCTCATGTTTATAAAATTCAGGTAGAGTTTACGTTGGCGTCTCTAGATGTAGGTCAGGAACCCAGTTTCATCGATTTTCCCAAAATCGAGGCGAGTGATTTTCATGACCCGTCCAAATTTTATCCACTACTCGCGATTTTGATGAAACAAAACCCTCCGCCGCAAAAGGATCAAGCTTTTTTAAGCAAGCTGGAATTGATTGGTTTGGATTATCAAGAGGGAACATTCCGTGCGGGAGACAATCCCGAAATGATAGAGGGACTGACGAAAGCCGTAAAAGATGCAAGAGAGATCATCAAGAAGTCAGTTAGTATTTTGCAAAAACCTAACAATGGCAACTGGCGAGTAAACAATGAACGAGTAGGTATTTACGATACGTTTTACCTTAATAGAGCCATGACTGCCATGCATGGACTGGCTGCCAATACAGCAGAAGAAGCTGTATATGCTTCAACCCGCATCGGTGAGGATGGAAATCCCTTAGTTGGAAACAAAAAGTACGTGATTCATTTTGAGAAAGAACAGGTTCCTGCTACCAAATCATTCTGGTCACTCAGTATATACAATGCCGAAAACTTTTTTATTGAGAATCCGATTGACCGTTATTCCATTGGATCTCGTACGGAGGGGTTAGTCTATAACGAGGACGGTTCTTTGGATATTTACATTCAAAGCACCGCACCAACCGGCCATGAGTCGAACTGGTTGCCATCGCCTTCTTCCTCTGAATCGCTGAATTTTGGCTTGATACTACGAATTTACACGCCGGATGAAAAGATTCAGGAGAATACATTTGTCCTTCCAGCGGTAAAGGTTGTGAATCAGTAAAACGAGGATAGCTTCCTTCTAGGGGATAGCTAGGATTTTTCTACTATCTCCTTTTGAGGGAATGCACACATGCGGAATCAGGAATATTCCGATCAGGCAGAAAATTATAAGCTTTATTTAGTTCTCTTTTTCATTTTACAGTGAGATTTCATTGGGAGGGAAAGATAATAATGACGTCTACTCAACAGAAATCCCAGACGAAACAGCTTAACGACTTCGACGCAGTTGTCATCGGAGCAGGGTTCTCAGGGTTGTACATGCTGCACCGCTTGCGGGAGGCTGGCTTTTCCACACGAGTGTATGAGGCAGCACCTGATGTGGGCGGCGTATGGTATGCCAATCGCTATCCAGGCGCTCGTTGCGACTCCGAAAGCATCATTTATAATTACATGTTTTCAGAGGAGCTGTATCAGGAATGGACATGGTCCTCCAGGTACCCAGAACAGAAGGAAATCTTGAGTTACCTTCAATATGTAGCAGATAAGTTTGAATTGCGGCGTGACATCCAGTTCAACATACGCATCATGTCTGCTCATTACGACGAGGAAACGAACAGGTGGAAGCTTGAAACAGAAGATGGTACTCGTGTGACAGCAAAATACTTCATTACTGGGGTAGGTAACCTCTCCAGCTCCAATATTCCCAAGTTTTATGGCTTCGATAGCTTCGAAGGCGAGTGGTACCATACCGGACACTGGCCACATGAAAAGGTAGAGTTCAAGGGGAAGCGAGTCGGTGTGATCGGTACAGGCTCCAGTGGTATCCAATCGATTCCAGTCATTGCCGAGGAAGCAGATCACTTATTCGTCTTTCAGCGGACTCCCGGGTATAGTACCCCGGCAAGGAACCATCCTTATGACTCGGAATTCATTCGTCAAACAAAAGCAAACTACAGCGAGATTAAGCGACAAACACGGGAATCTACTGCCGGCTATCTCCATAAGCTGATGAATGATCGCTCTGCGTTGGAAGATGATCTGGAACTACGCCAACGTGAATACCAAAAGACTTGGGATCGGGGTGGCTTCGGATTTGGTCGTACATACAATGACTTGCTGATAAACCCAGATTCCAACGAAACCGCGGCTGAATTCATCCGGTCGAAGATAGACGAAACCGTGAAAGATCCCAAGGTGGCCGAGCTCTTGAAACCAACGTACTATTACGCTGCGAAAAGGCCCGTACTGGACACCAATTACTTTGAGACGTACAACCGGGAAAATGTCACCCTAGTAGACGTGAAAAGTGCACCAATTGCCGAGATTACTCCAAAGGGACTTAAAACCTCGGAAGCCGAATACCAGCTGGATATGATCGTTTTTGCAACCGGTTACGATGGGATGACAGGCCCGCTGTTTAAGATCGATATTCGTGGCAGAGATGCGATTTCGCTGAAGGAAAAATGGGCAGGAGGTCCACAAACGAGAACGTATCTCGGACTTGCCAACGCCGGTTTTCCTAACATGTTTATGATCACCGGACCCGAAAGTCCTTCTGCATTGTCCAACGTACCTGTGTCGATCGAGCAACATGTAGAATGGATCGGAGATTGTCTTGAGTATGTTCGCGAACATGGGATTGAAACCATAGAGGCGAAAGCAGAGGCTGAAGAGGCTTGGAGCAGGCATTGCAGAGAGGTGGCTGAATCCACACTCTATACGAAAACGGATTCCTGGTACAATGGCGCGAATATCGAAGGGAAACCTCGGGGCTTCCTCATTTATGTCGGTGGTGTAGGTAATTACCGGAAAATATGTGATGAGGTAGCGGCGAAAGGTTACGAGGGATTTTCCTTCCAAACCTTGTCGTCTCGAGAAACGATTTCTTGATCGATTTAACCATTTCATATAGGGATAGGGGATGAGCAAAGCATGTCCAAAACTCTCGGAGCGCCTCACGAAAACGTGGCAACGTTCCTTATTGACACAAAGAAAATGTTTATCAATGGCGAATGGGTTCCTTCTGTATCCGGTAAAATCTATGAATCTTTGAATCCAGCGACTGGTGAAGTCATCGCCACGATATATGAAGGTGACAAAGAAGATGTCGACCACGCAGTACGTGCAGCAAGAACAGCATTTAAAGGGGATTGGTCAGCCACATCTTCTGCCAATCGATCAAACCTTCTCCATAAGCTGGCTGATTTACTCGAATCACGTTCAGAAGATTTTGCCTATTTAGAAACCCTCGATGGCGGAAATACCATTATACTCACCCGTCATGGGTTTGTACCAAGCGCAGTCGCTCATTTACGCTACTATGCCGGCTGGGCGACAAAATTAACGGGTCAAACGATACCGCTTACATCAGGTGGGAACTTCCATGCCTATACCCAAAGAGAGCCCTTGGGCGTATGTGGGCAAATCACACCTTGGAATTACCCTTTGCTAGGGACGGTCTGGAAATTGGCGGCACCACTCGCGGCAGGGAATACCGTGATTCTAAAGCCTTCCCAGCAAACCTCCCTGACGACATTGCTATTAGGTGAGCTTATACAGGAAGCTGGTTTCCCTGACGGCGTGGTGAATATCGTGACAGGATCGGGCAGAAGCATCGGAGAAGCGATTTCGAGTCACCCCGGTATCGACAAGATCGGATTCACGGGCTCTACCGAAGTGGGCAAAGGCATCATGAAAAAGTCCGCTGACACCTTGAAAAAGATCACCCTGGAACTAGGCGGAAAATCACCAAACATTATTTTTGCCGATGCAGATTTGGACAAAGCGATACAGGGTGCATTTATGGGGATGTTTACCAATCAAGGTCAAATATGCGTGGCAGGCACACGACTCTACGTGGAAAAGCAAGTGTTCAAGCAAGTTACGGACCGCTTGGTAGAAATGGCACAAAAGATGAAAATTGGCAATCCATTAGATCCAACCACACAAATGGGGCCGCTCATTTCCAAAGAGCATCTGCAAACCGTTAAAAAATATATTGAAATCGCGAAACAAGAAGGCGCCACCGTATTAACAGGCGGCAATATTCTTCAGGAAGGGGATCTGGCTGGCGGTAATTACCTGGAGCCTACCATACTGACGGATCTTGAGGATAATTGCACGGCTGTAAAAGAGGAGATATTTGGCCCAGTATTGTGCGTCATGCCGTTTGAACATATAGAAGAGGTCATTGAAAGAGCCAATTTAACAGAATACGGCTTAGCCGCTGGTGTATGGACGCAAAGCCTGACGACAGCGCATAAAGTCATCAATGCCTTAGAAGCAGGGACTGTCTGGGTAAATACGTACCTGAAGTCAGACAATGCTCTTCCTTTTGGTGGACATAAGCAAAGCGGGATTGGCGCTGAAATGGGTTATCAAGGGATTGAAACGTACACCAAAACGAAAAGCGTCTTGATTAGCCTGAATTAATCGAATCAGGACACAGAACAGGGGGCAGGAATAATGAAAGCACTAGTATTGGTAGATAAGCAGAAATGTGAGGTTCAGAATGTTCAAGATCCCACTCCTGATAAAGACGGGATTTTGGTCAAAGTCATGGCAAATGGCGTATGTCGCAGTGACTGGCATTTTTGGTTGCATGGACAACCCGCTAACCGTATTCTGGGGCATGAATTCTGCGGAATCGTAGAGGAAGTAGGCAAGGACGTTACTCATTTTAAAAAGGGAGATCGGGTGGTGGTACCCTTTATCGGAAGTGATGGTACATGCCCTTACTGTCTCAGCGGCAAATCAAATCTGTGTGACTCTCGTTCCTTCCCCGGTGCGACCTATGATGGCGGCTACGCGGAATATGTCTCCGTTCCAAAAGGAGACCGAAATGTCATACATCTGCCGGAAGAAATTCCTTTTCTCGATGCATCAGCCTTGGGATGCCGCTTCATGACAGCCTTCCATGGGTTGGTCGATCAAGCGCAAGTGCTACCTGGAGAGTGGGTAGTGATTTATGGATGTGGAGGCCTGGGGCTCTCTGCGATCAACATTGCCGCGGCAATGGGGGCGAATGTAATCGGTGTGGACATACATGATACAAATCTGGAATTGGCCAAGCAGATGGGAGCGGCGTATACCATTAATAGCCGTAAAGCGACCCCCGTCGAAGCCATCATGGAAATCACAAAGGGTGGGGCAGACGTATCCGTCGATTCACTTGGACATTCGGAAACATGCGTAAACTCGATCTTGAGCCTAAAAAAAGACGGGCGTCATCTGCAAGGTGGTATTGTTACGCATGATGGCGGGAACGTTACGCTTCCAGTCACAGAGATGCTCAAGAAAGAGATTCGCTTTATCTCTACCTTTGGCATGCCGGTTCATGGTTATTCCTCCTTGCTGTCCTTCGTTTTACAAGGGAAGCTGGCACCTGGAAAAATGGTCAATCGTGAAGTATCCCTGTCGGAAGTAAATGACCTCTTCGAAGGAATGAGCAATAACACGTTAACGGGAACGTATGTTGTGACAAAATTCGAATAAGAAAAGCCAATCCTAACAGAGACAATTGCAAAGCAGGAGGAAGAGTCTGTCGGATGGTCGGCAGACTCTTTTTTCGCTGACGAAAGGAGTGTTATCCATGCTTAGTATTTTGAATTTCCTCGCATTTTTGGCGATAACGGCCTATGCGGTCTATTTGGCAGCATACTTGGTTAGGAGCAGGGTCATTTTCATCAAGCTAGGCAAGAAATCGCAGCTTCGACCAGATACACGACAGCGAATTCAGGAGTTTATGATCCAAGTTTTCGGACAAAAAAAGCTGTTTAAGGACATGAAAAGCGGGATTATGCATTTCGTGATGTTCTACGGATTCATCATTCTTCAATTTGGGGCAATTGAGCTCATCCTGAAAGGATTTTTCCATGACTTTGCGTATCCAATCGGTGCTCTCCACAAGTATGTCAGTCTCTCGCAGGAGATGACTACCTTTCTGGTATTACTCGCTACGCTCTACGCTTTTTATCGTCGTTACATTGAAAAGTTAAAGCGCTTAAAGCGCGGCCTAAAATCAGGTCTCGTCCTTATTTTCCTCTCCACATTGATGACTTCCATTTTGTTCAGCCTTGCTTTTGAGCACCTGTATATGGGGCGAACAGGGGACATGTATTCGCCCATTTCTGCCCTCATTGCGGGATGGTTTTCGGGGATCAGCACAGAAACAGCAGGGGTTTTGTTCTACATCTTCTGGTGGATTCATCTGATTGTTTTGCTGGTGTTTATGGTGTACGTTCCACAATCCAAGCATGCGCATTTGCTGTTTGCCCCAATTAATGTATTTCTTCGGGATACGAAGCCTGTAGGCAAATTGACGGCCATCGATTTCGAGGATGAAACACAAGAAACATACGGGGTCGGCAAAATTGAGGATTTTCGGCAAAATCAATTGATTGACTTATACGCCTGTGTGGAATGCGGCAGATGTACGAATATGTGTCCTGCTTCGGGTACGGGCAAAACATTGTCGCCAATGGATCTGATCGTAAAAATGCGCGATCATTTAACAGAAAAAGGCGTATCGCTTACTTCAAAGTCACCATGGATACCCTCGCTTTTGACTGCCTCTTCAGCAAATTCGGAGGTAGCAGTCACCAGTGCCGCAGTCAATCTCGTAGGCGATGTCATTACCGAAGAAGAACTGTGGGCTTGTACGACCTGCCGCAACTGTGAAGACCAATGCCCGGTCGCGAATGAGCATGTGGAGAAAATCGTGGACATGCGCCGTTATCTCGTCCTGACAGAAGGCTCTATGCCGCATGAAGCTACACGTTACTTCCAAAACGTAGAGCGACAAAGCAATCCATGGGGAATTAATCGCAAGGAACGTATCAAGTGGCGTGAGGGAAGAGAGGATATCGTGGTTCCGACAGTAAAGGAAGTAGAGGAATTCGAGTACTTCGAGTACTTATTCTTCGTCGGCTCAATGGGTTCATTCGATCTCCGCAGTCAAAAGATTGCCCAAGCTTTCGCGAAAATTATGAACACGGCAGGTGTGAGTTTTGCCATTCTGGGCAATGAGGAGCGTAACTCCGGTGATACCGCTCGGCGTATGGGGAATGAGTTTTTGTTCCAGCAGCTCTGTCAGGAAAACATCGCCCAGTTTCAGGAGCATCAGGTGAAAAAGATCGTGACGATTTGTCCGCATACCTACAACACGTTCAAACATGAATATCCTGAATTTGGCCTGGAAGCAGAAGTCTACCATCACACCGAGGTGATTTGGGAGCTCATTCAGCAAAGACGTATAAAGCCCTCGAAGGAAGTCACCGAAAGCATCGCTTATCATGATTCCTGCTACATCGGGCGCTATAACAACATTTATGATCTGCCTCGTCGAATACTCAAAACGATCCCGGGTGTACAGGTTTTGGAGATGGAACGAAACAGGGAAGACGCGATGTGCTGTGGGGCAGGCGGGGGCATGATGTGGATGGAGGAGACGCAAGGGAAACGCGTGAATATCGCGCGAACAGAGCAAGCTCTCGTCCTCAAACCTACTACGATTGGCAGCAATTGTCCGTATTGCTTGACGATGATGAGCGATGGCGTAAAAGCCAAAGAAGCAGAAGACCTCGTCAAAACTTTAGACATCGCAGAAATTGTGGAGAAGGCTATATAAACAGATGAGAACGACATGCGCTGTCCATTGGCAGGAGGAGCGCATGTTTTTCTGAATTTTAGCTTCCAATGAAAGGAGTGTGTCAGCAATGGGCAGAGTATTGTTTGAAAACGAGCACGAATTACAGCATACAGAGAAAACCATCGACTCCAAATATGTTCAACAACATCTCGCAAATGAACGCACCTATCTTGCCTGGATTCGAACAAGCCTCGCAATCGTTGGATTGGGATTTTTGGCTTACGGCGTCTTATTCCAATCTACATCCAAGTTTGTTCAAGTCGTAACGGATATCATCGGAATCGGTTCTGTTTTATTTGGAGGCTCTATTATTGCATTTGCTACTCGGGATTATGTCAGGAAGCGAAAAGGGATCAATGATGAAACGTTTCGCTCGCCCGTTTCAGGTATCTACCTAGTCTCTACCAGTTTAATTTTTATTACGATGGTTCTCATGGTTTTAGTGGGCATCATATTGTTAACACCGAACTAAAACGTCGAGGAGAAATCTGGTGTTTTTTTGTTTTTTCACCTGACCAATGTGCTCCAATCTTGCATGAAAAGGGTATAATAAATTGGCAAAATGTATCAAGTGTACAGTTACTTCCATTCAAATACATCAATCGAAAAAGGAGATACAATGACAGACAAAAAAACAACGATCAAGCCGGGATGGAACTTCGACAACAGCTATACAACCCTGCCGAAATCATTTTACTCCCGACTGAGCCCACCTCCTGTGCATTCACCGAAGCTCGCTATTCTTAACGAGTCATTGGCAAAGTCGCTCGGGCTGAACGCAGAAGCTCTCCAAAGCGCCGATGCTGTAGCCATGCTCGCGGGAAACGAGGCACCAGAAGGCGCAATGCCTCTCGCACAAGCATATGCCGGACATCAATTCGGTCATTTTACCATGCTGGGTGACGGTCGTGCTCTCCTGCTTGGCGAGCAAATTACACCCTCAGGCGAGCGCTTTGATATCCAACTGAAAGGCTCAGGCAGAACGCCTTATTCACGCGGTGGTGATGGTAGAGCAGCCCTTGGCCCGATGCTGCGCGAATACATTATTAGCGAAGCCATGCATGGACTCGGTATTCCTACTACTCGCAGCCTCGCAGTAGTGACAACCGGCGAGTCTATCTATCGTGAATCCGAGTTGCCTGGTGCCATTTTAACGCGTGTGGCTGCCAGTCATATCAGAGTGGGCACGTTCCAATTCGCGGCAAGATGGTGCTCGATTGAAGATCTCCGCGCGTTAGCTGATTACACCTTGCAAAGACATTTTCCAGAGATAGAAGCAGAAGAAAATCGTTACCTTCTCCTGCTGAAAGGAGTCATCAAGCGTCAAGCGGAGTTGATTGCTAAGTGGCAGCTTGTTGGCTTTATACACGGGGTTATGAACACCGATAACATGGCGATCAGCGGCGAAACCATTGATTATGGTCCTTGTGCTTTCATGGACTCGTATGATCCTGCAACGGTATTTAGCTCCATTGACGTTCAAGGCCGCTACGCTTATGGAAATCAGCCGTACATTGCCGTGTGGAATCTTTCTCGTTTTGCGGAAAGCTTATTGCCGTTGCTGCATGAAAATGAAGAGCAGGCTGTGAAAATTGCCGAAGATGCTCTTGCCGAATTTAGCAAGCTGTATCACAGGCATTGGCTTACAGGTATGCGGGCAAAGCTCGGATTGGTTAACGAAGAGGAGCAAGACGAGGCGTTGATCGAAGGTCTGCTCAACATGATGAAAGAGCATCGTGCAGACTATACGAATACATTCCGTGCGCTCACGCTTAATCAACCAGAAGATACCGTGCTGTTTGGCACGACAGAATTCACGGAGTGGCGTGATCAGTGGGAAGCGCGACTAACGAGACAGCCAGAAGACACCGCTGCGGTACAACAGTTAATGAAAAAGAGTAATCCGGCAGTCATCCCTCGCAACCATCGTGTAGAAGAAGCGTTGGAAGCAGCATGGAAAGAGGGCGACTACACTGTGATGGAACGGCTTTTGGCAGTCCTTTCTGATCCATATGCGTACACGCCTGAACAGGTAGAATATACGACTTTACCAGCGGAATCAGCATGTCGTTACCAAACGTTTTGCGGAACGTAGTAGCAACGCAATCAGAGTCCAACGATCTTTCACACGTTGGACTCTTTTCTCATTCGTCGGATTAGCGCTAAAATATGGAAAGCAAAGAAAAAAGGAGCAATCGTTTTATGGATAAAAAAGCAAAGCAAATCTTGATGAAAACATTTTGGAGCAGCAACGGGTGGAAGAGTCGCCCATACGATTTTTCGGGAGAAGATTTCGAATACGCAAAAAGCAAAGGTCTCATGTTTGACCCGCTAACGATCAGTCACGAGGAGTGCATAGACAAAATCATTGCTCTGCATGAAAAAGTGACGAAAGAGCAAGTCGCCGCAGCATTTTTACACAGTCTATCGACGCGAAAGGTGTACCTGCGCAGCGCCTTGTCTAGCTGGGCTTTGACTCAGTCTTTGACAGCCCATACGTTCGAAAGTAACGTCGGCAAATATATAAATCCAGAAAACGGCACCTATTTCGCCATGTACGGAGACTGCCATCTTTGTGACCGCTACCATATTGCAAGCCGAGAGCAGTATACGAGTGAAGATTTGAATGTATTGAATTTCGAAAGAATCAAGTGGGGCGGCATCCGCCTGAATTACCTTTTGTACGTCATGCTTGATCTGGAGCTATTATGGAAAGAAGAAAATCTTACGGTACAGGAAGAAGATGTAGCCATTCTCCGTCAAGTGCTAGCCATCATCGCGAGCAGTGAACCAACCGATGCCGCCCGTCAATTGGAGAAGCGCCTCCATGGTGTCTTTCCATCTAGCAAGAATGAACGAGATGTGTTCATGGAAATTCTTGCATCCGCAGGGATCTTGGCTCCAAGCAAGGACAGACCAGGGCGTGGCGGGAAGAATGACTTTTTTGCCGTCGTGAATTGGCGGGGGGAAGATAGCTATTCCGAGCAAGCTGTACAGAATTTCTTTAGTCCGTGGCTGTAAAGAACGGAAAATCTAGGAATAAAGAAGGGTGCCATCTATACGCGAAGTGTGTATAATATTGGAAAAGCATGTCGAAATTATGTTTTTATTGAAAGGAGGTGAGATATAAGTGAAAAAGAAATTAATCGTCCTGTCAGGCATTGCGGGCAGTGGCAAAAGCAAGTGGGCACAAGAAATTGCCAAAAAGGAACGGGCAACCATCGTGTCTACGGATGAAATTCGCCAAAACTTATTCGGTGATGAGCGAAAACAAAAAAAGTCAGCGCAAGTATTTTTTGAGGTTTATTCGAAAATCGCAACGGAGCTGGCGAATGGAAAGAATGTCATCTTAGATGCAACCAATATTGACAGAGAGAAAAGAATGAAGGTCCTTGCCAAATTTCCCGATGTCCAAAAAGAATGTTATTACGTCGATGTTCCCTATTCTGTATGCCTGGAGCGAAATCGATCCCGAAAGAGAACCGTAGACGAATACATCGTGGCAAAGATGCGGAAGAACTTCCATTTTCCCATTAAGAATGAAGGCTGGGATCACATTCATCTCTTGCACGAACCAGTTCCTTATGCCATTGAAAAAGAAGAGTTCGTTCAATTGCTTCAAAATGAACCCTCCTATGAAGAGCTGTTCGACAGGTTGAATGCCATTCCGATTTTCAAGGAAATGTATCAGTTTAATCAGGAAAACCCTTATCATCAGTACCCTTTGTGCAAGCATACCTATCATGTTTTCGATTACGTAAACGCCTTTTACACGGAAGAAGACAAATTTCTCATGCAAGTGGTCGCCTTGTTTCACGATACAGGAAAACCATTTTGCAAAACCTACAAGCCGATGAAAGGCCATTACTCCTACTACGGACATGAGCATGTTTCTGCGCAAATTGCTTGCCATTTCTTAAAAGAATTAGGATTCGAAGATGATTTTATCTTCGAAGTCGTCAACCTGATTCAAATGCACATGAAGATTAACTACGGAACGCAGCAAGATATTTCCGAGATTTATCATTTGTTGGGCGATGAGTACCTATGGAAGCTATACTTTTTCAAGGAAGGAGATGCCTATGCCAAATAAGGAGGTGAATAACGATGTTGAAAAAATACCCGAGAACCTTTCATTTACCCTGGTCAAGAAGTAGAACCGACGATGATAAAATCTTGAGATCAGTACGTCACTTCGAGGGAAAAGAAGTAGTCGTGACA
The DNA here is from genome assembly GCF_949767855.1 of Brevibacillus sp. IT-7CA2. Taxonomy (NCBI): domain Bacteria; kingdom Bacillati; phylum Bacillota; class Bacilli; order Caryophanales; family Paenibacillaceae; genus Brevibacillus; species Brevibacillus sp. IT-7CA2. The sequence goes on from NZ_CATKQT010000022.1 coordinate 662,327, forward strand.
GAGAAGCTGGATGGAGAAAATACCACGCTGTACCGAAACCATATCCACGCAAGGTCACTGGATAGCAAAGATCATGCATCTAGACATTGGGTAAAGATGCTGCACGGGACGATTTCGTTTCATATCCCGGAAGGCTGGAGAATTTGCGGGGAAAATGTATTTGCACTGCACTCCATCTATTACGAACACCTAACGAGCTATTTCTATGTTTTCTCAATCTGGAATGAAAATAATGAATGCTTGTCATGGGATGAAACGGTAGAATGGGCCGATCTACTTGGCTTAGAAACAGCACCTGTCTTATACAAAGGGATTTGGAAGGAAGAGACCGTAAAAAGTTGCTACACCAAACAATCTGTCTTCGGCGGAGAACAAGAGGGGTACGTGGTACGAGTAACGGAGAGGTTTCCGTACGAAGATTTTAAACAATCTGTCGCCAAGTTTGTGCGCAAAAATCATGTGCAAACTGACCAGCACTGGTTATCGAAGCCAGTCGTTCCGAATGGGATAGCACAAACCGATTAAAGACTTTTGAGTAGAAGGGAATGAGAACGATGTAATTTGCTGAGTGGTATTGACCGTCTAATAGAGTATCCAAATTTCATTTTGGCTATTGTTAAGACAGTCATTACATAGGAGGTAAGAGAGATGAGCGAAGAAATGAACGAAGAATTGTCGTCAGCGGGCTGGGATGCCATTGATCAGGAGATGAGAAAGATTTATGGAGAGCAGGAGCCTAAGCATTACGGGACGCTTATCTCGTATGCGCTGGGTGGTCACGATCCATTGGATGGAATAAGCGCCTACATATCACACGAGCCTTACCCGCATTGGCATTTTGTGACCTATGGATTTACCGAGTTGTATGAAAAAGAGTCCGAGAATGAAGAGGAAAGCGGTTTTGGCTTTGAATTGACGTTTCGATTGGCGCGAAAGGACGACGAGGAAGAACCGCCTGCCTGGGCGCTGAATCTGCTTCAAAATATGGGGCGTTACGTATTCAACACGGGCAATGTGTTTCAAGCAGGTGATCATTTGGATGCAAACGGTCCGATATGCTTGGGCGCTGATACACAACTGACTGCGCTCGCTTTTGTCACGGACCCACAGCTTGCCGAAATCGATACGCCGAATGGTCGGGTGCAATTCATGCAAATGGTCGGGATCACAGGTGATGAACTCGATGCGATGATGGCTTGGAATACACGTGGCGTACTCCAATCTGGCTTGCCGTACATGCCTTCCTACATAACCGATCTCGAGCGGGATTCTCTCCTTCGCAACTCTACAGTTTCTGATGCTGTTCAAAAAGGAATGGAAGAGGAAGGTTCCAACACTGCCTATTTGTTTGTCAGCCAGCTAGGATGGGAGCCTGGTAAAAAGGGCTTCTTGAAAAAAACGCCTTCGACCCTGAGGTTAGGAGCTAAGCAAGCGGAAGTCATCGGAAAAATTCTACGCGGACGTATGCGAAAAGGGGAAAGCCTGAGCCTGGTGGGATCTGATGTCCGAGTTGTATTTGAGGCAGGAGAAAAGCCCGAATGTATTCCAGGAGAAGATGTCATTCGCATTATTCTTGATGATGCGACAACGATTGCACTTACCAAGCAGCTACTTCCAAAGGAAAGCAGCTTTGAGATCCCTTCCCTGAATGGAATTGCCATCAACATTGTGAAAACCAATATTACCGATAGCGAGGGCAATGTCGTCAAGGTTATAGGTTAAGTCGGCAGCGCTGTTTTTGGCGAGGAGGAGAGTTAGTCAATGCATCAGGCAGCAGAAGCTTTTCTAAACGAAGTATGGACTTCCATCCAAGAAATTTATAAAAAAGAGAACCAGCGGATCAACGAGATCAACGACTGGAGTCTATTGCAGGCGGGAGTCAAAGACTATTTGAGAGTGGCGTGGAGAAAAGGAAAACTCAATTGGGCCAATGGCAAAATCCACGTGGATGTCCATGAACCATTCAGTTGGAGTGACGACTCATACAAATACGATGCGGGCTCTTACATTGAGGAGCTTACAGAGGAAATGCTCACGCAAGAGTTTTTTCCCGCACTGTGTGAACGAATGGAATCCCTTTTTCATTCCACCGACTATGATTCTCACTTTTTTGATTACCGCTTCGAGCTTGTCTTCGAATTCGAGTGGAAACAATCTGTGCAATGCCATTCTCGCCATTTCGTAAACGAGCGAAAACGCGAGAGTCTAAAACAAGCACTGAATCAATTTATCGAGATAAAAATTAAAGCGGAGCTTCCTGTACGTCCGAAAGAAAAAGACGATTTCTTCTTCGCCCATTGTCTCGTCAATCCCGATTTGATGGAACAAAAGCAGGAGGTTATAGAACCGCTCATCCAGCGTCTTAGCGAAAAGCTGCGCTCCAATAAAGAACGCAGTGATTCGTGGATATACCACTCTACTTTGGCTTTAAAAGGCTGGGCGGATAAGCGTTTTTTAGTCAAATTTTTCGATCGTACCGGGCATTATGGATTGGATTGGGTTTTGAAACCTGAGCAGGAACGTCAGGAACCAAAAACAGAGGAGCTGGACTTTTTCCTGTACGTCGCTCTCGCAATAGGTAACAAGGAACCGGACACTCGCAAGAATTATCTGGACCTCGCTGTTCAGCTTGGCTCCAAGCAGGCTGCGGACTTTGTAAAACGGGGCAGCGGTCGCTTTGAAAACGAGTATAAAAGCAGTCTGATTCAAGCAAGCGCCAATGACGTTTTGCAAGCGATCGACATCCGGATCGTAACTGAGGAAGAAGCCGCGTACGGTGAAGCCATTGATTTTATCAACGGCCTTTTGCGTGAAGGCTTTCCCAAAGGGTACAAGCTCAAGCTGAAGAGCAGCGAAAAGCACTACCTACCAGTAAAAAAGCTGGCGAAGTCAGGTCTCCACCAGTTTTTTGCCAATGCGTCCCGTTATCCTGGCTTATACCCGAAAATCGCAGAATATGCAGAGCTTGCGATGGAGGAGTTTGCGTGGTACGGGGATGTAGAGCCTAGTGAGAAATCCGTTATGCCTGGTACCTATGCGGTATTGGCTCTTGGCTTGTCTAGCAACGATTATTTTCCACTTGTTCGTCGTTATATGGAGCTGGTCGACACGGAGCATCAGTCTGCCCAGGATGATTTTGCTATTGCTTTTATGGAGGCGCATGGTGTAACCGTAGAGAATATGCCGGTACTCGTCTCTCTGGTGCTTGGCAGTAGCGACTCGGCGAAGCCTTTGAAAAATATCACCATCGATCGTGCAGAACTGGTGGATACCCTCATAGGAGAGCTTGCAGCGATGGAAGATTACCTGCGGGAAACCGTTATTTATCGCCTTTTCGGCGGGAATAAGAAGCTCGCACAGGCAGTAAAAAAGGAATCTTCCCCCATCAAAGACAAGCTTGCACAATTGCTAGCCTTGGTCGAATAGCTTGATTGACATTATTTAGAAGGCCATGCTATATTGAAGACGGTGAATCATTTGCGCAATTGTTTATTTATTGGAAAAGCCAATTCCATAATAAATAAACAAGAAGCCAAATTCACCCGCAAATGTATAGCTTGAATCCCTGTATGGTCTATTTTTCATATAGCGATTTCTAGTACGAGAGCAAGATGCTTCTGTTTATTAGACAGGAGCATCTTTTTTTGTTGTCAAAAAAAGGGGGTGATACAGATGAACAAAGAGTAAATGACGAGAAACGTAAAAACGAAATGGGGAATCCAAATGGTAGAACTGCACAATATCACGATTACCACCAAAAAAGACGGTAGGACTCTCATTCAAAATTTGCATCTGACCCTGCAACTCGGCGACAAGATTGCCATCATCGGGGAAGAGGGAAATGGAAAAAGCAGCTTATTAAAATTAATATACGCGGAACAAATGATTGCCGAGTACTGCACATTTGTAGGTAAAGTGTTGCGAAACGAATGTTCCATGGGTTTACTTGCACAGGAGCTATCGGACGAAGAAAAACAAATGACCATTTCGGACTTTTTTGCCGAAAATCAATGGAGCAAAGAACTGGTGAGAGCGATGGATGATCTCGGCATTCATGCATTGGATTCAGATAAAAAGATGGGTGTTCTGTCCGGTGGTGAGCGTTTCAAATACCGCTTTTTAAGTCTCCTTGCTCAGAAGCCTGATGTTCTATTGCTGGACGAACCGACGAATGATTTGGATATTCAAACGATGGAATGGCTGGAAGAATTTATTCAACAGACGGCATGAACCACTTGAGTAAACAAGAAACGATAGCCAGGAAGCAAGTTTCTGATCATAGAAAGCAAATGGAGAAATGGCATGACGTTTGGAATAAGGCAGAACATCAACATCGGAATGTATCCCGGTCAGACCCGCGATTGCAAAAGAAAATCAAGTCACTAAAAAATCAAAGAGAGCGCATGGAGAAAGCATCGGAAACGTTTGTAGAGGCACCAAGTGTAGAAGAAGCAAGCGAATTCCGATTTGATTCTACGGTACATGTGCACGGCAGTAAACAAATCCTCGACTTTTCATTGGAAGTACTGCAAATAGCGAACAAACAGCGATCGAAACAGATTCATTTATCTATCAAGGGGCAAGAAAAAGTCGCGATTATTGGGGAAAATGGGATCGGAAAAACGACGTTGTTAAAAAAGATCATGGATGAGCTAATCCAGTACTCCTCATTAAAGATCGGTTATATGCCCCAAAACTATGAAGACCGGCTGGATTCGACTAAAACACCGATTGAATACTTGGAAACTACGGGAATTAAAGATGCGATTACAAAAGCGTATACGCATTTAGGCAGTATGAAATTTACAAAAGATGAGATGCATCAGCCCATTAAAAACTTGTCTGGGGGACAGAAAGCGAAATTGCTCCTGGTAAAAATGATTTTGGATCAATGCGAAATATTGATACTGGATGAACCGACCCGAAACTTCAGTCCTTTGACAACTCCTGTTCTGTGCCGCGCCTTAATGGCTTTTGACGGTGTGATTATCAGTATTTCACATGATCGACGGTATTTACATGAAGTCGCAACAACTGTTTATGAACTAACTTCCGACGGTCTCACGAAAATAAAATAAGGGATAGGAGCGGAATCATTGCTACATGGTTGACATTGCTATTTGAATTCAATATACTGACTTTAATTTCATATGAAACATACGTTGAAAGAGCCCAGTAGCAGCTTATTCCCTGTCCTAGAAAGCCGGGGGTTGATGGAACCCGGTACACAATAAGCGAGCGAATTACACTCTGGAGTATCTCGGGTAATGCCGAGCGGAATCGCGAACGATAACTCGCTACGAGTGGCATGAATGGCCTGCGTTAACGCTTGGGTCCATTGGTGCAAGATGGGTGGTAACACGGTTATTCAATCGTCCCTATGTCTACAATAGACAAGGGGCGATTTTTTGTTTTTTACCATAGGAGATTGAAGGAGTGTATGGCAGTGAATATTATCGACGAACTCGAATGGCGCGAAGCCATCAATCAGCAAACAGATGCAGAAGGACTGCGAGAATTAACGAATGAAAAAGCAGTCTCGTTATATTGTGGCGTCGATCCAACAGGTGACAGCATGCATATCGGTCACTTGATTCCTTTCATGGTACTGAAACGCTTCCAGCTCGCTGGTCATCGTCCGGTCATTTTGATCGGTGGTGCAACAGGTACGATTGGCGATCCGAGTGGCCGTCAATCCGAGCGTTCTTTGCAAACACTGGACCAGATTCAGGAGAACGTAGAAGCGCTCACAGCACAAATGAAGAAGCTGTTCGTAACAGAAGGCGACAACCAAATCCGTTTGGTGAACAACTACGACTGGACGCACAAAATCAATGTCATTGAATTTTTGCGGGATTACGGTAAAAACTTCAGCATCAATACGATGCTTGCCAAGGATGTTGTGTCGAGCAGACTGGAAAGCGGCATTTCGTTTACGGAGTTTTCCTATCAAATTCTGCAATCGCTGGATTACCTGCATCTGTACAAACATGAAGATGTTCAGCTGCAAATCGGCGGTTCCGACCAATGGGGCAACATCACTAGCGGCCTCGATCTGATCCGCAAAAAAGAAGGATCAGAAGCAAAAGCATTCGGTCTCACTATTCCTCTGATGCTGAAGGCAGATGGTACGAAATTCGGTAAGACAGCAGGAGGAGCCATCTGGCTCGATCCAAACAAAACAACTCCATTCGAATTCTACCAGTTCTGGGCGAATACCGATGACCGCGATGTTGTGAAATATTTGAAATACTTTACGTTCCTCTCGAAAGAGCAAATTGAAGAGCTGGCTGAAAAAGTACAGTCTGAGCCACATAAACGCGAGGCGCAAAAAGCGCTGGCTGAGGAAATGACGAGATTTGTCCACGGCGAGGAATTGCTGGAGCAGGCGAAGCGCATTACAGCAGCTTTGTTTACTGGTGATATTAAATCGCTATCGGCAGATGAGATCGAGCAAGGCTTCAAAGAAATGCCGACGTTCGAATCAACCCTCGAAACGAAGAACATTGTCGACTGGCTCGTCGAGGTCGGCATTGAGCCATCCAAGCGTCAAGCACGTGAGGATATTACAAAAGGCGCTATCTCCATGAATGGCGAGCGCGTTACCGATCTGGAACTGGAAGTCACGCCAAGTCTCGCTATTGGCGGCCGCTTCATCATTATCCGCAAAGGCAAGAAAAACTACAGCTTGGTAAAATTGTCTCAATAGATGAAGGAATAAGAAGCTTCCCTGGAACCGCTAGGGAAGCTTTTTCTTGTATTTGTGGTCACTGATTTTACTTTTATTTCGGGAGTGCCATACTATCCACTTTGTTCGCAGCAATAACCGCAACTGCATTCGGCTCCAAATCGAACCAAAAGATAAGATCGCCATCCGCTTTCTTCTGCGACGGCTTCATCCCGTTCACATAGACTTCCGAAACTTTTGTCGCCATGGAAAGACCAGAAATTTTGCGCATGCCATCATTGTGCAGAACAATAGAGCCGTTTGGTGCATATTCCATTCTGACTTGAGAGAGGGCGAGCCAATAATCCATGATTTCACGCACGGTCGACAAATGCAATTTGCCTTGATCGCGCAGCGCATTCATTCGTTTCAATAAGCGGTCAAAATCGGGATGAATGATCCAGTTACCTTTGGCATCTCGAATGACAAATTTCCCGCCTTGCTTTTTGGAAGGAATTCTTGCCAAGTAGGTATGATTGATAAAAACGCCACGATTTTGAATGAGCTGCTGGAGATTTTGTTCCCGATACAGATACAGTGTATCTTCCGGAATGATGGCAGCCGACCAGGAATAAAACGGGCCAGTCACAGTCGGATGCGTCCAATAAAGAGGGGTGCGCAGGGCGTCGCCTCTTTGGGTTTGGTACAGATCAAGTCCATTATTTGGATTGGCGATATCTTCTGAACTGTAGTGCCAAAAATACGAAGTGCCGTATTTTTCCCATTGATGCGCCAAGTAATTCGCAGTTTGGTTGTCGAGCGCGTTAAACGCAAAGCTGGATTTCAAATACCCATGGTCAATCCATGTACGGCTTTGGAAATGATCTTTCATTACTTGCAACGCATCTTCCGTAGTCTTTTGATAGTGCCTTATTTCGTAAGGATAGAGGGTATGTAAACCAATATCATTACCGTTCCGATTCAGATCATCCAGAAACTGTAAAAATTCAGGGCATTGCGCAATGGCGACATTGACAGGCGATTTCGCTTGAAAATACGGATTTGAGTAAAACACGCTTTTCGTAACCGGAATCCGGTGTTTGACAAAACCGCCTGTCGCTTGTGCCGACGATGTAATCTTCTCGGAGCCGAAATAAACTGCCCGATTCGTTTTCAGCGTCTGCTCGTCAGCATGCTCTGTCCATACGTGTGTCGCCAAAAAACCAGAAGGCTGACTCATAAATCGCGGCATGAGCTTCGGTTGATACCCAACTACCAGGGAGAATGAATTCGTCCGTTCATCATTTGCACGATATTCGGAAGCGTGGCGGACTTTTCCGACTTGATTCGTAGAGCCTTGCTGTACGTACCTGTGATCATTCATGTGATCCAGATTCACGATGAGCTGTTTTTGCGTTGCATTCAATTCAAGTGACGACACGTTGGGGGCATGGTACAAAAAAGCTGCTTGCTTCCCTTGACCAAATTTCGCGCCTTGGCGATCCAGCCAGTAAGAAGCTTGGAATTTTTTTTTGTCCACTTTCCGATTCTTGCGGTATACTTCTGTTACTTTTGGCTTGAATTGCAGGGCGAACGCCTCTCGAAAAACCTTTGTCACTTGCTTGTAGCTGGTTTTTACGGTGACATCGATGGCAGGGCTATTTTTTTGCAATTTATATTGTGTTGTAACCACTGCAATCGGAGTATGACCTGTGACGATGACCGTGTTACCAGTAGTCGTCTCCTGTTGTTCCACTTTTACGTCATCGCATTTGCGAACCCATTGGCTGCCCCGTTTGATAAAAATGTTCCGGTCGATGACTTTCGTCGTAGCAGGAGAGAAATACACGTCATTTCCACGGACGGCAGTCACTTTAGCCTGATGGACAAGTGGAGCATTCATTCTGCCGCCAAACGATTCGGAGCGAATTTCGATGGCTGCCCCTGGTTGAAATGGTGGACTTTGATCCAACGTTATTTGATTGGCTCCTTTCGGAAGGGAAGGAGTCATTGCATTGTAGATGGTGCCATATTCGGCTTGGTACTGAATAGAAGAGAGGATTTCATTTTTCGCCAGATCGGTAATGCGGACATTACCTGCCTCATCCCAGCTAAACACATAATACGGATTTTGAAAGGAGGATTCCTTTGCAAGAGTAGGTATTGGAAAATAAAATACCAAGAAAAGCAATAATAAGAAGTGAATGGCGGAAAACCTTTTTGCCAGCATGATTTTCTCCTTTTGTACGATGATATAGGTTAGACGAATGTGCACGGAAAAAGCCACAAGGTAACCCATCATGATTTAGACCTTCTCAAACAGCAAGAAAAGATATATAATTAATTAAATTAATTAACTAATACAAAGGAGCTAACATGTACCCGTTCTTTTCAAAAGTCGCATTCACACATCGTATGTACAATAACCAATTGCAAGAGGAGTTACTTCCATTCGGTATATCCGTCACGCAATGGGCGTTAATTCGTTATCTGAAAAATAACGGTTCGGTTACTTTTAGCGACGTCGCCGATTATTGGCAAGTAGAGAAGCCGGCCATTACACCCATTGCGCAAAAATTAGCTGCGCGTGAAATCATTTCGATTTCATCAGGTGCAGACAAACGGCAAAAAATTATGTATTTGTCAGAGAAAGGTGAAGCGCTACATAAGACGATTATGGAAGCGACTGATCCGTTCTTGGAAGAAATATTGGAGGGCATCTCACCAGAAGAAAGAGACGCAGCTGCCGCAGCTCTAGAAAAAATAATCATGAACCTAAAGAGAAGAGGGTAAGTAGTGAAAAAGGATAGGCTTTGGACGAAAGAGTTCGTTATTGTTTCTTTCATCAATTTTCTTTTGACACTTATGTTTTTCTTACTAATGGTTACGATTGCTTCGTATGCCAAAACAGAATTTCACGTTTCAACCAGTTTAGCCGGATTGGTCTCCAGTATCTTTATCATTGGTGCTTTGATTGGCCGACTACTCACCGGTAGAGCCATTAGTCATATTGGTACGAAAAAAACGCTTTGGATTGGGTTAGCATTTTTTGCGGTCACCTCGTTGCTTTACTTTTTTGCCGTCCATATCAGCTTTTTACTGGTAAATCGATTGCTGCAAGGAATTGCCGTTGGTATTGCCAGTACAGCAACAGGTACCATTATTGCTCAAATATTGCCAGCGTCTCGCAAGGGCGAGGGGATTGGCTATTACAGTTTAAGTGCGATTTTAGCCACCGCGATTGGTCCTTTTCTCGGCATGATCTTATTGCGGCTTGAAAATGGTTTCACCTGGATCTTTACGATGAATGTTGTGTTTTCCCTGATTTGTTTGATGTTTTATGCCATGGCAAAAATCGATGTTCCGCTTCCTTCCACAAGTGTGAAAGAGGAAGCAAAAGGTTCTCTGCTTTCGAAATTCATCGAGCCGAAAGCCTTGCCGATTTCATTCATTGCTTTATTAATCGGCTTCAGCTATTCGGGTGTCTTGTCATTTCTATCGTTTTATGCGGAAGAAATTAATCTCTCCCCAGCTTCGAGTTATTTCTTTTTGGTGTATGCCATTGTCATTATCCTCTCGCGACCATTCTCAGGAAAACTAATGGACGCAAGAGGGGCGAACATCGTGACATACCCCAGCCTGGTGATATTTGCTGCTGGGATGCTTCTCTTCAGTCAAGCCTCAACTTCCTGGATGCTGCTGCTATCTGCTGCATTGATTGGAGTAGGCTTCGGTAACTTTAACTCCATTGCCCAAACGGTGGCTGTGAAGGTGACAGCTCCGCATCGCTTTGGATTAGCAACCTCTACTTACTACATTATGTATGATCTAGGATTAGGAATCGGGCCCTATCTACTCGGATTTATCGTTCCGCATACAGGATATCGTACGATTTTCGTCGGAATGGTTGCTTTCATCCTTTTCAGTATCCCACTTTATCACTGGCTACACGGCAAACGAGATCGGGAATTGATACGTGCTACCTAACTTATCCAAGTAAAAAAGGGGGAGTTTGGCCCCCTATAGTAGAAATGCAGGCTGCCGTTAGTCGGTAGCCTGTTATCTTTTCCAGCAGTGTTTTTGTTACGCATGATTGTGGAAAGTTAGAGGGAAGTTTTAGTGAAAGTAGAAAAATGATAACGACCGGTTAAAAAACATAGTATACTTTTGGGTGGACATATTAATGGAAAAGTTTATGAACAAACAGGTCAACTTAGAACTCACAAAGGTTAGGAGTCAGCTAGAAAATGATGGAGAAAGTACACTGGCGAGATATAAAGAAATACATTATGATCGCGACTTACACCGTATTGCTGTTTGCAGTGGTCTGGAATTTTCCTTCTGTAAAGTCATTCATCTATGAAATATTTGACTTATTAGATCCTGTGATTTATGGGATTGCCATTGCTTACATCTTGAACATTTTAATGAGATTTTATGAAGAAAGACTTTTCTCACCCCTCAACCGCGGTAACAATCGAATCTGGTTAAAAGTAAGGCGTCCTTTTTCAATCCTGTTAACTCTGGCGACTGTCCTGGTATTTTTTACATTTCTCATGTGGTTTATTGTCCCACAGCTTCTCACGAGTGTTTCCATGCTCGCGGCAAGTATTCCGAATGACATGCAATCATTAAAGGCTTTCGTTGATGGTTTTGCAGAGAGGTTTAACTTGTCCGGTGATTTATGGAATACACTTATGGTGAAGTGGAATGAAATTGTAAATAAGTTAGGCCATTTTTTCCTAACTTCCATCCCTGTATTACTGACGTACACGAAAATGTTTACCGTTAGCTTTATCGATGTCATCATGGGGCTGATGTTGTCCGTCTATTTGCTTCTCTATAAGGAAAAGTTGACGCTCATTGCGAAAAAACTCGTTTATGCCTACGCGTCAAAAGCAAAGGCGGATCGTGCTGTAGAAATTGGACAAATCACCAATCGCGCTTTTAGTGGCTTTATCTCAGGTCAGCTAACAGAGGCTCTCATTCTTGGCGGGCTTTGTTTTGTAGGTATGTGGGCGTTTAACATGCCGTATGCACTGCTTGTGAGTGTGATCATTGGCGTAACGAGCATCATTCCGATTTTTGGTGCTTATATCGGGACGATTCCGAGTGCCTTTATTATTTTAATGATCGATCCCGTGAAGGCTATTTGGTTCATTGTCTTTATTCTTGTCTTGCAGCAAATTGAAGGTAATTTTATCTATCCAAGAGTGGTAGGTAATTCAATCGGATTGGATGGCTTATGGGTGATAGTAGCCTTATTGGTTGGGGGAGCATTGTTCGGGTTGATGGGAATGCTGCTGGGAATCCCTGCTTTTGCCGTCGTATATACCCTCGTCAGAAGCACGACGAACAAGCGACTGAAGGACAAGAATATTTTCCTGAAAGAATAGGTGTCCACCGTTTCGATCCCGCAATGAAATCGTAATTCAAAAGGCTCACACTTTCGAATGAACCTAGAAAGTGTGAGCCTTTTTTGTAGGGATTGAAGAGTGGTTTAGGTAAAAAGTAATGCGATTAACAAAAATTTCCTATTTTTTAACTGATTTCCAAAACACTCTCTGTTATAATGAATAACAGTTTCTCAAACAGGTGCATATGAATACGTTATTCTGCTGGATTGTAAGGAGGTGTGCAGGCCAGCACATTTGTTTTCAGGTAACGTATTTACATCGTTCGAAATGGTCAGGAATCATGTCCTGAATCCATTAGGCTAGAGGACTAGAGTACATGTTTTGACCAAAAAATGGAAAGTGACTTTTGTCCTGAAAACTGCTTTGAGCAAACAGGGAATTATTCCCATTGTGAAAAAATGTAAAATCGCGGAAAATTTGTAGGTGAAAATTGGTTCATGACCATAGTAATATAAAGTTGGGTAATACTTACAAAAAAGATACAAAAACCCACATATTTTGTTACATTGGGCCATTATATTAAATGGTGTTGATGAGGGAGTTTCCAATGTGATCCATTCGTCACTGAGGCTTCATCTTCAGATTTAGCGGACCATTTCCTTGTAGTGACGTTCACTTGTTTGGCCATCACATTGTATTGTCACACTTCATGATAGACAAAAGTTTGCCAATTATCGGAGGGGACATATGTTAGCAAATCAGGCCAATCTCATCGACTTGGAGTGGGAAAAAGAACAGGTAGCCTTGTTTAATGATACAAAGGCTGAATATCCACAGGATAAGTCGATTCATCAGTTGTTCGAGGAACAAGCAGAAGCTGTGCCACACCGAGTTGCTATCGTTTATGAGAATGAGCGCTTAACTTACCAGGAGCTCAACAGGAAGGCCAACCAATTAGCAAGAGCACTGATCGAAAAAGGGATTACAACAGACAGCATTGTCGGTGTGATGATGGAGAAATCCATTGAAAATGTGACAGCTATTCTGGCCATCCTCAAGGCTGGCGGAGCGTATGTTCCTATCGATATCGAATATCCCCGAGATCGGATTCAATATATCCTGCAAGACAGTCAAACCAAAATCGTCATCACCCAGAAAAACGTCAGCCAACTTGTTTATGACGTCGGATACCGTGGTCCTGTAGTCGTACTCGAGGAAGAACAGCTGGATTCTCGCTCGGATTCCAATCTTCACTTGCCAAGCAAACCTACTGACATGGCGTATGTTATCTATACTTCAGGCACAACCGGCAAGCCGAAAGGAACCATGCTGGAGCATAAAGGGATCGCGAATTTGCAATCATTCTTTCAAAATACGTTTGGTGTAACACCTGCAGACAGGATTGGACAGTTTGCCAGCATGTCTTTTGACGCATCGGTATGGGAAATGTTCATGGCTTTACTTACCGGTGCCAGCCTCTACATCCTTTCCAAACAGACGATTCATGATTTCATCAGTTTTGAAAACTATTTGAATCAAAATGAATTGACCATCATCACGTTGCCACCCACCTATTTGACTCACCTCAACCCAGATCATTTTACTACACTTCGCATCATGATTACGGCAGGTTCAGCTGCCAACTTCCCTTTAGTGAATAGATGGAAAAACAAAGTCAGGTACGTGAATGCATACGGACCTACGGAAACAAGCATTTGCGCGACGATTTGGGAGGCACCTTCCAATGTGCTCGTCAACCAAACGATCCCAATCGGGAAACCGATTCAAAATACGTCCGCTTATATTGTCAATGAAGAGCTACAATTGCAGCCAATTGGCAGTGAAGGCGAATTATGCATAGGTGGAGTCGGTTTAGCCAGAGGATACTGGAATCGTCCAGATTTGACCGCCGAAAAATTTGTGGATAATCCGTTCGTACAAGGAGAGAAGATGTACAGGACAGGAGACCTGGCCAAATGGCTGCCGAATGGAGAAATCGAGTTTCTCGGCAGAATCGACCATCAGGTGAAAATCAGGGGTCATCGGATCGAGTTGGGAGAAATCGAGTCCGTTTTGCTGAAACATGAACAAATAAAAGAGGCAGTAGTAATCGCTAGAGAAGACCAACACGCTCAACCCTATTTGTGCGCTTATTTTATTTCGCAACTGGAAGTAACTCCTGCGCAGATCAGAGAATATGCCGCTCAAAAGCTTCCTGCGTACATGCTTCCTTCTTATTTCGTGAAGCTGGATAAAATGCCACTCACGCCGAATGACAAAATTGATCGCAAAGCATTGCCAGAACCTGATGTTACTTCTGAGACAAATCCTGCTTACGAACCTCCCAGAAATGAGACAGAATCGATTCTCGCAACCGTGTGGCAAGAAGTATTGGGAATCGAGAAAATTGGGATTCGCGACAATTTTTACTCACTAGGTGGGGATTCCATTCAAGCGATCCAGGTCGCTGCTCGTTTGCATGCCTATCAACTAAAGCTAGACACGAGAGATTTACTGAATTACCCGACAATTTCACAAGTTGCTCTCTATGTCAAAAGTACGACGAGGAAAAGCGAGCAGGGAGTCATCGAAGGCCCTGTTACCTTAACACCAATTCAACAATGGTTCTTTGAAAAGAACTTTACGAATATGTTCCATTGGAATCAATCGTATGTGTTGTATCGCGAACAGGGATTTGACCCTGAAGCTATCCGAAAGACCTTGGATAAAATCCTTTCGCATCATGACGCGCTACGCATGGTCTATCGAAACGAGAATGGGAGAATTGTTCAACAGAATCGTGGATTGGATAGCGAATTATACCATTTCCTTCAATATGATCTGACCTCACATTCGGATGTCCAGCAAGCAATCGAAGAAGAAACAAAACGATTGCATGGAAGCATGAATTTACAAGAGGGACAGCTGGTAAAGGCAGCTCTATTCCATACGCTCCAAGGCGATCATTTGTTTTTGGCCATCCATCATTTAGTCATGGATGGAATCTCTTGGCGCATTCTGTTTGATGATCTAGCAACTGCATACAATCAGGTAGTAGCAGGAAAAGAAATCGTCCTCCCAGAAAAAACGGATTCTTTTAAAAATTGGGCAGTGTGGCTGAACGAGTATGCGAATAGTGATGCATTGATGAGAGAAATCCCTTATTGGGAGAATCTTGAATCCGGAGCTAGGAATGCTTCCCTTCCAAAAGACTATGAAACGGTGGGCAGCAAACAGAAGAGTATCCGTAACATACAGGTCGGATTGCTAGCAGAGGAAACCGAACAATTGTTGAAGCAGGCAAATTCTGCTTATCAAACAGAGATCAATGATTTGTTACTGGCAGGGTTGGGGCTGGCCGTTGCAGAGTGGAGCAGGCTTGACCAAATCGTGATTAATCTGGAAGGGCACGGACGCGAGGATGTGATCGAACACGCTAACGTGACAAGAACAATCGGATGGTTTACGTCCCAATATCCAGTTTTACTAGATTTGAGTCAAATGAATCACTTACCTGACCATATCAAATGCACGAAAGAAAACCTGAGGAAGATCCCCAATAAAGGCATTGGCTATGAAATTTTAAAATATATGACAGAACCGGAAAAACGAAGTTCCTTGTCCTTTTCCTTGCAACCCGAAGTGACGTTTAACTACTTGGGTCAATTTGACTCAGGCCTCAACAACGAATTGTTTACCCGTTCTCCGTATAGTTCAGGTAACTCGCTCGGTGCGGATGGAAAGAACAATCTGAGTCCTGATTCCGAGATTTATACCGCCTTGAATATTACAGGAAGAATTGAAGGTGGCGAGCTTCTCATCACGTTTACGTACAGCGAGGAGCAGTTTAGAGAAGAGTCCATTCATCAACTGAGTGAGAACTATCGAAAACATCTTCGGGAGATCATCAATCATTGCTCGCAGAAAAAAGAGGTCGAACGGACTCCTAGTGACTTTAGTCTAAAAGGACTTGAGATGGAAGAAATGGACGACATCTTCGAATTACTTACCAATACGCTTAACTAAATAAGCGCTTGCTACTATTTTTGGGGGTTAAACATGCTCTCAACTTACATTTTTATGTAAATATGAAAAATAATGTGGATATCGAGGTGCCGGAATGAGTGTTTTTAGCAAAGAACAAGTACAAGATATGTATTTATTGACGCCCATGCAAGAGGGAATGTTATTTCACGCCTTGCTTGACGAAGAACATAACTCTCATCTTGTACAGATGTCCATTTCGATTCAGGGCAATCTTGATGTTGGTTTGTTTACCAATAGCTTGTATGTGCTGGTAGAGAGATATGATGTGTTCCGCACGCTGTTTCTCTATGAAAAATTAAAGCAGCCTTTGCAGGTTGTCTTGAAGGAACGGCCCATTCCCATCCTATTTTGCGATTTAACTGCATACGACGAGCAAGAAAAGCAGCAGCGCTACACACAGTACAAAAGGAATGACCAAGAGAAAACCTTTCATCTGGCGAAAGATTCGTTGATGAGAGTGGCTATTTTCCAAATGACGGAGAGCGAATACCAAATCATCTGGAGTTTTCATCACATACTCATGGATGGTTGGTGCTTTAGCATTATTTTTGATGACTTGCTTTCCGTCTATTTATCCTTAAAGAACGGGGCTCCGATTTCTCTTGACCCGGTGCAGCCATACAGCCAATTTATTCGTTGGCTGGAAAAGCAAGATAAAGATGCTGCTCTCGCATATTGGAGAGACTATCTGGAACAATTTGAACAGCAAACTTCCTTGCCGAAATTTGGGAAGTCTTCTAGCAATGCCTTTCTACCAGCACAATATCGTTTTGTGCTGGACCGCATGCTGACGCAGCAGCTTTCTGCGATCGCAAGTCAAAATCAAGTGACATTGCCGACTGTGATTCAAACCTTATGGGGGATTCTCCTCCAATCCTATAATGCTACGAATGATGCGCTATTCGGCTCTGTTGTATCCGGGCGACCTACTGAAATCGTAGGAATCGACAAAATGGTTGGGTTGTTCATCAATACCATTCCATTCCGCATTCAAGCGAAAAACGAGCAAACCTTTGCCGACTTGTTACAGGATGTGCACCAAAAAACACTGCAATCCCAGCAATATGAGCATGTTCCTTTGTACGATATTCAAAACGATTCCGTATTGAAGCAAGATTTGATCGATCACCTGATGGTCATCGAAAACTATCCGTTAGTCGAGGCCTTGCAGAAAAAAGTAGCAACACAGCAAGTAGGCTTTACCATTTCTGATGTCGAGATGTTTGAGCCGACCAATTATGACATGACCGTCATGGTAATGCCCAAAGAAGAGATTGCGATGCGGTTTGATTATAATGCTGCTGTTTTCGACGAAGGCTTTATCCAAAAAATGGCTGGACACCTCAAGCAGATTGCGGCTTGCGTGGCAAACAATCCGAAGGTCACCCTTCAACAGGTTACCTTGCTGACAGAAACTGAAAAACAACAGCTAATGGCCAGAAACCTTGATACTTCCGCTGCCTATCCAACGAAAACCATGCACGAGCTCTTTATGGAACAAGTGGAAAGGACACCTGATCAGGTTGCTGTCGTATTCGGAGAACAGCAGTTGACGTATCGGGAATTAGATGAAAAGTCCAATCAGCTCGCCAGATTTTTGAGAGGAAGAGGGATTGCAGCAGACAGTCTGGTTGGTACGATGATGGATCGTTCGATCGAGATGATTGTTGGAATTCTTGGGGTTTTGAAAGCCGGTGGTGCGTTTGTACCGATTGATCCGGAGCTGCCAGAAGAACGAATTGCCTACATGCTCGAGCATAGCGGGATTCAATTGGTAGTGACCCAGCAGCATCTACTAGAGAAAATCTCTGCCTCTACTGAAAAAATAGATATCAGCGCTCCTGCCATCTGGGAAGAGAGTAGTGCGTCTGTAGAAACGATCAATCATCCAGATGACTTGTTTTATATTATCTACACTTCAGGAACGACAGGTAAACCAAAAGGCGTCATGCTTGAGCATAAAAACATGGCAAATCTGATGCACTTTACGTTTGCCAAGACCAACATCGATTTTCATGAAAAAGTATTGCAATACACCACATGCAGCTTTGATGTTTGCTATCAGGAGATTTTCTCCACGCTGCTTTCCGGGGGACAGCTCTATCTCATCACGAATGAGATGAGACGTCATGTAGAAAAACTGTTTGCCTTTATCCAGGAAAAACAGATCAGCATTTTGTCCCTCCCTGTATCCTTCTTGAAATTTATCTTTAACGAAAAAGATTATGCGCAAAGCTTCCCGCGTTGCGTCAAGCACATTATCACAGCTGGAGAACAGCTCGTCGTCACACATGAGCTACAGAAATATCTGCGGAACCATCACGTGTTTTTGCACAATCATTACGGGCCGTCTGAAACACATGTGGTAACCACCTACACAATGGACCCAAGCATGGATATACCAGAGCTGCCACCAATCGGAAAACCGATCAGCAACACAGGCATTTATATCCTGGATGAAAAGCTCCAGATGAAACCAGAGGGTATCGTTGGGGAGCTGTATATCTCTGGTGCGAACGTAGGAAGAGGGTATTTGCACAATCCGGAGCTGACTGCGGAGAAGTTTCTCGAAAACCCGTATCAATCAGGAGAAAGAATGTATCGAACGGGTGACCTCGCTCGTTGGATGCCAGATGGCAATATCGAGTTTTTAGGGCGAATCGACCATCAGGTAAAAATCAGGGGTCATCGTATCGAGCTGGGAGAGATCGAATCGCACTTGCTCAACCACGCCTTGATTAAGGAAGCTGTGGTCATCGATAGAACGGATGAGACTGGCGGTAAGTATTTGTGCGCCTATGTCGTTTTGACAGAGGAAGTGAGCAACGAGGAGCTGCGTGCGTACTTATCACGAACGCTGCCTGAGTATATGATCCCTTCCTTCTTTATGAAGCTGGAGCGGATTCCGGTTACACCTAATGGAAAAACAGACAGAAGAGCCTTGCCCATACCTGAAGGGAATGCTTTTAAGGGAGTGGATTACCTCGCTCCGACAACCGAACTGGAACAGAAAATGGCGGCGATTTGGGAAAGCGTACTCGGCGTGTCCCCGATTGGCATTCAGGATAATTTTTTCACACTGGGTGGTCATTCGCTAAAAGCGATTCATCTCATGTCCCGGATGCAAAAAGACTGCCAAGCAGATGTTCCGCTTCGCGTGTTGTTTGAGAGACCAACCATTCAAGAAATCGCCAAGTATGTGGAAGGCGAAGAGGAAGTAACCTATCTCGCTATTCCGCGGGTCGTCATGCAAGAGCATTATCCTGTATCCTCCGCGCAAAAACGCATGCTCATTTTAAACCAGCTTGATCCGGCTAGTACGGTGTACAATCTGCCCGTTGTGACGGTACTCGATGGGGAATTGAATGTGCAGCAGATGGAGCAAGCCATTTCTAATCTGGTGATTCGTCATGAATCGCTGCGAACTTCCTTCCATACCATCAACGGTGAGCTGGTTCAACGCATCCATCAGGAATGCAAACTACCAATTGCCTACATGGAAGCGACAGAAGATGGTTTGAATCAAGTCATCACGGATTTCATGCGTCCGTTTGATTTGGAAAAAGCGCCATTAAGTCGGGGTGGATTGGTCAAATTGGGAGAGCGTCGCCATGTCATGATCATCGATATGCACCATATCATCTCGGATGGAGTGTCATCGCAGATCATCCTGAATGATCTTGCGCAGCTCTATCAAGACAAATCCTTGCCAGAGCTACGCATTCAATATAAAGACTTCGCGGTTTGGGAAAAAGGTCTGGCTCAGACAGACGAATACAGAAAACAGGAAGCGTTTTGGACCGAGCGATTCGCCGGTGAAGTTCCTGTCTTGAACCTGCCTTTGGATTACTCTCGACCGTCTGTTCAAAGCTTTGAGGGCGAACGTTATCTATTCCGCTCTGAAAAACAGCTGCTGGATGGCTTGCAACGAGTGGCGGCCGATACTGGTACTACGCTCTACATGGTGCTCATGGCAGCCTATCATGTTTTGCTCGCAAAATACTCCGGGCAAGAAGACATGGTAGTCGGAACCGTGACAGCTGGAAGAACGCACCCTGACACAGAAAGCATCACGGGTATGTTCGTCAACACGCTGGCAATGAGAAATCAGCCGGTGGCAACCAAAAGCTTCAAGCAATTTTTACGAGAAGTGAAGGACAATACACTCTCTGCATTTGAGCATGGGGAGTACCCGTTTGAGGAACTCGTCGAAAAGCTGGCGGTCAATCGAAATCGAAGCCGTAATCCATTGTTTGATACGTTGTTCATTTTGCAAAACATGGATGCCGATCCGATCAAGATCGAGGGCATGAAAGTGACGCCTTACGTGCCAGAGGGCAAAATGGCGAAATTCGACTTGTCGCTCGAAGCAACCCAAGACCATGCAGGTCTCATGTTCTGCTTCGAATTTTGCACCAAGCTGTTCAAGCAGGAGACCATCGAACGCATGTCGCGTCATTACATCCAAATCTTGCAAGAAGTCATCCGGAACACGGACTTGGCTCTCTATCAGATGGAGATGCTCACCGAGGAAGAAAAGCGGGAGTTGCTGGTCCATTTTAATGACACATTCAAGCCTGTTCAATTGGAAAGCACACTTCCACAGCTATTTGAAGAACAAGTAGGGAAAACCCCTGATCAAATCGCGCTGGTTTGCGGGGACAAAAAGTTGACATATCAGGAGCTCAATAAGAAAGCCAATCAGCTTGCTCGTACATTACGGAAAAAAGGAGTAACGGCTGACCAACGAGTTGGGATTATGGTAAATCGTTCCTTGGAGATGGTGATTGGAATCCTTGCCATTCTCAAGGCTGGCGGAGCATATGTGCCTTTCGATCCAGAATATCCGAATGATCGCATTGCCTATATGCTGGAAGATTGCGAAGCCCGTCTGGTGCTTACCCACGAGCATCTTGGAACAAAGATTGCTGCTGGGGTGGAATGCCTGTATCTGGATGATAAGAGTAACTATTCTCGTATCACCACAAACCTTGACCCAATTCATACGGCTACCAATCTAGCTTATATCATTTACACCTCAGGTACGACAGGCAGGCCAAAAGGGGTCATGGTGGAGCACCGAGGTATTGTCAACAGTGTGACGTGGAACAAAGAAGAGTTTGCCTTATCTGTCCATGACAGAGGTTTGTTGGCTCTATCCTTTGCCTTTGATGGTTTTGTCCTTACCTTCTTTGCGTTGATTCTATCCGGTTCAACTGTTGTCTTAACGAAGGATGAAGAAGCCAAAGATCCGATCGCGCTCAAAAACCTGATCTCAACATGGAGTTGCAGCTACACGTTGTGCGTGCCGAGTTTGTTCCAGGCGATTTTGGAATGCAGCACCACCGACGAGATCAGTCCGATGAAAATGGCCGTGCTCGGGGGAGAAAAGCTATCGCCGAAGTTGGTTGAGATGTGCAAAGAGATGAATCCGCAGATGATTGCTGTCAATGCGTACGGCCCGACAGAAAGCAGCGTTATTGCCACCTATCTGTGCGATACGCTCCCGGATGCTCCGATCACCATTGGACGGCCGATAGCGAACACAAGCATATACATCGTGGACCATTCGCACCAGCTGTTACCAATCGGGGTAGTGGGAGAGATATGCATAGGCGGACTCGGTTTGGCACGTGGATATTGGAACAAACCAGAGCTTACCGAGGAGAAGTTTGTTTCCAATCCATTTGAGCCAGGTGAACGCATGTACAAGACGGGCGACCTTGGCAGATGGCTCCCTGACGGTACGATTGAATTCGCAGGACGCCTGGATGAACAAGTAAAAGTAAGAGGATACCGGATTGAGATCGGGGAGATAGAATCGGTTCTTCTCAGCTATGAAACGACAAATGAAGCGATTGTCGTTGCTTATCAGGATGGAAGCGGGGACGCGTATCTGACCGCCTATTTCACCGGTAAAGACAACATCTCGGAAACGGCGCTTCGAACACATCTATCTCAAGAACTGCCAGCGTATATGGTACCAACCTATCTGGTTCAACTGGATGCTTTCCCGCTCACGCCAAATGGCAAGATCGATCGCAAAGCGTTGCCGAAGCCTGAAGGAAAGCCTACAACAGGTGTGGAGTATGTCGCGCCTGCCAATGAAGTAGAGGCAACACTAGCAAAGATTTGGGAAAACGTCCTTGGCATCTCAGGTATCGGAGTGATGGATAACTTTTTTGAGCTGGGTGGACATTCCTTGAAAGCTATGACGGTAGTGGCGCATGTGCATCGGGAGTTTCAAACTGATCTTCCTTTGAAGCATTTCTTTGAACAGCCTACCGTTCGAGCCTTGTCCAGGCTGATAGCAAACAGTGAGAATGCACCAGATGCATCGATTCAACCAGCAGAACCACAAGATTACTACCCGGTATCATCTGCCCAGCAGCGGATGTACGTGCTCCATCAGTTGGAAGGGGCGGGTATCAGCTACAATACGCCTGGAATGATCATGCTAGAGGGTCAACTGGATCGCGATCAATTGGTGCATGCGCTGCAAGCCTTGGTAGATCGTCACGAAATCTGGAGAACCTCCTTTGAGATGGTAGGAGATCAGTTGGTCCAAAAAATTCATGACCACGTGGAAGTGGAAATGGAGTATCGGAGTGTAGAAGAACATCAGATCGATGAAATTTTCCATGCGTTTGTCCGTCCATTTGATCTGGCTGTTCCGCCACTGCTGCGCATGGGTCTCGTGCAAATCTCGGATGAACGTCATCTTCTCTTGTATGACATGCATCATATTGCTTCGGATGCCTCGTCCGTTACGATTATCTTCAATGAACTGGCGGAATTGTACCAAGGCAGACAATTGCCGGAGCTGCGTATCCAATACAAAGATTTTTCTGTCTGGCAAAAACGTTTTAACGAGTCAGATGACTTCAAGAAGCAGGAAGAGTACTGGCGTCACGCGTTTGAAGGGCATAACACAGTCTTGGAGATCCCGACAGATTTTCCACGCCCAGCTGTGAAAAGCTTTGAGGGTGATCAAATCGTACTCGCTACCGATAGACCTCTGCTGGAAGCTTTACACGCGTTGGCTGTAGAAACGAAAACGACCTTGTTTATGGTCTTGCTAGCCGCCTACAATTTGCTGCTCTCGAAGTATACAGGGCAGGAGGATATCGTTGTCGGAACGCCGATCTCCGGCAAGACGCGCGCTGAGCTCGAGCCGATTGTCGGCATGTTCGTCAATACGCTAGCAATCAGAAACAAGCCGACAGCAGAGAAGACCTTCAAGGAGTTTCTGATGGAAGTCAAGCAGAATGCCCTGGATGCCTATGATCATCAGGATTATCCGTTGGAAAGTCTGGTTGAAAAGCTTGGCATTCAACGTGATCCGGGACGCAATCCACTTTTTGATACCATGTTCATTCTGCAAACCGAAGAACTGTACCAAAAAACACTGGGACAACTGACCTATCATCCCTATGAATCGACGAGCGCGCTTGCCATTTCAAAGTTCGACCTGTCCTTTCACCTGACTGAACGGGAAACTGACCTGTTGCTGCGACTGGAGTACAGCACCAAGCTGTTTAGAAGAGACACCGTAGACAGAATGTCGCGTCATTTCATGCAAATTCTACGCAACGTTACGGCAGAACCTGATAGGCAGCTTCAAGAGATTGAGATGCTGACGGCAGAAGAAAAGCAGTTGTTGCTAGTGGAGTTCAATCATACAGACAGAGAGTTCACGGAAGACCAGACCATACAACAGCTCTTTGAGGAACTGGCAGCGAACACGCCTGATCAAACGGCTATTGTATTTGAAGAGAAGAGCATGTCATACGAAGAGCTCAATGAAAGAGCGAACCAGCTAGCCGCGGTTTTGCGGGGAAAAGGAGTAGGTCCTTCGCAAATCGTCGTCATGATGGTAGAGCGTTCATTGGAAATGGTCATTGCAACACTCGCCATTTTAAAAGCTGGCGGAGCCTTTTTGCCTGTCGATCCTGATTATCCCGAAGAAAGAATTCGCTATATGATCGAGGACAGTCAAGCGAAGCTCGTGCTTACCCATTCTCACTTGATCCACAAGGTGTCCAGTCAGGCAGAAATTATCGATTTGGACGACGCGGGGAGCTATTCGTCGCATACAGACAATTTGCTTTGCATCAACAAGCCGTCTGATCTTGCCTATATCATTTACACGTCCGGTACCACTGGCAATCCAAAGGGAGTCATGCTGGAGCACAAAGGGGCAGCCAATCTACAGGCGGTTTTCAAGAATCAATTCGGCGTAACCCCACAAGATCGGCCAGGACACTTTGCGAGTATCTCTTTTGATGCATCGGTGTGGGATATGTTTATGGCTCTATTGACAGGAGCGACCTTGTATATAATCTCGCGTGATACGATCAACGATTTCCGCAAATTTGAGGAATACGTCCACAAAAACGGAATTACCATTCTCACGTTGCCGCCGACGTATGCCATTTATCTTGAGCCTGACCGTATGCCGTCATTGCGTATCCTGATCACTGCTGGATCGGCAGCATCTACCGCGTTGGTAGAGCAATGGAAAGAGAAAGTGACCTATGTCAATGGCTACGGTCCCACAGAGAGTACGGTTTGCGCGACACTCTGGAAAGCTTTGCCACATGAACCAGTTGGTCAGACCATTACGATTGGCAAACCGATTCAGAATACGAAGCTGTTCATCGTGGATGAACAAATGCAATTGAAGACAGTCGGTCAAATAGGTGAATTGTGCATCAGCGGGGTGGCGCTAGCCAGAGGATATTGGAATCGACCAGAATTGACAGCAGAAAAATTCGTCGACAATCCGTTTGTACCAGGAGAGAAGATGTATCGCACTGGAGATCTGGCAAAATGGCTTCCGGACGGAAATATCGAGTATCTCGGCAGAATCGATCATCAGGTGAAGGTACGCGGTCATCGGGTAGAGCTGGGCGAAGTCGAAAGTGTTCTGTTGCGATATGAGTCGATTATTGAGGCAGCAGCCATCACACATTTGGATGACCAGGGGCAACCTTACCTGTGCGCGTACTATGTAGCCGATGGGGAAGCAAGTCCGGCACAACTGCGAGAATTTATGGGAAAAGAATTGCCAAATTATATGGTTCCCTCCTTCTTTGTTCAGTTGGATAAGATGCCGTTGACACCGAATGACAAAATTGACCGCAAAGCATTGCCGAAGCCAAGCCACGAAGAAAAATCGGGCAGAGAATATGAAGCACCGCAAAACGAACTGGAACACTTACTTGCATCGACTTGGGCAGAGGTATTGGGAATTCAGCAAGTGGGAATGAAAGACAACTTCTTTGAATTGGGCGGAGATTCCATCAAAGCCATTCAGGTATCCACGCGTTTGCACACATCAGGCTGGACGCTGGCGATGAAGGAACTGTTCCAATATCCGACCATTGAACAAGTTGCTGCCCATGTCATTCCGAACAACAGAGAGAGCGATCAGGGAGTAGTAGAAGGCGAGATTGGCTTGACGCCCATCCAGAAGTGGTTCTTCGAGCGCAATTTCACTGACCGTCACCACTGGAATCAGGCTGTCATGCTGTTCCGAGAGGATGGCTTTGATCCGGGACTTGTTCAGCAGGCATTCTATAAAATCGTCGAGCAGCACGATGCGTTGCGCATGATATACAAACAGGAGAATGAGACAATCACGCAAATCAATCGAGCGCTGACAGGTGAGCGATTCCGCTTCCATTCGTATGACTTGAAAGACCATGCAAATAGCGCAGCTCATATTTTAGAGTTGTCTGATCACATCCAAACCAGTATCGATTTGGAACAGGGACCACTCGTCCACTTGGCACTCTTCTCCACAACGGAAGGGGACCATTTACTGATTGCCATTCATCATCTGGTCGTGGATGGCGTCTCTTGGCGCATCTTGTTTGAAGATTTTTCATCTGCCTATTCGCAGGCACTCCACAATCAGGAGCTCGTCTTGCCGAAAAAGACAGATTCATTCAAGGATTGGTCGGCTCAATTGCAAAACTATGCGGAGAGTGACGAGCTTTTACGTGAAGCTGCGTACTGGCACAACCTCGAGAGCACGACCGTGGCAGAAAAGTTGCCAACCGATTTTGTTACAGCAGACCGTAAACAAAAGCACACCCGTACAGCGAAGGTCGAGTTGACAGCTCAAGAGACAGAAAACCTTTTACGTCACGTTCATCATGCCTATCACACAGAAATGAATGACCTGTTACTGACTGCGTTGGGATTAACCGTGAAAGAGTGGGCGAATACCGACTACGCTGTCATCAACTTGGAAGGTCACGGTCGCGAAGATATTCAGAATGAAATGAATGTGACCAGAACAATTGGGTGGTTCACATCCCAGTTCCCTGTCGTGCTTGATATGGAAAAATCAAAGGACTTGTCATACCAAATCAAGCAAATCAAAGAAAGCTTGCGCCATATTCCGAAAAAAGGAATTGGCTACGAGATTTTACGCACGATGACGGCGGATCAACTGCGTCCATCCCTGCAATTTAGCCTGCAACCGGAAATCAGCTTTAACTACCTCGGGCAATTTGATTCGGATGTAAAATCTGGCGGATTTACTTTCTCGCCACTTGGTACGGGTCAGCTTTTCAGTCCAGAATCGGAGAGAGTATTCTTGTTGGATATTTCCGGCATGATCGAGGATGGAAAGCTCCAGATCAGTTTTGGCTACAGCAGTCTCCAGTATAAGGAAGAAACAATCGCGAAATTGGCAGACAGCTATCGGAATCACTTGCTCAGCATTATTGAGCATTGCCTATCAAAAGAAAAGGGAGAATTGACCCCGAGTGATCTGGGTGATGATGACCTTTCCATGGAAGAACTGGAGAACATCCTGGAATTAATCTAATCAGGCGACATGAGAAATGCTATTCCTCCAATAAAAGCTGGGACATTTCGCTTTTATTGGAGGAACCCTCTTTAAATCGATAAATCACAGAGTTGAGGTGCAGAATGAATAAGCAGGAAAATATTGCAAAAATTTATCCGTTAACCCCATTGCAAGAGGGTATGTTGTTTCATGCTGTCAAAGATACAGACAGCAGCGCCTACTGCCTCCAGATGTCCGCAAAGCTCCAAGGTGATTTTCACCTGCCCATTTTTGAAGAGAGCATGAACAAGCTCGTAGAGAACTATGAGGTTTTGCGCACTGTGTTTGTTTATCAAAACCTGCAGCGACCTCGACAGGTTGTTTTTAAAGAGAGAAAAGTTACCGTTCATTTCGAAAACATTGCTCATTTACCTATAGATGATCAGAACGATTACATAAAAGCGTATACCAATCAGCATCATACGTTTGAGCTGACGAAAGACGTCTTGATGAAAGCAGCTATTTTCCAGACGGGGGAGAACCAGTATCAGTTCGTTTGGGCATTCCACCATATCATCGTCGACGGCTGGTCTTTGGGCGTATTGCTTCATAAACTGCTCGCGTACTATGCTGCCATTCGTAAGGGCGAGGCTGTTCCGCGGGAAGCGACCAAACCATACAGCGAATATATCAAATGGCTGGATAAGCAAAACAAAGAAGAAGCACTTACTTACTGGCAGAACTACTTGGAAGGCTATGACCATCAGTCTGATTTCCCTAAAAAGAAGAATGTAGCGGAAGATGGCAATTATGTACATGTGGAGAATCTTTTCACGGTCGCACCTGAGAAGACTCAGCAGCTGATGCAGATTGCCAATCAGAATCAGGCTACGATGAGCAGCGTTTTTCAATCTCTTTGGGGTATTTTGGCGAGCAAGTACAAAAATTCGGACGATGTGGTATTCGGTTCTGTTGTGTCAGGTCGTCCGCCAGGGATCCAGGGGATTGAGAGCATGGTTGGATTGTTCATTAACACGATCCCAACTCGCGTGCAAACGAACAGAAAACAAACCTTCAGTGGGCTGCTAAAAACAGTTCAGAAGCAAGCCTTGGCTTCTGCTTCTTATGATTTCGCTCCGCTGTACGAAATTCAGAGCAAGACGGTACTGAAACAGGAGTTAATCGATCATTTGGTGACGTATGAAAACTACCCGGATCATGCTTCGAATGATCGGGAGGATTCCTTAGGCTTTCAATTCAACGTGGAAAATGGGGAAGAACAGACTTCCTATGATTTTAACGTTGTGGTAGCAGTCGCACCTTCGAATGAGATGTATGTGAAGTTGAGCTATAATGCATCGATTTATGAAGAGTCATTCATGAACCGAGTAGAAGGGCACTTGAAAACGATCATTGAGCAGGTCATTCACAATCCGAATGTACTGCTTGAAGATATCGGAATCATCACGGATGAGGAAAAACAACAATTGCTGGTAGCTTATAACGACACGACCGCGGATTATCCAGGCGATAAAATGATTTTCGAGCTGATCGCGGAGCAAGCAAGACAGACGCCTTCGAAAGTTGCAGTTGTTTGCGGGGAAGATCGCCTTACTTACCAGGAGCTTCAGGAGCGTTCCAACCAGTTGGCCAGAGCTCTGCGTGGGAAAGGAATTACCCAAGGCAGTTTCGTCTCCATTATGGCTGAGCATTCACTCGAGCTGATCGTGGCTATTATGGCAGTTCTAAAATCAGGCGGCGCCTATTTGCCGATTGATCCCGAGTATCCGATAGAGAGAATTCAATATTTACTGGATGACAGTCAGACGACGATTCTCTTGACACAGTCCCATCTTCAGGAAAAAGTCGAGTTTGAAGGCGACATCCTCTACCTTGACAATCCTTCCTTGTTTGAAGGAGACCGTTCGGATCTTGACACAGCATGCACACCGGACGATTTGGCGTACATGATCTATACTTCCGGGTCCACGGGGAATCCAAAAGGCGCGATGATTACCCACCGAGGTCTAGTCAATTACATTTGGTGGGCGAACAAGGAGTATGTCCAAGGGGAAGCTGTAGACTTTCCGCTGTACTCTTCCATTTCGTTTGATTTGACTGTCACCTCGATCTTCACGCCGCTTCTATCAGGCAATACGATCTATGTCTACAGAGGAACAGATAAGGTACAGGTCATTTTAGACATCATCCAAGATAATCAAGTGGGAATCATCAAGCTGACGCCAACACATTTGAAGCTAATTGAAGAAATAGATGGAACAAACAGCAGCATCCGACGGTTTATTGTCGGTGGTGAGAACTTGCCAACCCAATTGGCGAAGAGAATCTATGAGAACTTCGGACAGAATGTCAAGATTTTCAATGAGTATGGACCTACCGAAACCGTTGTGGGCTGCATGATTTATTTGTATGACCCTAAAAAACCCATCCAAGAATCGGTACCAATCGGAGTTCCTGCAGACAACGTCCAGCTTTATTTACTCGATTCCTCTATGCAGCCGATACCCGTTGGTTCCATTGGCGAGATGTATATATCCGGAGATGGCGTAGCCAAAGGATATTTCAATAGACCAGAGCTGACCCAGGAAAAGTTCATCGAAAATCCGTTCCGTCCGGGGACCAAAATGTATCGAACAGGCGATCTGGCGAAATGGCTCCCAGATGGCAATATGGAATATTTGGGAAGAATCGACCATCAAGTCAAAATTCGTGGGCATCGGATTGAGATGGGCGAAATTGAGACGCGATTGACGCAGCATGAATGGATCAAGGAAGCCGTCGTCATCGCTGAAAAGGATGACAGTGGTCAAAATGTGCTCTATGCCTACATTGTTTCCGAGCAGGAGTTGACCGTATCGGAATTGAGAGAGCATCTGGGAAGTACACTTCCTTCCTACATGATCCCGTCCTTCTTTGTCCGTTTGGAGGAAATTCCGCTGACAGCCAATGGAAAAGTAGAGCGGAAGAAATTGCCGAAGCCTGACGGTGCAGTTGTAACGGGAACAGCGTACGTCGCTCCTCAGAATGAAACGGAAACAAAATTGGCTGAGATTTGGCAGCAGGCCCTGGGAGTTAGCCGTGTAGGCGTTCACGATCATTTCTTTGATTTGGGCGGACATTCACTGAAGGCTATGACAGTCATCTTTCAAGTCTCTAAAGCGATGGAAGTGGATTTGCCAGTAAAGGCACTGTTCGAGAATCCGACCGTATCCCAGCTCGCTGCCTTTATCTCGAAATCGGGGAAAAGCAAGTACACAGCCATTCAACCGGTTGAGGTAAAAGAATTTTATCCCGTATCTTCTGCTCAAAAAAGAATGTACATCCTTCAGCAATTTGAAGGAAGTGGCATCAGCTATAACATTTCGGGAGCAATGTTGCTGGAAGGAAAGCTGGATTACAATCGTTTTGCTAGCACGGTCCAACGACTGGCAGAGCGCCACGAAGCTTTGCGCACATCCTTCCACCGTATCGATGGTGAGCCTGTACAGAAAGTGCATGATGAGGTAGAAGTACCAATCCTGATGCTGAAGTCTACGGAAGACAAGACGGAGCAGATCATGCGCGATTTTGTCCGTCCATTTGACCTCGGAATCGCTCCGTTGATTCGAACAGGCTTGGTCAAGTTGGGCAAAGACCGTCATTTGTTCCTGCTAGACATGCACCATATCATCTCGGACGGTGTTTCGTCCCAAATTTTGCTGAGTGAATTTGCCAAGTTGTACCAAGGGGAAGCCTTGCAACCTCTTTCTCTCCAATACAAGGATTTCGCTGCTTGGCAAAATGAGCTGTTCCAGACGGACGCGTACAAGAAGCAGGAGCTCCACTGGTTAAATACCTTTGCTGATGAAATTCCTTTGCTCAATCTGCCGACTGATTATCCGCGTCCAACCATTCAAAGCTTTGAAGGGGATCTGGTTCTTTTTGATACAGGAAAAGAATTGACCGAGCGTTTGCGCAAGGTAGCAGCAGATACGGGTACAACCCTGTATATGGTCTTGCTCGCGGCTTACCATGTACTGCTGTCCAAGTATTCCGGCCAAGAGGATATCATTGTCGGTACGCCTGTCGCTGGTCGTTCCCATGCCGACGTGGAAAACATCATGGGGATCTTTGTGAATACGTTGGCGATGAGAAATCATCCTGTGAGCGACAAAACCTTTACCCAATTCTTGCAAGAAGTGAAACAAAATGCGCTGGCGGCCTATGACAATCAGGACTATCCATTTGAAGAGCTGGTGGAAAAGCTGGCAATTCAACGCGACATTAGCCGAAATCCTTTGTTTGACACTATGTTTTCTTTGGAAAATGCGAATCAGCAGTCGCTGGAAATCGACCAGCTTATAGCAGCTCCGTATGAGTTATTTAACAAAATTTCAAAGTTCGATCTTGCTTTGAATGCGAGTGAATCGCAATCTGACATTCAGTTCCAATTCGCATTTGGAACGAAGCTATTCGAGAAAGAAACCATCCAAAGAATGGCCCATCATTATCTGGAAGTCTTGCGTACCATTAGTGCACAACCAAATACCAAGTTAGCAGAAATCGACATGATGACAGAAGCAGAAAAACGTGCTCTCATCCTGAACGTCAACGATACTTTTGTCGAACGTTCCGCTGATCAGGTTTTGCATCAAATGTTTGAAGAGCAAGTATTGCTGACGCCAGATCAAGTAGCAGTAGCCTATGACGGATACACCTTGACCTATCGCCAGTTGAACGCTCGGGCCAATCAAGTAGCTCGTTTGCTGCGGAGCAAAGGAACTCAACCAGATACGATGATCGGAATTATGGTAGATCGTTCCATCGGGATGGTCTTGAGCATGTTGGCCGTGTTAAAAGCAGGTGGTTCGTATACGCCAATTGATCCTAGCTACCCGCCAGAAAGAATCCAATACATGCTCAGTGACAGCAAAGCTCCGATTCTACTGACACAGCTTCATTTGAAAGAGACAGTAGAGTATGCAGGAGAAATCATCGACGTAGACGATGAAGCGATTTATGCAGGTGACGACACCAATCTTGATAATATCTCTGGCAGGGATGACTTGGCTTATGTCATCTATACATCTGGATCGACCGGAAATCCCAAAGGGGTTATGATCACGCATCAAGCGATTTGCAATCACATGCTTTGGATGAAGAATGCCTTCCCACTCACTATAGAGGATGCTGTTTTGCAAAAAACGCCGTTTTCCTTCGATGCTTCCGTATGGGAATTTTATTTGCCACTGATCACGGGGGGACGCCTGGTACTGGCAAAGCCAGACGGACATCGAGACATCGAGTACATGACTCGCATGATCAGAGAAGAGAAGATCACGACTTTACAGATGGTTCCTTCCTTGCTGGACCTGATCATGACTGAACCGGGATGGAGCTCTTGCACGAGCTTGCAACGCGTTTTCTGCGGTGGAGAAGCATTGGCACCTGCACTTGTTTCGCGCTTTTACCAGACGCAAACGGCACAGTTGATTAACCTCTATGGCCCTACAGAATCCACGATTGATGCGACATACTGGATTTGCCCTCGTTTGCCAGAGTATGGCGTGATTCCCATTGGCAAACCGATTGATAACGTCCGTTTGTACGTCGTAAATGCGAGCAACCAGCTCCAGCCTGTAGGAGTTGCAGGAGAACTGTGCATTGCTGGCGACGGTTTGGCCCGCGGCTACTGGAATCGTGAAGAACTGACAACAGCCAGCTTTATTGACAATCCGTTTGAACCGGGTAGCAGAATGTACCGAACTGGAGACATGGTAAGGTACCTAGCCGACGGCAATGTGGAATATCTCGGACGTATCGACCATCAGGTCAAAATCAGAGGCCACCGGATCGAACTGGGTGAGATCGAAGCAAGGCTTTTGCAGCATGAATGGATAAAAACGGCCATTGTCCTTGCCCGTCCAGATGAAAAAGGGCAAAACAACTTGTACGCCTATATCGTTGCCGATCAGGAAATCAAGACAGCCGACCTGAGAGCTTACATGGCGTCCCATTTGCCATCTTATATGGTTCCTTCTTATTTTGTTTATTTGGAGAAGCTGCCGCTCACGGCAAATGGCAAGGTAGATCGCAAAGCATTGCCTCAACCTGAGGGAGCATCCTCATCTGAAACCGTGTATGTAGCGCCGCGCAATGAAGTGGAAGCCACGCTCGCAGACATTTGGCAAAGTGTACTTGGCGTGAACCCAATCGGGGTACACGATCACTTCTTCGAATTGGGCGGACACTCCTTGAAGGCGATGAACGTCATCTCTTTGATCCATCGCACACTTCAAGTAGATGTGCCTTTGAAAACGCTGTTTGAATCGCCTACGATCGCTGACTTGTCGGCATCCATCGCTACTGCTAGCAAAGGCAAGTATACGACGATTGAACCTGTCCAAAAGCAGGAGTATTACTCGGTGTCTTCTGCACAAAAGAGAATGTTTATTCTCCGACAAATGGAAGGTGCAGACATCAGCTACAACATGCCGGGCATCCTGTACATTGATGGCAAGCTGGATACAGAGCGTTTGCAGCAAGCGCTCAAGAGTCTGGTGAGACGCCATGAATCTCTGCGTACCTCGTTCCACTCCATGAAAGGAGAGACTGTTCAGCGCGTACATGAAGATGTCGAGCTGGAAATCTCGTTGATGGAGTCAACAGAGGGAGAGCTCAAACAAATCGTCGAGCAATTTATTCAACCGTTCGATTTGGAAAAAGCTCCACTGATTCGCGCTGGACTGGTCAAACTGGCTCCGGAACGCTATCTTTTCATGCTGGATTTGCACCATATTGTGGTGGATGGTGTATCGATTGGCATTCTTGTTCAAGAGCTTGGCGAGCTTTATCACGGGGAAGAGCTGCCAGAATTGAGCATTCAGTACAAGGACTTTGCCCATTGGCAGAATCAATGGTTCGAGACGGGAGAGTTTGCTGCTCAGGAAGCCTATTGGATCGATACTTTTACGGGAGAAATTCCTGTATTGAATCTTGCAACGGATTATCCGAGACCTTCTGTGAAAAGCTTCGAGGGTGAGCGATTTGTTTTCAGCTCCGGTGCCCTTTTGAAAAAAGAATTGAATCGACTTGCTCATGGTACAGGAGCTACGCTCTACATGGTTCTGCTGGCTGCCTACAATGTACTTCTCTCCAAATACTCTGGACAAGAGGACATTATTGTTGGTGCACCTACTGCTGGCAGGTCCCATGCTGAAACGGATTCGATCATCGGTATGTTTGTCAATACACTGGCATTGCGAAACGAGCCTGTGGGGGCTAAGTCCTTCCTTAGCTTTTTGGGAGAAGTGAAAAACAATACGCTGAAAGCCTTTGAGAATCAGGATTATCCACTGGATGAGCTGATCGATAAGCTGAACATTCAACGGGATCTGAGCCGCAATCCTTTGTTTGACACCGTATTTATCTTGCAAAATATGGATCAGAAGCCGTTCGAAATGGAGCAACTTACGTTTACACCCTATATGGCAGATGTGAATCAGGCCAAGTTTGATCTGTCATTAGAGGCGTATGAAGAAGATGAGGAGATCATCTTTAGCGTTGATTACTGCACCAAATTGTTTACAAGAGAGACGATTGAAAAAATAGCAGCACATTTCATCCGAATCCTTCATGCCGTTATTGAGCAACAAGATATTACCTTGTCCGAAATTACTATGCTTTCCGATGAGGAAAAGCATCGCTTGTTAGTAGAATTCAACCAAACGCATAAGGAATATCCACAGAACAAGACACTACATGAGCTATTTGAGGAGCAAGTGGAAAAAACACCACAGGTTGCTGCGGTTGAAATCGGCGATAAGCAGATGTCCTATCACGAACTGAATGAGCGAGCAAACCAGCTTGCGGTTACCTTGCGTGAACGGGGAGTAAAGGCTAACCAATTCGTAGGAATCATGGCAAACCGTTCTGTAGAAATGGTTGTGGGAATCATGGCCATTTTGAAAGCAGGTGGAGCCTTTGTGCCTATCGATCCCGAATATCCGGAAGATCGTGTGGCCTATATGCTGGAGGATTGCGAAGCCCATCTGGTGCTTACCCAAAAACATCTTGGAGCTAAGCTGGCTTCTAGTGTGAGCGTGGAATGCCTGTATCTGGAGGAGGAGAAGAACTATTCTCCCAACCGTTCGAATCTCGAGCCGATTCAAACCGCTTCCGATTTGGCTTATGTCATCTACACATCAGGGACAACAGGCAAGCCAAAAGGAGTAATGATTGAGCATCGTGGCATCGTCAACAGTGTGTTGTGGAAGAAAGAGGAGTATCAGTTTAGCGTCCATGATAGAAGTCTGGTGCCCTTATCCTTTGCGTTTGATGCCTTTGTTCTTTCCTTCTTTACACCGATCCTTTCCGGTTCAACCGTCGTCTTGGCGGAGGATGAAGAAGCCAAAGACCCAGTATCTCTCAGAAACCTCATTGCAGCTGCGAGATGCACCCAAATGACATGCGTGCCAAGTTTGTTCCAAGCGATATTGGAATGCGGTACTGCTGCGGATATCAGCTCCCTGCAAACCGTCACACTTGGGGGCGAAAAAGTATCTGCTCAGCTCGTTGAGAAGAGCAATCAGCAGAATCCGCAATTGGTCATCGTCAATGAATACGGTCCGACAGAAAGCAGTGTCGTCGCCACTTGGCAGCGAATTTCGCAACTGGATTCTGCGATAACGATCGGACGTCCCATTGCCAACACCAGCATCTATATCGTGGACAAATTCCATCAGCTACAGCCAATCGGCGTCGTCGGGGAAATTTGCATCGGTGGCCACGGTTTGGCACGTGGATATTGGAACAAGCCGGAACTCACAGCAGAGAAGTTTGTTTCCCATCCCTATTCGGAAAGCGAGCGCATGTACAAGACTGGCGATCTAGGAAAGTGGCTCCCTGACGGAAAGATTGAATTTATCGGTCGCTTGGATGAACAGGTAAAAGTAAGGGGATATCGGATTGAAATCGGCGAGATTGAGTCGGTAATGCTCTCCTTTGAAAAGCTGACTTCAGCTGTCGTGATTGTCCATGAGGACCAACAGGGCCAATCGTCGCTTGCTGCTTATTACACGGCGGAAGAAAAGCTTGAAGTCTCGAATCTTTGGTCGCATCTGTCCCAAAGCTTGCCGTCTTACATGATTCCTGCGTACCTGCTCCAGCTCGATCTTCTCCCGCTTACGCCTAATGGAAAGATCGACAGGAAAGCCTTGCCGAAACCAGAAGGCAGACCTGTAACGGGAGCAGAATATGTGGCGCCAGCAAGTCCTGTGGAAAACAGGTTGGTAGAGATTTGGGAACGTGTGCTTGGGGTAAACGACATCGGTGTTCTCGACAACTTCTTCCAGCTAGGTGGGCATTCCTTGAAAGCCATGTCGCTCGCCGCACAGATCCATCGAGAGTATCAAGTCGAGATTCCACTCAGAGTACTCTTTGCGACACCTACCATCCAGGCATTGGCACAGTATATCGAGACAAGTGGAAAAGACACACATGTACCGATTCAGCCTGTGCCGCGGCAAGAATATTATCCCGTTTCCTCTGCACAAAAAAGGATGTTTGTCCTGCGCCAGTTTGAAGGCACCGGCACAGTCTATAACATGCCAAGCGTGATGTATATCGAAGGCGATCTGGATCATGCGCGCTTTGAAACCGCGATACAGGGGTTGGTCAAGCGACACGAATCGTTGCGGACATCCTTCCACACAGTGAATGGCGAGCCTGTTCAGCGTGTACATGAGGCAGTCGAACTGGATGTGCGCTATGAGGATTTGACGGAAGACCAAGTCGAGCAAACCATCGAATCATTTGTGCAGGCATTTGATCTCGAGAAGGCTCCGTTGTTGAGGGTCGGGCTCTTCAGCTTGGGAGAGAAGCGACATCTCTTCCTGATGGATATGCATCACATCATTTCGGATGGCGTCTCTGTCGGAATCATCATGGAAGAATTCTCGAAGCTGTATCGAAACGAACATTTGCCAGAGCTCGCTGTTCAATACAAAGATTTTGCTGTCTGGCAGACTGATCTGTTCCAAACAGACATCTATACAAAGCATGAGAACTACTGGTTGAATTCCTTCGCGGGTGACATTCCGGTACTGAATCTGCCCGCCGATTATTCCCGCCCTCTGGTTCAAAGCTTTGACGGAGATTGCATTTCGTTCCAAACAGACAAAACGTTGATGGACGATTTATACAAGCTCGCTCATGAGAACCAAACCACGCTGTTTATGGTCTTGCTGGCGGCTTACAATGTGCTCCTTTCCAAATACAGCGGCCAAGAAGACATCGTAGTGGGAACGCCGATTGCTGGCAGATCTCATGCGGATGTAGAAAAAGTCTTGGGGATGTTTGTCAATACATTGGCTTTGCGAAACTACCCTGATGGAACGAAATCGTTCCAGGCATTTTTGGAAGATGTCAAACAGAATACGCTGCACGCATACGCCCACCAGGATTATCCGTTTGAAGCACTGGTCGAAAAACTGGAAATCCAGAGGGATCTCAGCAGAAACCCGCTGTTTGACACCATGTTTATTTTGCAAAACCTGGACCAAAAAGCTTATGAGCTGGATGGGCTGAAATTTGAAGCCTACTCCGGAGATGGGCAGCAAGGCAACGCCAAATTCGATCTCACACTGGAAGCACATGAAGATGAGACAGGAATTCATTTTGGTCTCGTGTACTCCACGAAATTGTTCCAAAGAGACACGATGGAAAGAATGGCAGGTCATTTCCTCCAGGTGCTACGAGGAGTCATTGCAGACCAAACAGCGGCGTTGCGTGAAATCAACTTGCTCGGTGAGGAAGAAAAACACATCGTAACTGTTGCATTCAACAACACGTTTGCCGCCTATCCACGCGAAAGCACGATTCAGGAGCTGTTCGAGGAGCAAGTGGAAAGAACGCCAGAGCATACTGCAGTTGTGATGAACGAACAGATGCTGACGTATCGGGAGCTGAACCAAAAAGCGAATCAGATCGCAAGTGCTCTTCGCCGATTGGAAGTAGGAAGAGACAGCGTTGTAGGTATGTTGGCAGATCGTTCTCTCGAGATGATCACAGGCATTATGGGGATCATCAAAGCAGGAGGCGCTTACCTGGGGATTGATCCAGAGCATCCATCCGAGCGCATTTCTTACATGCTCGAAGATGGCGGCGTGAAGGTTGTCCTTGTTCAAAGACATCTTGTGCATCTCGTCGAAGAAGGTCTCATTCCAATCGTTTTGGAAGACGAGAGCCTGGAGCAAGAAGATGCCAGTAACCTGACCAACCACAATGACGCCAAGGACTTGGCCTATGTGATGTACACGTCGGGTTCAACGGGCAAACCAAAAGGAGTCATGGTTGAGCATCGCAATGTCACCCGATTGGTGAAAAATACGAACTACGTTCAGGTACGCGAAGAAGATCGCATGATTCAAACGGGCGCTATTGGATTCGACGCCATGACGTTTGAGATTTTCGGAGCTCTGTTGCATGGTGCTAGCTTGTTCCTCGTGAGCAAGGATGTTCTGTTGGATGCGGAGAAGCTTGGAAGCTTCCTGCGAGAGAATCGGATAACAACGATGTGGTTAACTTCACCACTGTTTAACCAGCTCTCGCAAGACAATCCGGCGATGTTTGATGGCTTGCGTGCGTTAATCGTCGGTGGCGAAGCACTGTCGCCGAGACACATCAACAAAGTTAACAGCGCCCATCCCACTCTGGAAATTTGGAACGGATACGGCCCGACAGAAAACACAACCTTCTCTACATGCTATTTGATTGAGAAGGAATTCGAAGACAATATTCCGATTGGGAAGCCGATCACGAACTCCACTGCTTATATCGTAGATCGCTACAATCAGCCGCAGCCAATTGGGGTGCCGGGTGAATTGTGCGTAGGTGGAGACGGGGTAGCCAGAGGCTATTTGAACAAGCCAGAATTGACTGCCGAGATGTTTGTTCCGAATCCGTTTGTTTCAGGTGAAAACATGTACCGCACAGGGGATTTGGCGAGATGGAAGGCGGATGGAACGATTGAGTATTTGGGACGTATCGACCAACAGGTAAAGATCAGAGGCTATCGGATCGAGCTTGGGGAAATCGAGACTGTTCTCACCAATCTAGCAAAGGTAAAAGAAGCTGTCGTTACGGTAATGGATGATACGAACGGCCAAAAAGCTCTCTGCGCTTATTTTGTTCCAGAAACGGAACTCGACGCAGCAGAGTTGAGAGAAGCTATTTCCAAAGAATTGCCTAGCTACATGGTGCCATCCTTCTATGTCCAAATGGATAAACTGCCTTTGACTGCAAACGGAAAGCTCGATCGCAGAGCTTTGCCTGAACCAACTGGTGATCGGGTTCAAAGCTCCACATATGTCGCCCCACAAAACGCGACTGAGACGAAGCTGGCTGAAATTTGGCAAGAGGTACTGGGTATTCATGCGATAGGCATTCACGACAACTTCTTTGAACTCGGCGGACATTCCCTGAAGGCCATGAATGTGATCACGCAGGTGCACAAAGCATTTCAGGTCGAGCTTCCGTTAAAAGCATTGTTTGAATCTCCTACGATCCATGAACTGGCTGCCTATATCAGCTCGAGTGAGATTGAACAGTTCGAGACCATTCAACCAGTAGAGCAAGCAGACTTTTACCCAGTCTCGTTCGCTCAAAAAAGAATGTACATCCTGCATGAGTTTGAAGGAAGCGGGATCAGCTACAACGTGCCGAATGTGCTGATAATAGATGGCCATCTGGATTACGAACGCTTTGAACATGCGATCCGAACACTGGTAAAACGACATGAATCCTTGCGAACATCCTTCCATTCGAAAAACGGAGAACCAGTGCAACGAGTACATGAGGATGTCACGCTGCTCATCGGTATTTCCGAGGCGACAGAAGACCAAGTAGAGCAACGCATTCAGGAGTTGGTCCAGCCGTTTGATCTGGAAGTGGCTCCGCTGTTCCGGGTTGACTTGATCAAACTGGGGGCAGAAAGACATTTGTTCTTCATGGATATGCACCACATTATCTCGGATGGGGTATCGCTTGCAGTCATCGCCAAGGAGTTTGCGAGCTTGTACGAAGAAAAGCAGCTCCCTGACATGCGCATCCAATACAAAGATTTTGCTGCTTGGCAAACGAAACTGTCCCAGTCTGAGCGTTTCCAAAAACAAGAGGATTATTGGACGAATGTCTTCGCAGGGGAGATCCCGTTACTCAACCTGCCAAATGACTTCCCAAGACCTACTGTTCAAAGCTTCGAAGGCGACACAGTAGCGATCGGTACAGGACATCAAATGCTTGCGGAGTTGCGGCAACTCGCTGCAAATACGGGCTCAACACTGTTCATGGTGCTTTTGGCAGCCTACAATGTACTGCTGTCCAAATACGCAGGACAGGAAGAAATTGTAGTCGGCACACCGATTGCAGGTCGATCCCATGCAGATGTGGAACGAATCGTTGGCATGTTCGTCAACACGCTTGCCTTGAAAAATGTGGCAGGGGGCGAACTGACCTTCCGCGAGTTTTTGGGTGACGTGAGACAAAATGCGTTACATGCGTTTGAACATCAGGATTATCCGTTTGAACATCTCGTAGATAAGCTGCAAGTGCGGCGAGATTTAAGCCGAAATCCACTGTTTGATACGATGTTCAGTCTGGGGCTTGCCGACTCATCTGCCTTAGAAATTGCAGGACTCAACATGTCCGCTTATCCGGTAGATGGCAAGATCGCGAAATTCGATATCGCTCTGGATGCAATGGAACAACAAGATGAGCTTCTCGTGCAATTCAACTATTGCACGAAGTTGTTTGCGAAAGAATCAATCGACCGCATGGCAACTCATTACGTCAATCTTTTAAGGACGATCATTGCCAATCCAGATTGCAAACTGGCAGAGATCAGTGTCTTGTCAAATGATGAGATGGAGCA
This sequence comes from Brevibacillus sp. IT-7CA2, assembly GCF_949767855.1. NCBI lineage: Bacteria > Bacillati > Bacillota > Bacilli > Caryophanales > Paenibacillaceae > Brevibacillus > Brevibacillus sp. IT-7CA2. Next base: position 703,132 of record NZ_CATKQT010000022.1, read on the forward strand.
AATGCTGCATGATTTCAATGCAACAAGAGCCGCTTATCCCACGAATAAAACGTTCCAGGAGCTATTCGAAGAGCAGGTCGAAAAAACACCGAACCAGGTAGCTGTGATCTTCGAGGAAGAACAGCTAACGTATCGGGAATTAAATGAAAAAGCAAACCAGCTCGCACGTATTTTGCGCCAAAAGGGAGTCAAGCCTGAGAGCACAGTCGGTATCATGGTAGACCGCTCCTTGCACATGGTAGTAGGGACGCTCGGCATTTTGAAAGCCGGAGGAGCCTATGTCCCGATTGATCCAGACTATCCGTTGGAGCGTCAAGCATTCATTTTGGAAGATAGCGATGCGAAGCTGTTCCTTACTTTGCAAAAGTTGAATACGCAGCTTGCATTCCCTCACGAAACTCTCTATCTGGATGTAGAGGGGCTGTATCAAGGAGAAGCGAGCAATCTGGAGCCTGTGGCACTGCCGGAACACGCTGCTTACATCATTTATACTTCCGGTACGACTGGCAAGCCAAAAGGGGTCGTGATCGAGCACCGGAGCTATGCGAATGTCGCTTTTGCATGGCAGGATGAGTATCACTTGGACACCTTCCCGGTTCGCTTGCTGCAAATGGCGAGCTTCGCCTTCGACGTATCGACTGGCGATTTTGCCAGAGCATTGCTCACAGGAGGGCAGCTGGTAATTTGCCCGAATGAGGTCAAAATGGACCCTGCTTCCTTGTACGAAATCATCAAGCGGTATGAAATTACGATTTTCGAAGCGACACCAGCTTTGATTATGCCGTTGATGCATTACATTTACGAAAACCAGCTCGACTTCAGTCAGATGAAGCTCCTGATTCTCGGAGCAGACAGTTGTCCAGCAGAAGACTTCAAGACCTTGCTCGCGAGATTCAGCCAGACGCTGCGCATCGTTAATAGTTATGGCGTAACAGAGGCGTGCATCGATTCCAGCTATTACGAAGAAACAGATGTCTCATCCATTCGCTCGGGAACGGTACCAATCGGAAAACCGCTGCCGAATATGCAGATGTTTGTGATGGATCAACAATTGAATCTTCAGCCTGTTGGAGTCGTGGGTGAGTTGTGCATCGGGGGAGCAGGGGTCGCTCGCGGTTATTTGAACAGACCTGAGCTGACAGTGGAGAAGTTCGTAGCGAATCCTTTCGCGCCAGGTGAGCTGCTGTATCGTACGGGTGATTTGGCGAAGTGGCGCGCGGATGGCAATGTGGAATTCCTGGGTCGTAACGATCATCAAGTGAAAATCAGGGGTGTCCGTATCGAGCTGGGCGAAATCGAGACACAGCTCCGCAAGTTGGACGGAATCTTGGAAGCAGTTGTCATGGCAAGAGAGGATCACAGACAAGAAAAGTATTTATGCGCGTACATGGTGGCAGACCACGAGATCGACACAGCACATTTACGCCAAGAATTGCTAAAAGAATTGCCTCAAGCGATGATTCCATCGTATTTCGTATCACTTGAAGCGCTGCCGCTTACCGCAAATGGGAAGATCGACAGACGTTCCTTGCCGGCGCCGGAAGTATCCATGCTAAGAACGACGGAGTATGTAGCACCTCGAACGGAATTGGAAGCACAATTGGCCCGCGTATGGGAGCAATTGCTGAATATGGAGCAAGTAGGGGTTCTAGATGATTTCTTTGCAATTGGCGGTCACTCCCTGCGTGCGATGAGTGTGATTTCGAGCATGCATAACGAATATCAAGTCGATATTCCGCTTCGTGTTTTGTTCGAAAAACCGACGATTCAACAGTTGGCTGCACACATCGAAGAGACAGCAAAAGGATATGTCATTTCGATTCAACCAGCACCTGCGCAAGAGTATTATCCTGTTTCATCGGCTCAAAAGCGCATGTATATCCTCCATCAATTTGAGGGAGTCGGCATCAGCTACAATATGCCTTCGGCCATGCTGATCGAAGGGAAGCTGGAACCGGAACGATTAGAGACAGCGTTCAAGCAGCTAATTGAGCGACATGAAAGTCTTCGTACGTCTTTTGCCGTTGTAAATGGAGAGCCTGTTCAGAAGGTTCACGAGGACGTTTCTTTTGAACTTTCGTATACAACGGTCACAGAAGACCAAGCACAAGAGGTCCTTTCAACCCTCGTTCAACCATTCGATCTGGGGGTAGCGCCGTTGCTTCGCGTCCGTCTTCTGCATATCGGAGAAGATCGTCATGTGCTCTTTACCGACATGCATCATAGCATTTCCGACGGTGTATCCTCCGGCATTCTCCTGTCTGACTTAGTGCAGCTGTACCTAGGGGATGTTTTGCCAGAGCTACGAATTCAGTACAAGGACTTCTCTGTATGGCAACAGGAGCTTTTCGAATCCGATGCCTTCAACAAGCAAGAAGAGTACTGGGCTCAAGTGTTTGCAGACGAAATTCCAGTGCTAAACCTGCAAACGGATTTCACCCGACCAAGCATTCAAAATTTCGCAGGGGATCAGTATACCATCAGAACCGGTAAACAACTCATGGAAGGCTTGAACCAGCTGGCTCGAGAAACGGGAACGACACTGTACATGGTGCTCCTCGCGACGTACAACGTACTGCTTTCCAAGTATTCCGGGCAAGAGGACATCATCGTCGGCACACCGATTACAGGCAGATCCCATGCTGATCTGGAACCAATCGTCGGTATGTTTGTAAACACATTGGCGATGAGAAACAAGCCGCATGCTGGGAAAACATTCACGGAGTTGTTGCTGGAAGTCAAGCAGAATGCACTGGACGCTTACGTTCATCAGGATTATCCGTTTGAGGAACTGGTGGAAAAACTCGACATTCCGCGAGACTTAAGCAGAAACCCGCTCTTTGACACTATGTTTACTGTGCAGAACAACATGGATGACTCCATCGACCTGCCCGGCTTGACACTTGCTCCTTTCATGACTGATCAGGCTGGCAACCATTCCAAATTTGATTTGACGTTGATTGCCACAGAAGAGCGTGAGGAGATCAGCATTGGCGTGGAGTACAGCACAAGCTTGTTTACGCGAGAAACGATTGAACGGTTAAGCAACCACTTCATGGCTATTGCACATATCGTTGTTCAAAATCCGCATATCCGCTTGAGTGAAATCGACATGCTCAAGGCGGAGGAGAAGCGACAAATTTTCGAAAAGTTCAATGATACAGCTGTCAGCTATGTACAAGACAAAACGCTGCATCAATTATTCGAAGAGCAAGTCTCGAAGACGCCAGATCAGGAAGCTATTCTCTTTAACGGTCAGACACTGACGTACAGCGAGCTCAATGAGCGGGCCAACAGACTGGCAAGAGTTCTGCGCACCAAAGGAATTGGATCAGATTGTCTTGTAGCAGTCATGGCGGAGCGTTCACCAGAAATGATCGTTGGCATCCTTGGTATTTTAAAGGCAGGCGGTGCGTATGTTCCGATCGATCCGACGTATCCGCAAGAACGCATTGAGTACTTGCTGGAAGACAGCAACGCAGCACTGCTTCTCTGCCAATCTCATCTGTCAGAACTATTGTCTCGCGTGTCGAGCGGGCTTGACTGGCTTGATCTGAACGCAGAGTATGACGTCGAGATGGATGGCTCCAATCTCGCATCACTCAATCAACCGACCGATCTCGCCTATGTGATCTATACATCGGGGACGACTGGTAAGCCGAAGGGCGTCATGATTCCACATCAGGGAATCGTTAATTGCTTGCAGTGGAGAAGAGATGAGTATGGATTCGGACCGGGAGACAAGGCGTTGCAGGTATTCTCTTTTGCCTTCGATGGGTTTGTAGCCAGCTTATTCGCTCCGCTTCTCGGAGGGGCTACTTGCGTCTTGCCGAGAGAGGAAGAAGCCAAAGATCCGGTAGCGCTGAAAAAGCTGATTGCCTCAACGGAAGTCACACATTATTACGGTGTACCGAGTCTGTTCCAAGCGATTCTGGATTGCTCGACTGCTGCAGATTTCTCTCCTCTGCGTTGCGTAACATTGGGAGGCGAGAAACTACCTCCGCAGCTTGTGCAAAAAACGAAAGAAAAGTATCCAGCAATCGAGATCAACAATGAATACGGTCCGACCGAAAACAGCGTCGTCACCACCATCTCTCGTTCGATCGAAGCAGGGCAGGACATCACGATTGGGCGACCGCTAGCCAATGTACAGGTTTACATCGTAGATACACAACATCATTTACAACCGATCGGCGTAGTGGGAGAGCTATGCATCGGAGGACCCGGACTTGCAAGAGGTTATTTGAACAAACCAGAGCTCACACAAGAAAAGTTCGTTCCAAATCCATTTGTGCCAGGAGAGCTCATGTATAAAACGGGTGACTTGGTGAAATGGCGGACAGATGGCACGATCGATTACATCGGTCGGGCTGACGAACAGGTGAAGGTGAGAGGGTACCGCATCGAGATCGGGGAAATCGAGAGCACCATACTCGCTTACGATGGCATCGATCAAGCAGTGGTAGTTGTGCAAGAGGATGAACTAACGGCCGGACAGTATCTTTGCGCTTATCTCGTCCCAGCAGCAGAGGTAACCGTTGCCGAGCTGAGAAGGCATCTGGCGAAGGAACTGCCTGCTTACATGGTTCCAAGCTATTTTGTTCAGTTGGATCAACTGCCGCTTTCGGCAAATGGAAAAGTGGATCGTAAAGCGTTGCCGAAGCCACAGCCATCGGATGCGACTACACGTGAGTTCGTGGCACCAAGAACTGCGACTGAGCATCAATTGGCATCCATTTGGCAGGAAGTTTTGGGGGTAGACCCGATCGGAATTACTGACCATTTCTTTGAACTGGGTGGACATTCATTGAAAGCAACGTTGCTGGTTGCGAAGGTGTATGAGTACATGCAGATTGAACTGCCGTTGAACCTCATCTTCCAGCATCCAACAATTGAGAAGGTAGCGGATTTCATCACGCACAAGAACTTCGAGGGCAGCTCCGGAAGAGCCATTCTCTTAAATGAAGAGACGGCGAGAAAGGTATTCTGCTTTACGCCGATTGGAGCCCAAAGTGTCTATTACCAGAAGCTTGCTGATGAAATCAAGGGCGTCTCCTTGCATAGCTTTGATTTCATTCAAGAAGACAATCGACTTGAGCAGTACATCGAAGCCATCGTCGAGATTGATCCAAAAGGACCCTATACGCTCATGGGATATTCCTCAGGAGGCAATCTGGCTTTTGAAGTCGCAAAAGAACTGGAGAATCAAGGATATGTCGTGACCGACCTCATCTTGTTCGATTCGTACTGGAAAGACAAGGTGATGGAGAGGACTCTGGCGGAAACAGAGAGTGACATTGCCCAGTTATTTGCCGAAATTGGAGAAAACATCGAGATGTTCAACATGACTCAAGAAGACTTCAATTTGTACGCTGCCAATGAATTCGTCAAGCAAAGCTTCATTCGGAAAACGGTCAACTACGTGATGTACCACAATCAACTGATCAATACGGGTGCAACGAACGCAGCGATCCATCTCATTCAATCAGAGCTGGAATCGGGCGAGGAAGATCTAGTCGCAGTCAAATGGAATGAATCCGCTTGGGCACAGGTTACGAAACGACTGATGACGTACGAAGGGTACGGAATCCACTCCAGAATGTTGGGAGGAAATTACGTGTCAATGAATGCCTCCATCCTCCGAGACATCCTGCAAGAGCTGTTCATTCTGAAATAAGATCGCGGCTTTGTGATGATTCCCCTTGGGAACATGTTTTCCAAGGGGAGTTCATCCATTACATCCTTGGAGAGGAGCAGCAAATGATTTTTACCAAGCAAGCTCAGCACAGAAAGAAAGATCCCGTGTTTGGCTGGGTGCTCTCATATGTAAAGCCTTATCGAGGTTGGGTCATGATCTGTATCATTGCCTCGCTTCTTGTAGCTGTGGCAAACATTTGGATGGGAGTCCTGATCAAAACCATGGTCGAACATACGAAAGACTTCGACAAGCTGATCAGTATTGCGCTCATCATTTTTTGTCTGACTATCGTAGGTTTTCTCTCGAAATATTTCATCACGTATTCGGCAGCTAGATTCAGTTCAAGAGCCATGAGAGATTTGAAAAACAGCATGGCTGCTCATCTCGAAAAAGTTCCCATGTCCACCATGGATAAATATCATTCCGGCGATCTCGTTTCTCGCTTAACAACGGATGCCCAGATCTTGCAAAGCTTTTTGCAAAAACATTTTTTCCAGCTTTTTTATCTGCCAGTTGTTTTTGTCGGAGCTCTTGGACTGTTGTTGACGATCAATTGGAAGTTAATCATCTTCAGTATCGCAATCCTTCCTGTCGCCATCGCTATCACAGGATGGATGAGCAAACCGCTTCAAAAATATTCGGAGCAAATGCAGCATCATCTGGGTCAAACGAACACCATCGCGCAGGATACGCTTTCCGGGATTCACATGGTCAAAGCTTTTCAATTGGAAGGCGTTCTGTATCGTAAATACCATGCAGGTATGAAGCAGGTATTGAAAAATGCGTTCCAAGCAGAGAAGAAGCGCGCGTGGATGACAGCACCAGGGATTTTATTGTTTTCTTCCCCAATCCTGTTTTTTGTCGCTTATGGTGGGTACTTGATTCAGGCGGGAGAATTGGATCTGGGCAGCTTGGTCATTTTCAGCTATTTGCTTCACTTTATTATCGAGCCACTTTCACTCGCGCCCGTGTTGTTTGCCCAAGTACAAGAGACATCAGGTGCGGCAAAGCGGCTTCAAGAAATTTTTTCACAGCCAGTCGAACAAAATGATCAGCCAGCGATTCCTGTTGATCTAGAGGCGATTCCTGTACAGTTTGAGAACGTTACGTTTGCCTACGATCAGGCAAGGATTCTTAATAACGTTAGCTTTACGCTACATCCGAACAAGACCATTGCGTTAGTAGGTGCCAGCGGAAGTGGAAAGAGCACCATCATGAAGTTGCTGTGCGGGTTTTATCCAATGGAATCGGGTAACGGAAGACTGAATGTTTTCGGGCATTCCATGGCTGATTGGAATATGACGGACATGCGGAGCTATCTTTCCCTGGTTTCTCAGGATACGACGCTATTCCCCGTGTCTATTGCGGAAAATATCTCGTATGGCCGCATTCATGCGACACAAGACGAGATTATAGCAGCGGCAAAAGCGGCCAATGCGCATCACTTCATCATGGAGCTGCCGCAAGGATATCAAACAAAAGTAGGGGAACGTGGCTCTCGTTTATCTGGCGGACAGAAACAGCGCATCGCGATTGCTCGAGCAATTTTGAAGGACGCTCCAATTTTACTGCTGGATGAACCAACGTCTGCCTTGGATACAGAATCGGAAGCTTTGGTCCAAGAAGCGTTGGAAAATGTGATGAAAAATCGGACGGTTCTCGTCATTGCTCATCGACTGTCTACGATAAAAGACGCGGATGAAGTGCTTGTTTTGGAGCAAGGACAAATTGTTGAGCGAGGTACACACTACGATTTGCTTGCCCAAGGCGGCGTTTACACCAGATTGTATCAAAAACAGTTTGCCACAGAGATGCACAGCTCGCTGGCTGCAGGGGGGGTATAGGCATGTTCATCCAGAATTTGATGCGGGAACTACTTCAACTGCTGTCGTTTATGAAATCGAAAAAGCGAGCGTATATTTTGGGACTCGTGGGTGACGGAATCGGTCAAGCAGCTGTATTGGTATCCTTACCTTTCGTGTTCAAGGATCTGACGGATTTTGCGAACACAAAAGACCCTGCTTTATTAACCAGAGCAATTGCCACCATGGCTGTAATGTTCCTCTTGCTGAGTATCCTGTCTCCATTTTTCAGCTACATCTATCGACGATGCGTCCGCGAGCTTATTGCGAACATTCGGCTGCATGTCTATCAACGATTGAGCAAGCTCCCTTTCGATTATTATGAGCAGCACCATTCGGGAGATACGATGTCGAGACTGGGCAACGATGTTGTCCTCATGGAAAACGCATACGCAGAGCAATTGAAAACGTTAAGCATTATCCTGCTGTCGCTGATCGGTTCGATCATAGGAATGTTTGCTATGGATTGGAAAATTGCCGTCGTCCTATTGCTCGTTAGCACATTGACTCTTTATGTGAATACGCTGTTTGCCAAGTCAGTCCGGCGCATTGGAGACCGAATGCAACAGCAGATGGGGATTGGGACAGAAAGATTAAACGATTTTTTGTCAGGGTTGCCCATCATTAAAATGTTTCATTTACATAACGTTGTGACCGCACGTTACACGGAAGCAAACGAAGAAGTAGCTTCGTCTGCCATCAAGCAAGGGCATAAACACGGATTATTGGAAGGGACCAATTTTTTCATCCAATTCTTAAGCTTCGGGGGAATGCTTGTTTTTGGAATCATGATGGTTTCCAAACAAATGATCGGATTGGGCGTGCTGGTTGCTTTGGTTCAACAACAGATGCTTGTAACACTGGCATTTCTCCAGCTTGGCCAAGTCATCACAGCGTTGCAGAGCTCGCTAGCTGGAGCTTCTCGGGTCGTCGATTTTCTGAATGAACCTCTCGAACCAGAAGAGTACCAGAGGAGCTTCGACAAACACCAGTATTGCGAAAGCATGCTGAAGCTGGAGCAGGTCGTTTTCGGGTACAACGAAGCTACAAATGTGCTGGATGGTGTTTCGTTGCGGGTCGAGCAAGGCCAAATGGCTGGGCTAGTCGGAACGAGTGGAAGTGGAAAAAGCACCGTCATGAAACTTCTGTTAGGGTATTACCCACCTGCGAGCGGCGCTCTTTATTTACTCGGCAAGCCCATGGGAGCTTATTCTCTTGCAGAAATTAGAAGTTTGATCTCATACGTGCCTCAGGATGCCTTTTTGTTCGAAGGAACCATCGAAGACAATATTCGTTACGGCTGTCTGGATGCTTCGGAAGAGGATGTCATCAAGGCAAGCAAAGCAGCGTATGCGCATGATTTTATTATGGAACTGTCTGATGGCTACCAGACCAAAACAGGAGAACGCGGTGCCAAGCTATCTGGCGGACAGCGTCAGCGAATTGCCATTGCCAGAGCCATCCTGAAAAATGCACCGATTCTTCTACTGGATGAAGCAACCTCCGCATTGGATGCAGAATCAGAATATTGGGTGCAGCAAGCATTAACCGCACTCATGAAAGATAAAACGGTACTCGTCATCGCTCATCGCCTTTCGACTGTAGAGGATGCCGATGTGATTTACGTGATGGATCAAGGAAAGGTCATCGAGAAAGGTCGCCATGTTGAGTTAATGGAGCACAACGGCACGTATGCCAAATTGTATGAAGTGCAGCAGCGAAAGGATCGAGCAGAACAAGTCAGTAGTCTTGAATTGACAGAAAGAAGAGTGAGTGCTACATGATTGCTATTTACGCTTTGAAATGTCCTGCTGTCATGGAGAAAGAGTTGTTCAACCGATTTTTACAAGCACTACCCGAAGAAAAGCGGGAACGGGTCAACCGTTTCAGAAATCCGGCTGATTCCTATCGGGCTTTGCTCGCGGACGTGCTTGTACGCTCTCTCATTTGTGAAGCCTACGAGATTTCCAATGACGAAATCGAGTATGACTACAATGCATACGGAAAACCTTTTTTGAAATCATTTCCCAACTACTGCTTTAACGTCTCGCATTCCGGAGATTGGGTGGTCTGTGCCACACATGACTCGCAAGTGGGGATTGATGTGGAGCAAATATGTCCGATTGAGTTGGATATTGCCACTCATTATTTTGCACCAGCCGAAGTAGAAGATCTCTTGGCAAAGCATCCGGATGAACAGCTTTCGTATTTCTACGACCTTTGGACCTTGAAGGAGAGTTATATAAAAGCGAGAGGCATGGGGCTGTCTATCCCATTACAATCATTCGCCATTAGAAAAAGCCAAGACCAATCGATTACGATATCGCAAAATGATTCGCGCGATGCTTGGGCATTTCATCAGTATGAGATCGATCCAGGCTATAAATTGTCAGTATGCGCGACTACCAATCAGTTTTCTGCTCAAGTAGTCATGAAAGATGTACAAGATTTGCATCAGGCCATTTTTCATAGAAAGATGTCGAGGTAATTACGTAATGAGGAAAGGGCGGGGAAAGAGATGAAATTGTTTTGCTTTCCGTACGCAGGTGGACTTCCCAGCATCTATTACGGTTGGAAGCGGGTATTGTCGCCAGCTTTATTGGAAATTGATCCATTCGAGGTAAGGCCTTCACTTCAGAGCGAAAGCGTGGTTCTTTCCACCTCGTTTTATGAGGTCTTGGAGGATGTATACAAACGGATCACACCAGAGCTGGGGGAAGAACCTTTTGCCTTTTTTGGCCACAGCATGGGCGGCTTAATCGCGTTTGAACTGACGCGAAAGCTGTTGCAGAATGGAAAGCCACTGCCCCAGCACTTGTTCCTGTCTGCATCCCGCGTGCCACATGCGTATCACAAACTGGTGAAAACATACAACCTGCCGCATAACGAGTTCATCGAATCGCTACGTACACTTGGGGGCACTCCCAATGAAGTTTTGGACAATCACGAGCTCTTGGAGTTATTTTTGCCTAATATTCGCGCTGATTTCCAGGCCGTGCAAACTTATGAAATGAATCACGAGCTTCCTCAGCAAATCCCCGTCAATATGACGGTTTTGTTTGGGAAAGAAGATTCGATTGAAATCCAAGATATTGTGGCATGGCGAGACTATTGCGGGCGAGAATGTAAATTTTACCCCATGCCTGGTGGGCATTTCTTTATTCATCAGCAAATGAATACGATCCTTGTGATCATTCAAGACACATTGAAGGTAGAACAGGCAGTTGTAATCCGTGCCCAATTCTAACGATTGTGTACGGCAACAATAAATCCTAAGGTGAAGGTTGGTGTTCTTTTCATGAATCAGAAAGCACTATCTCGTTTGCTGGCAGCCGTTACATTATCAACGGCGCTGGTCTACCCGCAAGCTGCAAACGCAGCGGCTCCACCTCCGGCTTTGCATGACGACAATCCAAGTGGTCATTTTGGTGACTGGTACACAGGTGCGGTTCCTCCCAATGCATCCAAAGACAAGCCCGTGATCCTGTTTGTCCAAGGTCTGCACTCCACCTACAAAACCTGGTATACAACAGACGGATTTTATGATGCAGCCTATAACGCTGGGTATCGTACCGCATTTGTGCAGCTGAAGGACGCGGATGGTACTGGTGGCAACATGTGGACAAACGGAGCCAAGCTCGCCGAAGTCATTAAAAAGGTTGCAGATTATTATGGTGTTTCCAAAATCAATATCATTGCACATTCCAAAGGTGGCATCGATACACAGACAGCACTCGTCCACTATGGAGCGCATCCGTATGTTAACGTTGTTCACCAGCTTTCCACGCCAAACAAAGGTTCAGAATTGGCTGACATGGCGTACAGCAATTGGGCGGGATGGCTCGCCGACATTCTTGGCAAAAAAGACGATGCGGTGTATTCCCTGCAAACGTCATATATGGCCAACTTCCGTGCGCAGACTGACAGCCGTAGCGAAATTAGTTCAACAAAGACATACATGGCAGCTGGAACAGGGGATGATGGCATGTTTAGTGCTACCTGGTTTGCTCATGCAGTTCTTCCCGGTGAAGATGATGGTGCTGTTTCCGTTGATTCTGCCTTTGGTTTAACTTATGGGATCAAGAGCTTTACAAAAGACATTTCCCACGGTCAAATAGCGAAAGCCTCACAAACATGGGATCTGGTTCAGCCGAAATTGCAAAAGGCGTCCATTCGTGAACGTGCAAATAAAGTAAGCAAAGACGACAAATCAAAATCAACGAATGTAGAAGAGAGCTCCGTCATTCTCCGTGGCGGCGAAGTAGAAGACAACGTCTCGGAAACATTTTTCCTGGAGAGCGGAATCAATCAGTTGAATCTGGATACGATGACTTCGTCGGAAGACACCGTTGTGACCCTGATCAGTCCGTCTGGCAAAGAGTATGAAGCGGACCTCAGTGAAAAAAGCAAATCGGAGGATGAACCCGAGATATTCCAAGGTGCTGTTCATCACTTCATTGAAATAGAGGAGCCTGAAGCAGGCGAATGGACACTTGAAGTGGAGGGCTCTGACGACGCCTTTTTCATGGTTGCTTCGGTGGAAGGCGGAGAAGAAGCGAAAGTAAAGGCGAGCAAGAAGGTATTCAAGAAAGGCGACAAAGCGAAGATTTCCGTCGACCTGGGCAAAAACGAAATTGATCAATCGTTACTGGAAAAAGCTAACCTGACTCGTTCGCTGAACGGCGAAAAAGCAAGCGTCATTGATGAAGTGAAGTTTGCCGTAAAAGAAGATGAGCTTACTGGCAATTTTACCGTGCCGACTAAGCCAGGCGTTTATAATCTTTCCTTTGACGTAACCGGCATCAATGAGGATGGCGAACCATTTACACGCTCTATTAATTACAACTTTGCGGTAACAAATAGTGATGGAGAATTAGAAAAATAAGAGCAAACCATTTCACGGCCCTGAAAAAGGGTCGTTTTTTTTCTGCATACAACCGTATCCCAAATGGAAATTTAGTATGGAAGAGGCAGGAAAGGGAGCGTGCATCTGTATGATGAGGCTGTTTCGATACTTAACGTCCTACAAATGGCCGATCGCAGTGATATTGGTGCTTGTATTCGTCCAATCGTTATCCGATCTGTACTTGCCAACATTAATGGCGGATATCGTTGATGTCGGGATTGTGCAGGGGGACACCTTCTTTATTTGGAAGGTTGGCGGTTTTATGCTGCTCGTTGCTGCTGGTGGGGGCTTTTGTGCCATTGGAGCCAGTTACTTCTCATCCAAGGTTGCCATGAGCTTTGGTCGTGAGCTGCGTGCCAAGGTGTTTAACCAAGTAGAACACTATTCCATACAGGAGATCGACCAAATCGGTACAGCCTCGCTCATTACGAGAACAACGAACGATATTAACCAAGTACAACAGGTTTTGATCATGATTTTGCGTATAATGGTGGCTGCTCCCATGATGTGTATTGGTGGAATTATCATGGCTTCATCTAAGGATGCAAAGCTGACGCTTGTTCTTGCAGTAGCTGTTCCCATTCTAGCTTTAGCCATTTTCCTGATCGCACGAAAGGGGATGCCTCTTTTCAAAGTCATGCAAAAGAAGCTGGACAAACTGAATTTGGTCGTGAGGGAAGGCCTGACGGGAATTCGTGTGATCCGCTCGTTTAACCGCATGGATGTGGAGAAAAGGCGTTTTAACGAAGCGAATACCGATTTGACGCAGACAGCGATTAACGTGAATCGAATCATGGCAGCCTTGATGCCGATTATGATGCTGACCTTTAACTTGTCTGCTGTTGCCATTCTTTGGTTTGGTGGCATTCGCGTCAGTAATATGGACCTGCAAGTCGGTGATCTCATGGCGTTCATCCAATATGCGACACAGATCATGTTCTCGTTGGTCATGCTGTCCATGATCTTCGTCATGGTTCCCCGCGCTTCTGCGTCCGCTATCCGAATTAACGAAGTGTTGGATTTACATTCGACCATAATTGATCGCCCAGAGCCTGTGACGCGAACGAAAGCGACAACTTCAGGCACGGTGGAGTTTCAAGGTGTCACATTTTCTTACCCGGGTGCAGAGCATCCCGCATTGACCTCGATCACCTTTACAGCTCTTCCGGGGCAGACCACCGCGATTATCGGAGGGACAGGCTCTGGTAAATCGACGATACTCAATCTGGTTGAGCGATTCTACGATGTGACTTCCGGAGCTATTCGGGTAGACGGCCTTGACATACGTGACCTGCCTCTAGAGCAATTGCGAGCAAAAATTGGCTATGTCCCACAAAAAGTGCTGCTCTTTTCAGGCTCGATCGCCGACAATATACGCTTCGGTAAAGAAGACGCTACGGATGCCGAAATCGAGCATGCTGCAAAAATTGCGCAGGCCGGCGATTTTATTGCGAGTATGAAGGGCGGATACGAGGCAAACATTTCCCAAGGCGGTACGAACGTGTCCGGTGGACAAAAACAACGGCTATCGATTGCACGAGCAATAGTCCGTCAGCCGGCCATCTACATGTTTGATGACAGCTTTTCTGCGTTGGATTTCAAAACAGATGCGTTATTGCGAGCCGCATTAAAAGAAGAGATCGAGAAGAACCAATCCACATTAATCATTGTGGCTCAGCGGGTTAGCAGCGTGATGGACGCAGACCAGATTATCGTGCTGGATGAAGGCTCGATTGCGGGTATGGGGACACATGAAGAACTCATGAAAAACTGCGCAGTCTATCAGGAAATCGTACGATCCCAACTGACAGAGGAGGAGATCGCATGAGTGAGCCGCGAGGAGGTAAGCAAGCGACAAAGGGTGGCGGCCACATGGGTGGTCCGATGGGAATGGCGATGCCAGGAGCGAAAGCAAAGGACTTTAAAGGTACACTCAAGCGCTTGATCGGCTACTTTCGGCCACACCGTGTACAGCTGATCATTGTGTTTCTGGCTGCCGTTTTGAGTACGATCTTTGCTATTGTTAGTCCCAAACTGATGGGGAAGGCGACGACGAGTCTTTTCGCAGGCATGATTGGTCTTATGCAGGGACAGCCAAAGGAAATCGTATTTGACTTTGCGTATATCGCAAATATCCTGCTCCTTTTGATCGGATTGTATGTCATCAGTGCGCTGTTTAGCTATTTGCAGCAATATGTGATGGCAGGCGTTTCGCAGAAGATCGTCTATGACATGCGTGAGCAGGTAAATGAGAAATTGTCCCGTCTGCCGCTGAAATACTTTGATTCGAAAATGCATGGGGATATTTTGAGCCGTGTCACAAACGATATTGATAATATCAGCAACACGCTCCAGCAAAGCCTGACACAGCTCATCACTGCCATCGTGACGATCATTGGTGTCATCATTATGATGCTGACAATTAGCCCATTATTGACGCTCATTCTGATTTTGACGTTGCCGCTCAGTGCCATTGCTACGAAACAGATCGCCTCGAAGTCACAAAAGCATTTCATCGGACAGCAGAGCTCGCTTGGTGAATTGAATGGGCATGTAGAAGAAATGTTTACGGGGCATCAGGTTGTAAAGGCGTTTGGATATGAGAAGAAGTCACAGCAGACATTTGATCAAATCAATGAAAAGCTGTACGAAGCCGGATGGCGGGCGCAATTTATTTCAGGCATTATCATGCCGGTAATGAGTTTCATCGGAAATATCGGATACGTGCTTGTCTGCATTGTCGGCGGGATTCTCGCTACGAACGGTTCAATTGAAATCGGGGATATCCAAGCATTTATCCAATATACTCGTCAATTCACGATGCCAATTGCGCAAACAGCGAATATCGCCAACCTGATCCAGTCGACGATCGCTTCAGCGGAGCGGGTCTTTGAGGTTTTGGATGAAGAAGAGGAAGTGCCTGAAAGCAAAGAGCCAGTCACGATCGCAGCGCCTAAAGGCAAAGTGGAATTTCAGCATGTCAAGTTTGGTTATAAAGAAGGGCATTTGCTGATGCAAGACATCAATCTCGTAGTAGAACCTGGCCAAAAGATTGCGATCGTGGGCCCAACAGGTGCGGGTAAGACGACCATGATTAATTTGCTTATGCGCTTTTATGAGCTCAATGGCGGAGCGATTCTGATCGATGACGTCGATATTACACGCATGAAACGAAGCGATCTTCGCTCCCTGTTCGGCATGGTCCTGCAAGATACGTGGCTGTTTAACGGTACCATCCATGACAATTTGGCCTATGCACAACCAGACTTTTCTGATACGGGTATCATTCGCGCAGCGAAGGCAGCTCGCGCCGATCACTTTATTCGTACGCTACCAGATGGGTACAAGACGGTGTTAAATGAAGAAGCCTCCAATATTTCCCAAGGACAAAAACAGCTGTTGACCATCGCTCGTGCTATTTTGGCAGACCCAACAATTCTGATTTTGGATGAAGCAACAAGCAGCGTGGATACACGTACCGAGGTGCATATCCAGGAAGCGATGAATGAGCTGATGAAGGGGCGTACCAGCTTCGTGATCGCACATCGACTGTCTACGATCAGAAATGCAGACTTGATCCTCGTCATGAACAAGGGAACGATCATTGAACAAGGAACACATGACGAGTTGATGGAGCAAGATGGTTTTTATGCGGATTTATACAACAGTCAGTTTGCAGAGTCCACATCAGCAGGCTAAAAACGTTGCTTTACACGAAACCGCCAAGCAAGGGCGGTTTTATTGTTGGGAGAGGAAATGTGCAAGATGGCACGGTAATTGCTTGTAAATAAATCAAGCAAGTAAACCAGTTCTATGAATACGAAAGCGAGGGAAGAGAATGGAATTCCAGACAAACATCGGTGTATCAAAATCAGACAAGATTTATGTTCATGGCTATGATTTGACAGAAGAATTAATTGGACAGATCACCTTGGCGGATATGGCATTCCTAGGAGCAGCCCACCGGAAGCTGTGCAAGCTGCAGTCGCAGCCGGATTGTTGGGGGCGGGCTCTGTCTATCTTGGTGCGATGGAATACGTTGCTCAAATGCTCCAAGAAGGGTTGCAGAAGTACGGTGCCGATTGCGACAGGAAAGAGGTCGCCAAACGAATCTTGGGAGAGCGTGAAGAAAGAGGACTGCAAATGCCAGGGTTCGGGCATCCGATTCATAGACCTGTTGATCCACGCACACCAAAATTGTTTGCGTTGGCAGAGGAGCTAGGCTTTGCTGGAGATCATATGGCTATTATGAAAGAAATTCATGAGCAATTCAGCACGAAAAAAGGCAAACAGATCACGCTAAATGTTGCAGGTGCCATTGGCGCTGTGCTCTCGGATATGGGGTTGCACTACAGTGTCGTGAAATCATTTGCAGTCGCGGCGAGGGCCGTCGGACTGATTGCCCACATTGTGGAAGAAATCGAATCGGGCAGGAAAGATTGCATGGCACAGAAGCTATACGACTTTGTGGAGGAAAATACTCTCTACACCAATCGCATACCAGACGAAGTGAAGTAGTAAACCGACATCACTGTAAGAGGGGGATCGGATGACATGAACGTTACATTCAGCAGTGAAATAGAAGAGCTGCGCAAAGCTGTTCGGAGTTTTATCAGTGAGAAGGTCGACCCAGTCGCTGATCACATTGAACGCGAAGATCATATACCAGATCAAATCATGGAGATGTGTAAAGAAGTGGGATTGTTTGGACTGAGCATCCCCGAACAATACGGCGGACTGGGGATTGATATGCTTGCAAAATGCGCTATTTTTGAAGAGATTGGGAAAACAAGCAATGGATTTACGACCGTCATTGGTTGCCATAATGGCATCGGTTCTGTAGGGATTGCCGAAATGGGCACTGAAGAGCAAAAACGAAAATATTTGCCGCGCATGGCTACCGGTGAAATGATTGGTGCTTTCGCTTTAACAGAACCAAGTGCAGGATCAAATGCGACTAATTTAAAGACAAGGGCTGTACGAAAAGCAGACAAGTTCATCCTGAATGGCTCCAAACATTACATCACGAATGCGCCCATCGCTGGCATTTTTACGGTGATGGCTGTCACTGATCCTTCCATGGGAGCAAAAGGAATTACCTCCTTTTTAGTCGAGAAAGATTTCCCAGGCTTCGAGATCGGAAAAATTGAGGAAAAGATGGGCTTAAAGTGGCTCACACTCAAGAGGGAATGCTGGATTTGACCAGCGACATTTCTTGGCCCGCGTCATACAAGACGAAGGGTCATTTTTTATTTGACAGTGCTTTGTTATTAATATTTTTTATTTTCAGAATTATATATTGTCGTTTTTTCATCTGCCGCTTATAATTCTACTAGTGCATGAACTTCATATCCTAATTTTTTTGAAGTGTATACTTCGGAGTGAAACCTGAAATTGCTTTCCTGTTTGTAAGTAATGAACCTAAGGAGGCATGACATGAAGATGAATGAGTGGGAAGCGTCGTTTGAAGCATACGTCCAAAGGCTGATGGATGATTTTCAAGTTCCCGGTGCGATCATTGCTGTAGCCAAAGATGGAGAACTCACTTATGAAAAAGCGTTTGGTTATCGGGACCGCGAAAAGCAAGCTCCCATCGATCTGGATACGGTATTTGGGATCGGATCGATTACGAAGTCGTTTACATGCATGGCGATCATGCAGCTTCAGGAAGAAGGAAAGCTTTCCGTGCATGATCCGGTTATCACCTATTTGCCTGAATTTCGCACACCGAACGAAGCCCAAACGAAGAGCATCACCATTCATCATTTCATGACACATACCCTCGGATTTCCACCACTTCCAGCTCTCATTCCCGCAATGCTACCCAGCTTACAAGCCGATCCGACAGCAGAAGAATTACTCCAACATTTTGAAGCGCACTGTAAACACCCAATCGATACCTTCGAAGACCTCATGGCATATATAGAGAAGCTACCCTTTGAATTGTTGGGACCTGCTGGGACAGAATTCAGCTATTCGAACGAAGCTTTTGGCTTGCTAGGGGCAATTATTGAGCGGGTCAGCGGCAAAACATACGAAGCCTATGTCCAAGAGCAAATTTTACAGCCACTTGGCATGGAACGCACGGTTTTTCATGTGGAGGAATTAGGCGAGGACGACAATACTACCATGCTGTACACACGTCGCATGAATGATGGTGTTCGTGAAGTAGTACGTGCCCCCGGTTGGTGGGATGCTCCTTCCATGCGTGCAGCAGGCTTCCTCAAATCGTCCGCACGTGACATGCTTCGGTATGCGGATGTTTATCGGACAGGCGGGCTTTCAAATGGAGCGAGAATCGTCTCGGAAGATAGCGCCTCACAAATGACTGCCCCTCATGTCCGTATTGATTTGAGCCGCAGCTATGGTTACGGACTCGGCGTGTTTCCATTTTCCGAAGAGTACACTTTACTTACCCATACCGGCGGCTTAAAAGGGATGACCGCGCAAATGTTCATCGTCCCAGAGGCGGGAGTAACTGGTATTCTTTTGACCAACATGGATGATGCCCCCATTTCCAATCTGACATTAGGGCTGTTGAACAGCATGTTCGGTCGCCCGCTCGAGACGCAGTTCGCCTCGTTTTCCGAATGGGAAGTGCCGCTTGCTTACTTGCAGCAATGCCCCGGTACATATAAATCCGGAGAAGGTGACGTAGTAGAGATTAAATTCGATGAAACACAGAGACAGCTCGTACTCGTTTTAGGCAGTGATGTGTTCCCACTGCGTTCCGTTGGCGAAGATACGTTTTTGTTCACGCGCCACAACATCGATTCACTCATCCGCTTTGTTCGCCATCCAGACGGTGAGATCAGGCGCTTGGCGTTTGGTTCGCGCCAAATGTCGAAAGCAGTCTAATTTAAAATAGGGAGGCAGTTTCGCATGAAGGTGTTTATTTCGCTGGACATGGAAGGGATCTCTGGACTAAGCGAATGGGAGGATGTTATCCCCGGTCGCAGACATTATGAAGCGGGGAGAAGACTACTGACACAAGATGTAAATGCGGCGATTGAGGGTGCACTGGAAGCAGGAGCTACCGAAATTATCGTCAATGAGTCTCATGGACCGATGAACAATATCATTCTGGAAGAATTGCATCCACAGGCAGATGTCATCCGTGGTTTTTTCAAGCCTCTCTGTATGATGCAGGGGATCGACAGTAGCTGCGATGCCGCATTTTTCATCGGTTATCATGGAAAAGCGGGAACAGGAGATGCGGTACTCAATCATACATTGTCTGGCCTCGCTATCCATCGGCTTATCTTAAATGGCAAAGAGGTGGGCGAAGCAGGTTTAAATGCAGCAATCGCTGGAGCCTTTGGTGTCCCTGTCGTACTCGTTACCGGAGATTCCCAGACGGCCAAAGAGGTCGAAGAAGATATCCCTGGAGTCTTTACAGTCGCCGTGAAAACTGGGATAACCGGACTCTCGTCGCAAGCGATGCATCCCGTTCGTGCGAGAGAGCTAATCCGTCAGCAAGCAAAAGAAGCATTGCTCCATCGCAGTACAGTTAAACCGCTCGAGCAAAGAGCAGAGAATACGATAGAAGTCGAGTTTACGAAATCACAATTTGCCACAGCAGTCAGCTGGATGCCAGGAATTGAACTCATTGAAGGACGAACGGTACGCTTCCATTCGCCTGATCTTGTTAGCATGATGCCCGTCTTGCAAGCCATGCTGTTGATAACCGGGCAAGTGAATCGGATGATTACTGGTTAAGTAAACCAAAAATGCAGCCCCTCATCACGAGGATCGCTGCATTTTTTTCGTTTTAGTTCAGTTGCTTATGGCTCTTCAAATACGCAAGGGCATTATATATCATTTCGGCTGCTTCTTCACGCGTGATGGGCTTTTGCGGATGAAGCTTGTTTTCCTTATCCAATTCGATAATATCTCTTGCCAAAGCTCGTTGAATGGAGCCTTGGTAATCCACGGTGAGTTCATGGTCATCTCGGATTTCTACTGGTACTAGTTTGATCATCGGAAGATTGCCCTTGGTCTCCATGACTCTCATCAGCTGGTGAATGAACTGCTCTTTGGTCCATTTAGCATTCGGATCGAGATCAGCTGGTAACTCCAATCCGTTCGCAGCGGCTATGATCAGACTCTCTGCATACCAAGCATCGTTATCTGCTTTGGAAAAAAAGTCAGTAGCTTGTGGAGCCTTTACAAAACGGATCGCTGCCAGACTCAAATCAAAGGCATTTACAATCAGTTGAATACCTTGAGCAGCCGTTATCGTTTCATTAGGTGCAAATTTGCTATCCTCTACGCCTTTTATTACGCCTTGTTGCTGTAAGGCAAGAATTTTATCTTTCGCTCCCGATTGGGCAAGATCCGTAAATGGAGTCGTTGCAGCAAAGCTTGGTTGGGCGAATGATACAGTTAAAAAAGCAAGGATGGAAAGAGACATCATATTTTGTCTGACATTCATGGTAGCCACCTCGTCTATTTTTGAAGTTTCACTCCATTTGACGAGGAACAACTGACAACGTTTCAACTTTCTTCATCATAATTCAAGTGCCATTATTCTTTTACACAGTGGGGCGCAGAGGAACATGGTTCTCCCACTTCCTTCGTCACGGCGAGCGAATCAAGCGACAGTTTTATGGAGATGATGAAAAAAGACTGCTGAAACT
>NZ_CATKQT010000023.1:0-8148 GCF_949767855.1 Brevibacillus sp. IT-7CA2
GCCATCCAGCTCGGATGGTTTTTTTGTACTATTTGAAGACTGAAATTTCCGACGTATTATTTCGAAAAAGGAGTCATGTCATTATGAAACGAGCTTCTTCGAGTCGGCTCCACTACGCCTGGATCATTGCGGGTGTCACCTTTTTCATTCTTTTGATTGGCGCTGGAATTCGCTCTGCTCCTGGCGTATTTATGGTTCCTGTTGAACAAGAATTTGGCTGGAGTCGCTCTTCTATCTCAATAGCGCTGTCAATTAATCTATTGCTTTACGGATTGGTAGGTCCGTTTGCAGCAGCAGTCATGGATCGATTCGGAATAAGGCGTATCACGATTATTGCCCTTATCCTGTTAGCATTGGGTTCCTCCCTCACTACTTGGATGCAGGCCTCCTGGCAACTGACTGTACTTTGGGGAGTCGTTGTTGGACTGGGTTCAGGATGCACGGCTTCCGTATTGGGAGCGATGATCGCAAATCGATGGTTTGTGAAGCAACGAGGATTGGTTATGGGTATATTAACAGCGAGTGGTGCAACAGGACAGCTGGTATTTCTTCCTCTTCTCGCAAGCTTGGCTGAATCAGAGGGCTGGCGTACGGCATCGTGGGTGATTGCAACAGCAGCGCTGATCTTGGTTCCGATTGTGGCTGTCTTGATGCGTGATCGACCAAGTGATAAGGGACTTCAGGCATTTGGCGCGACAGAAGTTGATCAAGAAATAGAAGACATCAAGCAAAACCCTTTTCGTGCAGCTGTTGATGGTTTAGTAAGAGGATCTCGTTCCTTTGATTTCTGGTTGTTGGCTGGCAGCTTTTTTATTTGCGGTCTCTCTACAAATGGATTAATCGGTACTCATTTTATAGCTGCTTGTATGGAGTACGGCATTCCAGCGGTAACGGCTGCAAGTTTACTCGCTCTCATAGGTATCTTTGACATTATCGGAACAACATTGTCGGGATGGCTATCGGATCGCTTTAACAATCGTTGGCTCTTGTTTTGGTATTACGGTTTACGGGGATTTTCGTTAATGCTGCTTCCTGCAGCGCTATCCTCTTCTACGTTTACCTTGGGCTTATTCATTGTTTTCTATGGCCTAGATTGGGTAGCTACTGTTCCTCCAACGCTTAAGTTGACAACTGATATTTTTGGAAAACAGCAATCAGGAATTGTGTTTGGGTGGATATTGGCCGCACATCAATTAGGAGCTGCTGTGGCGGCTTACGGTGGAGGAGTCATTTATACCATGTTGAATAGTTACTTTCTCATGTTTATCATTGCGGGAATATTTTGCTTGATCGCTTCAGTCATGGTTATGCGAATTGGAAGGAACGCGCTCACGGTGAAAATTTCCGGGAACATGTAGCGGTAAAGATATCGATTGAAAGAAAAACACCCGAGTGGACACTAGATCACTCGGGTGTTAGTTAGTTTTCAGGCTGCGGATACAAGGGAAGGATGATGCGGAAAACTGCGCCGTGGAGTGGACCATTTTCTGCTTGGAGACGGCCGTGCGAACGTTCGATTATCGCTCGAGAAATAGCTAGCCCCAGTCCGACATCACCATTTTTTCCTTTCACAAAACGATGAAATAAATGAGGGAGAAGCTCTTCCGGGATGCCCTCACCATCATCTTGTACTTCTATTTGGAGTTGGCGTTTGCCTGGTTTGATTTCGATCGTGATCTGAACCTTGGCATGGCGCAAAGCATTTCCAATGATATTCAACAAGGCTTGAAGAAACTTTCCCTCATCGACGTACACTACGTCATTGATTTTAGTCGGATGTACTGAAATCGTTACATTGTGTTGGAGCTGCAAAGGGTGTAAACGCTCAATGGCCCGAGTCACCAGGTCAGTAGCGGAATGCCATGAGGGATCAAACAAATTCTCTTCGCCTTCAAGCTTGGCCAACAATATAATTTCAGTCACAATATGCTTCAATCGATTAGTTTCCTCTACGATGACATCAAAGCCTTTTTCAGCAGCAGCATCAACAAAAACGCCATCGCGAATTCCCTCGGCATATCCTTGAATGGACATGAGAGGGGTTTTTAGCTCGTGGGAAGCATTTTGTAAAAATTGCCGCTGGATTTCATGAAAACGATCGAGCTCTTGTGCCATGGAGTAAACACTATTCGAGACTTCAGCAATTTCACCGCGAGCAGGAATGAGTTGGACTTCGGAAAAACGCCGCGATTGAACCTTTTTAATTTCTCTCGTCAATTTATGGAGTGGCTTCACCATGCTACGGGTAATAAAAAAGCTGAGCAAAATGGTAGATACGGCTCCAATCAAAACGATGAGCAATATGCTATTCGTCATATCCATACGAATGTCTTTTAGTCCACGTACAGGAGAGGCCAGAATCAGTCGTTGCTTTTCGTCGTTTTTAAAAGCCAAGTTAACGACCACGTAATCATCGCTACCGACCATCCATATGTTTCGATTTTGCCTTTTCTCCGCTTTACGCTCAAGGGCATCCATCCACTCATTCAAATTAGAAGAAGGCAGGGACGTGTAGAGTACTTTTTTCTTTTTGCCTAAGAGTAAAACTTCTATCTTGCGATTGGAGACGAGAAGCTTTTCGAGTTCTGCGACTCCCTCGGTTTCAATCTTTGCATTCGATTCGTTCATTTTCTCAATCCAGAATCGCCCTTTTAGGTTTAATTCATTCTTTTGCTGCTCGATTAAATTATCCAGCAAAAACGAATTGATCAGGACAGCTGATACCCCCATGACAAGGCAGAGAAGAAGGGCGAACATCAACGTAATGCGAAATTGGATACTCATTCATCCTTCGTTCCTTCCAAAGTTCGCAGGCGATACCCAAAGCCCCAGACGGTTTCGAGAGGGATCTTGTCCAGCTTTTTTCGGATACGACGAATGAGATCATCAACCACTCGATCACTTCCAAAATAATCATACCCCCATATAAGAGAGAGCAGCTCATCACGGGAAAAAGCCCGATTCGGATGCTCAGATAAAAGACTGAGCACCTGAAACTCTTTCGAGGTCACCTCTACTTCCTCCCCAAAAGAAAATACCAGACGTTTTTCCTTATCTAATACAAGAGCACTGTTTGCAGCCTCTTCCGGATTCCTGTCTTTTGCAATGAAAGGGGATTCTTCTGCATGGGATTTCATCTGTTTCCAACGTTGGAGTGCCCGATTTACGCGTGCCACTAATTCACGAGGGCTAAAAGGTTTGGTGAGATAATCGTCACTTCCTAGCTCCAGTCCAAGAATCTTGTCTACTTCTTCGTCGCGAGCAGAAACCATGATGATAGGCGTTTCTGAGCCAGCACGAATACGTCGACAAAACTCATAGCCGTTCATACCTGGCAACATGATGTCCAATACCCATAGATCGGGGGGATTCTCTTGTTCTAAAGTAATAGCCTCTTCGGCTGATTCAACTGCAGTTGTAACATAGCCTTCCTTTTGCAGATAGGCTTCGACGATCTGACGAATATTGATGTCATCGTCTACGATAGCAATGTGAAAGGTCTTCATAGGATTCCTCCGCCAACCTTTAGATTCTCACTTTATTGTACATCTTCAAACGGACTTAAGCAGTTGTTGAAGGCATTTCCCACACTTTTCCCATACTTTCCTGCGTTTCTTACAAGTGTGTAAGGAAATTGAAACCCAAATCGATAGGACTACGTATTCATTCCCTGTAAAATCAAAGTACATTCAATAAACGGAGGGATACACCATGAGAAAACTACTACAGATGATCGCGATTACGTTCGGATTGTTAATCGATACGAAGACAATGATTCGCTCCTCCGAATTGGAAATGGTCGTGAAGCTGTAAAGATGATCATAAATACATGTAAAAAACATGAAATTCTAGGCGCCAGAATGTAGGGGCCTTTTTTGTTTTGTGTGATGACCCAGCGTGAAACAAAGGTGGGAAATTTAGGGATAATACAAAATTCGGGAGTGTACGACCAAAATCGGTG
The DNA here is from genome assembly GCF_949767855.1 of Brevibacillus sp. IT-7CA2. NCBI lineage: Bacteria > Bacillati > Bacillota > Bacilli > Caryophanales > Paenibacillaceae > Brevibacillus > Brevibacillus sp. IT-7CA2. The sequence continues at coordinate 3,962 of NZ_CATKQT010000023.1, forward strand.
GGAAATCTTGAGGAAATGGATTGATTCAACTGGATTTTTTGGACGTGTCCTCTCTCTATATGGTATAATGAAGTATTGTGATAACCAGTTGGAGGTTTACCCTTTATGGCAGAAGAAACTGCTCGGTTTCCAAAAGTCAATATTAGCCACGAAATGAGAGAATCGTTCATTAGCTATGCGATGAGCGTTATCGTCAGTCGGGCTTTGCCTGACGTTCGCGATGGTTTGAAGCCAGTACACAGGCGTATTTTGTATGCCATGCACGATATGGGCCTTACTCCTGACAAGCCGTTCCGTAAATCGGCAAACGTTGTCGGGGAAGTAATGGCGAACTACCATCCGCATGGTGACTCTTCCATCTATGAAGCGATGGTACGTATGGCCCAAGATTTTAACATGCGCTACATGCTGGTTGAAGGGCAAGGGAACTTCGGTTCTGTAGACGGCGACCCGGCAGCGGCGATGCGTTATACGGAGTCGCGTTTTTCCAAGCTCGCGCTGGAGCTTTTGCGCGATATTGATAAAGAAACGGTCGATTTCATTCCTAACTACGATGGACGCAAAGAAGAGCCGGTTGTATTGCCTTCTCGTTTCCCGAACCTGCTTTTGAACGGGGCATCAGGGATTGCTGTAGGTATGGCTACCAATATTCCGCCGCATAACTTGACGGAAGTCGTTGATGGCGTCATTGCCATGATCGACAATCCTGATATTACGATTCAAGATTTGATGAAAATCATTAAGGGACCTGACTTCCCTACAGCGGGGGAGATTCTCGGTTACAGTGGTATTCGTCGTGCCTATGAAACAGGCCGTGGTTCCATTATTATGCGCGCCAAAACCCAGATTGAAGAGGATGGGAAAGGAAAACCGCGCATCATCGTAACAGAGATTCCTTTTCAGGTGAACAAGGCTAGACTCGTGGAAAAAATCGCGGAGTTAGTGCGCGAGAAAAAAATCGAAGGGATTACCGACCTTCGTGATGAGTCTGACCGCAAAGGAATGCGTATCGTCATGGAATTGCGCCGTGACGTCATTCCAAAGGTTGTATTGAACAATCTGTTTAAGCATACCCAAATGCAGTCTACATTTGGTGTGAATATGCTGGCGCTCGTTGACAGTCGTCCGCGTGTATTGAATCTGCGTGACATGCTCTATTACTATTTGGAGCACCAACGCGTCATTATCCGTAGAAGGACGGAATACGATCTCAAGCAGGCTGAAGCTCGTGCGCATATCTTGGAAGGCTTGCGCATTGCATTGGATCATATTGACGAGATTATCAGTTTGATTCGTTCCTCCCAAACCACGGAAGAAGCTCGCACAGGACTCATGGAGAATTATTCGTTGTCCTACGAGCAGGCACAGGCGATTCTCGATATGCGTCTGCAACGCCTGACTGGTTTGGAACGAGAAAAAATCGAGAACGAATACCAAGAGCTCATGGTAAAAATCGCAGAACTGCGTGCTATTCTTGCAGACGAAGCCAAAATCTACGAGATCATCCGCGATGAGTTGGGTGAGATCAAAGAGAAGTTTGGCGATGCAAGACGCACGGAAATTACTTTCGATGAGAATCATATCGAAGATGCTGATTTGATCCCAGAGGAAGATGTCGTAATCACCCTGACGCATGATGGTTATATTAAGCGTCTGCCTGTTTCCACCTACCGTTCGCAAAAACGTGGTGGACGTGGCGTGCAGGGGTTGGGAACCAAGGATGACGATTTTGTCGAGCATCTGTACATTACCAACTCGCATGATTACATCATGTTCTTCACGAGCAAAGGGAAGGTTTATCGCTTAAAAGGATTCGAGATTCCTGATCTGAGCCGGACAGCGAAAGGCACTCCAATTATCAATCTCATTCAGATTGAAAAAGGGGAGCGGGTAAGTGCGGTAATCCCTGTGAAGGAGTTTGATCAGGAGCATTTCCTGTTCTTCGCGACCAAGAAGGGGATTATTAAGAAAACCACGCTGGAGTCTTACGGAAATATTCGCAAAGGCGGACTGATTGCGGTCAACCTGCGCGAAGATGACGAGTTGATTGGTGTTCGTCTAACGGATGGCCAACAACAAATTATCATGGGGACTCACAAAGGCATGTCCGTTCGTTTCAATGAGGGAGACGTACGCACTATGGGACGTAACGCTACCGGTGTGAAGGGGATTACCCTTGACGACGATGATGATGTTATCGATATGGACGTTATCAAACCAAATGCAGAAGTGCTCATTGTAACGGCGAATGGTTACGGAAAACGGACGCCTGTAGATGAATACCGCATTCAATCTCGAGGCGGTAAAGGAATTAAGACACACAATGTAACGGATCGAAGCGGTCCGGTCGTTGGTCTGAAAGTCGTTGAGCCTGAAGAAGATCTGATGATTATTACCACTTCCGGTATCATCATTCGCACAGAAATGAAAGGTATTTCTGTGATGGGGCGTTACACGCAAGGTGTGAAACTGATCCGTTTGTCTGAAAACGAGCAGGTGGGATCAGTCGCCAAGTGTCCTCCGACTGAGGAAGAGGATATGCCGGATGAAGATGCGGAAGAGGGAATCGCAGATTTGCAAGACGGGGAGACTGTTGAAGCAACCGATCCTGTCGAAGCAACCGATCCTACCGAACCGACAGAAGAATAAAAGAAAATCACGACAAAAGCGTCCCGCATAATGTGGGGCGTTTTTTCGTGTAAGTGCAGAAAGTTTATCCCAACCAGCGCTTTTTTCCTGCAAATGGTTTGGGTTTGAAGTAAAATTGGGAAATGGATACTATATCATTAACAAGTTGGATCGGGTGGTGAGCAGGTTGCCCAATGTGGAAGTGAAACAACTGACTCTTGGAGCGAAATTGGCTGAAGACGTATTTACAGCATTGGGAGGCATTCTTTTTGCAAAAGGAACCCCTCTCTATGAAAGAGAAGTTCAATTTTTAGAAGCGTTCTTGATCAAGCAGGTACAAGTAGAGGACTCAGGAGGGACTTGGACTGACCAAGGTGAACCCACTAAGGTAGATACGCCAGAAGCTTCTGATAAGTTTACCCAAGCTAAACCTGTGTTTCAGGAGTCATTTGATAAAGCAGTGTCTACACTGAAAAATTTGATGACCCGCGTACAAGGCGGCAATAACATACCAGTTATGGAAGTCAGAGAAGTTGTTACGCCGATCATTACGGAGTTTCAGCAGCAACCACAAGTTATTCTCTCCCTTCGTTGCTTTGCAAGGATGGATAGCTATGCTTACGAGCATGCCATAGCGGTTGGGATTATTTCTTATATGATTGCAAAATGGGTCAAGGTGCCAGAAAAGGAATGGATGCAGGTCGCATTGGCTGGTACATTGCTCGATATAGGAAAAACGAAAATTGATCGGCGGATTTTGCAAAAACCAGGGAAGCTTACGCCAGACGAATTCGAAGAGATGAAGAAGCATACCGTTTATGGCTACCAAATTATTAAGTCATCCCACGGTTTAAGTGAAGGCGTAGCATTAGCGGCTTTGCAACATCATGAGCGAGAAGATGGTTCAGGCTATCCGCTAGGTTTACCTGGTTCTAAACTGCATTTATACAGTAAAATTGTCGCTGTGGCCGATGTGTATCACGCAATGAGTTCGGATCGTGTGCACCAAAAGGCATTGTCTCCTTATCAAGTCGTGGAGCAATTAGTGCAGGATAGCTTCGGGAAACTTGATCCTACCATTGTTCGGACATTTGTGGAGGGGATTACTCAATTCGCTGTAGGAACGCTAGTTGAATTAAGTGATGGAACTATTGGGAAGATCGTATTTACAGATCGTAATCACCCAACGAGACCAATGGTTGAAACAGGTGGAAAAATCGTAAACTTAGTCGAAGCTCGTCATTTATCTATTGTGAGAGTAATGGAACAGTAAGGAAGAGAGGCGAGTGATTCGCCTCTCTTTTAATATGATTTAAAGAAATTCAATTTTATTATAAAAACCTCTTGTGTAGTTTAAAAATACGTGATAAGATATTTCTTGTCGCTTCAGTTGAAGCAACACTTCAAGAAGAAAAGTTACATAAGCTCTTTACTTCTTGAGTTGTTTGATAAAGTATTGAATTGTCGCTGCTAAGCGGAACAAGATTTTCTAAAAAAACATCTTGCAAAAGCCTAGACGGCATGATAAGATAGATAAGTCGCCTCGAGAGAGACGAACA
>NZ_CATKQT010000024.1:0-5074 GCF_949767855.1 Brevibacillus sp. IT-7CA2
CAGGATAGTTCAAAAAACCAAAGCCTTATGGTCGTGATAAAACGTAAAGGGGCTATCTAGAAAGTCAGTCTAAGCCGACTTTCTAGATAGCCTCACTCCAAAACAACTTTGGCATCTAAACAGGTTCAGTCTACAACACTATTTCCTACAAACAAAGATAGCAGATTAGAGCTCTTGCTTCTTCGTAGGAATAATCTCTCCCGTTTTCACATCTATTCCAATAGTGATAGATTGTTTGGGATCTTTTCCAGTAAACGTAAGGTTATATCTGCTAAATTTGTTTACAAAGTTGTCTACAATATTGGCACTTGAAATCACATAGGATTTTGCTTCTGGACGTGAGGCATAGAATTTATCTACCCCGGATTTTACATTTGGGTATGATAGAACTGTAGCAGCATCCAATGATTGTATGGTATAGTTAAGGTTTCCCGTTTTCGAATCTACTCCAAAGTGAAAAAAGTTTTTTGAATCTTTTTCAAGTCTAATAACATACTTATCATACTCACCTTTTGAAACCACATCTTGATAAGCACTGATCTCATAAGATTTTGTTTCTGGAAACTGTGCATAGACGTTATCGATTGCTGCTTTCACAGCCTTGTCGGCAAGAGCTTCGGAAGCTGAGACTTTTTTGTAAATTCCTGCATACAATTCTTGGTTTTGAGCTACAGTCTTTTGAGTTGGCTTTTCATTTGCACTTACTACTAAAGCTCCAGATAGGGAAATCGCAGTAGCCAATCCTAAAGCTGCCAAACGTACGGATGTTTTTTCAAGGTTTTTTTTCATACCAATTCTCCTTCACGTTTATGATTTCTTTCCTAGGTATAAGTTAGAAAAAACTTCTAAAATATATAGTGGGATAAACTTAAAATTTTTATTAAAGTTCTTTGGTCATATAGCTTATCCCATGTTTTTGTCCCTTTAGCAAGTTGAATGGTCCTTTGCTTATAACGGTCCGTTTAAAAGACAAAAATCCCCCTCAAATGAGGAGGATTTTTTCGATTAACATTACACTTCTTTTGGCAACACAATTCCACGATAAAGCTGAACCGTGATGTAATAGTAAATCGCATAGATCACAACGAAAATCAGCGTTGGAATCCAGATGTTCAGATACGGATCCAAGAGGATGAACGAGAACATCTCCATACCGATCAATACGTGCATCAGACCGATGATCGCCGGGAAAATGAATACCATAAACAGCTCTTTATAGATCGAACCTACGAGCAACGATTGACGTACGCCGATTTTTCGCAGCATGCTGTAACGGTCTTTGTCACGGGAAGCACCGGACAAGATTTTGAACATCAGGCAGCTCGCCATCATCGCCAGGAAGGCAATTCCGAGGAAGAAGCCCATGAACATCGTCCCGCTTGTGAAAATATACATGCTCGCATACGTGCTGTATTTGGAAGATGTGTATACGTCTTTCGCTTCCACATTTGTGATAGACCCAATCATTTGCTTTTGACGTTCATCCATTGCTTTTAATTCCTGCGTGTATTTCAAATAGTCGTCTACCTGGGCAAGGAGAACCTTGTGTTCACTTCCAGTGGTTTGCTCATACGTCGCCTGATCCACAACCAGAATAGATTTGCCCTCAATCATCTGGTAGTTGATAAAATTGGTGAATAACGCTTTGTCCCAATCCTCAGGAATGGCATCGTATTTACCTTTGTCTTCTTTTGACGCACTTACGATATACGTTTCTTTCGGAAGCGGATCTGTCACAAGTTTTGGCTTGTTGTCAGCAGAGTAATTTTGCATGCTGTTCGTGGAAATCAACAGCGGATTTGCCAGCAAGTCTTCCTTCAAGTAGTAATACGCCTTGTCGTCAACTTTGTATCGATACGTATTTTGCTTGAGAACGTTCATTTTTTTCAACGCCTGATAATCCGCTTCAACCGGATCATGCAGATTCATGTCATACACATGGAACACCGTAGTAAACAAATTGACGTTTTGCTGGAAGGCCAAGCCCCCTGCCATCGCCCCGACACCAAGCCCAATCAACATTGCTACTGTACCAAGGATTTTGGTCAGGTTGTTCACCCGAAAGCGCAGCTGAGCAAAGGTGAATGCGTTCAACTTGCTATCATTCAGCTTTTTATTTTTCTTCAAAGCCTGTACAAGAACTGGCAACAACGAGATGAAAATCAAGTACGTCCCGACTGTGCATGAAATAGCGCCTACGATAAAGCCGAGTGCTTGCAGGTACATAATCAAGTGCAAGCATGTATAGCCCAGAGCCAATAGGATAACGCCAAGGATAGCTACCAAAACTGCCCCGATTCCTTTTGACTTGATTGTGTCATTTTGTTGCTCGGCACGGATGAGAGCGAGCTCAGTTGCACGAGCCAAACGAGCCGCATTGACCGTAGCTGTGATGATAAACAGGATGAGGAAGAATCCCCATGTCATCCAAATCGCTGGCAGATAAAAAGGATAGTACCCATCTGTCGAAATCTCCAGCAGGTTCATGAGCAAGACGCCGATACCGCTTGCAAGCGCAATACCAACCAGACTACCGATCACCAGGGAAATGATTCCCATCGTCAATGTTTCCAGGAACAAAATCTGGCTGATTTTCCCCTTCTTCGCCCCTAAAACCATGTACATTCCGAGCTCTTTGCGCCGTAGCGAGAGTAGGAATGAGTTGGCATAGAAGATATAGAAAATCGTGATAAACGCCAGCAGGAACGCCCCTACATTGAAAACGATCTGAATCGAAGAGATCATCGAGTTGTTCTTCGTGTAATCAGAATTGAGGGCAAGCGTCTGGAACATGTAAAAAATCGAAATGGAGATGACCAGACCCACAAGCAGAACCAGATAGTCCTTCATCATCTTCCGCATACTGGACAAGGATAGCTTTAAAAGCATGAAACGTTACCTCCTAGCGTACATCATGTGATGCACCTAGCTCGGCCAGTACATCCAGAATTTGTTTGAAAAATTGCTGACGATCCCCCGTACGTTGAATCTCGGTGTACAGCTTGCCGTCTTGAATGAACAAGATACGTTTGCAATAACTCGCAGAAAAAGCATCATGCGTAACCATCATGATTGATACTTGGTGGTTCTCATTCAAATCTGTCATCGTTTCTAGCAAACTTTTCGCATTCTTCGAGTCGAGGGCGCCCGTCGGTTCGTCCGCCAGCAAAATCGCAGGATCATGCACAAGTGCGCGTGCTGCTGCGGCTCGTTGTTTTTGTCCTCCAGAAATTTGAACCGGATATTTTTGCAAAATCTCTTCGATCCCGAGTGTTTGTGCTACTTTACTTACTTTGGTGCTGATCTCTTTGGAAGGGACACCTTGCAGAGACAGCGGCAGTGCAATGTTCTCATACACGGACAAATTCTCTAGCAGGTTGAAATCTTGAAAGATAAAGCCGAGCTTTTGCGAGCGAAAATCTGCGAGCTGGTCACGCTTCATCTGTGTAATGTTCGTTCCCGCAATTTCAATAAAGCCTTCCGTTGGACGATCCAGTGTGGAAATCACGTTGAGCAGAGTCGTTTTACCCGAACCGGATGGACCCATGATCCCCACGAACTCTCCTTTGTCTATCGTCAGCGATACGCCTTTTAAGGCATGCGACTGGCTTTCACCTTTTGTCCCATATATTTTTTGAACGTCTTTCACTTCTAGTACAGCAGTACTCATTCTACGTTCCTCCATTTTCTATCTATTGGCTAGCGTTCATTGTTTCCGTCGCTATTAACTGTAACCAAATTCCAGAATAGGAGCTATTGATGTTCCTTACAGTTACCTTTACATTTTGTAAGGTTTATTACGTGAGACGAAAAAAAGCCATCCGACGAGGGATGGCTTCCGTTGTAAGCTATTTTTTACTTTTGTTCTCTTCGTGTCTTTTGATCAGCATATCTACGATCATATCAATATGTGCTGTGATCGCGATTGGGTCATAGCGATAGAATGTATCGTAGTCGTTGTAGAAAATCTGATTGTTTTTGGCTGCAGGGGTCGCTTTCCAGACAGCCGACTCCTGTAAGGTTTTCAAGGCTTCGCTATTTTTTTCCGGATTGTAGAAAGTCACGAACATGTAATCTGCCGCATATTCTGGCAAGGTCTCCATGGACAGCTGTACGGTTTGTTCTTTTGATTTGTCTGCGCGCGGCATTTTCAGCTTCAATGCATTGTACACTGTTTGACCACCGCGCCCTGCGTTGTCTCCGAAGATCCACAAATCTCCTTTGTTTGTCAGCTCGTAGAGACCGACAGTCGCATTCTCATCCACGATGCCTTTCAACTTTTCGCGACCCTCGGCAGCCTCCTTGTCAAAGTCTGCAATGAATTTGTCTGCCTTTTCTTTATCGCCAACTACTTCTCCGAACAATTTGACCGTATCGTAAATGTTTGTCGCCGTACCGTACGGGAGATAAACGGTTGGAGCGATTTTGGACAAGGCTTCATAGTTGTCATCATACATGACGACGATGAGGTCAGGAGCGAGCTCTAACGTTTTCTCCACATTGATCCGTGGGCTACCCACGTCCTGCGCATTTTTTAATGGTTCAACGGTAAATGGGCTTTTGAAAGCTTCCGTCTCTGCACCGATTACATTTCCGCCTACTGCAATCAACTCGCCTGCGTAGTAGTCGGTCACAATACGCTGTGGCTTGTCAGGAATTTGAATCGTTCCTTTTGGTGTTTCAATGCTGCGCATTTTATTCTCAGTAGGGGCTTCTGTTGACTTGTCAGCTGGCTTGGAAGCAGAATCCGTCGCGGGTGCTGGCGTTGCCTTATTTGCTCCACCACATGCTGTCAAAAAAAGCGAAAACACAAAAATGACAGCAAGGACAGCTTTACCTGTTTTGTTCGTAAGCATGATGAGCCTCCCTTATGTACGTTTGTAAGATAGATGTAAGGAATATCCTTATCGATATTGATTATCATTATCGATAAAACTATAACAAAGAGTATTTTTACTGTCAATCGCACGAGCTTTGCGAAAAAAGGCAAAAAAAATCCCTTTCTGAGAAAGGGATCAGGCTGTCGAGAAACCCCCAGTCTGGATTTCTCGGATTAAGATAAAAAATTTTGACC
>NZ_CATKQT010000025.1:0-2673 GCF_949767855.1 Brevibacillus sp. IT-7CA2
TCTACTCCTTGCTTTTGCAAGTAGTTGGCAAGCTGATTGGCTTTTGCCTCCAGCTCGGCGTAGGTCAACTGCTCTTCTCCCGCAACGACGGCGATACGATCTGGGTATTTGGCCGCTGTTTCGGCAAACAGTTGTTGAACAGTTTTATCCCGAGGGTAGTCGCTCGCTGTGTTGTTAAGCTCTACCACCTGTTTATTTCGTTCGCTCTCCCTTAGAAGATCAAGTTTTTCAATCGACTCCTCTGGTTGGGCGATGATAGCCTCAAGCAGATTTTGCAAATGTCCAGTCATTCGCTCTATCGTCGAACTGTCGAACAAATCGGTGCTGTACTCAAAGGAAGCCACGAGTCCGTCTGCCTGCTCTCTCATTGTCAATGTGAGATCAAACTTGGAAGTCGTCAAATGTCGCTCAGAATCCAATGGTGTGAGCTGAATGCCAGACGTTACTGCTTCCTCCAGCGGGAAGTTTTGCAGGACAAACATGACCTGGAACAACTGCGAGTAGCTGAGGCTACGCTCTAGCTGTAGCTCATCGACCAATTTTTCAAAAGGTAAATCTTGATGTGCATAGGCCTCTAACGCTGTTTCGCGGACGCGTGCCAGTAATTCTGTAAATGTTACATCTCCTGTTACGTTGGTTCGGAGTGCCAGAGTGTTGACGAAGAATCCAATCAAATTCTCGGTTTCTTGCCGATTGCGTCCAGCTACCGGACTTCCCACGACAATGTCTTCTTGACCACTATAGCGGTATAGAAGGGTTTGGAATGCAGCCAGCAACGTCATAAACAAGGTAGAATTGGACTCCTGGCTAAGTACTTTCAATTTGGCGAGCAAGTCCGCAGAAAAGGTCTTGGTGTAAATGGCTCCTTGATAGGATTGCACAGCATGGCGCGAACGGTCTGTCGGCAGTGCTAGAAGCGGTTCTGCTCCACTCAGTTTTTCTTTCCAATACGTAACCTGCTGCTCTAAGATTTCGCCATCCAGCCACTCACGCTGCCATGTGGCAAAATCCGCGTATTGAATCGGTAGGTCTGCTAGCTCTGGTGTTTCTTGTTTACTGAAGGCTTCGTAATTGGCAAGCAATTCGCGATAGAATATGCCTATCGACCAACCGTCAGAGATGATGTGGTGCATGTTGATCAAGAAGACATATGCGTGATCATCTGTTTGGATCATCGTCGCGCGTATCAGCGGTCCTTGTCCAAGGGCAAAAGCTCGGGCAGTTTCGGCTTCAGTCAATTGCTCTATCTGTTGTTCCTTCTTTTCAGCAGATAGGTCGCGTACGTCCAGAATGTCCATTTTCCAGTCCATATGCGGATGAATCACTTGTATGGATTGTCCGTCTATTTCTTGGAACGTGGTACGCAAGCTTTCGTGACGCAAAATGATCGCCTGTAAACTCTTCTCCCATGCCACTACGTCGAGTTCGCCTTGCAAGCGAAGGGCAGATGGGATGTTGTACATCGGACTGTCTGGCATGAATTGATCAAAGAACCACAATCGCTGCTGGGCAAAAGATAACGGGAGATTGCTCTGTCTTGATACAGGTTGAATCGATCCACCAATCGCTTCTTTCTCTCCCAAATGAAGTGCTGCTCCCTGTTCACTCCATGCTGCAATGGTCGGATGTTCAAAAATGGAGCGCACCGTCTGCTCTATTCCAAACGCCTCTCGTAGACGTGAAATGACTCGTGTCGCCAAAAGTGAATGTCCACCAAGCTCGAAAAAGTTATCGTGAATCCCCACTTTTTCGACTCCAAGCACCTGCGACCATATGTTGGCAATCAGCTCTTCTACCTGATTGCGCGGCTCCATGTAGCCTTTGGCGGAAGCTGGATTTGTCCATTCCGGTTCCGGCAGTTGTTTGCGGTCGATTTTACCATTTGCCGTCAAAGGCATCGCATCAAGGAAAATATAAAATGAAGGCCTCATGAATTCTGGTAACTTCGTTTTTGTCCAAGCACGCAAATCAGAAGTTTCGAGCGTGCTGTCTCCTGATACGGTAAGATACGCAGTTAAATGCTTCTCGCCCGGCTTAATCTCACGGACCATGACCACAACTTCGTTCACAGACGGATGCAAGCTGAGTGCTGCTTCCACCTCACCTAATTCGATGCGGAAGCCACGGATTTTTACCTGATTGTCGATACGACCGATAAACTCAATCGTGTCATCAGGCAAATAACGAACCAAGTCACCGGTACGATACAGGCGAGAACCCCCTTGTGGGTCAAACGGATTCTCCACAAAACGTTCTGCGGTTAACTCCGGATTGTTCAAATAGCCAAGAGCGAGTCCATCTCCGCCTATATATAATTCGCCTGCCGCACCCAGAGGGACAGGCTGTTGATATTTGTCCAATACGTACACCGTGGTATTGCTGATCGGTCGGCCGATTGGGAAGGAGTTGACGCCTTCTGGAAGCTCCGTGACGGGATTGCAGCAAGTAAAAGTCGTGTTTTCCGTCGGCCCATAGCCGTTAATCACCGTGATACCGTCAAGCGAAAGTACCTTGCGTACATGGGTTGCGGAGACGACATCCCCACCAACAAGTAGTTGGCGCACACCGTTCAAGAACTCCACCTTGTGGTCAACCATGACCGTGAACAGACCAGCCGTCAGCCAAAGTGTCGTCACCTTGTGATTCTGAATCGTCTCCCCCAGTTCATCGAGT
>NZ_CATKQT010000026.1:0-2614 GCF_949767855.1 Brevibacillus sp. IT-7CA2
TGTTTAACTCGATTAGAGTCAATAAAAATGTAATCGCCATTGTTGATCGAGATAGGATACCAATGTTTAGGCATATAATCTAGGTGACTATTCTTAATTTCGTCCAGACTTAGTAACTCATATCCTCCGCCATATCTTACACTTTCGAACAGCCATGCTCCATTATGGATTAGGAGAAAATTCTTATAGTCAGTTGGTAAGTACCAATGAGTGTCTCTTAAGAACTCTTCAATCATTCCTGCTGTAGCAGGAGGATTAAATGTAAACTGGGCTGTATCAACTTTTCCATTCCTATTTTGCACTAATAATCGATTACTATTATCGAGTCTTTTTTTTAACCCTTCCAATATCAATTCAGATAAATTGTTCTTCAAGGAGAATCACCTACTATTCTTTAATAGTCATCACCAGAAGGTACATATTTGCCATAACTAGCCCACCAAGGAGTAACCTCTTTTCGGTGGAAGTCTTTTGGTAACGGAATTAAATTATCCTAGCTGTTATCCCCACCATATGCAAAAGGAGAGATTGAGTCCACTCTTGGGTATGCCAAGCATGTCACGAAAAATAAGCGGAGATGGATTGGCGGACTGAAAAAGTGGGGCGGAGAACCCCTCTTTTTTGTGCTAATGTGCTACCTACTACAAATGAAACACTATCTGTTGAAAGTAGAGAGTGGGTCATGGCTGCTACCAAAGTAACTGAATAGGTGCATCTATTCGGCATGTCTTGTATGTATCTGGTTTATCACCAGACATGTTCCCCTAACCAAAAATAAGATTCACCAACGATTTAATAATCCAAATGCTCATAACAATAGCAAAGTATTCAAGAATAATAAACTTCCAAGTAGCATTATGCTTGCTTAATCCATACCTAAACAAACTGAAAAAGAATATGCCTCCAGCAATTTCAAGCAGCTCGATGAAACTAAAGACAGTTTCGCTCATATTCCTTTACCACCCTCCGTTACCTAAATTATACCAAAAATGAAAAGGACGCCGATAAAACATCTCTTCTTAGTCTTCAAATCTACTAATCCACTAAACCTATGATCTACTTTAACTGTTCCAACCTACTCAACCTGAAAACTAGCACGATACTCCCAGTTTAGCTGAATCTTCTAGAATGTCAGGGCTATTTTTTCACGTAGTATCTACTATGGTTTCTACGTTTTTGGCATTTGCGTCAACGGGATACTTTGGGGCGGATAGAGCCTGAGATTCTTTGGCAAAAGAGACAGAGGGGACAGATAGTATGACTGTGCATAGGAGAGAAAGTATAAACTATTGCTATTAAGAAATTTTAAATATTTCCGCACAAGAGCCAAAAGCGGCGCTGGGATTCCCCCCAACTTACAGAAAAGAAGCTGAGAGCTTAGTCCCAGCTTTTTGGCAGTCATGCATTAGTCATCCGATTCATCCTAAAGACGCACTATAAAAGGCGTCCTTTTTTCTTACCCTTCCTCCTCATGGAACGGAATCCAGAATTCCTTCCCCTCATGCTCGATGAGCTTATCCAGCCATTCTGTAAATGTCAGGTCAATGTCAATTGGATTATCAGGGTCCATCGATTCGATCCATGTGAGGTAGCCATTTCCACTATCTAGTCGGTCTTGATCCACGCATATACAGCCTAAAGAGTGACTGCTCCATGCGATAGGATAGTAAGGGTGATCGATGCTGTATCCTTTCCAATACTGAATGACGAGTTGGGGGCTCAATATACTGCAACCACCGCCCTGTCTCAAAGTTCGAAATAAGACGGCACTATCGAACTCATGCAAAAATTTTACATAGTCTTCAGGAAGATCAAACGATTTCAGATTCGTCTCTATACTGGCATTAGGATCGATTGCTTTGTAAAAAATGGAGTCATGTTTTTCATTTATAATATTCAAGTTCCCATCCCGCTCTGTTCGACTTCCTCGGATCATACGGAGACTGCCGTCAAACGAATTACTCATGTCTACACACCCTTTCAATAAAAGTATGGACTGCCACCTAGATGACAGTCCGTTTTTTTAATTTTTCCGGTAACTTCTCCACCAGTCAGTGACATCATCATGATACAGGATGTTAGTGTTGCTGTTCGGATATCTGAGAAGCGGAATCAAATTACGCATATCATTTGATCCATAGTTTTCGATAGAGCATTTTCACATCGATACCATTGCGACGGGCAACCTGAGATGCATTCCCTGCTACTTTGGCTCCTTGAACCAGTTATTGTTTGAATTCGAGTGAATAGCGTTTTCGTCCTCCCAAAGCTCTCGGTCATATGGAGATATTTTATCAATCTCTTCGACCAATTTTTCTACCTTGATATTAAAAACATCCACCCCTTTAAAAGAGCACGTATAACAAATTTCTGTATCCGAGGTAACTGCTATAAAATTTGCTTTCCCGTCGGCACTGTACTCTATGTGAAAGTAGGGGGCAGATTCAATCTGTTTAGAGTAAGCTTGAATGAGTGCTTCCACATCTTCCTTACAACTAGACAACTAGAGAAGTCCCTCTGAAACGTTGATGTATCAAGAGTTTCGATATTAAAAATGGGGTGTCTCTCAGTCGAAAAAATCGACTTTTGAAACAGCCCCTTCTTTATTTCCACC
>NZ_CATKQT010000027.1:0-2080 GCF_949767855.1 Brevibacillus sp. IT-7CA2
AATCATTTAATGATAGACTCATTAACGCTTTCGCTGTTCAGTTTTCAAGGAGCAATTTCCTGTCCTCAAAGTTCATCGTTATTCGTGATGGCGTCTTAAGGACAAGAACTAATCTATCACGTTACCTATCTTTGAGTCAATATGTTTTTTAAAAAAGTTTTTAAGTATAATGCTCCTCCCCGAGTTTTCTGCGTCTGACATACTTGGATAACTCATTGGGAGAGGCGATTCTTGCATACATGCGAAACATGATGGAGTATCTCTCCTCCATAGCCCGCTTCACTAGTTGATCAATTCGTTTATCACTAAAATCAAGGAGCATCTCTTCCAGCTCACGTTTTAACAAGTATTCTAGTTCCTGTACTTCTTTCGTATTAAACAAAAACCCTAGCAACGATATCGCCCTCCGCCTTACGAGTCTCTCCTCTATCCTTTCCATCAAAATTCAGCCCTATTCAAAATAAAAAGCCCTCCGTTTAGGAAGGCTTCAATTTGTTCGCAAATCTGAATTATTTCAGTAAGTTCAATTGCTGCAGTTGTTGGCCCACTGTTTCCTTGAGAATGGTTGGCGTAATCGTGCTCTCCACAATAGCAGCAACGAATAACAGAACGATCACAGTAAGAACCGCTATTGGAAATTGCTTGAGCGTATCGTACCAGTCATTTTTCAATCGTGCCAGCTTGTGTGGTTGGATCAGAACTCCCACTGATCGTAAACTCAGCACTCCTAAACGGATACCCACTCCCGCTGCAAACAGGATAGCTGGGAGCTCAAAAATTCCATGTGGCATAATACCTGCACTAAAAATCAGCCATGGACTTACTCCCGCCGCACTGTATTTGAAAAGGATAAATCCAAGCAGCACTCCATTTGCGAGCAATCCAATTATAGGAAAGAATGCAAACAATATGCCCAGCGCCATCATCATCAATGCACTGAAAACATTATTGGAAAAAATCATCCAGAACACCGCTAAAGGTCCGCCGCCGTTGTCTTTTATCCGTTCAGCAATTTCCTTTAATTGGCCCATCATTTTATCGACCATATCTTCGACAAGCGGTGCTTGAAAATAACCAATCAAGGCACCACCAAAAAATAATAAGCATGCGGCGAAGAAATATTTTCGGTTATCAAGCCATAAATGCCGCAATCGATTGCCCATGCACCACACCCCTTTACTGCCTCTTCATTCACTATATGCATTGTACCTCAACAATAGCCAACAGGCCAAAGAATATCCTTGTCTTACCTGCATAAACTGTTATCGGACAAAGGAGGTGCTTATCCATGAAATTCATTTACGTGATCAGCGCGAAACGATTAAAGCAAATCTTAATTATCGTCGCGGCTATCGTACTCACAGCTGGAATTGGTTATGCGGAACGAGATTCAATTGCTGCCTTTGCTGAAGGTGCCAGCACGCAAGCCCCCCAAGCTATTTATAAGGTCGACACCAAAGAAAAGAAAATCGCCCTTACCTTTGACATTAGCTGGGGAGAAACACGAGCATTACCCATACTGGATGTGTTGAAAGAAAAAAAGGTAAACAAAGCGACCTTTTTCCTCTCCTCCCCTTGGAGTCAACGACATCCGGACATCTTGAAACGCATCAAAGAAGATGGCTTAGAAATTGGTTCGCACGGTCACAAGCACGATAATTACACCAAATACTCCGATGAAGAAATTCGCTCCCAAATGGCCAAAGCCGACTCCATTCTAACCGAAATGACTGGAAAAAAACCAACGCTCATTCGGATGCCAAATGGTGATTTTGACAAACGAGTGCTGGATATCGCGAATCGCATGGGTTATTCCGTCATCCAATGGGATACGGACTCAAAAGATTGGACCAATCCGGGGACTGATGTGATCATCAATAATGTATTATCGAAAGCTCATCCAGGAGACATCATCCTGATGCACGCGAGCGATTCTGCGAAAGATACACATCTTGCTCTCCCTGTGATCATTGATCAACTTCGCAAGGATGGCTATGAATTCGTTACGGTATCTGAACTCATTTCGGGTACAAGTGTAGACAGCAAAGAAATTCACTAAAACAAAAAAGCTGACCTTCAT
>NZ_CATKQT010000028.1:0-1556 GCF_949767855.1 Brevibacillus sp. IT-7CA2
TCAGGCTGAAGAGAAACCCCCTTTTTGGGGGATTTCTTTTTGGTATTGTTCCAGCACGAAGTGCTGAAAAAGAGGATAGCCTGTACCTAACTTGCTTTCGCTAGGTGTAGTGCTATCTTTTTAATGTTTTGAACTGTTGCTGTCATCAATACCTGCTCTTGGACATTTTCACGTCCGCGTAACCTACAATAGCGAAGCCCATGCAGTTCTTTAGCATCTGCAAAGCTTCGCTCTATGGTTTGGTATCTTAATCTATATAAATATTTCCCTGATTTACTTAAACGGTTCTGTCGAACCCATTCCTTACTCTCTTCCCAAACGTGCCTGCTTATCACCTTTTGGTGATTTTTAGATCGGGTACACTCAGTAAGCCTTGGACAAGTTTTACATATTTCTTTATTGGACTTATACATCCTGTATCCGTTTCGATCAGTAGTCGAATAAGTAAGCTTATGTTTTTGAGGGCATATGTACACATCGGACTCCAGATCATATTTAAAGCGCCATTTAGCAAAAAGACCTTTAACAGGTGTAAAGGCACGATGACCGATGACAGCAAATACATTTATATCGTGAAGTGCCTTGCAGATTGGAGTAGTTAAATAACCAGCATCTAATGCAATAGCTTCAATTGTATCCTTAAACCCAAACTTCTCGATTTGGAGGTTCAGCCTATCTATGTAAGGAACGGAATCATGGACATTGCCAGCAGTGACATGGACATCGGTAATAATATTGTACTTATGATCGACGGTCCGGTGATCGAGATAGAAAAAGCCTTCGGGCTTGCTGTCTCGAACCATGTAGCCACTTTCTGGATCAGTGGTACTCACCTTGATTTCCTTTTCTTCCTTCACACCCTCTCTAGGCTTTAATCCTTTTTTCCATGTACTTCACGGTCTTCATTAATTGCTGCCTCTAAATCTTGGAGATAGGCACGACTCGTTTTCTCGATGATATGCTTCTTAAATTTTCGTTTATTCGCATTTGCTTTAAGATGCGTGGAATCACTAATCAATACACGTCCAGCGACCATTCGATGCTGAATCGCCAAGCGCACAATTTCATCAAAAATCTCCTGAAAAACATTTGTATTTTTAAAACGGGTTCGACGATTCCAACTGATTGTTGTGTGATCTGGAACTCGATCTGTTAAAGAAAGGCCAAGAAACCAACGATAGGCGATATTAGTCTGGATTTCTTTTTCGAGCTGCCTCTCTGAGCGGATACCGTAAAGGTATCCAATGAAAATCATTTTAAATAAAACAATAGGATCAATGGAAGGTCTACCGTTATCCTCGCAATAATATTGACGTACTTTTTCTCGGATGAAGGAGAAATCTATATGTTTTTGGATGACCCTTAATAAATGGTCCTCTGGGACCAATTCATCGAGGCACACAAATTCGTAATGCATTTGCGGATTTTTATCATTGGAGGAAAGCACAATTATCACCTACTGTTAAATGTAATTATAAGAATTATAACAAATTAACGCGGTGTCGCTTTAAAATTAAGTGAAATAAAAATGGCTGTCGACTTTCTCGACAGCCTGA
>NZ_CATKQT010000029.1:0-1539 GCF_949767855.1 Brevibacillus sp. IT-7CA2
TCCGTCCATACTGCTACTACGGCTGGAGAGGAAGGTCGTTTTAAGTTGGTGCTACGAGCCCATCCGTTAGTCTGACTCCAACGATCATGGTGCATCATAGATTGTCGCTCCCTTTCGGGAAGCACTCATGGGAGATTAGTCCTTTTATGATTGTTGCACCAGCCTCCTTATAGGTAGTGCCGTAGGAAGGATGTTTTCAATGAAGGTAATCATTGAACGCTCATGTGGTATGGATGTTCATAAGGACAGTATTACTGCATGTGTCATTACACCAGATGGAAAGGAGATTCAAACATTTTCAACTAAGACTGTTTTCTTATTAAAGCTAATTGACTGGATTAAAGAACAAGGGTGTACCCATGTCGCAATGGAAAGCACAGGTGTTTTTTGGAAGCCAATCGTCAATTTATTGGAAGCAGAATCAATTGAATTTTTGGTGGTTAATGCTACTCATATGAAAGCAGTCCCTGGAAGGAAAACAGATGTCAAAGATGCTGAATGGATCGCTGAACTTCTTCGTCACGGGTTACTTACAGCTAGCTATATTCCCAATCGAAATCAGCGCGAGTTGAGAGAACTAGTTCGATATCGTCGAAGCATAATTGAAGAGCGAGCACGACAACATAACCGAATTCAAAAGGTCTTAGAGGGCGCAAACATTAAACTTTCCTCTGTTGTATCCGATATTTTAGGGGTTTCTAGCCGAGATATGCTTCATGCAATAGCTGATGGTGAAGAAGATCCTGAGAAACTTGCAAGCTTCGCTCGCCGTACTATGAAACGAAAAAAAGATGAACTAGAGTTAGCTCTTCAAGGATATGTGAACCCCCACCAACGTCTTATGATAAAGACCATCTTAACTCACATTGAATTTCTGAATGAACAACTCGAAAAATTAGACCGTGAGGTCTCTCAGCGAGTCATTTCTTTCCAAGAAGATGTTGAACGATTAGACTCCATACCAGGAATTGCGACTCGTATGGCTGAACAAATCTTATCTGAAATTGGAACAGATATTGAGAAACAATTTCCAAGTGCAGCACATTTATGTTCATGGGCAGGACTAGTGCCTGGGCACAACGAAAGCGCCGGAAAAAGAAAGTCGTCTAAAACAAAAAAAGGAAACAAATATTTAAAATCTGCATTAACCGAAGCAGCTCATTCAGTAAGAGGCTCGAAAAATTACCTCGGTGCTTTATATAGGCGAACAGCAGCAAGAAAAGGTAAAAAACGAGCAGCAATTTCTGTAGCTCATGCCATGCTAAGAATCTCCTATTATCTACTTACCCGCAAAGAAATGTATGTCGATTTAGGAGAAGATTATTTTGAGAAGCAAAAACAGCAGTTCATAGTAAGGCATTCCGTTCAAAAATTAGAAAAACTTGGATATACCGTTACTATTACTGAAGCCTCTTAACTTCCAAGATCTACATAGCATAAAACTCAGGCGTTGCAGTTTTTAAAAAACGAATGAGCTACGTCTTCTTTAGTTTTGCCATTTTTCATTAAACATAGAATTTAATTTTCATGGGAGCTTAA
>NZ_CATKQT010000030.1:0-1467 GCF_949767855.1 Brevibacillus sp. IT-7CA2
TAAACTGTCCCCTATAGAGTAGACACTTAAAAAAGTCTGCCTATAGGGGACTTTTTTTGTATAATCGAGAAAAATTACTGGGGTTGAGTCCAATGAGTAAAAAGTTGTTTACAGAGAAAGAGATTAACATCCTTTCAAATAATCCTTTCGTCAGATCAGTGAGTGATAAAGGAATCACTTACACAGATGAGTTTAAGCAAATTTTTATTACGGAAAACAGAAGGGGAAAGTTGCCAAGAGAAATATTCGAGGAGCATGGCTTTGATATAGATATCGTCGGGCTGAACCGCGTGCAATCCTCTGGGAAGAGATGGCGTGCCACTTATCGAGAGAACGGGCCTTTAGGATTGCATGATGCACGAGCTGAAAATACTGGGAGACCTCGTGAGAGGGAGCTTACACTTGAGGAGAAATATGCAAGATTAGAAGCTCAAAACAATTTGTTAAAAGCAGAAAATGAACTACTAAAAAAGATTCGCTATGCGGAAAGGGGGATAAGAAAAAGCGACTAGCACTACCATCTTGTCAGAAGTATATTCTGATTCGTACAGTGATTGAAAAGTACCAGCTTAAACATATGGTGAGTTATCTATGCGAAGTATCTGAGGTCTCACGCAGCGGCTACTATAAGTACTTCTCTAACTGTTCACAGGAAAGGCGTAAGCAAAAAGAAGAAACCGATGAGGAAGTAAAAGAGCGTATATTAAAGGCTTTTCGTTTTAAAGGACGAAAAAAAGGAGCTCGTCAAATTAAAATGATTTTGGCAGGGCAATTTCAGACTATCTACAATTTGAAGCGAATCCGTCGAATCATGAAGAAATTCAACATTGTATGTCCCATTCGGAAGACAAATCCTTATAAAAGAATGATAAAAGCAACGAAAGAGCACCGTGTGGTGCCCAACCTTTTAAACAGACAGTTTAAGCAAGGTGTTCCTGGTAAAGTACTTCTTACGGATATCACTTATTTGTTTTATGGGAAAGGAATGAAAGCATACTTATCAACCATTATAGATGGCTCCACTAATGAAATTGTGGCTTACCACGTATCAGATCGGCTCACTGTAGATTTAGCAACGGATACCCTCCTGAAGTTAAAAAAGAATCGAAGATTCCATAAAACTAACCTTGCATTGATCCATTCAGACCAAGGTTTCCACTATACACATCCGACCTTTCAAAAAATAGTACGAAAACTTGGGTTACGTCAATCGATGTCTAGACGTGGGAACTGCTGGGACAACGCACTTCAGGAATCCTTTTTTGGACATTTTAAAGACGAAGTCCCTATTAAGACATGCACGAACCTGAAAGAACTAAAACGTGAAATTAAGAATTATATGACTTACTACAATAACAACAGATACCAATGGAACTTAAAAAAGATGACCCCTGTTCAATACAGAGATCATCTTCTTAACGTTGCCTAGACTTTTTTAAAAGTGTCCTTTACAAAGGGGACAGTTTA